>CAZPQN010000014.1:20101-23596 GCA_964588795.1 uncultured bacterium | reverse complement strand
ACCTTGACCTTGACCTTATTTTTTCAAAGGAGTACTGCAATGCCAGAAAATAGCCAGCCGCGGGCGCTGAGCTTAGATGCCTTACGCGGATTTGCCATCTTGACGATGGTCTTATCCGGAGTCGTACCCTATGGAGTATTACCGGCCTGGATGTATCATGCTCAGGTGCCGCCGCCTTTACACAAATTCGATCCAAATTTGCCGGGAATTACCTGGGTAGATTTGGTTTTTCCATTCTTTCTGTTCGCTCTGGGCGCGGCGATTCCGCTGGCATTAAATAAACGTCTGGAAAAAGGCGCCTCCCGACCAGTGGTCGCTCTGCAGATATTCGAACGTACTTTACTATTGGGTTTTTTTGCCCTGATTCATCGTGCTTTTAGTCCCTGGGTCATCAACCCCGAAACAAATCGACTGACCTGGGCTCTCGGTCTGCTGGGTTTTGCCGTCATGTTCGTCATTTTCCTGCGTCCGCCGGACAGTTGGGGGCAAAATTTGCGGCGGATCATCAAACTCGCGGGTTGGGCAGGTGCGCTACTTTTATTGATCTTTTTACGTTATCCCGACGGAAGTGGTTTTTCACTTTATCGCAGTAACATAATCCTGATTGTACTGACCAATACCTATTTCTTCGGTGCGCTAATCTGGTTATTTACCCGTGAAAATCTCGTTCTCCGTCTAAGTGTCTTAGGCTTGCTGATGGCACTTCGGCTTTCGTACCCCGTTGTGGGATGGGTACAGACCATCTGGAATTGGTCCCCGATCTCCTGGCTGTACAAACTCTACTATTGCCAGTATTTGTTCATCGTAATTCCCGGAACAATTGTCGGGGAGATGTTCCTGAAACGTGATCTCTGGAAACCGGACAATTCTTTGACCGAAGACCGTCATTTCCAGGATCGAATGATTTTATTAACGACTCTGATGTTGCTATTCACGCCGATAATGTTAGTTGGTCTCAAACTGCGTCTTGTGACGGAAACCGCGCTACTTTCACTGACCCTACTCGGACTGACCGGATTGATTTTGACGAAAGGCGCTACGACTGCCGAAAAATTCCTGCGCACCCTTTTTATCTGGGGTGCCTACTGGTTGGTTTTAGGTTTGCTGTTCGAGCCTTTCGAAGGTGGCATTAAAAAGGATCATCCTACTCTAAGCTATTACTTCATTACCGACGGGCTGGCGATCTTTCTCGTAATCGCTTTTGCGATAATCATTGATATTTATCGCAAACCCTGGCTCAGGCTCTTTATTCTCAACGGCCAAAATCCCATGCTGGCCTATTCCGCCATGGCCAATTTCATCATGCCCATATTAAGCCTGACAACCTTACATGAATTGTTTATCCGTTACACTCACGCCCCGTGGTTAGGGGCACTGCGGGCGGCTATTTACACTTTATTGCTGGCGCTTGGTGTGGCGTATTGTACGAAAAAGAAATGGTACTGGCGAACCTGATGACAAGTACCATTAAGTGCTAACAAGTGCGGTTAAGTTCTTTTAAGGTCAATGAGTAGTAGGCTGCTACAGGATAGAAGAAAACCCACCGCTTTGCGCCCGATTCTGGCGCTGAGTTTATATTTTAGCCTGATCAGGTGTCCTTCCTTTGCCCAGATGGTGACTGAATTCCGAGCAGTAAAACTCACCAATGTGGACAGTCAGGTCATGTTCTCGGATAAAAGTATCGCCGAAGCCATGGATTTCTTAGCAGCTCATCACGTCAATGTCGTCCTGACCGTCGTCTGGAACAGTAATGGCTACAATGGAAATTACACGCTTTTCCCCAGCGCGGTGATGAATGACTATTTCGGTTTCAGCATCGGTCCTATCGGCAATTCCAGCCGCGATCCGCTTCAGCGGGTGATAATCGAAGCTCACCGGGTCGGTATCGAAGTCATGCCCTGGTTCGAGATGGGTTTTTCAACTTCCTATTCCCAGAACGGGGGGCATATCCTTGCCCGTTACCCGCACTGGGCACTGCAGAATAGTGATGGACAGCTGACTGTAAAAAATGGATTCGATTGGATGTCGGCGATTAATCCGGAAGTGCAGGATTTTATGCGGGCATTGATTCTGGAAGCCTGCGACCGATATGATATAGACGGCATCGAGCTCTCGGATCGGATACCAGCTATGCCTATTGAAGGCGGCTACGATGAAATTACCAGGAACATCTACCGCGCCGAACGAGCTGGCGCAGATCCGCCGGTCAACTACCGGGACGTTGACTGGAAGCGCTGGCGCGCATTCCAACTCACCAAATGGTTCCAAAGCGTGCGTGACTCGATTAAAGTCCGTAGTGCTGATTTGGAAGTATCATCAAGTCCGAGTGTGTATCCATGGGGGTTTGAGGAATATCTACAGGATTCACGCACTTGGGTTGATAGCAACATCGTGGACAGTTTCATTCCTCAGTTATATCGTTACGATTATGCCGGTTATCTCACCGCGCTGGAAAATTCACTGGCTTACCATCCCATCGATAGACGCACAATTTTTTTCGCTGGCATCTTAATGAATATCGAACATGGACCGGACAATCTACCTTACGTCATTGCGCCTGATTTTTTATTAAAGTGCCTGCGTGATAATCGTCAACGGCAGGTCAACGGGGAAGCATTTTTCTTCTACGAGGGTTTGCGTAAAAACAACAACCTGTTAGCGGACACTCTGAAGGCAACCTATTATGCCGCACCGGCCCTCAATCCCTTCCGAAACGGTCGGGTGTGGCGCCCGAAAGGAATTATCGTCAATGAGACCGATCCACGCGTCACTATCAGCGGAAACTGGGAAATAAATAGCAGTCCGCTATATGGTTTTGAACCTGGCATTCTCATCAATAAAGACAGCCAAAGCTATGCATCTGTGACTTATTCATGTTCCATACCCTATGAGGGCTGGTTTGACGTTTTTACCTATATCGTCAATAGCAAATACGCCGCTTCAGCGGTCAGGTACACCATTTATGACTCCGCAGGTGATTCTGTTGTCGTTAATCTTACGCAGACTGACCCGCTTGCCGCCGGTTGGCAGATTTTAACATCCGTCTATCTGACTGCCGGCAATTATCGGATTCTGAAAGTAGAAAATACCGGAGTGCCGGCTGGGAAGTGGGTCATCGCTGATGCCATCATGCTTCTGTTGAACCGCAAACTGTCCCCGGATGTGGTTGTCACTGCAGTCGAAAGCGCATCTTCACAGCTGGCCAATAGTCCTGAATTTCCAATCATTCAGGGTAATTACCCTAATCCATATAACGCGTGGACTAATTTGAGCTATCAACTGTTCAGTGCCGGTCTGATAAGAGTCAGGGTCTACAACCTGCGGGGGCAGGAAGTGCAATCGCTGGATTCAGGTTTCCAGCATCTCGGGCGGCAAACTATCAACCTTTCTGCGGGAAATTTGCCCAGCGGGATTTATTTCTGCAGAATAGAGCAACAGAGCGGCAAATCGCTTCTCTATTCTCCGGCCTGGAAAGTAGTCATCCTGCGCTGAACC
>CAZPQN010000014.1:0-20001 GCA_964588795.1 uncultured bacterium | reverse complement strand
AAGGCATCAGAATATGATCGAAAAAACATTGATTAAAGTTCACGGTTATCACCTTGACTTATACGGGCATGTGAACAACACCCGCTATCTTGAATTCCTGGAAGAAGCGCGCTGGAACATCAAGGAAAAATACTTCGATTATCCGCAAACGCATGATCAGGGATTCGGATTCGTCGTGGTCAATACCAATATTAATTACCGGAGCTACGCCCGTTTGGGTGACACCCTGGAAATCCGCTCCCGTATTATTCGCATTGGCACTAAAAGCGCCACTTTCCGGCATGAGATTTATTTATCTGAATCCGCCACTTTAGTGGTTGACGCCGAAGTGACCTTCGCTTTCGTCGACCTCCAGAGCGGGAAAGCCATGGCAATTAGTCCCGAATGGCGGCAACGTCTTGAAGCTTTACAAATTTAAACCTCAAAACCATCTATTTTATTGTCCGGGCTGTAAAACGCGTTTAAATCAGGGAAAGTAAAATATTATGTTAGTCATTGTGTTATTAATTTTGCTTGGGCTACTACTCGTATTTTTTGGAGCGGAGGCATTAGTACGCGGCAGTGCCTCGCTGGCGATGCGTTTGGGTGTATCACCCCTATTGATCGGTCTCACAATAGTCGCTTACGGGACCAGCTTCCCGGAGCTGATTGTGAGTGTACGGGCAACGCTGATTGGGATTGGTGATATTTCCATCGGAAACATCATCGGTTCCAATATTTTCAACATTGCATTAATACTCGGACTGGCAGCTCTAATCCGTCCGCTGAAAGTGAAAATCCAGTTGATCAAGACTGACGCCCCCCTGATGATTGTCACTGCCCTGCTTTTGGTCGCATTTTTTTTCGACCGCTTTCTATCCCGAATAGAAGGCCTGATCTTCATCAGCGGTATCATTATTTATACACTGGTAATAATTCTTATCGCCCGCTCTGAACGCAATCAAACCCGACCGGCAACCCACCTGGAGGAAGGATTGCCTCATACCCTGAAAAATATCTGGCTGGACTTGTTTTTTATCGCAGCGGGTTTCGTGCTGTTATTCTTTGGAGCCAACGTATTCATCGACAATTCGGTGCGGCTCGCCCGCATTTTGCACGTCAGTGAAGCCATCATCGGATTGACGATCATCGCAGCAGGAACCAGCATCCCGGAACTGGCGACGTCAGTCATCGCCGCCCGGCGTAATCAGGCTGACATCGCGCTGGCCAACGTTATTGGTTCGAATATCTTCAATATCCTTGGAATCTTGGGAATCAGTGCCCTCATCAATCCCATTCAGGGTGTCAATATCCAAAACCTCGATTTATGGTGGATGGTCACTACGACGATCGCCTTGATGTTCATGCTCTGGAGTGGTTATATTCTACGCCGCTGGGAAGGCTTGGTTTTGCTGGTTTCGTATTTCGTGTATCTGATTCTGCTCTGGCCTTAAATCCTGCGCTCCTGATATTTCCAGGGTTTCAGCATCATAATCAGGTCTTACAGTTTTTCCTCTTCTAAGTTGGATCAAAGAGTGAACTGCGGCACGATTCCGTTTCTACCGGGAGCAATAGACCCGCGGCTTTTATTTTGGTTGATCCGTTGTGCTGAATTCGAAATAGATGTCTTCGATTTTCAGTTGATCACCGTTCGCTCGTACTCTGGCTGTGGAACTGTCCGAGGTTATCTCGGCGAATGTCAGATCACCCTCGACTAAATCTACATTGCCTTCCATACGGGTCAAGGACAAGCGCCCGGATTTGGCGACAAAAAACTTACCTTTCAGTGAAGTGCTGTCAGGTCTGAACACCAAAAACGCCGCCATATTTACACCCATCGTGCGTATTCCCTGGGTGTCAGTCATGAAATTTTCGCAGTATTGCCAGCGGTTTAGTATAGACTGCGTGATGGGATTCTGGCGGTTCCAGTTGTACTCCCGAATGGTTTTGGATATATCGCTGGCGGGATTGAATTCGCCCTGATAAAATGGAAGGTTGAACCGCAGTGCAATTATTAACGCGGCGTTATGTAGTGTATCAACCGCCACGGCAAATGCCGCTCCTTCACTGCTGAAATCGTCATAGCCCTGTGCCAGCATGATATTTAATGGATATTGCTCTACCGAATTGTCATCCGCTTTGTCACAATCAATACCCGATACGGTGTAGATAACTGTCAATAGTATGAGAAATCTCCGCATTTCGGTACTCTTACTTACTTTTTAACGGTTCATTTGCGTTTATTGAAAAAGCGTTCCGCGGGGCAACCTGTTTCACGCTGATGACAGTTCGGGCAGGCTAATTTGCTCCTGACCAGTCCATTGCCACTGCTCGCCAGTAAAAACAGAGCCACTAAAGCAACCAGCATACCCCAATTGAAATTGAGGATGAGCAGAACAAGACCGGTAAGGAACGGAATAACTGCCAGCAGTAAATCCGGCAACAGATCCCGAAAAGTGAGTTCCCTCCTGGCAAAGCGTTCCGGATCACCTTGTTTAAACAACCAGCCCGCAATTTTCCCACGACCGAAAGCGCACCATCTTCCATAATAGTAGCAGTTGACGCATCCGCCTTTTATCAGCCGAATTTCCAGCCAGCCTATGTACAGAATAAAAGCTGCCATTACCCACCAATTTACCTGCGCCATAATTCCAATACCCAGCGCATAAATCGCGAGCGAGACACTGTTGGTCAAAAGGATCGTTCTGCAAGGATATTTTTCCACACTATACTCCTTCTTGATTTCTTTACCTGCTCAGGGCCTGTAAAAAACGTCGCGTGATGACGGTCGGTCGCGTGATCGCCGAACCGACTACTACGGCATAGGCACCGGAATCCAACAGACGCCGCGCTGACTCCGGTTGCCAGATGCGCCCTTCAGCAATGATCGGAACCCGCATACCCAACTCGCGTACCAGGTCAATTACCAGCTGATAGTCCGGTTCGTACTCGATGAACCGCGAATTCTCGTCGGTGTAACCCGCGAGAGTCGTACTGATCAGGTCGAAACCGAGTTCCGCGGCCCGCCGTCCTTCCTGAAGCGTAGCTACGTCTGCCATCAATAGGACTGACCTCAGTCGGCGCATCTGACGGACGATTTCGCTAAGTTGTTCGCCGTCAGGACGTGCCCGCGGGGTAGCGTCCAGGGCGATGATTTCACAACCTGTATCGGCAACGGCCAGACAATCGCTCAGAGTCGGCGTGATATAGACCGCAGATTCCGCTGAATGGCGTTTTATCAGACCAATCACAGGCACGGCAACAGCGCGCCGGATAGCGGCAAGATTCTGCGGCTGGCAAGCACGGATACCAACTGCGCCTCCCTGAATACAGGCCTGCGCTAACGCCGCTAAAATTTCCGGCCTGCCGAGCGGTTCGCCAGCATCCGCCTGTACGGACACGATTAATCCACCGCTTATCTGCTTTAATACTGCGTTGCTGTTCATGCTATCCATTTGTTTTGTAGTTCCTGACGTGATTTGTTAACCCAGCATGACTTCCACTGCCACTTTGGTTTTATTTGCCAGCAACCGGCTGACATGTTCGTCATCCAAATTTATCTGATTTCCCGGAAGTTGTTTCCCCTCCAGCCGCAGGCTTTTTACGCCACGGCAAACGCCCGTTGGATTCGCAACCTTGATGTGGTAATAAATACCGCGAAAGCGTCGGACCACCTCATAACCTCGCCAGGCTTTTGGAATACAGGGTTCAATCTGCAAGCCCCGATAGGTCGGTCGCACGCCGAGAATATAATCAATGCCGTCCCGCAACATCCAGGTTGATGAGCCGGTCAGCCAGGAATGACTCGCTTGTCCCATTAAGGGATGATCGGGACTGGTGACGTACTCGGCATAAACGTAGGGTTCGACCTGGTAACGGTCAATATCAATAACCGGATTCATCGGTTGGGCTTTTTTATAGATTTCAAAAGCCCGATCGCCGCGTCCTAAAAGACATTCTGCCAAAATTGCCCAGCTGACCGGGTGATTAAAGACCGCCCCATTTTCTTTTTTGCCGGGTACACAACGAGTCGCCAAACCGATGTTAGGATTAATTTGTGTGTACGCCGGGTGGAGAATTTTCGGCCCCTTGGGTGTTTCAAGGTACTGTTGCACCGCATCCATACATCTCAGCGCACGTTCGCCACGGGCTATTCCACTGATGACAGCCCAGCTTTGCGTATTCAGGAAAATTTTACCTTCTGCATTGCGCCCGGAACCGATAACCGCGCCCTGATCGTTGGTGCCGCGGATGTACCAGCTGCCATCCCAGCAATGTGTATTCAGAGCCTGGTCGATTTTTTGATATTCCTTCCGATAGCGTTCCGCTTTTTTAGTTTCACCAATGAAATCGCACAATTCAATCATTTCCCGCAGAATATACGCTAAAAACATCGTCACCCATACGCTTTCCCCCTTGCCAGCGCGCCCTAAGTAATCGAGCGTGTCGTTCCAGTCGCCCGGACCGAATTTGGCCAAATTACGGTGGGTAAGATTAGCTAACGTAAATTCAATTGCCGCTAACAGATGCTCAAAAACCGTGGCTTCATCAGCATCATGGAACGGCACTTTGCACGAGAGAAATGCCAGTTCACCAGTTTCCTTGATGTATTCCATAATCGCTAACGGTAACCAGAGCGGAGTATCGGAATGACCGGTTTTTTCTCCTCCTCCGGTCAGCGGATAATAAAGGTGAAAAGTCGAGCCGTCCCGGAATTGATGCCCGGTCATCTCCAGAAGACGCTCCCGGACCCATTCCGGATGCGTCATCAGCGGGCCTAACGTATCCTGGCAGGAATCACGGTATCCGCGTCCAAACAGCAACCCGCCGTGATAATAGGAAGCATCCCGTGAGAACTGAAAGGTCACCGAGGTCTGGTACTGATTCCAGACATTTAACAGAATATTCATTTCATCGTCGGGAGTTGCGACTCTGACCGCCGCAAGGTACGTGCGCCATTTTTCCTGCAGATGCGCAAAAGCCTTTGCGACCTCTGCCGGATTGCGGTACTTTCGGACTAATTCCTCTGCCGCTATCTTGCTCGCCCGATGGCGGCGTACCCGCATCGGCTGACAATCACCCGGACAGTTTTCAGCACCAAGAACAATATACTCCGGATCAGCTTCGTCCTTTGGAACGACTCCTAACATTACGGTAAAGGTCTGTGCTTCACCCGGTTGGAGAACCAGCTCCATATGTAAAGCCGCTTCAGCGTCACCCGCAGTGATTGCTGAATTCGAGCAACCGCCGCTCTCGACCGCGATTGGATTGGATTCTGAACGCCAGCGCCCGATAAATTGCTCCCGACTCCCGTCGTAACTTTTAATCGGCAGGGACGCCGCAAAAAAGACCAGCTTGTCCCAGGCTTCATTGGCCTGCTGAACAGTGGCACCACGATACTTTACCCAATACCGTTTTGTCGCATACAGGATTTCCGATTGGTGATCGAAATAGACTTCATTGAAATGCTGATCGTTTGGCTGGTTAATCAAATCCACCAGAGCATGACCGAGACATAATTCCTCATAGGCAAAAATGTCCAGAGTTTTTCCCGTCTCATCTTCATTGCGGACTGTGACCTGCCAGAGTTCGAGATCATCTGCCGGGACAAAATACAGCACTTCCGCCCGGATTTTCTGATAACGACTCGCAATGCGGGAATAATACAGCCCATGGCGGCATTCAAACTGTTCGAGTGCCACGCAGGTCGGTTGCCAGGTGGGTGACCAGTAGCTTCCGCTCTGCCGGTCACGCAAGACGACATAGCGTCCCGGGCGGTCGGCAGGCAGGCTATTATAACGCCAGCGCGTTATCCGATTATCACGTGGATTGACATAAAAGCTGTATCCGCCGCCGGTATGCGAAACCAGCCCATGATACTTGCCGTTAGAAATATAGTTGACCCATGGCGCGGGAGTATCCGGTCGGGTAATAATGAATTCCAGCGCGTCCTGTGAAAAATGTCCGTATTTATTCTGCATCGAGCCCCTATGTTTTTTCTGGCAAAACCAAATCCATTCCGCCCCGGAGCAGGCGCCTGACAACCTTCGCATCGCTTCCGCCTACGTAAAACCGGACCATGGGTTCAGTCCGGGAAAGGCGGATTAATAGCCAGGTTCTTGCGGGAAAATAAAATTTTATCCCATCGTTCAGGTCTGTCTTATTCACCTTTAACCTGCCAATTTTTTGTGGCGGATTCTGACGTAAGCGTTCGAAATTGGTACAGAGTAGCTTGGCGTCGGCGTATACATCCTTCCGCAGATAATGAAATGGTCCGTAGCGACGACGTAATTCGGCCACCAGGTCTTTGAGTGAATGGTCTGCCCTAACCAGCATTTCCAAGACTAACAAGCAAGACAGCAGTCCGTCGCGCTCCGGCAGGTGATTTTTATATCCGAATCCGCCACTCTCCTCGCCACCGATCAAAATGTCTTTTTTCAACATCACTTCAGTAACATTTTTGAATCCGACCGGTACCTCGTCACACTTCCGTTGAAATTCTTCCGCTACCCGGTCAATCGTATCGGCGAGGGAGGTTGTGCGCACCACGTCTCCCGACCACTGGCGCGAGTGCACCAGATGACGGAATAATAACGGAAGCAGGTCATGTAACTCGACGAACCTACCCTCCTCATCCATAACACCGAATCGGTCGCCATCGCCATCAAGGGCCAGCCCTACGGCGGCTTTATGGCGGATCACGGCGCGCTTTAATCCTGATAAATTCTTGGCTATCGGTTCGGGCGTCAAGCCCCCAAAAAGCGGATCGGGATGATTATTGATTGAGTGCACGCTCAGCGGTATGGTCTGCAAGAGTGAGCTTAGGTACCGGCAACCCGCGCCGTGCAGGGGATCGACTACGACCGGCATTCGGAAGCGCCGCAGGAGTTCGATATTGAGCCACTTACACAGATGCTCCCTGTAGACAAGAAAAAAGTCAGCAAACTGCAAGTACTCCCGCGCAATTTTCAGGTCATGACGAATGGTACTTTTACCAACGTACTTTTCAATGGTTTTGGTCGTGGTTACTGAGGCAGGTCCGCCGTAATTGGCTTTGAATTTAATGCCATTGTAATAGGACGGATTGTGACTGGCGGTGATCATAATACCGGCATTCAATTGTTGATTCTTTACCGTAAAAGCAACCACCGGAGTAGGAATATAGCCTTGGCTGAGCCAAACCGGAATGCGGTTGCTGGCCACGACTTCGGCTATCGTCAGGGCAAACTGTCCGGACAAAAAGCGCGTATCATAACCGACGCACACACCCCTGATATTTGCATCATTTTCGAGCAAATAATCCGCCAGCGCCTGACCAATACGGCGCACATTGTGGAATGTGAATCCCTCACCGATAATCGCCCGCCAGCCGTCTGTCCCAAAATGTAATTCAGCCACGTGAAGTACTCAACTAATATCTGCTTTCAACGGCGTATTTTACGGATTAGCCTGCTCCTGCTCCAAAACATTTTCACAACCTGGAAAAATTGTCAGCCTTTCACCGCTGACTTTCCGGTGTTATTTTGGTCGCTGATGCGCCTATAATCCCGTGGTACCGGTGGTGAGAATGTTTTCGAAACAGCGCAGGGCGTACGAGTCGCTCATCCCGGCAATATAATCCCGGATAATGCAGGTGGGCTCGCAACCTTCACTATGATAGCGTTCACGCAGGGAATGCATGTATTTGCCGAATTTGACTTCCAACGGAACCCGACTCTGTTCATAGGGGGCAAAATCCATTCCGTTCCGTTGAAACAGCGCGTGCAAGTAGGTATAGATCGTGCGAATGACTAAGCCAGCATAGTCATTCCAGTAAGTCAGTTTGGGATTGGCGTAGATATTGGCGCGACTGAATTGCTTAAAGGCTTTGACTAAGCTAAACATATCCTCAGAAAAACCAATTTGCCCATTTTTCCCGGACCAGTCCACGACATCGAAAACCAGATTGTTAATGATTTCGCTGTTGGTAGTGCCGATCCCCTTCCTGAGGTGGGAAGGGATTTCTTTTTCACTGATCAGGTTCGCGGCCAGGGCGTCTTCCAGATCCCGTCCCAAATAAGCGATCGAGTCACTGATACGGACCACACACCCTTCCCACGTCGAGGGATGACGCGGCAATCGTTGCAGGGCATTCAATTCATTCGGTTCCCGGGCAATGGTCACTGACTGCTCATCGGCTTCACCGCAATGCGCGGCGATGCCATCCCGCACCGCCCAGGTCAGGTTGAGTCCCTCGCCGTAATTCTCCAGTTTGTCCACGACCCGCAAACTGTGCAATTCATGAATGAATCCCTGCGGGAAAAGCCGCTCCAGCGACTTTTCACCGGCGTGCCCGAAAGGCGCATGACCGAGATCGTGCCCCAGACCGATGGCGGTCGCAAGGTCAACATCCAATCCTAATGCCCGGCAGATCGTGGCGGAGATTGTCGCGACATGCAGGGAATGTTCGACGCGCGTACAGATGTGATCATTTTCTGGAGAGAAAAAAACCTGCGTTTTGTGTTTCAGGCGACGGAAAGCCAGCGAATGAATAATGGCAGTCTGGTCGCGAAAAAAAGGTCCGCGAATATCTTCGGGGCGCCGACGTTGCCGTCCGGTTAACCAGCGCCGCGTCAGGGTATTTCTGAATTTCTTCAATTTTGCCTCTGCCCGGAACCGCTCGAAAACCAAACTTCAGTCATGATCAGTCAACTCGGATTGCGCTGTCTGCCTTCAATCAACGTGGTATCAATCCGGGCGATTACTTCACACGAGCCAGTTTGAACTCGATCAGCTTCAGGACGTGGCGGCGTTCTTCTTCAATGATATTATCCAGTAGCGCGTGCTCGCTGATCGGCACTAATTCCTTGATTTCCTTGTAGTAATAAATCGACCCCTGTTCCTTGGAAATCGCGAAATTCACGGCGGTCAACAGGTCTTTGACTTTCACTAATTCAGGATCGCTACCCGTATCGTCAAAGATCAAATTCTGCGTGTAGGCTTCGAGATAGGCAAGGAAATCCTCGCGGGCGACCGGCGTTAATTTTACCGTCCCAATTTGAGCCGAGAGTTTGAGAAAGACCTGCTTATGACCGACTTCCTCATCGGCGAGTCGGTGAAAAAGTTGCTGAACTGTGGTGTCGGAAATGACGCTGGCCGTCTGGCGATAGAAGGCTTCGCCCTTTTCCTCGATTTTGACGGCAACATCAAAAATGTCGCGCATCGTAAAAATACCCATGCCTTGACTCCTTATTTAAGGTTAAGCGACTGGTGTTTGCTTTGAATTAATGCCGCCAACTCGTCCAGGGCCCGATAATCCGCCGGACGCGGCTGACCTTTGACCATTACCGGCGGCAGGATTTCAGCTTTCAGGTTGGTCAGCAGATTCTGAATGGATTCGATGGTCTTGCCACCCCAACCGTACGACCCGATTACAGTCGCGAAGCGCGTTTTGGGACGCAATAGATTGGTTAAATAGGTGCCGTATACTGCGTACGGATGCGGTCCGAGAATCACAGTCGGCGTGCCGATGACGACTGTCGCGGCATCCACCAAGGCCATAGCGAGTTCGCCAATGTCCGTACGGGGAAGATTGAATGGCTTTACCGTAATTCCCAGGCGAACCAGGGCATCCACTAAATAATTAACCATCAGTTCCGTACTGCCATGCATGGATACGTAAGGAATCAGCACCTCGTTTTTCACTTTGTCCGCGGTCCACTCCGCATAAGCCTCAAGAATGAACTGCGGTTCGGGATAGACTGGTCCGTGGCTGGGAGCGATGATGGCGGGATGCACGGCTTGTACCTTCGCAAGGTTGGTCTGGATATTGGTTCGAAATGGCATCATGATTTCCGCGTAGTAGCGCTTGGCGGACTCGTAAACCTTAGCTTGATCAGCGACATACAGTTCGCTCTGGGCTAGATGCGACCCGAAAAAATCGCAGGAAAACAAAATCCCTTCTTCCTGCAAATAGGTGCACATGGTTTCCGGCCAGTGTACCCAGGGCGTAAAGATGAACTGCAGAGTTTTGTTACCTAATGCAAGAGTTTCACCGTCCACAATCGTCAGGAACTGATCATCGCGGAGCAATAAGTGATCACACAAAAGGTTCTTGCATTTCTGGTTGGTGACGATCTTCGCATTCGGATACAAACGCAAAATTTCACCCACCGATCCCGAATGATCCTGCTCGGCATGCTGGGTCACGATATAATCAATGGTTTCTACTCCCAGAGCCTGCAGGTTGGCTATCAGTTGCGCGGATTTGGTCGGATCAACCGTATCGATCAGGGCTGTTTTTTCCGTGCCTCTGATCAGGTAGGCATTGTAGCTGGTGCCATCCGGAAGTGGAATCAACTCATCGAATAAGCGCCGGTCCCAGTCGCGCGCACCGACCGCAAATACATCAGGTTTCAGCACCTGGTGCACCGCTCAGTCCTCCTGCGGTTCAAATTCGTCTTTTTCGGCGCCACACACCGGACAAACCCAGTCATCCGGGAGGTCGGTAAAAGCTGTCCCTTTCGGTATACCATTATCCGGATCGCCTTTCCGGGGATCATATACATAACCACAAACCGTACAAACATATTTAGTCATAAGTGCTCCTTTCAGTAATCTGTTTGAATGGGTTAATAATTTTCGGCTAACACTTCAAAATAAGCCTGGGGATGGGCGCAGGCTGGGCATCTGTCGGGCGCTTTGCTACCCTCGTGAATATAGCCGCAATTCCGGCAACGCCATTTGATGGGCTGGGCTTTTTCAAAGACCCGCTTATTGAGTACATTTTCGCGCAGCGTCCGGTAGTTCTTCTCATGCTGTTTCTCGACTGAGGCAACTGCCCGGAAAATCTGAGCTATCTCGGCAAAATCTTCTGCTTCGGCGACTTTGGCAAATTCGGGATAAAGTACGGTGTGTTCGTGCTTTTCACCATCCGCCGCGGCCAGTAAATTCTCAGCCGTGGTGCCAACTACGCCCGCCGGAAATGCCGCGGTGATTTCCACATCGCCACCTTCCAAAAATTTGAAAAAGCGCTTGGCATGTTCTTTTTCATTCTCGGCAGTCTCGGTGAAGATGGCGGCGATCTGTTCGTAGCCTTCCTTCCTCGCCGCCGAAGCGAAGTACGTGTACCGGTTACGCGCCTGCGACTCGCCGGCAAATGCACTCAATAAATTCTTCTCAGTTCGCGTACCTTTTAATTTGCGCATATGCTTTTCTCCTTAATATTTATTTTTCCTCACTGACAGTATAGCCGGATTGTTCAATGGCTTTAATCTCTTCCGGCAACCCAATTGTGCCCTCGATGGTCACAGTTTTCCGGTCAAGATCAACCTTCACCTGGCTGACATCGGATAGCGCCCGCAGTGCCCCTTCGATCCGCAGCTGGCAGTGTTTACAGGACATATCCGGCACTTTTAACAGGTATGTCATTGCTTTTCTCCACTATAATAAATTACGAAAATTGTCGAATGGGAAAAAACTGACCCGGGTTTTTAAAATACCTGCTCGACGCTCTTTATCTCCGGAACGGCTTCCTTCAATTTACGTTCGATCCCCATTTTCAAGGTGTAACTGCTCATCGGACAACCGCCACAGGCACCGGTCAAACGCAGTTTTACGATACCATCGGCAGTTACGTCCACCAACTGCACGTCTCCGCCGTCGGCTTGCAACATAGGACGGACTGCATTGATAACTTTTTCGACTTTTTCACGCATTGGCTATTCCTTTCGATTAATTGCTATGGTTAATGACAATCCCGGCAGATACCCTTGAAATATCCGTGGATTTCCTGAATGGCATGACCTTCCACCTCGTGCTGATGGCCATCGGCAAATGGACAGGTGACATCGATGTCGTAAATCTTTCCACACTGGCGGCAAAGAAAATGATGATGGGCATGTTCTGCGACGCCGTACCTTGCTTCCGTGCCGGTAATCGTCACTGCATGGATAATACCACTCTCCTGAAACAGGTTGAGCGTATTGTACACGGTTGTGCGTGACATGGTAGGAATCTTCCGCACGACATTTTCGTAAATCATCTCCGCCGTCGGATGCTCCGCCGCCTGCTCCAGAAATTCCAACACACACAACCGCTGATAAGTCGGCTTGATGCCCTGCCCGGCCAGGTTATTTTTAATATCTTTCAATTTTGTATTCATTACACTTTTAGATTAATACCATATTTGAAGAAAATCAAGATAATTTATTTCAGTGCAATTCAATTAAATTTCTTTTATCCTTCGCATTTTTTTTATATTTTCCAGCCGATATTTTTCAGGAGGTTCTATATGACAAAAAATTACGAACGTTATCTTGGTCAGGAGACCGAGTACTATCTCAACCATAAGTGCGCTACGATTCCCAAAGAGCAATTGCATCTACCGGGTCCGGACTTCATTGATCGAATTCATCTCAATTCCGATCGTCCGGTCGGCGTCCTGCGCAACCTGCAGTTGATGTTCAACACCGGTCGGTTGTCCGGCACGGGGTATCTTTCAATTCTGCCTGTAGATCAGGGCATTGAACACTCGGCGGGCGCCTCTTTCGCACCGAATCCGATCTATTTCGATCCGGAAAACATCGTAAGGTTAGCGTTGGAAGGTGGTTCTAATGCGGTCGCTTCGACGCTGGGAGTGCTGGGGATGGTTGCCCGGCGCTATGCTCACAAGATTCCTTTCGTCCTGAAGATCAACCACAATGAACTCCTGTCCTATCCGAACATCCATGATCAGACTTTGTTTGCCAGCGTCGATCAGGCTTTCGATATGGGTGCTGCGGCCATCGGAGCGACGGTCTATTTCGGATCGCACGAATCCCGGCGTCAGATTCTGGAAATCAGCGAAGCTTTTGAACACGCTCATCAGCTCGGCATGGTCACTATTCTGTGGTGTTACCTGCGTAATAACGCCTTCAAGACACCCGAAAAAGACTTCCATGTCGCCGCTGATCTGACCAGCCAGGCTAACCACCTCGGCGTCACCATCGAGGCCGATATCATCAAACAGAAACTACCCGAAAATAACGGTGGTTATTCAACCCTGAAATTCGGTAAAACCAATAAAAAAGTCTACGAGCAACTTACTACCGATCACCCGATTGACCTGACGCGTTATCAGGTCGCCGGATGCTATATGGGACGTGCCGGATTGATCAACTCCGGCGGTGCTTCCGGTGAAGATGATTTAGCGGAAGCTGTCAAGACCGCCATCATCAATAAACGCGCCGGCGGCATGGGTCTGATTTTGGGCCGCAAAGCCTTCCAGAAACCGATGAAGGAAGGTGTTGCCATCATGAACGCCGTCCAGGATGTCTATCTCGACCCGCAGGTTACCATAGCCTGATTAGGGATAACGAGACAAGTTCCTGATACCGACGTTTGGTGACTAACGGTAAATTTAGGGAGTGAGGTTATGGCAAACACCACTGGTAGATCCAATTTGTTTTCCGGTATTTTGCTGATTCTGTTAGGCGTAATCCTATTTTTAGGTCAGTTTGTTTATCTGCACTGGTATGACTCCTGGCCGCTCCTGATCATCGGGATAGGCGTCCTGTTCTTAGCCGGTTTTGCACTTGATCTGACCAACTATGGTTTGCTGATGCCGGCTTCCATTTTACTCATCACCGGCACGCTCTTTCTGTACCTCGACCGCACCACCTGGCACAATATGAGTTATCTTTGGCCGACGTTTGTCCTGGCGCCGGGCATCGGTTTCATTTTCATGTTCTTTTTTGGTCCGGCCAAAAACCACCTGTGGTTTCCCGGAATCCTCCTGATTACAATTGCGGCCCTGTTCTACGCCGAACAGTGGGATTACCTGCGTTACTGGCCGGTACTGCTGATTCTGCTCGGTATTTATTTGCTGGTGGAACGACGCCCGCGTGTGAATCCTAAATCCACCTGTGAACCATGAGCGATTTCTGGCATAATTTTAAAATTTCCCTGCGCCCCAAATTAATCGCGGGCGGCTTGGCGTTGATGCCCATCGCCGTCACGGTTTACTTCATCAAACTCTTCATCGGTTTCTTCGATAACATAGTCAGTCCGGTGCTCGATCCCCTGCTCGGAGTGCACTTGCCGGGGCTGGGTCTGCTGATTTCTTTCCTATTGATCTACCTGCTGGGTTTGTTGGTAACCAATTTCCTCGGTAAACGTCTTCTGCTGGTTTTCGAAAAATGGCTGAATTACATCCCGGTGGCGCGCAGTATTTACCAGACCACCAAACAGGTACTGGGTGCGTTGTCGGTGGCCAAATCCGGGTTTGAAAAAGTGGTCTTCCTCGAGTATCCGCGCAAAGGAGTCTGGACGCTGGGCTTCGTCACCGGTGAACTGCCCTCCGCAACAGGCCGGAAGTACTACAATGTCTTTCTGCCAACCACTCCCAACCCGACTTCCGGTTGGGTCTTATTCGTTCCCGAAAACGAGGTCATACCGGCGGAATTAAGCATCGAACAGAGTCTGAAAGTGATCATGTCCGGTGGCGCGGTGACGCCGCCTCAGCTCAACTTGCCGGATCGGGCATCGACCTGCATATAGTACAATATTGAGAGGTATTTCGATTGAAAATTAAATACATTGATGGAAAACGTTTTTCGCGCGGAATCCGCGCTGGCGCCAAAAAGGTCGTCGAGCATCAGGAACATTTGAACAAGATCAACGTCTTTCCCGTGCCCGATGCTGACACCGGCACGAACATGGCCGCCACGATGAAAACCGTCGTGGATAATCTGTCGCATGACACCGACTCCATCGAGCATTCTTCCACGAAAATCGCCGATTCCGCGCTGGAAGGCGCCCGGGGTAACAGCGGCGTGATCTTAGCTCAGTTTTTCTACGGCCTGGCCAAGGGTCTGCGCAAACATCGCAAAGTCAATACCGAGCAATTTGCCGCCGCGGCTGACGCCGCCCAGGAACATGCCTACCGCGCCCTGTCCAAGCCCAAGGACGGCACGATTCTTACCGTCATCAGGGATTGGGCGGAAAATATCAAGGCCAACGCCCGCAAACATCTGGATTTCGATGAGCTCCTGACTCATTCGCTGGAAGCCGCGCGGCGCTCGCTCGAACGAACCCGCACCAAACTCGAAGCCCTCCGCACCGCCAATGTCGTGGATTCCGGGGCGCAGGGTTTTGTTTACATGTTGGAAGGCATCACCCACTTCATCAAAACCGGTCATATCCGGGACAACAAAGCCGCGGAACCGGTGGCATTCGAAGAAGTCGCCCGCACGGAAGTTTTGCCGGAGACGATTACTTTTCGCTATTGCACCGAGTGTCTGATCGAAGGAAAAAATATTGATCATACTCGTCTGCGCGCCCAGATTGAAACGCTCGGCGATTCGCTCGTGTTAGCCGGTTCGGAAAAGCGCGCCCGCTTGCACATTCATACCAACGAACCCGCCAAGGTTTTTAAGATCGCACACGCTTACGGGGATTTGCTCCAGCAGAAAGCCGACGACATGCTCAAACAGTACATCGTTTCGCATCATCCACACCCTCCCATCGCCATCGTCGCGGATTCGGGTTGCGATCTGCCGGAGGAAACCCTCGACAAGTATGGTATCCAGCTGATCCCGGTGCGCGTCGCCTTCGGCAACTCGGCCTACATTGATAAAATCACCATCACCGCTGACATTTTTTACGAGATGCTGGACACCGAGCCCCATCATCCCAAGACTTCGCAACCGTCGCCAGCCGATTTTAAAAACACCTACAGTTTCCTGCTCAGTCATTATGACTCGATCATCTCGATCCATTTACCCGCGGCGGCCAGCGGAACTTACCAGAATGCCGTGAATGCCGCCCGCGAATTCCCCGACCGCAAAATCAGCGTCATTGACAGCAAATCGCTCTCGGTGACCTTCGGTCTGATCGTCGAGAAAGCCGCCGAATTAGTCGCCGCCGGCAAAACCCACGACGAGGTCGTGGAAGAAGTCACCCGGTTCACACGCCAGACGCAGATTTTTGTCAATATTCCCAGCCTGAGGTACCTGATGCGCAGTGGACGCGTCAGTATCACCAAAGGCGTCATCGCCAAGTTGCTGAATCTGAAACCGATCCTGAATTTGGATGAGCGCGGGGTGCCGAAAATCTGCGGTAAAAGCTTCTCCGACAAGGGCGCCATCGCAAAAGTGCTGGACTTGACGACCCGCTTTGCCCAGAGCAAAAAGAATCCGCGGTTCGTTATCACCCACGCCAACGCCCTCGAGACCGCGAAATATTACTGCGCAGAAATCAGAAAACGCTTTAATATCGAACATATCAACATTCTACCCGCATCGCCGACACTTGGCGCGCATGCCGGCAACGGTGCCGCCGCGATCGGGCTCAGTTGGAGTGAGTAATGTGGTCTGTCATCGTGATCATGATTTTGAGTTATCTGTGCGGCTCGATTCCGACCAGCATCATCGTGGCGCGGATCACCCGCGGCATTGACATTCGCAACTTTGGCAGCGGCAATGCCGGCGGCACGAATACTTTCCGTGTCTTAGGCTGGAAAGCCGGGCTGATTGTGTCCATCTTCGACATACTGAAAGGCGCTTTGGCGACGGCCTTGATTGCGCGCCTGCGGATTGATCCCCTGCCGTTTACCGATCCGACCTTCGCCATGATTTTAGCCGGCATGAGCGCGATCATCGGTCACGCTTTCACGATTTTCGCCGGATTTCGCGGCGGCAAAGGCGTCGCCACCGGCGCGGGGATGATCATTGCCCTTTTCCCGATTGCCTTGTTGTTCTGCGTGGTAGTCTTTGCCGTGGTGCTCTTCTCCACGGGCATCGTTTCGATTTCCTCCATCAGCGCCGCCCTGACTCTGCCTTTGAGTTTACTCGTTATGCGGTACGGGCTCGGCATCTCCGTCAATCCCGTTTTATTGTACTTCAGCCTGCTGATCCCGCTGTTCATCGTCTACACCCACCGCAGTAATATTCAACGTCTGTTGAAAGGCGAAGAGAATCGCTTTGAAAAACTCCGCATTTTCCGACGCCGTCCGCCCCGGCAAGCCGGTAACTAATCAGCGGTTTCAACGACAATTCGCTAATATCGCCCCCTTTATATGCGAATTGGTCTGGCTCCTTTTCCCGGCTCTTGCGGCCTTCGCCCAGTTTCCGACACGCGCTTTCGAGATTGTCGAGAGCATACCGCTGGAAACCACCTTGGACAATCCGGACATCCGCAATACACCCGAAGTCTGGGCGGAAATGATTTCAGCCGCTCAGCACTCACTGAATATCGAACAATTTTACATCGCCAATCTGCCCGGTCAGGCGCTGGAACCGATCATTACCCGGATTGAAAAAACCGCCGCGCGAGGCGTCAGAGTGCGCATCCTCGCCGATGCCCGCATGGCGACCACTTATCCGGAAACCCTGCGACGTCTGCAGAAAATCAAAAACATCGCCGTGCGCGAAACCGCGGTTTTCAATCAAAACGGCGGCATCCAGCACGCCAAATTCTTCATCGTGGACGAACGGGAAGTCTTCCTCGGCAGTCAGAATTTCGACTGGCGCGCCCTTGAACATATTCACGAACTCGGCGTCAGGGTCGCGCACCCCCGGTATGCACAATTGATGACCGCGCTTTTCGAGCTCGACTGGGAACAGGCTCAGAAGAACAAACCGGTTAGTCGTAAACTCGCTCAGCCGGAAAAAATGTCCCTCACGCTGAACGCCGGCGATACGCTCAAATTCACGGCGCTGGGCAGTCCGGCCAGGAACCTGCCGTACGGCTTCGCACCCGAGGAGAAAATGATTCTGCAGGCCTTGCGGCAGGCGAAAAAGTCGGCGTATGTGCAACTGCTTGCCTATTCGCCGCTCGATTCCAAAACCAATTACTATGCGCGCCTGGATGACGCACTGCGCGCGGCGGCGGCACGCGGCGTGGACGTGCGGCTCTTAATTTCCGATTGGGCCACTAAAAAGTCCGAATTGCCGTACCTGCAGAGTCTCGGAATTTTACCAAATTTGACGGTCAGGCTCAGCACGATTCCCGAATCCAGCGCCGGCTATCTTCCCTTCGCCCGCGTCGAACACTGCAAGTATATGGTCGTCGACGATAATTTCACCTGGCTCGGAACGAGCAACTGGTCGCGTAATTATTTCTACAATTCCCGCAACCTCGGTTTACTGATCGAAAATCGCACTGTGACCAACCGGTTCCGCGAAATTTTCCTGAAAAGCTGGGAAAGTCCTTACGCCTGGTCACCCCAGCCGGGTGTCGAATATCCGGTGAAATTCTACGGCGAACAAAACTGACCATGCCGCAAAATAAAAAGCCCGCAGGATTGCGGGCGTAAATGATCGGCGTTTTCTCGTCTATTATTTGATTCGGGGATGCATCAGCCGGGAGTAATATAGGCGGGACGCATCAGCCACGCCAGAGCCTCCGCCCCGTCGCCAGTGAAACGCACCTGCATTCCCCGATTCGACTCCAGCATGAGTTCCCGAAATTTCTTACTCGTGACCATCGCAAATTGACCGACGATCGCCAGGCGGATATGGTAGTTGGAGCACTTCTGCAAAATTTCGCCTGCGAGGCCACTGCCGAGGTCATAAAATTCCGGCGCAAAATTGACATCTTTCAACATATAAAGATTCGTGCCGGCGGTGTAGGCCAGTTCACCCAGGTCCAGAAAATCCTGTGTCGTTTTAATGAATGGCCGAGACGAATTACTTTCCAGATAAGCTTTTCCCTGTTCCGATTTTACCGTGATGTATTGCTCCATTGCCTGATACCGCAATTTATTGTCGTGGTGTAATTGTCAAATCAAACCGAAGCAGATCGCCAGGAAGCTGGGACCGTTCAGGCCGCCGTGCAGGATGACTCCCACCCAGGAATTTTTAGTCTTTTGCACGACGTAAGACTGGATAAAGAGCAGAGGCAGTAGAGTGAGCAGTAATTGCCAGCCGAAGGCGATGTGAAACACGCCCCAGCCACAGCCGTGCACCAGCCAGGTGCATTTGCCAAACGCCACCTCCTGTCGCGGGAACAACACTCCCCGCCAGAGGAATTCCTCGCCGAAAATGTTCAAAATCCAGTACGGCAGCCAGACTAACAATAACCAGTAGCGGCCTCTCGCTAACGGCTCGAATGCCATGAACTCCGGAGAAGGGTCGTATGCGCCTGTCATTAGTTTTATGCCTTGTATGATCAAACCACTGACAATCCCTACCGCGACCAGCCCGACGATGCTCCAGACAATATCGCTTTTCGTGAGCCTGCGAAACCGCAGGCGTTCGATTATCGTCTGTCGGGAGATGGCATAGCCTTCGCGATGCAGGATCAGCAGTCCGGTCACGATCAGCGGCGTGAAAATCCCTGCTCCACCTACGATAAACCAGAACAGGACCGGCTCCTGCCCCGTCACCCGGCTAAGATAGGGAATCAAGAAGCGCGTCATAACGTACATCAACAGCGCCGCCGGCAGAAAAATCGCCAGCGAGCCGGCCAGTCCTAATTTCTCAAGTTCTCTATTCATATCATTATCCAATTTGAAATTATCGCGCGTCTGGTGCGACGTTTGCCTTGCATTCCAGACAATAAGGCCGATGCACGCACAGGGTCGCGCCGCAACTCGGGCAGGTTCTTCTTTGAGCTTCAAAGGCGAGAAAAGCGGCCAGTCCTTTTTCCCGGATCATCTGCAGGTTTGCGATGAAACTCGTGCGGTATTTCGTGCGATAGCGTTTATCGAGTTGCAACACGCGCCGGCAGGGATAATTGGCGCATTCGTAACAAAATTTGGACTGCGTCTGCGCCAAATGTTCGCACTTCACGATGATACAACGCTGTACCGATACCGACTTGGCATCCGATAGAATTCGGCAGCCGGGGCAATGGTTTTTCTGCCTGAGATAGGCCAGGCAGGTGCCGCAATTCATCCCGCAGGGCGCGATCAGAATTGGGTCAAATTGGACTGGACTATGCATGAATCACATCATTATTATGGGGAAATGCTTACGTAGCTTAGTGCCTTTCTCTGACTTTTCCCAATTGATATAGTATACTGTATAACCTCACGTTTGAACCTTTTTGCTCCCTGTTTGA
>CAZPQN010000013.1:0-56276 GCA_964588795.1 uncultured bacterium | reverse complement strand
CGCGTCGATTCAGTCGGTTGGCGTAACCGACCACAACCCTGACTCCGCCCATTGGCGCATCAATAAAGCCGGGTAAGACAAAGGTAATCCGCATGATTGTCCCAGTAATTATTCTCAGGTTTTCCAGTTAGTGATCAATTAGGTAAGACTTCAATATTATAGTTGCTCGAGTTTTTTACTCCACTTTTTCCTGAAGAAGACTTCACCGAACAGAGCTTTATCCAACTTATTAAGTGAATGAAGAAAAATCAGATATAACAATCTTAGATTGAGATACAGGGCAGCCTTATTACGTATCGGGAGCCAGCCGTGTAGAACCGTACAATGATTACAGAGTGAGTTTGTACCATTGATGAAATTGGAACGAAATTCTTCACGCTTTTGTAAAATCAGTTCAAAATTATCCTGCGTAATATTACCTAAACAATATTTTTCATTATATTCCACCAGACAACAGGGAAAGACCTTTCCGTCTGCTCTAAGATAGAAGTGCTCAAAAATGAAATTACACCTTGGTCTGAAATTGAGTTGGAAGATATGACTACCCCAGATCTTTTTAAATTTACGCATACTATTTTGGTTGTTTCTAACGTTGCCCATTATCGTTCCTCTAATAGGTCTGATGTAGTTGATCGTCCTCATTAAATCGGAATCTTTTAGAAATCCGTATAACCACGATTTGATTCTTTTTAAAGATGCTGAGTTGTATGGAAAAGTCAGAAAGTTTAGATAAATACAGGGCGTATTTCCACCTTTCCTTAGTTTTGCATGAGCGATATTGTAGATTGTCTCCGCAACACGCTGTAGTTTCCCGCCCTGATGATAAATTTGGTAAGTCGCCTGATCAATACCACTAAACGTAATTTCGATCGAATCAAGGCCAACATTGAAAAGATTACTGATTAATTTCGGGCCAATTTTTTGACTGTTACCATTAGTACTGAGAGATACATATATTTTACTGTTTTTCTGTTTTATGTATGTAACAATTTCCAATATATCCGAATTAACAAAAGGTTCGGTCCAATTAGTAAGTCCGATTAATTGAGCATGGTGGATAATATCTCGGGTGAATATTTTAAATTCAGCTGCAGTCATTGATCTTTTAGGCTGTGGATTTATACGCTGTCCTTCAGGACAAAAACTGCATCTAAGATTACAGCTTGAGGCAATATCAATTGTATAGTACCTTGGATAATTCAATTCGTATCCTAATTTAAAACAAGTTTAATAATGATTTATTTATCTGGCTAACATCAATCCCAATTTCAACATAATATTTATACAGTTCCCGCACAACATTCCGGTAGTCATGCCGTTTCTCCACCCACTTACGGCTAATTTGCATCCGCTCCGTCAGCCGTTTTTGGTCGGCGATCAGCTCCACCAATTTTTCCCGCAGATTAATCTGGCTGGCATTTACGAATGGGTGATCGGGAATGAATTTCTCATAAGTCGGGTTTAAAAAGGTCACGCAAACGAGTCCAAGCGACAGAGCCTCCAGTGAGTTCATGCCATAACCCCAGGCATGATCGGTGATTTGGTCGATATAAATGTCAGCCTGCTTTTTAAGTTCAATGACTTTGGCATGCGGCTGATTCTCGATAAAAATGAAGCGGATGCCGTGACTGCGTTGCAGTTCCTCACCCACCCGGATGATTTCATTGGAACCCTTGACTCGGCGATTGGTGGTGGCGTGGCAAATAGTCAGTGGTCGGCCGGGTGTCTGCTTAGGTTCGAAGACGCCAACATCGAACGGTAAAAACAGATACTTCAGGCGCGGATGGCGGAAAATCAGGTCGAGTTCGCTGGTCAGGTTCAGGTCGCTCAGCGCATCCATGGCAGGAATGACCCCACGGTTGCGGATGTCCTGCCCGTGATACTGACAGATGATCTTCTTGCCACGTGCTTTCAGATGGCGCGCCCAGCGGGCGTCGCGGAAGAAATCAGTGCCCCACTCGAAATGATAGACGTCGAAATCTTCCAGACCATTGCGGCGTATAGCTTGCTCAATTGCGGGCTTCCAGAGCGCCTCCCGAAGTGCAAACAAACCTTTCTGCCAGCGCGGTGGATTCCAGACCGGCGGATAGCCGTGTAATTCCGCATAGGGATCGCGGCGGTCGATCCGCCGAATGAACGCCAGGCGCGGCCGGATGTACCAACTGCGGGCGGCAATCAGTGGCAGATCGAGACATATATCCTCAGCGTAGCCCGCCGCACTACGGAACCAAGTCACGTAGCGGCAGTAATTGCCCGCGGCCTGATGGGCCTTTTGCCAGATGGTCAGGGTGCCCACCGTATTTTCAGGGGAAATATATAGAATCTTCAACATGCCAACAGATTCCTATAGACTTGCAGAAGCGCAGGCAAGGTACAATCCCAATTATACTTTTCCCGAACAGCCTGACGACCCCGTGCGCCCATTTCCGCCCGCAGTCCGGGATCATGCAGAAGACGCACGAGCAGAGCACCCAGATTTTCGGGCGTTAAAGGTTCGACAACTAAACCTGCGCCGCTTGCGACGACGTACTTTTCAATAGACGGCACCCGTGCACCTATAACCGGAACTCCCATCGCCATGAATTCGAAAGGTTTCACCTGAATAGAACGCCGATAGGATTCATTCAGTTGCAGTGCGGCCAAACCAATGGCGGTCTGTCGCAGTAATTCCGGAATGGCGGAATGAGGTACGGGTGGCAGGATTTTGACCTGCCCGGTTAGGTTCCAGTCAGCTACGATTCGGAGCAGGATCTGGCGGTAGGCGGCAGTGCTGGCGCCGACCAAGTGCAGATGGGCTTCCGGTGCGTGTTCCCGCACATGACGCATTGCGGCAATCATCAACTCGATGTTGCGACCAGGCGTCAGCTGCCCATGATATAAAATTAGCGGTGGAGTATGCTGGGCGTGATTGCCGTCGAAAATGGTTGTTATCGGGTAGTTATAGACTATCGCGCGGCGGGGATGAAAGGCGCGCAGGTGCTTTTCCACCCAGGGGGTGACCGTGATCAGGTAATCAGCACCCCGCATGGTCAGGAATTCAAGCCCCTGGGCAAGGCAGGCCGCTGACAAACGAATCAAAAAATGGCGCCGGGAAAAGTCCATGAAAAACCAGAAGACGGTTTCGTGCGCATCGTAGATAACCTTCCGCCCATATTTATATTTCAGCCAGAGCGCAAATGGCAGGAATTCGAACTCGTGGATGTGATAGACATCTGCCCGCTCACACCGGGCCAACCTATACGCCGCGAAAAGTGAGTGAAAAAAACCGTTAGGAGCGAATAAAACAAACCTGACGCCCGATGCCTCTTTCTGCTCTGCACGCCCTGGCCCGACAATGGTGACCGCGCAGCCGTTTTTCGCCAACGAGCAGGCTTCCTTGAAAAAGATGCGATCATCGGTGGGAGGATGTCCGATGGTGACGTGAACGACCTTGCGGACGCACTTCAATTTTTACTCCGTGCGGCGAAGAACAATTTCAATGCGGCGATTTCGTCCTTTTTGAAAAAGCCAAGCAGCCATAATCCAATTGGAAATGCCGCCACCACTAAAACACGGACAAGAAGCGCCGGATGCAGGAAGTAAATTGGCAAACCCGCTCCCAGCGTCAGAGTAAACAAAATCCCTACCCGGCGGAAATCATACGGCACCCGGAACAGGCGTTGCGAAACCACATAGCCGCCGACGGCTAAGGTAATATATCCGATCAGCGAGGAATAGGCGGAACCAACGATTCCGAGAACGGGGATCAGGATAAAATTGGCGCCGACGTTGACCGCGGCGGCCAGGAAAGTTAGGTAGGCCAGGTAACGCGTCTTCTTTTCGAAGTAAATGCCCGGTAAAAAGGTCTGATTAATTCCCAAAAACACATAGCCCAGGAGGATGATCGAAACCATCGGCTCGCAGGCTTGATATTCTTTGCCAATGAGATAGATCTTACCGATGTGCAAATGGACGATCTCCGGCATGAAAGCCGTCAATCCCAACCAGAAACTCAATTCCACGAGTACAAAGTAGGTGAAAATCCGCGCGAACAGAGGACGTGATGATTCCTGCGGTCCCGCTTTCAGGAAGAATGGCTGCCAGGCGTAGTAAAAGGCAGTCGTCAACAGCAACATGAAAATCCCCAGCTTAAAACCGGCGCTGAAAATCCCCACCGCGGTTAAATCCAGGAGATGTTCCAGAATATAGCGGTTGAGCATTTCCATACAGACCGTGGCCAGACCCGCCGGGATGAAGGGCAAGCCGAACAGGGCAAGTTCCCGCGCCGCCGCACCGGCAAAGCGCAGGCGCAACTTCTTTAGAATCACCGTGTACAGAATAGTGGCGGTCAGGGCGGATGTTAGCAAATTGCTCTCGAAAATGCCGTCCACGCCACGCTGTAATTTGCCAACCAGATAAACGTTCAACGCGAACACGACGATGACGTTGATTAAGCGAATACCCATGAATTGGAACGACTTTTCTTCAAGGCGTAATAACGCAAAAGGCACATGGCAAATCGCGTCAAAGAACAGAATCGCGGCGCTGTATCTGATTAAATTGGCATGCGCCGGGTCGTTCAGCAGTACTCGTCCTAAAAAACCACTCAGGCCATAGATTATAGCGCCCATTATCAGGCTGGTGGCGAGCGTCAGCCAAATCGCCGTGGACAGGATGGCAGTTTTTTGCGGCGGTTCGTGGACCTCACTGTAAAAGCGCATCAGGGCGGAGTCCAGGCCGTAATTGAAAATGATGATCATGAAGCCTAAAAAAGCGAACACCAACGCCGCTAAACCGTATTCAGCGGCGGGCAAAATATTGGTGTACACCGGCAAAAGCAGGAAAGTCACGAAGCGGGCTAAAATCGTGCCGACGCCATAAATGAGGGTTTGCTTGGTAAGGCTACGAATACTGGTGCTCATTGCGGGGAAATTTCAATGTCCATGGTCAAGGAATTGATTATTAAACGAGGTGATTGTTTTATAGATCAATGTAGAATGTGTCGCGCAGGACGCCGCTCGAGCCGAAGCCTTCCTTGAAACGCGCCAATCCGAAATTCGGCACCATATTGACGGTGAAGATGCCGAAGTCCAGGTACTTGAAGCCCTTGGTGATGCACCGCTGGATGATTTCATAGAACAGCAGATTCACGCCCCGATACTCCTGGCGTTCTTCGTTGTGGCTGATATAAAAAGCCAGGGAGACGTCAGCGTTACAGTCGAACATCACCACACCGGCGACCATTTCGTCCTTCAGATAGGCGCCGTACAGGAAAATCCGCTCCGGGAAGAGCCGTTTCAGTGTGATCAATTCTTCCAGCGTGTGGGTGGGTTGAACGCCGTGGCGGATTTTGAGGTTTTTCTTCAGGATTGCGTAAAAAGCGGAATAATCGTTGGTTTCGCGCACTCTGATTCCCAGCTTTTGCGCGCGCCGGAAGGCGGTGCGGTTGGTCTGTTTGAATTTGGCGATATTCTGATCAATGTCCGCCTCGAGCGAGACGATGCTGGAAACTTCGCGTCTAAGATAGGTAAAGCCGTGCTTGATCAGGGCAAAATCAATGTAATTGGAGAGCCGGCGACTGTAAATAATCGGTGGCAAGGTGATGACGATCCGTTGGACTTTTTCCTTTTGTGCATAATGCAGCAGCTGTTCCACCAGCTGATAGGCGGCATGGAGGCTGAGTCCCTCGCGATAGACAAACCCGCCATAACTGGCGCCGCGATGGGACCAGAGCGTATCTTTACCGTCCCATATTCCGCGCGCGGCCGGCAATAAGGCAAAAACCTGGTTACCCTGCAAAAAAGACGCTGAAGCATCCTGAAAGCGCCCTTCGGGATGGTAAGATAAAAACCGGCGCGTGTGAAAAAGTGTGCCGTTGACGCTTTCCCAGACGAAGCGTTCCCAATCGTCAGCCATGTTGTTGGTATATTTTTTTACGATAAAACTCATTTCAGCCTCAAAAAACAGGAGAATTTAAATTTTTCGAACCGGCTAAACAAAGCGGAAATATGCTGTGACTCGCGCCGATCTTTTCCAAATCGACCTGGATTTCACGAGATGCGGGTCTATACTCCGCTTGAAAAAAATTATTAATTGAAATAAATTTGAACGGTTGGGATGGAGTCCCCACGGAATTGCTCAACCTGAGCTGATGACTCCTGAAGGACAAGAAATCAAGAGTTGATTTAGCGAATCAGGAGTAATCACAGATGGAACAAATCTTTTTTACAGCTACAATCTGGTTGGGGCTGGCGGTTATCTCAGCCATCATCGCCCGCCACCTGCGAATATCCATTGCCTTGGTGGAAATTTGCATCGGCATGGTCGCCGCGAGTCTTTTCCACCATCACCTCGCCCTGCATGCTAATGCCGAATGGTTGTGTTTTTTGGCGGCCTCCGGGGCAATTCTGCTGACGTTTTTAGCTGGTGCCGAACTTAACCCCACCACCATGCGGAAAAAAGTCCGGGAAGTGTCCTTTGTCGGGCTAACCGGATTCTTTGCGCCCTTCATTGGCTGTACCCTATTAGCCCATTTTGGGCTGGGATGGAATTATCAGGCCAGTTTATTGAGCGGTGTAGCACTTTCGACCACCTCGATGGCAGTCGTCTACGCTGTCATGCTGGAAACCGGTTTGAATCAGACCGAATTTGGCAAAGGTTTGTTAGGATCATGCTTTATCAACGATCTCGGAACGGTCATTGCGCTGGGCTTGATTTTCGCCCCGTTTTCCATCCGCACACTGATTTTCATAATCGTCACTGCCATGCTGTTATGGATATTGCCAGCACTGAGCCATTGGTTGACCAGGAATTACGGCAATCGTACGGCGGCTATTCGCACCAAGTGGGTAATTCTGATCCTGTTCGGATTGGGGTGGTTAGCTCAATGGTCCGGCAGTGAAGCGGTATTACCAGCCTACCTGATCGGGATGGCGCTGGCCGAGTTTTCTGCCAAGGACACACTCTGGCTTCGACGTCTACGGACCCTGACGGTGGGGTTTCTGACGCCTTTCTATTTCATTCGCGCTGGAACTTTTGTATCATTCAGCTCACTGCTATCCGCGCCGCTGATCTTTGTTTTACTATTGACCGGCAAGGTAATCTCAAAAATATTCGGGCTCTATCCGGTAGTCGCCAGATTCCGGCGCAAGACCAACGAGCGCTGGTACTATACCCTGCTGATGTCTACCGGTCTGACTTTCGGGACGATTGCGGCGTTGTATGGCTTGTCGCACGCGATTATAACCCAGGTGCAGTACTCTTACCTGGTGGCGGTGATTATTGGCAGTGCGGTCCTGCCCACGCTGGTGGCAGGGATGGCATTTTTACCGCGTCATTTACTGCCTAAACATGCTTTCCGGGAGTTGGAAACCACGTCCAAATGGGATGTCAGCAACGAAGGTTAAGTCGCAAACCAAAACCATAATTGATTATCAGGTGCAATACTCTTAAATTCAGCCATTCTTTCAAACATAATCAATCTATTAAAGGAGTCAAAGCAATGAGTACAATAGTCGAAGTTCATGCCCGGGAAATTCTTGATTCGCGCGGGAATCCAACCATCGAGGTTGAGGTCTTTACCGAAAGCGGTTTTTTCGGTAGTTCCGCCATTCCTTCCGGTGCTTCGACCGGCGAACACGAGGCGGTCGAGTTACGGGACGGGGACAAGGCGCGTTATTTTGGTAAAGGGACTTTGAAAGCCGTCCAGAACGTGAATGAAATCATCGCTCCGGAAGTTATCGGAGCGGACGTCTTGGATCAAACTTATATTGACAAAATGATGGTTGAGCTGGATGGCACTCCCAATAAAGCCAAGTTAGGCGCCAATGCCACTTTAGGCGTTTCTCTGGCAGTGGCACGCGCCGCGGCCAGTTATGTCGGATTACCGCTCTACAAATACATTGGCGGTGTCAATGCCCGCGTCCTCCCGGTTCCCCAAATGAATATTCTGAACGGCGGCAAGCACGCGGATAACAACGTTGATCTGCAGGAATTCATGATCTTTCCGGTCGGCGCCAAATGTTTTGCCGAAGCCCTGCGCATGGGCGTGGAGACTTTCCACCAGTTAAAAGGTGTCTTAAAGAAAAAAGGCCATAATACCAGCGTTGGGGACGAAGGCGGTTTTGCTCCAAATCTGGGCAGTAATGAAGAAGCCATCGAGGTGATTCTGGAAGCCGCCCAGAAAACCGGTTACAAAGTTGGCCAGGAACTCTTCATTGCGCTTGATCCCGCCGCCTCGGAATTTTACAACACCAAAACCAAGAAATACGAGCTGAAATCCGAGAAGCGCGCCCTGACCTCCGCACAGATGGTCGCCTACTATAAAAAGCTGGTCAGCAAATATCCGATTTTATCCATCGAAGATGGCCTGGCAGAAAACGACTGGGAAGGCTGGAAACTGATGGTCAAGGAACTCGGTTCGAAAATCCAGATCGTCGGCGACGATTTGATCGTTACCAATGTTGACCTGATTAAACGCGCTATAAAAGAAAAGGCCATCAACTCTGCCCTGATCAAATTGAATCAGATCGGAACGCTGACCGAAACTCTCGATGCGGTGGAACTAACGCATAACAATGGCTTTACCACGGTCATTAGCCATCGCAGTGGCGAGACCGAGGACACGACCATTGCCGACCTCGCCGTCGCCGTCAATGCCGGACAGATCAAAACCGGTTCGGCCTGCCGTACCGACCGCATCTGCAAATATAACCAGCTCCTGCGGATTGAAGAAGAACTATCCGAGGATGCTATTTTCGGGGGTACTCGGCTGTTGAAATGAGGAAAGGCCGCTCGCCAGACAGTACCCGCTCCGGCGGCGGCAATTTGCGCCGCCTGTACTGGATTCTGGGCGTTATTATCGGCGTCGCTTTATTCATCATTGTCTTTGTTATCGGCGACTACGGGCTGTTCCAGGTGTATCAACTGCGTCGGCAACAGCGGAACCTCGAAACTCACCTGACCGAGCTGAAAGTGGAGCAGGATTCCCTTTTGGCCGAAAAAAACCGACTCCTGACCGACTTAGAGTACATTGAGAAATTAGCCCGGGAACGTTATCGCATGGCTAAAAAAGGCGAAAAGGTCTTCCGGGTAATTGAAAAATCCAACTGATGAGGGTTTCGTTTTCCTGAAATTAGGTTTTTACTTTGCGAACAATATCCTAAATTTGTCAGAGTATGAGAGAGCCACGCTGAGGAAAGAATAATGGATTTTGCCACATTGATTGGTCTGTTCATCGGAATTTTTCTGATCGTGTTTTCTATTTCCACCAAGGAAGGCGCTTCATCTTATTTTTTAGATTTTCCCTCCCTGCTCCTGGTGTTGGGCGGGACTATCGCCGCAACTTTCGTGAACTACCCGATGAAAAACCTGTGGAGCGTCCTGAAAGTGTTGAAGAATGCTTTTAAGCGCTCGGTTTACGGTTGTCAGGAAATCATTGACAAATTCACCGACCTGGCCGGTAAAGCCCGCAAAGCCGGACTAATTGCTCTGGAAGGGGATTTAAAAACCATCAGCGACAACTTCATGCGCAAGGGCGTGGAGCTGGCGATCAACGAAAAAGACCAGGTGCGGTTACGCACCTACCTTAACCTTGAATTATCGAACATCCAGAAACGCCACACCATTGGACAGGAGATATTTTTCTATATGGGGACGTATGCCCCCGCCTTCGGCATGGTCGGAACCATCGTGGGACTGATCATCATGATGAAAAACTTCACCATGCAGGGTAGTTCCACCAGCGCCGATATGATTGCCGGCGCTTTCCAATTTGATATCGCCTCCCAGTTCAAGACCCTGCTGGGCGGCATGGGCCTGGCACTCCTGACCACTTTCTACGGACTCCTTTTAGCCAATCTGATCTTCATCCCGATTGGCGGCAAGCTGAAACGTCGTTCGGACGAAGAGATTATGTTAAAGGAGATCATGATCGAGGGGATTATCTGTCTGCACAATCGTGATCACCCGCTGGTGGTCCGTGAAAAGCTGAATACCTTTGTACCGTTAAAAGAACGTAAAGAAGAAAAAGTAAAAGCCCCCGCCCCCAAATAACATTTTCGGCGGGAACGGCGCCATCGTCCGCGGTTAAGCGGCCTGAAATCAAGAGGAGGTACTATGCTGAAGCAGTTGGGCTTGAGCTGGCTGGTTTGGGTTTGGCCACTTCAGGCGGCATTTGAAATCCAGACTGTGGCCCCACAGCAGATGGCCCTCGGCGGTATCACGGCCCTGCCTGTATTTGGATTCAATCCGGCCGGTATAAGTCTCGCATCGCCCGGCTGGTTTGCCAGCGGTAATTTTACCAATCTGTACGGGCTGAAACAGTTGCCCAGCCGCGAAATGCATATCGGTTATAGCCATAAAGTACATCAGACGGCGGCGCTGCGTGTCCTGAGTACAGGTAAGGAATCCTATCAGGAAAATACCTATACTGTCGCTTCCGCGCGACGAATCAGTTCCATCGGCTGGGTGGGACTGGGTATTTCTTATTTTGACCTGCATGTCGCCAATTATAGTAATGATCACGCCCTGGGATTGACAGCCGGCGCAATTTTTCTGGTAGATACGACTCTGCAGGTGTCGTTCGTCTGGCAGAATTTGAACAACCCCCGGCTTACAAGAAGCCGGGAGAATTTGCCGCAATGTTTTACCACCGGGATTGGCTGGCAGGCGCATCCCTCCGTTCACCTGTATGGCGAGCTGTTCAAGGACACCCAGTTTCCCTTCATGACCCGCTTAGGCATCGCGGTCAAAGCCCTGAAAGTGATTACCCTGATGGGTGGAGGACAATTAAATCCCGACCGCCTGACGGGAGGCGTGGCGGTTAATATCGGTCTGCTCCATATCGCCCTGGCGCTTCAACAGCATCAGACTTTACCCTATACGCTTTACTGGGGATGCGGCATTCGTTTCTGAGCCGGCGAATAATTCTGGCGCTGAGTCTGATCAGCCCACCGCTCAAGGCGCAGATCGACCTGCCGGCACTGCTAAATGAAGACTACTTTGACCTGGAACAGTACGACGCCGAAGAATTAGCCGATCTATTGGCGGCTTATCAAGCCCAGCCCCTAGTATGGAATGAACTCACGGGCACGGAGCTGGAATCGCTGCCCCTGGCGGAAGAATTACGGACACGCCTGATGGCTCTGAAATCTGCGGGGCTGACATTTACCGATCAGGCGGATTTTCGCCAGCGCTCAGGAATGACGGATGAAGAGTGTCAGATTGTTATATCCTTTATTCGTTTTCAGGCTGATGTGCCGCATAAAATGCAGGTCGTGCAGCTCACATCTCTGAGAAATCGCGATGGAACAACCGATTTTTCTAAGAATCTTCTACGGACGCGGATTGAGACCCCCGATGAAACGGCTGTCGGACTGGTGATTGAGAATGATGGCGGAGAAAGGCAGATAGCGGACTACTGGAACGTGACCATAAGCCGCAAAATCGGCAAGCCGGGGACGATTTTTGCCGGCGCTTACCGTTTACGCTGGGGCGCCGGATTATTGTTCAATTCCACCTATATCAATCGCGCCGGCGGCGTGGTCTTCAATGCCCTCGGTAGTTGTCATTCCGGCATCCGTAATTATGTCGGTGCGGACGAAAACCGGTTCCTTTCAGGGGTAGCGGTAAATTTGCATTTAGGGCGCTGGCAATTTTATCCCTTTTTCTCGCACCATCGCTGGGATGCAACACTTAATGCAAACACGATTACTGCCCTGCGTACCGATGGCCTGCATATCAATTCCGCGCAGATTCAAGCCAAAGACCGACTGCGGGAAAAATTATGGGGTGGCGGTGTGGTTTACAATTCGGGTAAAAATCAGTTTGGGGCTCTTATTTACAGGGCGTGGTATTCATACCCGCTTACATTGCTTAATGGTCACTCGGCGCACACCGCCGCTTCTATCTTCTGCCGGTTCGGCTGGCAAGCCACTGAATTTCAGGGCGAACTGGTACAGCAGTCAACCAGCAACCTGTCTGCCTTCTCCAGTATACGGACTACCTTTGAAAAGATTAAAATCGGATTGGGCGGGTGTTATATTGCGCCCGAATATTTCGCCCCATATGCCAACCCGCTGAAACACTATAGCGGAATGCCGGCCAACGAGTGGAGTATTTTCTCCGGGGTGCAAATTGCCGGTGCGTATGGGCAATGGTTCCATAAACTGGAGTACTATCGTCGCCTAAAGGCAGAGAAAGAAGGCCAGGAACCACCGGGTGGTCTGGATTACTCAACCGGCTGGTTATGGCGTGGCCAACACGGCAGTCGTCTCGAACTATGGCTCAGGCGCAGTCACCCGACGGCCATTGAGCCCGACGACATCAGCTGGCAGGCAAAATTGGTCCTTGAAAAACGTCTGACTAGCACGTGCCGGTTGACTGTCCGAAGCGCCTGGCGTGTATCTGTGGAATCCGCGCCGCACCAGCGAAGTATCGGTTACAGCCTGTACCTGCGCCAAAACCTGCCCGCGAACTGGGAACTGCTTACCGGCACTACCCAGTATTTTATCCCCAGCTCCGCCTTACGGATTGGATTATACGAACCCGGTGTTCCTCTGCAATTCAACTTAGTGACCCTGAGCGATACCGGTTGGCGTTGGTTTGCTGTAGTTGAGAAACGATTCAGCAACGGGCTGAATCTGATTTTTTGTGGTAAATTACACCAGACCTACTCAGTTGCAAATGGAATGCGGAAATTGACGGCGGCCCTCGATCTGCAATTGCAGGTTGATATATAAGCACAGAGTTTGTAATTTTCCGGCGATTTTGAAACGCATCAGTTCATACGTAGTTTTTCTCGCCTGTCTGTTAAATGCCCGGTCGTTGCTGAGTGACCGACTGCAGATCGTCAGCCCGGTGTTAAGGGAAAACGTCGCCATAAAAGTTATTAATGTGAACGGAGGAACATACTTTTGCGCTCAGGATTTTGCCCGCGCCCTAAGCATTCGTTCGTACTATCGACAGGAAAACGGCAAATTAGTGCTGTTCTTTCCCAAGACCATGGTCAAGCTGGCGGTCAATTGCTCCTTTATCATGTTAGATAACCGTCTGGTGCAAATGCCGTTGTCGGCGTTATTGGTCAATCGGGATGTCTTTGTGCCGCTGTTCGCATTCATGGAAGTTATCCGCACCAATGAGCTCTTACCTGACCTGCAGTACCGCATTGTCACTGGCGGTACTGACTATCTTGTCCAGGCAGTAGAGCCACCGACCGCAGAGTCTCCTGGCGCCACTTTGCCAAAACATCGTATCAGCAGCAGCATTACGCTATCGGAAGTAACTTATGAGGAGAAACAGAACGGCCTGACCATCAAATTATCTTCCGCGATTCCTCACAAGGACACGGACTTCTCCTATTTTTTCCGGGGTAGTGAGTGGTTGTACATTACGATTCTCGGCGCGCATTGTGATTCTGCGGCGCTTTCCCGCATCAGACCGACTCCATCCGTGGAAAAGCTAGAGGCCATCCCTCTCGGCAAATCGGTGCAGATCGCCGTGCGTTTGAAAAAGAGATTTGAAAAAGCCGACGTGCAATATGATGAGCGCAGTGGCAAGATTTTAGTTTCCCTATTCCTGCCGCTCGACCGAGCGACCTTGAAAAAGATCGAAGAAGTTAAAAATGCCTGGATCGTCGATACGATCGTCCTCGATCCCGGACACGGCGGTAAGGACGGGGGTACTGCCGGGCGTTGGGGCTACATGAACGAAAAAGACATCGTTTTAGATATCGCGCTACGTCTGAGTAAACTCCTGGAAAGGCGCCGCGACCTTAAAGTGATCCTAACCCGCCGGGAAGATGAACTGATCCCGCTTTGGAAACGTACCCAGATCGCCAACGATGCCGCCGGAAAATTATTCATCAGTCTGCATATCAATGCCATGCCCGAACACGCGGCCGGCACTGCTGATGGCGTTGAACTGTATCTGCTCAATCCATCCACCAGCTCCAAGGAGGCGATCGAAGTCGCCCGCTTAGAAAACGCGGTCATTCAGCTGGAAACCAATGAAGACAAGGTCAAATATAAAAACTACGATAATCCCTCGCATATTCTGGCTAATATGGTTTACATGTCCAACCTGCACGACAGCGAAAAATTTACGGAAATCCTCGCCCGTCACCTGGTCTCGACCGTACCCCTGAAATTCAGAGGTGTCAAGCAGGCCAATTTCTATGTGTTGGTCGGTGCCGCCATGCCGAATCTGCTGTGTGAATTTGGCTATAACGACCATAAAAACGATGCCCGTAAACTCAACGATCCGGCGCATCGCCAGAAAATTGCCGAGGCACTTTATAAAAGCATCATCGAATTCAAGGAGTACTGTGACCGATCCGTCGCTCAAAACAACTGATCTCCACCGTCTGCCGATCGGCGTTTTCGATTCCGGACTGGGTGGTCTGACCGTCGTAAAACAACTGGTTACGCAATTGCCCCATGAAAAAATTCTGTACTTTGGTGACACCGCCCGCGTGCCGTATGGCAGCAAAGGCGCCGTAACCGTCCAAAAGTTTTCGCGTCAGATTGCCCGTTTTCTATTCGATCGCGGGGTAAAAATGATCGTGGTGGCCTGCAACACCGCCTCAAGTTATGCGCTCGAAATCCTCCAGACCGAATATAATTTACCCCTACTCGGTGTATTAGAACCCGGCGCCCGGGCCGCCCTGCGGGTCACCCGCAATCAGCGCGTGGGCGTAATCGGGACCACCGCAACCATCGCCGCCGGAAAATATCCCCAAATCCTGCACGCGCTCGCGCCCGACGTGGCAGTCTTTTCCAAAGCCTGTCCGCTTTTCGTCCCGCTGGTGGAAGAGGGTTGGCTGGACAGCCCGGTTACCGAGCTCGTTGCCCGCGAGTATCTTTCGCCATTACTCCAAAATGAAATCGACACGCTTATTCTCGGTTGCACCCATTATCCTTTGCTGAAAAATGTCCTCCAGCGGGTTGTGGCGTCCGAGATTCAGATCGTGGACACTGCGCTGGAAACCGCCAATCAGGTCCGCCAGATCCTTCAAGGAAAAGACCTTCTCGCCCCACCCTCCCCTGCCACACCTGAGCATCAGTACTTTGTCAGTGATGTCCCCCAGAAATTCGAGGAGCTCGCCGAACGCTTCTTGGGTGCACCGCTGAAGAACGTAACGCGCATCCTTTTCGACGATTGCAGTTGATGGCATCGCTCCATTTTCCCGCCGAAAAAAACGCGGCGTTAAACTACATGTACCAACTGGACGGGCGTGGTATCAAGCCGGGTTTGGAGCGCATCCGGTGCCTGGTCGAACGTCTGCATCATCCGCAAGGCCGCTACCGGATCATTCATGTCGCCGGTACTAACGGCAAAGGCTCGACCTGCGCCATGCTGGCCAGCGTCCTGCAAGCGGCTGGCTTCAGGGTGGGACTGTATACTTCGCCGCATCTTTTACGTTTCAATGAACGCATCCGTGTCAACGGCCGGCCAATCAGCAATAGGGATCTTTACGATTTTATCCGGCGTTATCGTGCGGTGTTCGACGAACTCAATTGCACTTTCTTCGAAGCCACGACGGCGCTGGCGTTCGACTATTTCGCCCATCAACAGGTGGATTGGGCTGTAATAGAAACGGGAATGGGGGGGCGGTTCGATGCCACCAATGTCGCCCGACCGGCAATAACCGTAATCACGCCCATAGGCAAAGACCACACCGAATTCCTCGGAAACACTCTGCGGGCTATAGCTTATGAGAAAGCCGGAATTGCCAAAGCTGGAGTTCCCTGCGTGGTAGCGCGGCAACGCTTCACGGTGCTGGAGTTCCTTAAAGATGAGATCAGCCAGCGAGACAGTCAGCTGTTATATGCCCCTGACCTGTGTCGCGTCGTACCGGTGAGCGAATCTATCGAACGCCAGGTCGTTCGCTATGCGCTTCCCATGCATAATGCCACAGTTACTCTGCCGTTAACTGGTCGCCATCAGTTGCTCAACCTGCAAACGGCAGTAACAGCCCTCAGCCACATTGAATCTATCCGGCTGACCCCAGCCCAAATCCGGCATGGTCTTGGCAAAGTGCGCTGGGCGGGACGTCTGCAGATTTTGTCTCGAAAACCCCTGGTGATTTTCGACGCCGGACACAATCTGCATGGTATCCGGCAAGTGGTAAACTCTTTGCTCCGACTTTTGCCCGGTCGGAGAATCAGTGCGGTGGTCGCGCTGGGCATTCGTAAAGAATATGCCGGAATCGACCGGCTCCTGAGTCGTCTGGACGGAACGGTCTATTTTACTACCCTGCCCGGCTATGCGTGCCATGCGCCCGAAATATTAGCGCGGGCATGCCGAAACACAATTCCCGCGGAAAAAATCCGGGTTGCCCCTGACCCGCAACTCCTCCTGGCTAACTTAGTTCCGGCGCTAAGTAAGGCGGAAGCACTGCTGATTATAGGCAGTCATTATTGGGCGCCAGTGGCGCTGGGTCAGTTCAAAATAACTGTTTGACAAACCCATTAAATATTTTAAATTTGAGCAAAGGTTGAATGCAACCGCTGCTTTTTATTAATTCTCCTCCGCTTTAAACCAATTGCTAAATAAAATATAAGGACCACCCGATGGAAAACAATGAGTTGACCACTGCCGCTCTGCAGGGCATGAAGATTAAGGAATTGAGTGATATCGCCCAAGGTCTGGGTATCGCTGATATTTCCGGAGTCAAAAAGCTTGACTTAGTCCATAAAATAATGGAAACCCGGGCTCGCCAGGAGGGTAAAATCTATACCCGCGGCGTCCTGCAGGTAATGGAAGATGGTTTTGGATTCCTGCGTTCCGAAGACCATAATTTTATTGCCAGTCCCGATGATATTTATATTTCATCCTCCCAGATCAAGAGATTCGGTCTGCGTACGGGACATATCGTTTCGGGATTAATCCGCCCGCCTAAAGACAACGAGAAATATTTCGCTTTGCTCCGTGTGGATGCCGTCAACATGTTAGATCCCGAGACCGTACGCACCAAACGTCATTTCGATAACCTGACGCCCTCTTATCCTCAGAGCCGCATCCAGTTGGAAACGGATAATAAAAACATATCCATGCGCATTATTGACTTACTTTGTCCGCTCGGCAAGGGACAACGAGGACTGATCGTCGCCCAGCCCAAGACGGGCAAAACGACCCTCATCCAGCAAATCGCCAACAGCATTAACACCAATCATCCCGAAATTATCCTGACTGTCCTCCTGATTGACGAACGCCCCGAAGAAGTCACCGAAATGCAAAATGCCGTTAAGGCGGATGTCGTCAGCTCAACTTTTGACGAATCAGCGGAACGGCATGTTGAAGTAGCCCAGATGACCCTGGAAAAAGCCAAACGCCTGGTCGAACTCGGTTTTCACGTAGTGATCCTTTTGGACAGCCTGACCCGCTTGGCGCGCGCCTATAATGCCATCATGCCGCATAGCGGCAAAATATTGTCCGGCGGTATTGATGCCAACGCACTGCAACGCCCCAAGCGCTATTTCGGCTCCGCCCGGGCAATTGAAAATGGTGGCAGTCTGACGCTCATCGCCACCGCTTTGGTGGACACCGGCAGTCGCATTGATGACGTCATCTTCGAAGAATTCAAGGGTACCGGCAACATGGAACTGACCCTCGACCGGCGTTTAAGCGACCGGCGCATCTATCCCTCCATTGACGTCAACCGCAGCAGTACCCGTAAAGAGGAAATGTTGTTGTCGCAGGCGGAATTAGCCCGCATCTGGATTCTGCGGAAGTTGCTCAATGAAATGTCACCCGCCGAAGCTATGGAATTTCTGATCGAACGGATGGAGCGCACCAAGAGCAACCGCGAGTTCCTGAAATCCATGAATCAATGAAGCGCAGGCCCCGGCCTTAGCCAACTTGAACAGGCGGATAATTCGCCCCGCGCAGATAGTCATCCCGAACTCTGCCGACACGCAAAAAGCGCTACTATGGCTCAGGCTTTTTTTCAGCTGTACTATCAATAAGCAATTCAACCGGGGTCAGATATTTTTTGCGGTTGTTGCATGCTTTGCAAGCGGCGACGATATTGGCTCGGCTGCTTTTACCGCCACGAGCCAACGGAACGAGATGATCCATCGTCAGCTCGGCGGGACGAAAGGTTTTGTGGCAGTAGTGACAGACGCCCTGGTTAAGTTTGTTACGCCACCATTGCGTCCGGCGCAATCTTCGGGCTTTCTCTTTTTCACGAGCAATCTGCCGCGAGTCAGCAGTGATATTAAGCCAATCCTGTTGAGGTTCAGTCATTGAGTTTTATGGTGTTTTAACAACCAGCGGTACAGGGCGGGATTCTGGTAAGTTTCCGTCCAGGAGTCATGTCCGGCTTCAGGATAAATCGTCAGCTTCGGGCGGGCACCACAGCGGCGCAGAGCCCGCGCCATTTCCTGGCTGGCTTTGACCGGCACAATATCATCGCGCGCTCCATGAAAGATCCAGACCGGCAGATGGGCAACCCGTTCGGCCAACAGGGGATTGCTTCCCCCACAGACCGGGACGATGGCGGCGAAGCGGTTGGGACGTTCAATAGCCCAGCTCCAGGTGGCAAAGCCGCCCATACTCAAACCGGTCAGATAAATCCGCTGTTGATCAAGGCGATAATTGGCGCTGACTTCCTCGTACAGTGTATCCAACATTTCGAGCGACCACCAGCGCCGCGCCGGGCATTGCGGGGCTACTACAATAAAAGGAAAGTTCGGTTGGGTCGCCACTACTTTGGGCAATCCATGACGCTTGACGTCATCCAGGTTCGAACCGCGCTCTCCGGCACCATGCAAAAAAAAGATCGCTGGATAATTTTTCGCCTGCGTCGCATATCCGGCAGGCAGAAAAAGCAGGTAGCGTCCGGTTACCTGCCGACGCACACTGCGCCGGAAGCCACAGGACTGGAAACTGTCACCGGTATCATCGGTTATTATAGATTGGGTGGATTTTTTCATGCCCCGCAATTTAACGATTGCCTGTCGACAACTCCAACGCCCGCCAATTATTTAATCAACAACATTTTGCGCGTTTGGCGATAGTCGCCGGCGCTAAAGTGATGCCAATAGACGCCGCTGGCGACCGGCTCCCCCTGTTCGTTACAGCTGTCCCATTCGACTGAATAAACACCGGCCGCCTGTGGCTGTCGCACTAAAGTTCTTACCTTTTGGCCGCGCAGATCATAGATTGTCAGCGTTACTTCAGTCGAACGGGGTAGATGGTAAACAATTTTCGTCACCGCATTAAATGGATTAGGGCAATTGGCGGAGACCCAGAATGCGTCCGGTAGGCGCTGATTCTCCGGCCGTCGCGCCGCGAGCATTCTCCCATAGCCGTAGAAACCGGCATTGTCGAGTTTCAATACGAAACGGTCAGTGGAGATACAGCGCACCGCCAGATGAATTTGCTGACCGGCATAAGGTGACAGATCAATCTGCACCGGTAGCCAGGCCGGATCGGCTGGAATTTTTTCAATTACCAAAAGCGTATCAAAAATCAGCGGCGGTTGAGCGGCAGGTGCAATCAAGATCTGCGCAGTCTCTAAATAATTCGCGTCCTGCGACGACAAAAATGTTTCGAAAAAAGCCGCCGAGTCGCTGACCTGTACCGCCGGAAAAATTAACCAGTCATCATTCATCCGGCCGTCGAGATTATAGCCGGTACCGAGGCAAAAATGACCACTGAGCGCCGGAAAGGAGGGCGTTTGCCGGACACGCCAGGCGAAAGGTTCAAAAAGGTCCGGAGAATATTGAACAAATCCTAGTCCCCCGTCGGCGTCCAGCAAGCGATAGCCGGAAGCGATGCGGCCGCTTTCAAAATCGTCGTAGAAAATAACCTGGTCATGACCGAGAACCCGCACGCTCAGAGTCTCCGACGGCGCACTGTACGAACCACCCAGACAGGCAGTCAGGTAATAGCGGTATTCACTACCGGACTCGACCGCAGCATCCCGGTAACCTGGCAGAGTCAGGCTATCGGCAAGAACCACGAAGGCACCGCCAGTCACGCAACGATAGACGGTGTAGAAATCCGCACGCTTGTTGATAACACCCGTAGTGGCCGGACGCTGATATTTGACTGTTGACGACTGGCGCTGATTCAGGTCGCTCCACGCCAAACTGACCGTATCTATCCGGCTGACCACTACAAGATGGAAGGGTGCCAGAGGAGCGCTGGGAATTGCCATGACTTCATTGGAGAGGGCACTCTCGCCGGCGGAGCCGTACACCGCCGAGATGGCATAGTGGTAGCAAACGGCATTACTAACTGAAGAATCCCTATAGTCGGTTCTATCAATTTCCAGTTCAACCAGTAAATTGGCCGTATCAGCAATAACCGGCGTGGTTAACGAGCGGTACAGGCGAAAACCGGTATAATCCAATTGGTTTTTGCGCTTCCCGACTAAAGAACCATTAACTGCAGGCCGTTTTACATTCGAATCCCAAAATTCCGCCGTCATCCGACCAGTGACCGGTTGCGTTTCTTTAGACGCGTCGGAAGTCCAATCTGGCGGCGCCCAGGTCAGCGGCACTACTTGATTGTAATTGCTACGCGCCACCAAATTCAGCGGTGGCAATTTACCATACCGCGCCACTCTGACCGGTGTAGCGGGGCTTGACAAGGACGGCGTCCCGTTGTCAACTGCAGTGACATAGTAATAATAAACACCATCGGCTGACAGGGTATCGCAATATTGCGTTCCCTTGGGTTCAGCGATCAGCAGGAAAACGGCATCGCCCGGACCACGCCGGTAGACCTGATACCCAAACAAATCCCTGGCTTCGACTTCCGTCCAGGTTAAATGCACCAACGTATCAATCAGCGTCAAGGCCAAGTTCGTCGGCCCAGGCGGTGGCAAGTTTATAGGTCTGGCGCTTACCTCGTTGCTGACGGCGCTTAGGCCATCGCCGGCGTAATCCGCCACCACGATATAATAGTAATCCCGCCCATTAATCACGGCTGAATCAGTATACGATAACTGCGCGGCATCGACTGCGTTTAGATAATTTTCCGATGATGGAAATACACCCGCACTTTCTGCGCGATAAATCCGGTAGGTTTGCAGGCTTTTAGCGTTCCGGACTGGGACTTTTACGATTGGCTGGGATTCAGTATAAATCGGCGTCTTGGCAATTGTCTGTACCTGCTCAGGTAAGGGCTTGGTCGACTTTTGACGTGTTGTGTCGGCGGCCAGGATGATATCGTCAAGATACCAGTTCTCACCAAAAATACTCTGATACTGGAAAGCAATCCGAACCATTTGGCCTAAATAGGCTGAAAGATCAATTACTACCTGAGTCCACTCCGCCGGTAAGGCATCGGGCAAACCGGGAAAAGTCTTTAATATGTTAAAATCCGCCGTATCGGTTCCAGTCGCGGAAATACGGATATGATTCGGCAGGTTATCATCGCCGGTAAAAGTGCCGACGTGCCAGAATTTCAATACGTGGGTCGCAGGCGTGATCTGTACCGAACGTGTAATCAGCCATTCATCGGCGCGTTCTCCGGGACTACTGTAGGGGCAAAGTGCGGCCTGACTGCCGGACACTTGGTAATTATCGGAAATCCGCCAGCTGCTCCCGGAATGGTTATCTCCGAGATTATAGATTATCCAGTCCGCCGGTAGGCCATTTTCAAAATCCTCTGCTAAAGTGCCCGCGGCTTGCCAGCTCAACGCTACCGCCCCTTCCAGACCCTGAGCAACCAGCCTCTGAGGCATAGGAAGATCTTTCTGCAGAACGACACCCAGGGTCAACACAGCGCCATTCGCGATCAGGGTATCGACTTGCAGGGTCAGATAGCCGGCGCGACGATACTCCAGTCGGATTAGTCCTGGCGCAAGATTTTCAATCCGGTAATGACCATCCGCCGTCGTAGTGTCTGATAAGCCCTGCGCAATGACGGACACAATTACTCCGCTGTGATCACTGCTGTTCGCAAGGGTAACCTTTCCCTCGATCACGGCGGGAACAATCGAGTCAATGGTGAAATCAATCCCGGTAATCTGATTTTGAGCTATACATAGCAGTGGACTGAGACTATCCGCAGTGTAATAACCGGTTTTGCTGATCCTGACCTGATAATAACCATCGTATAAATCGTCGAATCTGTAAAAGCCCTCCCGGTCAGTTTGGGTTTCTTTCTGTATAGTTCCCAACAGGCTCACCTGCACTGCGCTTTCATCGTCGCTTTGGCTGATGTCAACCTGTCCACTGATTGATCCTATTGCGGGATTTTCTGTCTGTAACAAGTAGCTGACGGAATTGATCAGCAAATCGCGGGCGATATTAGTATCGGCGATAGCGGCAAAATTGAAGGCATAAAAAATGATCTGGGCGGACTGCGGATGTTGATTGTCATCGCAAACCAGGACACCCGCCTTTCCGGGTTGTGCGTCGGGCTCGTAAACCAGATACGCCGGACTAAGCGGAGTTAGTGCGTCCTGATCGGCAAAGGATTCTACAACCAGTGGAATTGTCGCCGGCAACGCCTGTGGTTGATGCACCAGGGAGTGATAGCAGACCTCGGCAGGGCATTTTAAATCACCCGCCTCATCAGCGAGCCAGTTGCTGATATGTAATACGTTGGTAGCAAAGGTTGAATCACGCGCGAAGGAAAGAAGCAAATGATAACCTAACTCGCCCCCTTCAATCAGCAACTTATGCTTAGCATTGCTCACCCAGCTGGTAATTTTCTGACGGTATTCGGCGCTATTGAACGGTGTCGGATCCGCACCACTGACCGCGATCACCAAGTCGAAATCCTCAAAAGCGGTGGTCAGGGCCGACTTGACCGGCATTTCTTCGACATAATAACCCGCCTGTTCCAGCCACCCACCCATTTGCCGGTGCTCAAACACGGCCGCGGCGGTTGACGTGGTTGCTTGTTTGGTCTGAGGCATTGCCGGGAGCTGTTCCAATGCGACGTCTTCCCTCACTATCAGTATGGCCCCGCGGGCTTCGATAATCCGGAAGCAGTAAAATCCGGTTGCCGGCGCGGATGTCTCATTGACCAGCCGCGCCTTATCGCGGGCTATCAATCGGTAAAATATCTGATCCCCGGTTTTCGGCTGAATTCCCGCGATCGGAAAAGCCGCCGAGTATTGGTCTTGCCCAATCCGCTTCAATCCAAAAGTGCCGGCGAGTGGCGGTTGATTGACATAATATTCACAGTATACGGTATCCACGCCCAGATTATCCGTCACAATCGCGTCGAGAGCAGGCGGCCAGCGTTGCAGGACCTGATCAGCCATTGCGGTATGTTGAATCCGGGGTGGCTCCGAATCGGTAGTGATATGCAACGTAAAATAATTTGCAGGGGCATTCCCGGGCTCGCTGACAGTCATCAGCCCGGCGTCAGTGGCAGTAAAATAATAGTTAATCTCGATTTCTGCTTGACCGCCAGGGATCGCGGCCACATACTCATCGTTTTGACCAGTTGGAAACATGGCAACCGAATCCTGCCAAAGCCCATTATATCCATAGTGTAACCAGATCTGTCTAAGTGGCGGTCTGATGGTTCGGATAGTGGCATATATAAAATAAGGGCCGATGGTATCTTCCGTCGCCGGAAGCGGCGTATGGACAATTTGCAGAGAATAGTTGTCGCGTCCATTGCATACGCGCAGGCCGGAATTCTGCGGATCAAGCCAGTATTTGAGCTGCTTCTCCGGGCGCGCATCATAATCCCAGGACAAGGCCAGTTTCCCAAAAACATCGGCTCCACCTGGAAAATCACAGGCGGCCGCCCCGCCGTGCAATTGTCCGGTAATCCTGTGATTCTGGTCGAACAAAGGCGATCCGCTACTGCCGGGTTCGGTCGTTCCCGCATCCCAAATTACCGACCAGTGGGAATCGAACGGGGTGCCCTGCCAGGAAGAATTACCGGGAGATTGATTATCGAAAGAGATTTTCTTGATGTCGCCATTGGGATGGTGAATACAGACCGAGCGCGTCGCCGGAGCACTCTGGGCATTCCAACCGGCAAAATGGACATTGTAGTCAACCGGGATTTTTTCATTGATTTCAAGCAGGGCAAAATCGGAAGCCTCATGGTTGGCGATCAGCGTTGCCCCCTGGACGGTGTAGTTAGTCGGGCCGTCCAGGTTGTATGCTCCCGGACTTTCGTAGTTGAACATGAATACCCAGGTTTCCTCATCGCCCAGACAGTGATTGGCAGTCAGGAAGTACTGGGTTAGGTCCTGGGCGGTATTATTGATCAGCGCGCCGGTGCATATCCGATGACCATCACCCAGCACGATCATCGCGACCGCCCGCTTTGCGGTCTGCCAATCCATTCCCAAACTGCTGTTGATATTGATATTGCAGGCGCCGGATTCGCCAAAATCTTTGGCCGTCCGAAAAAAAATGTCCTTATAGCCGTGGACAATCCGCCGGATAGTCAACCGGCTCGGTCGCGCAACCGCGGGCGGTTCATGGAGTTCCAGAATGCAGACCTCACCTTTCAGGGGGGCCGTAGCGAACCGACCGTGCGGTTTGTTATTGGCCGCCGTGAAAGCACCCAGAACCATAGTTCGGTCGGGTCGGTAGATAAAGAGTCGTGCTCCTTCGGCTAACGCAAAATCTTCATAAAGCAAGTTGATCGAATACGCCGCTGCGGATTGCAAAGTCAACCGCCACAGTCGTCCGCCGTCCGGCAAATCGAACCAGGTGCCGCTATTGGTCAGGCTGTACTCGACGTCAAACGGATAACCGAACTGGAGCGGCTCGGCTTTGTCCTGTGCGAACTCGATACTGGCAATGCGCACCAAATCGAGTCGCGGCAAGGCCACGACGGCTGTGTCAGCTGGTACAACATGGTCAAAGGAGTATGGGCGACCGGCAACGCTGACCTGAGCTTGCAGTGTGGCGAGTGCTGGAACCATCCAAAGGCCCAGACGGAGAAATCGGCGGTAAAATCTTTTTCGGCAAACTAACATAGACCGGCTAACCCATGAAATTCGGCTGGTTATGCGGAAATCACTGCTGATATCTTACGGAATCAGCAGATAAATTGCATGACTTTAATCACAGACCGCACAGACGGTGGCGATGCTAAAAAGTCAGATCGACACCAGGTGAGATTTGGTGAAAACGCCTTTCACCCGACCGCTCAATTCCATCCCTAAAAATGGCGTGTTCTGCGAGCGGGAATAGATGTCCTTGCGACTGAAAATCCACCATTCCTCCGGATCAAAAATTGTAAATTCAGCCTGACTACCGACTGCAAAAGGCTCCTTGGTCAAACCTAAAATCCGGGTCGGATTTACCGTGAATAATTTGAGCAATTCGAGCAGGGTAAGGTGGCCGGGGTGCACCAGCTTGGTCGTCGCCAGGGCAAAAGCCGTCTCCAGACCGATCATTCCAAAGGAGGCAAGATCTAAAGAAGTTTCCTTGGTATCAATGGTGTGCGGCGCATGATCGGTGGCAATGGCATCGAGTGTGCCATCCTTCAGCCCCGCTATCAGCGCCTGGCGATCTGTTTCCGACCGCAGGGGTGGCGCAACTTTGCCGTTGGCATCGAAGTTACGCAAGTATTCATCGGTCAGGGAGATATGATGCGGAGTGACTTCGGCGCTGACGTCTAAGCCCTCGGCTTTTGCCCGACGAATCAGATCAACCGCTCCGGCAGTTGAAACATGGGGAATGTGCAGGCGGGCTCTGGTGAACTGGGTTAAGCGCAGGTCGCGGTAGACCATCAGTTCCTCCGCTAGGGCGGGATTGCCCGGCAAACCCAATTGAGTAGAGACAATCCCCTCGTGCATCAGGCCCTCCGCCCGCAGGGCGGGGTCCTCAGCGTGGTTGATGATCGGCTTGCCGGTCAGGCGCGAATATTCCAGGGCAAAACGCATCACGGCCGGATTAACCAGCGGTGAGCCATCATCGGAAAAGGCCACGGCTCCAGCTTCCGCTAATTCCACCATATCGGTCAGCTCTTCGCCCCGGCGCCCCTTGGTTAGCGCGGCAATGGGTAAAATCCTGACTAACAAGTCAGCGGATTGCCGGTAAATGAAGCGGACGGCTTCCTGGGAATCGAGCGGCGGTTCGGTATTGGGCATACAGCAGACTGTCGTAAACCCGCCGGCCAGCGCCGCCCGACTGCCGGAACTCAGCGTTTCCTCGTCTTCGTGACCGGGTTCGCGCAGGTGCGCATGCAGATCAGTAAAACCCGGGGCAATATGTTTACCTTTGAGGTCCTCGACAACCTTCACGCCCTCCGACGGCAAGTCTTTTCCCATCAACTTGAGTTTGCCATGCTCGATCAGCAAGTCAGACGGGTAACTCTGATTCCGGAAAGGGTCATCAACGATTGCATTCTTGAAGAGAATGCGATCTTTTAGCAGCTTGATTTCCATTTTTCGTCTTGCTCCGTTTTATTTGCCACCTAACAGCAGAAACAGGGTCGCCATACGGATAGCAACACCGTTCAACACCTGATGCAGGATCAGGGAATGTTCGCTGTCGGCTATTTCTGTATCAATTTCCACTCCGCGATTGATTGGCCCGGGATGCATAATGGTCAGGGGTTTTTTAAGTTTTTCCAAACGCTCCCGCGTGATCCCGAAAACGGCCCGATATTCCCGTAAGGAAGGTATCAATCCCTTCCCCTGCCGCTCTTTCTGAATACGGAGCACATTGATGGCATCGGCAAAGGACAACGCCTCGTCCAAGTTGTGGGTCACTTTTACCCCCAACGCTTCTACTCCGAACGGAATAAAGGTCGGCGGTCCGCATAGGACGATGTTGGCACCCATGGTGCGGAGTCCGAAAATATTGGACAGCGCCACCCGGCTATGACGAATGTCGCCGATGATCGCCACATTCAGTCCTTCCAAATTACCGAACTTCTCCTGCAGGGACATCATGTCGAGCAGGGCCTGCGTGGGATGTTCATGCGTGCCATCCCCGGCATTGATGACTACCGCATCAACGAACTGGGCTAACAGTTTCACGGAACCGGGCACGGCATGGCGCATGACGACACAGTCCATCTTCATGGCAAACAGGTTGCGCACGGTATCCTTGAGACTTTCCCCCTTGGCCAAACTACTGCCGGAAGCGGAGAAATTAACCGTATCGGCTGACAGGCGTTTTTCCGCCAGCTCAAAGGAAATGCGGGTGCGGGTTGAATTTTCAAAAAAGAGGTTGACGATCGTTTTGCCCTGCAAAGTCGGGACACGCTTGATCGGTCGCTCCAGAACTTCGCGGAAGGAAAACGCAGTGTTCAGGATGGCGGCAATATCCTCACGCGGGACACCCTCCAGACCAAAAAGATGCCGGATACTTAAACTCATCTACCAGCCTCCTCCACCAATAGGATTTCATCCCGGCCGTCAATTTCCTGCATTAGGACGCGAATTTCTTCGCCATTGGCGGTCGGCACATTTTTTCCGATGTAATCGGCTTTAATCGGCAGTTCCCGATGTCCCCGGTCTACCAGCACCGCCAGCTGGATGGCGGAAGGACGCCCGAAGTCCATCAGGGCATCCAGGGCCGCGCGAGTGGTACGTCCGGTATAGACCACATCATCAATCAGGATCACGATTTTATCATCTACACTGAAGGGGATGTCGGTCACCTCAACCTTGGGCAATTTACTTTTCAGGCGAAAATCATCCCGGTACAATACGATATCGAGTACGCCGACCTGCAGTTTGACGGCTTCGATTTCCTCGATCTTGCGCGCTATTCTTTTGGCCAGGAACTCACCGCGGGTACGAATTCCCACCAATACCAGGTTTTCTGTCCCCTTACAACGTTCGACAATTTCGTGCGCCAGGCGCGTGACGGTCCGATTTAAGCCCTGCTCGTCGGCAAGCCGGGACTTGATCTTGAATTCCATAGGTTACTCCAAAAATAAAAATTCCACCCTGTAGGTGGATTTGGGTTTCTATTTTGCCTTTGCCAACTCACGGGTTTGACTTAAAAGGCTCCTTTTTGGTTTGCCGGATAGAATTTAAGAGCTGGAGCAAAAAATTCCTATGATTTTGTAGCGATTGTTCCGGCCGCAATGTTGCTATGGCCTCGGCAATTTTCTCCGCAATGGCCGCGATGATGGAGTCCGGAACACCGTCCGCCGCACAAGATTGCAGGCGCAGATCAAGCGGATCATTGATGTAATCTACCGCAATCAGCCGACCATCGGGCATCAGGGCAATTTCCGATGAAAAAAGATCCAGTCCACAGACAGCGGCAATAGTCTGCATCGTCGCCCTGATGGCAGGTAAATCAATTAATTCCTGGTCCGTCGGTGTAAGCAGGGAGTAGACGTGGGTATCCGTATTCCACCAGCAAATATGCTGATCCCCTAAACAATAAATGATGCGAAACCAGGCGGGTTTCCCGGCGATGTGGGCTGGCGCGATATGCGCTTGCAGGAGATAATGGTCAGTGGGATGTTGCTGGCGGACGTGCGCAACCTGTTCGCGACTGTTGGCGCCCGTGACGACTCCTTCGCCACCTCCGCCGTGAGCCGGTTTGATGATGAAATTCGCGCCCAACACATTCAGATCCAACTCAGGTAACTGTGGATGGGTCTGATATGGATCCAGAACCAGCGTATAGGGCGTGTGTACTCCGGCGGTAATAAATTCCAAGTGCATCGTTGCCTTATTCCAGGCGCGGCGAGCCTTGGCCATTTCGTTCAGGTTGAATAACGGTTGGCGCTCAGTCCAATTGACCAGCGGCAGAAAAGCTCCGTCGCTGTCGCCCGCCCGGTCCCAGAAAGCCCGCCAGCAGAGTTCTCGCTTCTGGAGAGCGTGAAGCACCTCGACGACATTATGATGACCAACCTCGAACAGTCGGAGTTCACGTTTCTGGAAAGTCTGGCTGAGTGTCTGAACAAATGTTCGGTCGTACTCCCAATTCCAAGCCAATCCGAGGTCGTAAGTCTCCATGGCGGGACGGTCTAAGCCTTTTTCCTCTTCGCAATTCCGAGGAAGTCAATCTGCAGGGCAAAATCACCGATTTTCGTTTTGATGCTCTTGCATTTCCCGGTTTTCATAATTTCCCCATCTCATTTTACCGTTTGACTGAAAAATTCGCCGATTGCCTTACGCACCTTTTGCATTTCGCAGTTCACGCCTAAATGCCCGCAGTCATTTTCCAATACCATTACCTGCGCCCGGATGAGCGGCGCAAAATCCAGGGCCGGTTGTGGATTCACCAACATATCCTTTTGCGCTACAACAATAAGTACCCGAGCCTGGATGGACTGCGCGGCGCGACTGAGCGAGCCGCCCCAGGAAGCCCCGATGTCATGATTTGCCATAGCCAATAACTGACTGGCCCGATTATCCACGGTAAAGGTCGAGGATCCGCTTTTTTCGAAAGCGCTCAGATAGTCGTCAAACTGGGTAATGGGAGTCGTGCGCACCCGGTATTGCGGGGTCTGGGCAAAGAGAGCGGTAAACATGTCCAGCTGTTTGGCAATAACCTGCTCGGACTGCCCACACCGGCGCGCCTCGTTGATGCAGACAAGCTGTGTATGAATTTGCAGACGGTCATAGGAAGTCAAACAGGGTGAACAGACATATAGTACCGCCCGGTCAATAAATCCGGGGTACAGCACCAGCCACTCAAAACCCTGAAAACTGCCCATCGAACCGCCAATCAAACCAGCCAAATGTTTAATCCCCAAATGTTCGGTCAACAGCCGGTACTGGGTACGCACCATGTCGCGAATATTGAAAACCGGAAATGCTGTAGCGGGCTGTTCCCGACTGTTTGAGGGCGAGGAGGAAACTCCGTTGCCAAGAGCGTCTACGGCAATGATGCAATAGCCTGGCAAATCAACCAATTTTTCCGGACTAATCAGTTTGCCAATTTCTTGACTCGTTCCACCGAACCAGGTTGGATACAAAATCACATTACTGCGCGCCGAGTTCAGTTCACCATAAATCCGATAACCGATCCGGCAATTTTTTATCACGGCTCCGCTCTCGAGCTGAAAATCACCCAACTCGCTGAAGCGCAACTCGCTTTGGGCCATTGCCATAGTTACGCTGATACTTAAAACGGCGATGATTTTACACGTTTTCAATGCCAACCTCGCTTGATCTGGTCAGTAAATTACATGTTGTGGACGCAATCGGAAAGAGTAAACCCTGCGGACAGAGCAAGTTTCAATCAGGAATAAAGAGCTCTACGTGGGCAAATTTTGCAGTATCAACCAGACCGCGATCCGTGATTTTCAGCTCCGGAATGACCGGCAGGGCTAAAAACGAGAGCGTCATAAAGGGATTCTCCAGCCCACATCCGAGCTGGCGAGCAGCGTTAGCGAGCCGATCGCACATCTCGCGCACCGCAGCCAGCGGCTGAGTGCTCATCAGACCGGCAATCGGCAAAGGCAGGGCGGCCAACACTTTACCCTGACTGACCACGACCTGCCCTCCCTGCAGATTACGAATGGTTTCAATCACCGTGAGCATATCCGTATCATTGGTGCCCACCACAATGATATTATGGGAATCGTGAGCAACAGTCGAGCCCAGAGCACCATTGCGCAAGCCCAGTCCGCGCACAAAACCCAATCCGATATTGCCCGTCGCCCGATGGCGTTCAATGACCGCAATTTTAAAAATGTCACGCTGTGGGTCGCTTACCGCACATCCTTCCACAACCGTAGCGTCGCAGATAACCTTACGCGTTAATATTTGACCCGGAATGATTTCGATGACCTGCATCCTCCGAGAGCTCGCTCTGATCTCCAGGTCAGCAATATCAACCGGCGGACAGTTCACCGAGGCGATAGTCGTCTGGCAGGCAGAACTGGCAGGTGCTATCATCTGGCCTTCCTGGGCAACTAAACGTCCCTTGTGATAGACCTGCCGGATATTAAAGTTTTCAAAATCGTCAAACAGGATCAGATCCGCCCGGTAGCCGGGGGCGATTGCGCCGCGGTCTTGCAGGCCAAAGTGCCGGGCGGTATTGAGCGAGCCCAGGCTCAGGGCGAGGAGCGGGTCAAGTCCGCGGGACAGGCTCGTTCTCACCATCGAATCTATATGACCGTGGTCCATCAGAAAATCGGGATGCCGGTCGTCGGTAACAAAACCACAGCCACGGGCGTTGAGATGATTAACCAGTGGCAGCAGCGTTTCCAGGTTGCGGGCGGCTGAGCCCTCCCGTATCATCAGGAACATTCCTTTCCGGAGTTTCTCGCGGGCTTCCGCCAAAGCGGTGCTCTCATGATCGGAGCCGATACCGGCACTGATGTAAGCCGACAAGTCGCGCCCGGTTACCAAAGGCGCGTGACCATCAATCAGGCGAGAACGCCCGATACGCATTTTGGCCATGACCTCCGGATCGCGCATTAGCACGCCGGGGTAATTCATCAGCTCACCGAGACCAAGGACGCGCGGATGGTCAATCCACTCCTGCAGGTCAGTCGCCTTCAGGCGCGCACCTGCCGTCTCCAGGTCGGTTGCCGGTACACAGGATGGCAGCATAAAAAAGATATCGAGAGGCAGGTCAGCGCTGCTGGTAAGCATAAATTCCAAGCCAGCTGCTCCTGATACATTGACAATTTCATGCGGATCACAGATCAGGGTGGTGGTGCCATGCGGCACGACGGCATTGGCAAATTCCACCGGAGCCAGCAAGGAGCTTTCAAGGTGGACATGCCCATCAATTAAACCCGGAGCTAAATACGCACCCTGTCCATCAACTTGTGTGTCAGCGGTGTAATCGCCAAATCCGACGATGTAGCCGGCATGAATCGCCACTTCGGTCGGATAAATCTCGCCCGCCAGCAGATTCACCAGGCGAATGTTACTAATCAGCAGGTCACAATTAATTTCGCCCCGGGCGGCGCGGATCAAATTCTCCGCAGGGTATTCATCGGCAGGAGCGCCATGACCAGGCATGTTATTCCTGCATCACCAATTAATGGGAGCGCTTAGCGACAATGGTTGGCCAACCAGAGCGAAATGTCGGAATTGCCGTGCTTGAGAGTATCGAGAGTCCGGATGTATTCGGCAAACTCCGGGGCATCAAAACCCAGGCGGTAGTATCGCAATACCCAGAGCAGGAGCAAAAGGGTCGTGGTGCGGTTGCGGGCATTGAAGGGCTCGCTATCCAACATGTAAAAAATAAACCAGCCTAACTGCAGGAACAGGTCTTTACGATTGGGCAGCTTTTCACCTAAAAAGCAAGTCAGGGACAGCCCACCCGGCAAGGTGACCGTGGCTTTCAGCATCTGCAAATCGCGGACGCCTTTGTCGCCCCCCACCTTCTCGGTTATCAGCCAGTTGGCGTAGCAAATCAGTTTAATCTGGCGAACTTGATCTTTAGTCATTGAAACCTCCCAGCAAATTATTGTACTCCTGGAAGATATCTTCGAGCTGATGCAGATGTTCAATTTCGTAGTCGTCCGGGATGGTGACCTTCAGGGTTTTCAGATAGACCTCGTGTTTGGCTTCATCAGCTGTCAGCTCAATCTCCGAACCAAATTCCCAGCTCATCGCTTTGGTAACTTCCCGCGGCAACAGGACTCCTTTACTGGAACCGACCCGAATTACTTTTCTGCGCATGGCATCTTTCCTTATGTTTGCGTCGGTGTATTAACCGACAGGTTTTCGAAAGCCTGACCATACTCTTCCTCGAAATGGTCAAAGCGGTCTAACATCGTCTTTTTCTCGATCTTAACGGGTTTTGGATTGCGTAGCACGACAACCTCTTTTTCCTCGTCAAGAATCAGATCAATTTCATCATCGAAATCCCAGCCCATGACCCGAATTATTTCCTTGGGTAACAATATACATAAGCTGGCGCCAACTCTTACAATTTTTCTTTTCATGGTCTAAGCCCCTATTTTACTTACCCGCTTAAAAATAGACTTTCTGCCAGAAATTGTCAAGCATTTTTTATCATAGCGCTTGCCGTTTTCCCCGATTTACCATTAGGCAAAATTCGAATCCTGCGTAGGACATTTGCGGGGTACGACTAAAAACCTGCACATTGAATTCCTTCTGGAAGAGCTGCTGAATCTTAATTACTCTTCATTTATGCATTCGATCAGACATTATAATCGCTTTGCCCTGTCAGCTATCCACACCAATGAAACTCCCGCGAAAGTAAAATCACTCTGTCATTTTTCACCCAAATAGCGTATTTTTACTTATCGTGAAAATCTCAGCAAAGCAAAACCTATATGTCGGCCGCGCCGTTCCGCGGGGCGACGCGATTGCTAAAATCAGGGGGACTGCCCGATATATTGATGATTATTCTTTACCTGGCATGCTGTACGGTGCCACGGTGCGTTCCAGCCGACAGCGGGCGCGCATAGTCAAGATTACCGCACCCGCCTTGCCTGATGGAGTCATCTATCTTACAGCCCGCGATATTCCCGGCGAAAATTACGTTGCCCTGTTCAACCGCGATCAACCGCTTTTGGCGGCAACGACTGTCAACTATGTTGGTGAACCAATTGCGCTTCTGGCGGGACCCGATCGGGATCAATTACTGGCCCTTTCAGGTCAGTTTCAAATTGAGTATGCCGATTTACCGGTAATTGACGATTTGGAAGCCGCGCTCAGCGGTGACTCTCCGCCGATTTATAACACTGACAATATTTTTAAGAGCTATGCTTACATCAAGGGCAATCCGGAGCAAGCTTTCAGCGATAGTGCCTTTGAATTGGAGGCGACCTACCATACCGGTTATCAGGAACACGTTTATCTTGAACCGCAGGGGATGCTCGCCTGGCCTTTGGGACGCGGGGTCAAAATCATCGGTTCAATGCAGTGTCCGTTTTACATCCAGAAAGGCATAGCTCCGTCGCTTAAATTGAGCCCGGACGATATTGTGGTTGAGCAAGCGATAACCGGCGGGGCTTTCGGGGGCAAGGAAGAATTTCCCTCCTTGCTGGCGGGACATGCCGCGCTGTTAGCCCTGAAAACCGGCAAACCAGTCAAGATGATCTATGACCGCGGAGAAGATATCCTCTGTACGACCAAACGTCATCCCTCGCGAACAGTGCATAAAATCGCTTTCGATTCTTCGCATAAGCTTACCGGTCTGGGAATTGATCTGGTTCTGGATGGCGGAGCCCACAGTACCCTTTCGCAAGTCGTCTTAGCACGGGCGGCATTGGCGGCGCCGGGTGCTTACCGCTGCGCTCACATTCGGCTGGTCGCCCAGGCGGTTGCCACCAACCAATTGCCAGCGGGTGCATTCCGAGGGTTCGGCGCACCGCAGGCTTTTTTCCCCATTGAAATGCAAATGAATCATGCCGCCTATCGTCTGGGAATTGATCCCTATACTTTGCGAAAAATCAACCTTCTGCGCCGGGGCGACCGCACCGCCACCGGGCAACTGCTGAAAGAGTCCATCGGTCTGTCCAAAGCGCTTACGGCCGTAGTCCGACGTACCGACTTCGTGCATAAATATCGCTCTTATTGCCAACAGGAGCGTCCGGCGCGAATCCTCAAGGGCATCGGGCTGACCACTTTTTTCCACGGTTGCGGTTTCACCGGCAAAGGCGAAGAAATCATCAAGGCCAGCGCCACAGTGGATTACAGTCTGGCGGGTGGCGCTCGCCTGCGATTGGCGACGGTGGACATGGGTCAGGGTATGATCACGGTCATGCGCCAGATTGCCGCCGAGACGCTGGGCTTGCCCATTCAGGAAGTGCAGGTGATGACTCCCAATACCGCCGAGGTCCCCAATTCCGGCCCGACCGTAGCTTCACGAACAACCATGATCATCGGTGGTCTGGTTTACCAGTGTTGTCTGGATCTGTATAAGACCGTCGGGACGGAGCCGTCAAAGTCAGATTTCCGCCAAAAAGCCGCGGCGCATCTTGCAAAAGATCAGATCGTCTCTGCCAACCGGATTTACAAAGTTCCGGATGACGTGGTTTGGGATGAAGACCACTTTATCGGCGATGCCTACCCAATTTTCTCCTGGGCGGCGGCCGTGGTGGAAGTACGGGTCGACTCCCTGACCTGTGAAGTCACGGTCGAAAAAGTCACTGCCGCGCATGACATCGGCAAAGCTATCAACCCTGTAATGGTCGAAGGTCAGATCGAAGGCGGCACATTGCAGGGACTGGGCTATGCCAGCTTAGAGCAGCTGACCGTCAGCGGAGGCCACCTCAAGCAGGCCAGCCTGACCGACTACATCATCCCCACGACGCTGGATGCGCCGCTGATTGAACCGATTATCATCGAAGAACCATATTCCCGCGGCCCCTATGGCGCCAAGGGTGTCGGTGAACAGCCCCTGGTCGGCATTCCCGCCGCTTACGTTGGAGCAGTCGAAAACGCCCTGAGAGTTGAGTTTTACGAGATTCCACTGACGCCGGAAATAATTCACCGCAGAGTTCACGGTAAGCGTGGAGAAAATAAGATTGGCGGATAAAATTAATAATATTAAAAATTCGGCGCCCTCAGCTCCCTCCGCGGTTAGTGATATTCTTCTTACTGTCAACGGTATCTCTTATTCAACGAAAGCTTCCCCTTCGATGAGATTGCTCGATTTTTTACGTGAAGAATTGCATTTGACCGGCACAAAAGAAGGATGCGGAGAGGGTGAATGCGGAGCTTGTATGGTTCTGCTCGATGGTCAACCGGTCAACGCCTGTCTGGTCCTGCTCGGACAGTGCCATGGCCATGCCGTCACCACCATTGAGGGTCTTGATGCTCCTTCTATCTTCAAAGCTTTCGAAAATACTGGCGCGGTGCAGTGCGGATTCTGCACTCCGGGAATCGTCATCACAGTCTACGCCTTATTACAGCAAAATCCCCAACCGACCGTACCCGAAATCAAGGCGGCGCTGGCCGGCAATCTCTGCCGTTGTACCGGGTATAAGAAAATCATCGAGGCCGTGCAGACAGCCGCTAGGACCAGCAAAGCATGTGGTACGATAAATTAATTTTTCATCGGCCCACGACCAAAGCCGAGGCGCTCGCAGTGTTGGATCAACAGCCGGCTCATCTGCTTGCCGGAGGCACCGACCTGTTAGTAAATTTAAAAAATGTCGCCCGGCAACCTGCCCGCCAAACCGATTCTCCGACGCACTTTGTGAACATTGCCGATTTAATTGAACTCCAACAAATTGTCATTGATGGACAAAAACTGACCATCGGCGCCGGCGTGACATTTTCGCAGTATCTGCGGCAAGCCGACCAGGTTCTTCCGCCGCTGACCGAAGCCATCGTCGGTCTTGCAGCGCCCTCGATCCGCAACCGCGCAACTTTTGGCGGAAACATCATCAACGCCTCCCCCGCCGCCGACACTCTCCCGGTGCTGTACGCCTTGGACGCCGAATTGGTACTCGAATCGGCCTCCACTACCCGGCTGGTCACAATCACCGATTTCATTACCGGCCCGAAACAAACCATTCTCCGCCCGGAGGAACTGCTGACCGCCGTTCGCCTGACCATTCCCCATAATTACAAACATCACTACCGTAAAATCGGCACCCGCAAAGCCTTAGCGCTTTCCAAAGTTGCGTTTCTCGGTCTATACTTGCCGGATACCAAAGAAATCCGTTTAACCTACGGCTCTGTCGGGCCGACGGTCATCAGAGCCTATGAGGCCGAGCGACTATTTCTCGCCGGACAGATTGATTCTATTCCGGATTGCATTGAGCGCACCGTCAAACCAATTGATGATCAACGTTCGACGGCTGAGTACCGTCGCTTCCTGTGCCGGATGCTTACCGATGAATTCCTGAATATCTGTCAATCGTCCCCGACGCCGTTGTCCTGACCCTTAGATCAAGCACTCCGCCGTCATTTCCGGCGGGAGTTCCAGGCCGAGTAACTTTAAAGCTGTCGGTGCGATATCGGATAGTTTGCCGCCGGATTTAAGAGGCTTCCCGGCCGAATCACGCGCAACATAGATCAATTCCACCGGAAAGAGCGTGTGACTGGTCTTGGTCATACCGGTTTCGTAATCAATCATCTGTTCGGAATTGCCGTGGTCGGCGGTGATCAGGATCTGGGCGTCGAGTTCAAGCAGACGATTGACGACTTTCCCGACGTTTTCATCGACGATTGCAATGGCTTTGCGCGCGGCGTCGAAAATACCGGTGTGCCCGACCATGTCGCCATTGGCATAGTTAACGACTATCAGTGAGTATGGGTTGTTTTCAAGGCGTTTCAGCAGTTCGTCGGTAACGTTGTAAGCGTCCATTTCGGGATGGCTGGCAAAAGTTGCCGGATCGAAACGGCCTTTGATCTCCACCTGCTCCTCCAGCGGGTAGGGAGTGGTGGATTTGCCATTGAAAAAGCTGGTGACGTGGCGGAATTTTTGGGTTTCGGCAATCCGTAACTGGCGCAAACCGGCCGCCGCGACGACTTCGCCGAGCAGTTTGTTCATGCCGCCGCCGGCGCTCATCGAGTCGAGCAGATATTCCGTGAATTCATCATAGTACTGAGTAAAGCCGAGATAGGTAATCTTTGGCTTGGCTTTGAGTTGGCCGGGATATTCCGGGTCAACAAAGGCTTTACTCAATTGAATTGCGCGATCCTGCCGGTAATTGGTATGCAGAATGACGTCGCCGTCCTTTATTCCGGCATAGCCGCCAATGACATAGGGAGGAATATATTCGTCGAACATCTCGACATTGTCGGGAGTCTTGTCGTTGGCATAGGATTCCCGGACGGCCTCTTCGGCAGTCGCGGCCTTGCGACCCTCAGCCAGTACGATGCAATGATAGGCGATATCGGTCAGGTTCCAATTTTTTGAACGATCCATGCCATAATAGCGTCCCATAATCGTACCGATATTGACATGGCCAACTTCAGCCATGATGCGATTAAGTTTGGCGATATATTCCAGGGTACTACGGGGCGGTGTGTCACGCCCGTCGAGGAACGGGTGAACAATCATTGCGCCGTCCGGAAATTCCTGACGCGCACGGCGCATGATCTTGAACAAATGCTCCTGATGCGCATGCACACCCTCATCCTGCAAAAGGCCGAATAGGTGAAAAGTCGAGTGGCGGGCTTTCCAGTTGGCTACCAGGTTCTTCCATTTGGGCGATGCGAACAGCGAGCCGTCCGAGAGTCCGTCGTCGATGCGTTTCAGTTCCTGGATCACGATGCGTCCGGCGCCCATATTCAGGTGCCCAACTTCGCTACTGCCCTGATAACCTTCCGGTAAACCGACAGCTTCGCCACTGCACTTCAGCAAAGTCCAGGGATATTTTTGTTTATATGAATTGATGTTCGGCGTCCGAGCCGCCAGCACAGCATTGCCTCTGGGATTTTCATTGTAGCCCCAGCCGTCCCGGATGATGATTGCCACTGGTCGCATTTTTACCTCTGATTTCCAAACCACAAGAATACAAAGTCACTAATGGTTATTGCTAATGTTTTTTTCAAAGTAAGATTTTATCCATCTCGTTAATGATATTCTGTTCCGCGTTTACTGAATCCAGGTGGTGTAGTTTTTCCAGATATTCCTTTTTGGTTTCCTCGTTCACGGTTGCACTGCCCAGCATAATTTCCAGACTCTTATTAGAGACCAGTCTCACAGTCTCTGCTACAAAAATCCGCAGGATAGATTTGAGCTTATCTGAATCTGATTCAGCCCGCTTAATATGTTCGACAGTTTTCCTGGCTAAAGCCATAGCAACTTCCGTCCAGCTGATCATGTCCGCCAGCAGGAACTGGACATGTTGCTGGCGGGTGAGTTTGTTGTTATGGGCGAAGAAAATCAGGTCGTTGAGTAATGCCACGGCCTGCGCGATGATCGCGGACGATTCAAGGCCGGATTGTTTGGACAGCAAGTGCATTTCTTCAGCCAGACCGCGATAGAATTCGCCTTTGGATTTGATGGTTGTCCGCCAGCGAAAGAGGTAAATGATATTCTGCTGAATTTCGCTGGTTCCTTCGTAAATCGTGGTAATACGAACGTCGCGTTTGATCTTTTCAACCTCGTATTCATGCATGTAGCCGTACCCACCGAGTGCCTGGATGGCGGCTTCCGCGGCAGTATTGCCGGCTTCTGTCGCAAAATATTTGGCGATGGAGCCCTCGACCATGATTTCAGTATCCCCGGAGTCAATCCGCCGGGCAATTTCCTCGATATAAGCTTGGGCGGCAGTCAAGCGGACAATATTCGGCACGAGCAATTTGTGGGTGTAGCCTTGTTTTTCCAGCAGGGGTGTGCCGAACTGAATGCGCTCGCTGGCAAATTTAACGGCCTTCTCCATCGCCGACAATCCCGCGCCCAACCCGAAAGCGGCGACCATCAACCGCGTATAGGCAAAAACTTCGTTCGCCTGCTTCAAACCCATTCCCGGCTCGCCGCCGATGATATTTTCAGCCGGGACAATAACATTGTCTAAAGTCAGCGGCGAGGTATTGGAAGCCCGGATGCCATGCTTGTGTTCCGGCTTGCCGCGATTCAAACCTTCGCTCTGTCCGTCAATGATGAAAAACGTCGCGCCCTGCGGAGTTTTGGCTAACAGCGACACAAAATCGGCATAGCCGCCATTGGAAATGAATTGCTTACTGCCGTTCAGGCGATAGGCTATGATCTGACCCGAATCATCGGTCAACGGTTCAGCTTTGGTCTTGATGGCATCGAGATTACTGCCGGCGTCGGCTTCGGTCACGGCGTAGGCGACGATGGCGCCGTCATTGACGATCCTGCCCAACCAGATGCGCTTTTGTTCTTCCGTCCCGAAAAGCAATAGCGGTTCGGCGCCGAGATGAATCGCCAGAAACGCTGTAGCCACCCCTAAACAGATTTGCGCCAATACAACCGACACGCGGTAAGTGTCATAGGCATTGCCGCCCAGCCCACCGTATTCCTGCGGAATAAAGACCAATTGCAAGCCAATGCGCTCGCTTAGCAATTCACGGATGATCTCCTGTGGAAATTCGCTATTGTCATCGAGCTCGAGAATCTTCTCGCGGGTCAGCAATTCGCGGCGGAGCGCGCCAATGGTCTCAATTATCATCGCGCGAGTAGCTTCGTCCAGTCCGGGATTGGCGCTCATCGGGAATCTCCTTTTATTCAATATTTGCGGTCTTCACGCCTGCAAATATAAGCACCGCCCGATAATGCCCAAAGAAAAGAATTGTGCGGTTTTTCTGCAGAAAAATCTTTGGTTTACCGTCGGGATATGCTAATTTCTACGGATGGTGATTTCAGGATAAACGATGAGCAGTGAATACTTAATCATCAAGGGCGCCCGCGAGCATAACCTGAAAAATATCGACGTACAGATACCCCGCGACAAATTGGTGGTCATCACCGGTTTGTCGGGTTCGGGCAAGTCTTCCCTGGCTTTTGATACTATTTACGCTGAAGGGCAACGCCGCTATGTGGAGTCCCTTTCAGCCTATGCGCGGCAATTCCTCGGCCTGATGGAAAAACCGGACGTGGATTTCATCGAAGGACTTTCGCCGGCGATCTCCATCGAACAAAAATCCGCCTCCCGCAATCCGCGCTCCACGGTCGGTACGGTGACCGAGATTTACGATTACCTGCGCCTGTTGTTTGCGCGGGTCGGAACGCCCTACTGTTATCAATGTGGTAAGAAAATCGAACGGCAAACTGCCCAGCAAATCGTGGATACGATTCTGAACCTGCCGCCTGACAGCCGGCTCCTGATTATGGCGCCGCTGGTCCGCGGTCGCAAGGGCGAGTACCGGGAAATTTTCCGGGAGGTGCGTCGCGAGGGTTTTGTGCGGGTGCGCGTCGATGGTAAAATCTGTGAAGTTGACCAGCCCATCCAACTCGATAAAAATAAAAAACACAACATCGAAGTGGTGATCGACCGTCTGGTCATTGAGCCCGGCATCAAGGAGCGGCTGAGCGAGTCCGTGGACCTAGCCTTGAAAATCGGCTCCGGATTAATGCTAATCCAGATCAACAGCGAACAGGAACAGATTTTCAGTGAAAAATTAGCCTGCACCGATTGCGGCATCAGTTACGAAGAAATTTCACCCCGGATGTTCTCGTTCAACAGCCCCTTTGGCGCCTGTCCGACCTGCGACGGTCTGGGAACCCAGATGGAAATTGACCCGGAACTACTCGTGCCGGATCCTTCCAAAAGCCTGAGCCAGGGCGCAATCGTACCGTTGGGCGAACAGCCGCGCGGCTCCTGGTATTCGGCGATCCTGAAAAGCCTGGCGCGGCGGTACAACTTCGACTTCGTTACCCCCTTTCGCAATCTGACGCCAGAAGCTCAACACGTAATGCTGTACGGTACCGAAGGCGATTCCCTTTCGATCGCCTATCGCTCGGAACGCATGAGCGGTGAATACCGTGCGCCTTTTGAAGGAATCATTAATAATCTCAGCCGGCGCTATAAACAAACCACCTCGGCGGGGATTCGTACTTGGATCCAACAATTCATGAGCACGAAAAAGTGCCCGCAGTGCCAGGGAGCGCGGCTCCGCAAGGAGAGCCTGGCAGTAAAAATTAACGGAAAGTCAATCAGCGACGTCACCGCCCTTTCCATCACCCGCCTACGCGAATTCGTTCACAACTTGAAACTGACCGCAACCGAAGAACAGATCGCCCACCAGATTCTGAAAGAAATCAACGAGCGGATTGGGTTCCTGATCAATGTGGGTGTCGAATACCTGACGCTGGACCGAACGACCTTCACCCTCTCCGGCGGCGAAGCCCAGCGTATTCGACTCGCGACGCAGATCGGTTCGCAACTGGTAGGGGTTTTGTACATCCTGGACGAACCGAGCATTGGATTACATCAGCGCGATAACGGACGCTTGATCAGTACCCTGACACGCCTGCGCGACATTGGCAATACGGTTCTGGTCGTCGAACACGACAAGGAAACCATGCTGGCGGCGGATTATCTGATCGATCTCGGACCGGGCGCCGGCGAAGCCGGAGGGCAGGTGGTTTTCACTGGAACGCCAGCAGAGATCCTCGACGCTCCACAGTCGCTGACCGGTGCCTATCTTTCCGGAAAGAAAACCATTCCTCTGCCGCAGAGACGGCGTCCGGGTAACGGACGGAGTCTCTGTTTATGCGGTGCCTCTGGTAACAACTTAAAAAATATCGACGTTAAATTCCCGCTTGGCAAATTCATCTGCGTCACTGGAGTGTCCGGCTCAGGCAAAAGTAGTTTGGTTAATGAAACCCTGTTCCCGATCCTGCACCGTTATTTTTATGGAACTCAACGCTTGCCACTGAAATACTCCAGTATTAAGGGTCTCGAATACCTGGACAAGGTCATTGATATTGACCAGTCACCGATCGGGCGCACTCCCCGTTCCAATCCGGCAACCTACACTGGCACATTTACTTTTATCCGCGATCTATTTGCCAATCTCAAAGAATCCAAAATCCGCGGCTACGCGCCGGGTCGCTTTTCGTTCAACGTCAGGGGCGGAAGATGTGAAGCCTGTGGAGGTGACGGCATCCGCAAAATTGAGATGCATTTCCTGCCCGACGTTTATGTCCCCTGTGAGGTTTGTAAAGGACAGCGCTACAACCGTGATACGCTCGAGGTAAAATACAAAGGTCTGAGCATCGCCGATGTATTGAATTTGTCCATTAGTGAAGCCTACCAATTTTTCCAGAACATCCCTTCCATCCGCAAAAAAATCCAAACCCTGCTGGATGTCGGGCTGGGATACGTTAAGTTAGGTCAACAGGCTACGACTCTTTCGGGAGGAGAAGCCCAGCGCATCAAACTCGCCACCGAGTTGAGCAAACTCAGCACCGGTAAAACGCTCTATATCCTCGATGAGCCGACCACGGGCTTACATTTCGAGGACATTAAAATGCTCCTTAATGTGCTCAACCGCCTGGTCGATCAGGGCAATACGGTCATAGTCATCGAACATAACTTAGATGTAATTAAAACGGCTGACCATCTCATCGATCTGGGGCCCGAAGGGGGCGAAGCGGGCGGCTATATCGTTTCTGAGGGCACCCCGGAAGCCGTAGTTAAACACCCCCAGTCAAAAACCGGTCTTTTTTTGAAAACAATCATCCCGACCCCTCAATAAAAGCGGTCTATACGTGGTGCAGGAGCCACGTTACGTGTCCGGTAAGTCACATAAACTAGCCGTTCGAATCTGTTCTAACCCTCTGTAATTCAATTCCTTTCCGGTTCTGGCACTGCATTTGAAGAATAAATTCCCGGTTTTTTGATAACAGGATGCAGTTCGATTGAACCCCCAACCAAGAGGCAGTTCACTACCCGAACCCGATTAGCCCCAACCGCGCGGGCGATACGCACTGAGCGGCAAAATCTGCTCCCCTTAGATGAAGATACTGGAATGGTTATTGCCCCGCTAACTGTTCCAGTATTTTTTTTTAAGAATTAGCGACAACCTATTAAATTAAACTGGTTTTGACATCACCCGGAGACTTTATGCACCTAGAGAAAATAACTCAGGCTATCGCAATTCTAAAAGAATTCAAAATTGATATGTGGTTGATTTTTGTGCGGGAAACCGAAACACTGCCCGATCCCAGTCTGGATTTACTAACGGGCATCAATTGCACCTGGCAGTCCGCCTTTATCCTGACGGCCACGGGCCGCACTTTGGCGATTGTCGGAAGTCTCGATCAGGAGCGTCTGCGAACAGCCGGGTTGTTTCAAGAAATCCGCACTTATATTGGCGATATTAAGCCTGTCCTGCGCGCAGTCCTGGAAGAAATCAATCCCGGCACCATTGCCATCAACTATTCGCCAAACGATTACATGGCCGATGGGCTGACTCATGGTATGTACGAGCTTTTAATGCGCTACACGGCCGACACGCCTTTCCAACAGCGTTTTATTTCCGCAGAAAAAGTAGTTGCCGCACTGCGTGGACGCAAATCAGCGTCAGAGCTCGCACTGATTAAAAAAGCTGTTACGATAACCGAGAAAATATTACAAAGCGCCTCGCACTTTATTCGCCCCGGACGCAGTGAAAAAGAGGTGGCGGAATTTATTCTACGGGCAGTAAAAAAACGCGGTCTGACGACAGCTTGGGAAACCAGTACCTGCCCGGCGGTATTCACCGGACCTGCGTCGGCCGGGGCGCATGCCGATCCGACTTCCCGCCTTATTGAAAAAGGACATGTCCTTAATATTGATTTTGGGGTAAAGTACTCCGGTTATTGCGCTGACCTGCAACGTACCTGGTACATTTTAAAAGATAATGAAACGTCCCCTCCCGAACCAGTAGTCACCGGTTTTAATGTCCTGCTGGAATCTGTCAATTTAGCCCTGCAGGCTGTTAAACCCGGAAAGAAGGGGTGCGAAGTGGACGCTCTGGCGCGCGGGCATATAGTTGCCCGAGGCTATCCAGAATATCCCCACGGATTGGGACATCAGGTCGGTAGGTCGACTCACGATGGCGCCGGAATGCTCGGCCCGCGCTGGGAACGTTACGGTTCTTCTATTGAGCTGCCCTTGGAAGTTGGCCAAGTGTACACTATCGAACCCCGCCTACCGATCGCTGGTCATGGAGTAGCGACCGTGGAGGAGATGGTCGTTGTCACCCCCAATGGCTATGAATTTCTGTCACATCCTCAGCGGCAAATCTATCTGATCCGTTGAGCAGGCGAAAACACATCTAACTGCTCCAAGCGATGGTGGCCTGTCTTCGACGCTGGTGCCGAAAGACATCTGCGCACGCTGGCTCAAATTGATCCCGCCGCCTTAACTCAAATCTTGTTTCGTAGCTCGGCCCGAGGTAATTTTCACCGACTTTCTCATGGTGGTAAAGGATTTTGAACTCATCGTGCAATTTCTCCCTCCCAAAAGGCATAGATAATCAATCGAAGTATCTGTAAAGTGTCGCTGGACCTTTTCAAATTGTCACATTTCTCCATGCTACTCAAACGCCGTTTTGGCCAATCACCCAAAAACAAGGTTACGGCGGCGAGCATTAACCCGATTTTAGAATACGCCAGTTGGCTGGTGGTAGCGGTGCTTATTGGAGTGTTGACCGGTTTTTTTACTCTTGCTTTTTTTAAGTCTCTGCAGGTCACCGAACATCTGTTTTTCAAAACTTTACCGCAGGCTATCAGGCATTTTCCCGGGTGGGGTACCGTATTTATTCCAATCGCGGGACTGCTCATTATCGCCGTCATTCACAAAATATTTCCGCGCTCAGTTCGTAAAAGGGATCCAAGCGAAATCCTTAAGGCCAGCATTCTCGGCACAACCTATATTCGTTTCAGAGCAATGCTTTCCAATTTAGCGGTCACCGTCATTTTTCTCGGATCCGGAGGAACTTTAGGAGCCGAAATCCCGGCCGCCTATTTAGGCGCAGCTACCGGCACCCTGTTGGGTCGGTTTTACTGGGTTCCCGAACGCCGCTACCGGATTCTCATGGCGGCCGGCATCGCCGCGGCCATTGCAACGATCTTTGATGCCGCATTAGGCGGAGTCTTTTTTGCCCTGGAATTAGTGCTGGCGGGCAACTTTCAGACGCTGACTTTCATTGTGCTGACTGTCGCGGCCTATTCGGCCCGCTACCTACGGGCGATGCTGGTTGGTCCCGGTAAAATATTAACTTTGCCCGGATTTGTTTATCAGCTCGATTGGGATATCTTGATTTTCGCCGTACTGGGGATCCTGGCCGGCCTGCTTGCTTTAGGATTCGTCCGGACGACCAGAGGATTGCAGAGTTTTTACTCACAGGCCTTAAGGCGTTGGCCTTGGTTTTGGAAACTCATGCCACCTGCCATTCTGCTCGGTTTAGCCGGAATATTTTATCCGCAATTATTTGGAATCGGCTATCCGGTTATTCGTGAAATCAGTGTCAATAAGTTTCCTTTACTGTTCCTGCTGGGTTTGATTGCATTGAAATCCGGTTTCACGATCTGGATGCAGGCGGCTGGTGGTTATGGGGGAATGATCGCTCCGCTGTTGTTCATCGGGGCGGGCCTGGGAGCGCTATTTGCCAATAGTCTAAACTATCTCATCGGATCGCATCTGAACCCTACGCTTTTTGCCGTAACAGGTATGGGCGCTCTATTAGCCGGAGCGCACAGTATGCCGCTTACGGCGATCGTCCTGCTAATCGAAATGACCGGCAATTTACAACTGTTCATGCCTCTGCTTTTGGCGACAATTAGCAGTTATCTGACGGCCCAGCTATTCATCAAGGACACCGGCTCTGCCGCTGAGCTGACGCAGGCGGGTTTACTTACAGGATCCGAACATGAATGGAATGTCTTGAAAAACTTACGGGTGGGACAGGTCATGTCGTTGGAGTTTCACAAGGTTTACGCTACGATGAAGCTCAAGACATTGATCAAGATCATCGCAACCGGCACCGCCAATCTCTACTGGGTGGAAAACGAGCAGGGCAAAATCATCGGCTATATTTCATGGGATGACCTGAAACCGATCATCACCGATACCGATAATTTGGAATCACTCGTTCTGGTTTCAGATGTGATGAATCCGAACGTCATCACCATTACACCCGATGACAGCCTGGATTATATCCTGAAACTTTTCAGCCGCCTCAATATCAGCGAGCTCCCGGTGATTGATCCGGAAACCGGCAAGTTGATCGGGCTGGTGATGCGCAATCGGGTGATTCAGTTATACAATCAGGAAATCTTCAAGCTCGAAACCGCCGATGAGTTGGCTACGCATCTCAAATTCATCGATCAGACGCGCTTTGTGGAGATTGATGACGATTTGGCGTTACTGGAAATGAAAGCGCCGATTGACTGTCACAATCTCAGCCTGCAAAAAGCGAATATTCCGCACAGCTATGGCATCCAAATCATTCTGATCAAACGCACTTCCGCCGGCTCACATCAGACGATCCTTACGCCGCGAGCGGACCTCGTGATTCAACCGGACGATATTTTGGTTTTCGTTGGCCAGCCAAAACACTTACGCGATTTCCAGGAAAGGAATTTCAACTGAAAACAACTCTCAGCCATGCCGAACGGACTTTTTACCGCTCCCTGCAGATCAAGAAATACCGCGTCCAGGAGCAGAAGTTTTTGATCGAAGGCCTCAAGCCGGTTTTGTCTGCCCTGCAAAGCTCGCTCTCCATTGTCAAAATATTAATCGTCCCGGGACGGGAAGCGGACTGGCCTCAGGATTTGTATGCCCAGACCAAATTAAAAAACATCCCTGTTCAGGAGGTGACCATTGCCGACATCGAGTCCATCAGCTCCTTGAAAAACCCAGAGGGGTTAATCGCCATTGCCGACCTGCCCCAATCGGTCTGGACACCGGAAACCGAGCTGCTCTTCCCGGCCCTTTACCTTTGGAAAATCAACGATCCTGGCAATCTCGGCACCCTTCTCAGGACGGCATTGTGGTTTGGTGTGCGCACGGTGCTTATTTCTCCTGAATCGGTCGATGTTTACGCGCCCAAGGTGGGGCGTGGGGCGATGGGTGCTCTGTTTCAGCTTACGGTTTATCCGGACGTCCCCTGGGAGGCGCTGGCGGCCCGACTCGCCCGTGACAATGTGCAACTAATTGGCAGTGCCACGCACGGAATCCCGGCGGAAACGGTCATCTATCGCGATAAATGGCTGTTGGTCTGCGGGAGTGAATCGCACGGCTTACCAGAGGAAATCCTGCAGCAAACGGAGACGGTGATCGGGATTCAGAAACCTGGCTCCGGCGAATCCCTGAACGTAGGCGTGGCGCTGGGCATCTTGCTGAACATAATTCAGAGGCAAAAAGGAGAGAATTTGTGATGCGTTATCTGAGTCTTTTGCTGTTGGTTACAATTCTCTTCCGCCCTGTTATCGGCGAAACAAGTCGGGACACCCTGATTGTAGGTAAACCGGCGCCGTTCTTTTTTACCAAATCACTCGACGGCGTGGATTTTTTCCTGAGCCGCAAAGTGGGCGCCCGCGCTCTGCCTAAAGATCGCACCCCCGTCGTCCTGAGTTTCTTTACTACGACCTGCCTACCCTGCCGCGAAGAAATCCCCTGCCTGCAAAAGTTACGGGACGAATTCCCGACAGTCAGTTACTACCTGATCAATGTCAACGAGGACCCCCCTGTTGTTGCCCGATACATAGCTAAAATGGGCTTTACCCTGCCAGTGTTGACTGACCGCTTCGGATACATCGCCAAACGCTACCAGGCCAATAATACCCCGACCCTCGTAATCATTAAAAGCGACGGTAATGTCAGCTACTACAAACAAGGTTTCAAAAGCAGTGACACCGCCCTGATCCGAGCGGCCCTGTTGAAAGTCCTTCCGGCGCCGGGAACGGGCAAATAATTCAGTGGTATTTTCGATTGACGCTTCGCGCATTTTCAAAGGAGACAGCAATTGTCAATAATCTTGCCTAAAACCCGCACCGCCATCTGGCTGATTATCTGGGGCCTGATCATCGCAGTGTTCGTTGCCGTCCTGCTCCTGGCGCTGTTTGTCAAAGAGAACGTCCTGACCTCCGCTCAATGGGTGATGCTTGTTGGGGAGCTGTTATTACCTTTACCGATTGTCATCTGGGCGCGGCAGGTCAATACCAAACTGACCGGTCTGCTGCGCCTTCGCGCGACTTCCCCGGCGATACTTCTGTCCACCGTTCCCATCGCGCTGGGTTTGACTATTCTGACCGATGAGCTGGATCGCCTGGTGCAGTTGTTAATTCCCACTCCCGAAACCTTTACCCGGGTTGGTGAACTATTCCAGATCAAGGACTGGGGTACTGCGGTGCTGATCATCGGTGTGGTCGTGCTGGCGGCGCCATTGGTTGAGGAACTGGTTTTTCGGGGTTTTCTGCAACAAATACTGGAGTACCGGCAACGGGACATTACCCGGGCGGTGATTTTGTCGGCTCTGGTTTTTACTCTGGTGCATTTCAATCCGTGGTGGGCAATTCAGATTTATATCCTGGGACTTTTCATGGGATACGTTGCCTGGCGGGCGGATACCATCTGGCCGTCATTCCTTATCCATGCCGGCAACAACGCCTGGTCAGTCGGCCTGATTCACTATGACATGACGCGTTTCGGCTATGAATGGCACGGGCATGTCCATCCGTTCATTGTGACCGGTGCGGCGGTGTTTTTTATCGTTGGTCTAAAGCTGTTCAATCACGCTACAGCGACGGTCACGGAAACCGAAGAAATTGTCTTTTTCGAGGATGCTTTCTCTCCCGACCAGGGCGATTCTTCCGGAACTACTGAATAGTGAGGCTTTTTTGGCTGTGTACCAATTACTGACCTGGATACTTTTTACGGGCATGCTGGCTTATCTGCTCAGCCTGCTGATGTACCGGCGGGGTCTGCGCTCTGACGCCCCCCGGCTGACGGGCTATCAGCCGCGCATCAGTGTGGTTATCGCAGTCAAAAACGAATTGCGGCGTTTACCACGCCTGTTATCCGACCTGAGCTCCCAGACCTATCCGCCCGAGCTCCTCGAAGTCATCATCGTTGACAACGAATCTGACGATGGCAGTTTAGCTTTTTTGGAAGATGCTTGCCTGCACCATACCAAGCTGAAAGTATTTTCGACCAGCGCTTTCCAGACTACCCTGCGCCGGAAAAAAGCCGCTTTAGCACTCGGCATCGCACAAGCGAGTGGCGAGATTATCATCACCACCGATGCGGATTGCACGCTTCCTCCGGAGTGGCTGGCGACAATGGCGAGCTACTTTCACGAGGACGTGGGTGCTGTGGTGGGTTTCTCGGGTATCAAATACGGTGCGGATTGGTTTTCGCGTCTGCAGGCTTTCGATTATCTGCAGTTGATGACTGCCGCCCGGGGCGCCACCAACCTTGACTTCGCCTGGGCGTGCAGTGGTCAAAACTGGGCCTTTCGAAAAAAATACTATGACCATGTCGGTGGCTATCGGGAACTGGCTTCGCGGGTGGGGGGCGATGACTCGTTATTCCTGCAAATCATGCGTCGCAAAACCGGCCTGCGGGTAGTCTTTGCGGCTGATTCACGCGCCTGGGTGGCGACCGACGCCGTCACTGATTGGAAAACCTTTTTACGTCAGCGCATCCGCTGGGCTTCAGAAGCCAACTATATGCGCCTGCTCAATCCGGTATTCTTTGGGGTCGTGGTGGGGACTTTTTTAGCCAATCTGGGACCGCTGTTTTTTGGCCTGAGTGCCCTTGGCGGGCATGGCGGCTGGGGTGCTTTTCTTTTACTGACCGGCATTAAATTGGGCGGCGAATTATCCTTAGCCCACGCCGCCGTCAAAATTCATCACCGCCGGGAATTACTGCGCGTTTTCCCGCTGTGGTTTGTCTTCCAGATACCCTATACGGTCAGTGTGGGCATTTTGAGCTTCTGGGGCAATAAGGTAGAGTGGCACGGAAAAGCGCGGCGGAACCCAAACGTAGCAGTATAAAATCCCCGGGCGTTTGACCTGCCACTGCTCTATTTCCAGCGGTAAAGCCGGAGCGAGCCCACCAACTGGGATAAGAGATAGATTCCAGGATAAATGATCCAGAAAAGCGGGAAATATTTCAGCAGGTCTGACTGACCGAAAAGCCGCGTCGCGCGATAGGTTGGTATAAATTCAAAAATAAACTTGAGTCCCAACAGGGTGATCAGGGTGCTGCGGAGCGCCGGAAAACACAGCATAAATGCCAACCCCAAGTGAAACAAAAAAATGACCGCGCCCATACAGAAAAAGGGCAGGGTAAGATGAAAGGCTTTACTGTTACGGCGCAGTTGCTGACGCAAATATTTCTGATTCAGCCCAATAGGCTCAGTCACCACATAACTTTCCGGTGCAGTGTTGTACACAAAGCGCCAGGGCGTTTTTACACGGATCTGCTGAACGAGGAAAAAATCGTCGCCGGTGTCGATATGATCATTAGCCTGGAATCCCCCGATTTCCTCGAATACACATCTGCGATAGGCCAAATTGCGCCCGTTGGCATGCGACGGTTGATTGAAATAAGTCGTGGCGGCGGCGAGGGCGGCCTCGCACAAAGTATCAAACCGCTCGTAGAGATTCAGGCATCCCGGACGCTGTGCCACCGGGCTGTGCCCCAGGACCACACCGATATTCGGCTGAAAGTGACTGACCATGGAAGCGAGCCAGTTGGGTGGCACGCGACAGTCCGCGTCCGTAACTAAGATGACGTCGCCGCAACTTTCCCGGATACCCAGAGTCAAGGCTCCCTTTTTTCCACGGGGGGCGGTGCCGGTTTTGGTGTGGTGCAGGACTTTCCAGTTGTGACGGCCGGTCGCAAAACGCCGCATGATGGGCAACGTGTCATCGGTCGAATCGTCGTCAACGAGAATCACTTCAAATTTATCGAGCGGGTAGATAAGAGCGGTCAGGCTCTGTAGTAGGTTACTAATAATCGAGGCTTCGTTGCGGGCGCAAACGACGATCGAGGCGCTGAGGATCTGCGGTGCCGGTTGCCGCTGACGAGTTAAATATAAGCCCACAGCGATAGTCAGCATCAACAGAAAATACAGACCCCCCAGTACCACCGCAATCAGTGCGAGATTGGTCATCAATAATTTACTTCCAGCTCGATGAATGCAAAGCGATTTGCCTGTCGTTCGCGCTCGAACTCGGAGGTGAAAAACTCCAAACCCGTTTTGATATAACAATCGTTGACTATTTCGTAGCGCCCGGTGATCGAAAAGCGGTTAGTCGTGCGAATTGCCCCCATCAACCACTTCGTGCTGTGATTATAAGTTGTGTCCCGTAATTCATAACTGACAGTCGGATTGCCGCCCCAAAAATGGGTGGCGTCGTCTTCACCTTGCTTCAACAGTAGATATTGCCCGGTCAGCAGACATCGCCGGGAAAAATATACCCTGACTTGGGCGAACCAGCTTTGGCAATTGGCACCGTAAGGGAAGCCGAGACAGATAGCGTTATGGGTATAATCGGTGGTCAGGGTTTTATGCGAATAAGTCCACGGACGCACGGCGGTAAATTCAATTTGCAGGTCTACAGGAAGGGTTGCAATAGTCGGCGCAAACCGCGCTCCTGCCTGAACCGCATGTTTATTCGCCCACCAGTGCCGACCCAGCTCACCGAAACGCAGTTCGTCAATTAAAAGCGACCCATAAAAGGTCACATTGCTAATGAAGCGGGTCGAAATATCTAATGCCATCAGTTGGTTACTGCGATCTTCGAGGGCATGCCCCGCCGGCCAGAAAAAATTGGTCGGCACCAAGTAGTTGAACTCTACATTACCATCCCCGTAAATCGCCATTTCACTGGCACTCAGCCAGGTGGTTTTACCAAACAGGGGCAGGTCAATGCGGTGAGCGGCAATATATTTGGAGCGGTTGCGCACCTGATAGGGTTGGTCACGGAAATGGGTGCTGTCGTTCAGCAAGGCGCCGTGCAAAAAAGTCAGCCGAATATCCCGAAAATGGGTCGTGAAACCGAAGTAGGTGAATAGCGGGCTCTGGCGATTCAGCACTAAATTGTGCACCCCGCTCGCTCCCCAGGACACTGGTTGACGATAAAAGCCCAAATCGAACAGTTTATTATGATAAACCAGCGCAGTCTGCACCTGGTCGAAAGTCACGATGCTGTCCGGTTGCATAAAGTTGAAATTGCCCGACTCCTCGGCATAAGGTTCGGGAAATGCCGGATTATATTTTTTCCCGAACCGGGCAACGTACGTCTGGAAAGTCAGCGCCTGGCCCAGTGCCCCTCTCAACAGATAACGATCCGACAGGAGATACTTCTGATGGATGTCCTTCCAGTCGAGGCGCACCCGTGCGCCGATGTCGAACCAGATGAACTGCTCGCCGCTCTCGTAAACCGCCAGGTGATTTTCTGGCATCCCAGCTTGCCGCGTACCGAGACGGCACAGCATACGGCCTAAACTTTCTCCATTGGCGAACGGCGTTAGCAGCGTATCGGGCGATTGGTCATTATGCTTGACTTCATAACGATAATCGGCCAAGAACTCGGTTAGCAAACTGCGCTCGATGGCCGACAAGCGGGACTCAGAGGCCCGGGCCATCAGCAACCAGCGCGTAATCTCATCGCGGGTCAAGGGCAAGGTCATTCCGGAATAGCCGTTGATGACAGCGCGACTCTCGAGCCGCTGTAAAAAATCATATACCGGATCGGCCACCGGTACATCCAGCGCCGCTGACCGCGACATAGACGCAATGCTGAATACGATCAGGAGGCTTTTGAAGATTACGGAATTCCTGCGGTTCATAGACATTGAATTATATTTTCGCCTTTCCGCGTATTACCATTAATACCGAAAATGTTTGATGGCTTCGCCCTTGTCTCCGATCTGCGTCATGGCTTCGATGCCGATTTGCAGATGAATTTGCGACCATTCGGCAGTCACCTGTTTATCGGATTCTTCGGTCTTGATGCCGTCCGGTGAAATGGGCAAGTCCGAGACCAGCAATAGCGCTCCGCGGGCAATTTCGTTATAGTGCCCGACGATGAAAAGTGTCGCGGTTTCCATATCGATGGCGATACAGGTCATTTGCTGAAGGCGACAGCGAAATTCTTGATCATGTTCCCAGACGCGGCGGTTCGTAGTATAGACGACCCCGGTGCGATATTCAAAGCCCTTGCGGATGATGATGTCGGATACGAACTTGTGCAGTTTGAAGGACGGCAGAGCCGGTACTTCCGGCGGGAAATAGTCACTGCCGGTGCCTTCGCCACGGATGGCTGCGATCGGCAGGATGAAGTGTCCGATTTCGGTCGATTTCTTCAGGCCGCCGCATTTGCCGAGAAAGAGCACGCCCTTGGGTTTGACCGCTACCAGCAAATCCATAATCGTCGCCACATTGGGTGAGCCTATTCCGGAGTTGATGATCGTCAGACCGTGATTGTTAGTCGCCGCCTGCATCGGACGGTTAGCGCCCTGCATATCGCATTTGAAAATCTCGCAGAAATGCTCGACATAGCTCCGGAAATTGGTCAGCAGAACATACTCGCCGTACTGGTTAAGCGGCATGCCGGTGTAGCGTGGCAACCAGTTTTTAGCGATTTCTAGTTTATCAATCATTGCTGTTCCTTGTTAAAACGAAAATAAAATTATCGCACCAATGGCACAAATAAAGCCCAAACCGTGCCGGATCGTCAGCGGCTCTTTCAGAATTGACACCGCTAAAAGTATGCTGAAAAGTGGATAAAGCGCCGTGACCGTCACGATGACCGACACCTTTCCGCGACTGACCGCGATAAGGTAAAACAGCGAACCGACCATGCCGAAAATTCCCGCCAGTACCGACCAGATTATGCCGCTGGTTTGAAGTTGTAAATGCGGAAAGGCACCGATGGTCGCCACCAGCCCGACGAGCAGACAGCCAAAAGTTTGGAAGACCAGCGCCGAGCGCGGATCAACATAACGCGTCGCGATTTTCGGCAAAAAGCCCCAGAAGCCCCACAGCAACAGCGCCATCAGCGCCGGTGTCAGCCACCCTTTCATATTTTTGCGTCTTTCCTGTCTGTTCCGACCTTGTCCATTTTCAACGGCTGAATATAATTTTATTCGGGTATCAAAGGCAAACATTGTTTTGGCGGGTCAAGGTTGAGGGCCTGTGGGTCGCGGTGTAAGGTGGTTAGTAAAATTGTCACTAAAGTCGGGATATGGTTGTTTATAAAGTGGTGTTTACAATTGCGAAATAATGGCCTCCTGATTGCTACAGTTTTAGTCAAACAATCTGAAAGTGCTGGCGACGAACGTCGCAGGGGGGACAGGTACCCGCCGGACAGAGTAATTCAGTCGCCCGATCGCGAAAGAACTCCCGGCCATGTTTCAGCAAAATTTCCACCGGGATTAACGCCGCCGTTAGTCCTTGATGTTCATGGTATTCGATTTGGCGGCGGCGACGTAGTTCTTCCTCAAAATTGACGAAGGCGCGGGAACAACCGGGAACCTGCTGCAGGACTTGCTCTCCGTCTACTGCTACACCGATGGACAAAATTCCGGTCGCTTCCCATGGTGAAAAATCGACCCAGGGAACCGGCGCCAATATCTCAAGATAATGCCCGAATGACAGCGCCGTAAAATCAGTCCCCAGCAAAAGCACTTGGGCAGCGGGAATTTGCGCTAGCCAGGCCAGCACGCTACCTTCTCCTAAAGGGCTCTTGGGTGAATTTGTAGCACCTATTTCCTGCGCCACACGTCCCCATAAGCCGAAAGAGTGCGTCGGAGAGGAAGTCCGCGTCACCTCAGAACGTCGCCAGAAAACATCTGCCACTGCACCCGTCCGGGCGGGGGTTGTCAATCGCTCAAAAGGCGCGTTTTGCCCGGCCAGGCGCTTGAAGCAATAGGTAAATGTCGGTATGATTAGTGAACCTTGATTCCCTACCAGACGCTCCAGAGTGTCTATTACGTCCGCCACTGCAAGAGCCGGAAAGGCCTGTCTGATCCGACGCATGCTGGCATGGGTGATGATATGCTGTCCGGCCTGCAAGCCCAGCTTGTCTAAAAATTTTTCAAACATGCTGTGTTCCATATTTTCAATTAAGCATTTCCAATGAATTTTCCAATAATCATAACTCACGGATACGATATCCACCAAGTTGCACTTTACCTTAATTGAACTTACTTGTCCGGTATTTCTTTGTTCCATATTGACATTAAATGCTAATACACCTACATTATTAAAGTTATTTGATTGAGAGGTTTTATGAAAAAACTGATGTTTTTTTTACTAATGTCTGGTGCTATTAATGCTCAGATGGTTGATGAAAATCCTCTTTCACCTGCCCTTGAAATTTATATTCACACATCGATGAGCGGCACAGGCTCTGTTCCATGGTATAACACAGCATTTTCGGCTACCTACAACTCTGAAAATTATCAAATTTCAAATATTTATTTAAGTGATTCGATCTTTATTCCGAGGAATTGTTCAACTAATTCATATGGCTACGACTATAATTATATCGCCAGTGGAAATGACTGGACGCATTTAGATGCGGGTATTTATAAAATCATGATCAAATATGAAAACGGGGGGGTATGGTTTACCCCATATTTTTACTTTGATTATCGTGACGAGGATTGGAATAAAGGATTACCCGGATACCCAAGTCCGGATATTATTTTAGAGTTCACAGATACAAACAACGATACCTTTGTTATGTATCCACTAAATAATCCCAACAATAAGAGCTACATTAAATCCGGGGCATTGGTCACTCACTGGGATATTCATGATAATACCCCGCCTAATCAATTAGATTATGTGGCAGAAGATAGTTTTATTTTGAACATTATCTGGCACGTTTCTGGTCACCCGTATCTGTACTGGAATCAAACCACTCCTCAGGGAACGAGTTATTTTGTTTACAGGAATATTGGCGGTGGTAGATTTAATTGGAATTTGATCAGTGGCCCTTCAAACTTTCTATTTTTCATTGATTCTGAAATCACCCAATCGGGCAACGATGGCCGAAATATTTATTACTATATAAAAACACTTCAGAATAAAATATCCAATATTGAGTCAATATTTGGTG
>CAZPQN010000012.1:60919-62695 GCA_964588795.1 uncultured bacterium | reverse complement strand
CGTGAACTTATCAGGACACATACCGACAGCTAACTTGGTAGCGGGGGCAGGATTTGAACCTGCGACCTTTGGGTTATGAGCCCAACGAGCTACCAACTGCTCCACCCCGCGATCATTGTTATTTAAAAAGCGGCGTTAATTTGCGTAAAAAAACGCCAAATTGCAAGGTCGAAAGTGGTTGTGCAGTTAAATTGATTATTATTTCTGAATGACCGGGTAGCGGATTATGGTTTTGTATTTGTCGGGATTGCCTTTACCGAACATTCCCGGGCCTTTCAGGTATTCTTCCTCGTGCGGTCCGTTGATGCTATAACCTTGCGCCTGAATAAAGGCGTGGAGCTTTTCAATCGTCGGCGTTTCGGTCGCGTAGGAGCCGGTGTGCAGTATTTCAGCGACTGTGCCATAGTGCCACTGGGTAACCCGCATTCCCTGCGGCACATTTTTCAGCACCGCAAGATCCTGCACTTCGCCGGGAATCGGCAAACCCCACTGTGCAACCCACTTATCTTTCTCGGTTTCGAGTCCCTTTAACCAACGCGCGCGGGGCGCCGCAGGACGCAGACCTTTATAATGCCTTTTTAATTGATAAAACGATTTGTAAAGGTCCTTGATCGCCTGACCTCCGGTTACGTTGGGGTCGCCCTGAATTTCGATTACGAGCATGTTCGGGTCGGGTTTTGCTGAAATTTGAGGGGTTGATAGATACTCGAATTGAGCCAAATCAGGGCCGCACTGGCCCAGATACAAAACGGTAAGAAAAAAAAGCACGCTGAAAAATTTTGTCATGCCTGCCTCCATATAATTTTTATTGGTCATTCTACACGCTATTGTCGTGCAGTATCAATGATAATCGAGACAATATAAATCAGCATGGTGGCGTGAATCATGGGCAGAGCAGCTAAAGCCGCCCGGGGTGTTTTTTTCCTAAGCATTATCAGATTGGCGCTGAGCAGTAGGATGAATCCCAAGCCGAACCCCAAGCGAGCCGCGGAGTGGCGGGTGGCCAGAAAAAAAAGCGCGGCGATGATATGGAGGATCGAGAAACAAACTATCCAGCGCAGGGTGCCGGGAATGCCGTACAGTGTCGTAATTGTATTCACTCCGCGAGCCTCGTCGTTACGGATGTCAACTAAATCGTTCATGCCTAAATGGACTTGGGCTAAAGGGTAGAAAAACAAAAAGAAAAGCAGAGCGGTCAAATCAGGGTGACCGACGGAAAGGTAGCCTGCGACGGGAAATAAAGCGAAATCAAGCCGCCCGAAAAGCTGCGCCCAGGGACCGCGTTCCCGGCGCTTTTTTATATTGTAATAGCTTTCCAGTCCGTAGGTGATCGGCATGAGGGCGAAGACGTATAGGGCGTGTGGGCGGGGCAGCTGGCTAATCAGCACCGCGGTAATGGCAAGAAAAATCAACCACACACTTAACGCCTGACGGAAAGTAATCAATCCGGCCGGGATTGGACGTTTACCAAAAGGTCGCCAATAGCGTGTCAGTTGGTCAAATTCCACATCCCTGGTATCAATTTTATGATCAAGGATGTCGTTCCAAACCATGCCGGTTTCGAATCCAAACAGACCGATCAGGGCGGTTAAGATCAGCATCGTCCAGGAGAACGTGTTGTATTTTTCAATGGCTAACAAAGCACCACTGCAAAAGAGCAATGGCCAGACGGGTGCAAAATGAGCGCGGGTCAGATCAAGATAGGCTTTGATTTTCAGTTTATATGCCGTCATTGTATTCCTTTTTCGGGCAATTTCTTAAATATTCTCTATATTA
>CAZPQN010000012.1:0-60819 GCA_964588795.1 uncultured bacterium | reverse complement strand
TCTCTATATTAGAAAGAGATTTGTGGTCAGAACGATGAAGTACAAATTTGACAAGCTAATCTTTAGGATCAGTCTCAGCGTAATTTTAATTGTCCGTCTCTCGGTGGCGGGGAATTTGAGTTTTGCCTGGCTTACCGATACGCATATCGGTGCTGACGGAGCAGTGGAAGCCTTGAAACAGGCAGTGCGCGACATTAACCAGAATCTGAAGGTTGATTTTACAGTGGTAACCGGGGATATTACAGAAATGGATATCGGCACAAACCTCCTGATAGCGAAACATATCCTTGATAGTCTGCGGGTGCCGTATTATATCATTCCCGGGAACCACGATACCAAATGGTCGGATTCCGGTGGCCAGCGGTTTATTAAGCTCTGGGGTGACGACAAGTTCTGTTTTGAAGCGGGAGGATTAATATTCATCGGTTTTCATCAGGGGCCAGTATTGAGGATGGGTGATGGATTAATCGCCCCTGCGGATTTAACCTGGTTGCGCAAAACCCTGAATGGGATTGATTCAACCGGGGAAAAGTTAGTTTTCATCACGCACTATCCGCTGGATAATTCAGTCAGTAATGCCGAGGATTTTTTCAGGATAATTGATGGTAAAAACGTCCAGTTCCTCCTCAACGGTCACGGACATGCTAACCGTTCCGACTTTATCCATGGTCTGCCGGACATCATGGGCTGTTCACTGCTACCGGATAGAAACGGTGAGTCGGTTTATAACTTTGTGCAAATGGTCAACGACACGCTGACCTTTTTCAAACGCTGGCCATCCACCGGTGCCCAGCAGGCATGGTACCAGCTGGCATTACACGATCAAGTTTTCCAATTTATCGAAAAACCGTCCAGCCAGGCTTCCAATCCACCTGAATCAAGCCCGCACCTGCAAATTGAATGGGAATGTCCGATGAATCAACTACTGACCGCTTCGCCGGTATCCGATGGGAGAGCGGTCTATATCGGAGATTACGGTGGCAGAATGTCCTGTCTGGATGTGCGTGATGGTCATCTACTCTGGCAAAAGCAATTCTCTGCGCCCCTGCTCGCGACTGCAGCTGTGAACGGGAATCGGTTAATTTTTGGAGCGACCGATTCGAATATCTACTGTCTGCGGACCGCCAGCGGTAAGGAATTATGGCGTTGTCCAACTAGTGCGCCAATCGTTGCTGTCCCGCGCATTGACGGTGAGAGTGTTTATATCGGCTCAAGTGAGGGAATCTTTCGGGCTCTGGATCTTGACGATGGCAGTGTCATTTGGGAATATAAAGGATTGGACGGATTTGTAGAATGTCGGCCATTGCTTGCCGCCGGGAAAATTATTTTCGGGACCTGGGCAAATGATTTGTTGGCGCTCGACAGCCGAACCGGTCAATTGTGCTGGCGTTGGGCAGAGGGGCGCCCGGGCAGATTATATGCGCCTGCGGCCTGCGATCCCGTAGCGACTGATAGTAATCTGTACATTGTCGCACCCGACCGATTCATGACCTGCATTGACCTGACCAACGGTAAAACTATCTGGCGCACCGACACTTATAAAGTTCGGGAATCAGTGGGTATTGCCCAAAACGGACAGACAGTATTCGCGCGTTGTATTCGGGATACGGTCCTAGCCATAGCCGGCTCGACTTCCCAGATGATATGTCGCTGGAAGTCTCCGGCAGGTTACGGGTATGATATCGCTTCGTCCCGTCCCGTGGAAAAAGCAGGGAAGTTATATTTTGGTACCCGGGATGGTTGGGTTTACTGCCTCGATTCAGAGACGGGTCTAGTGTTGACGCGCCTTAAAGTCGGGCGAGGACTTGTAAATAACGTTTGCCTGCTGGCTTCCGACCATTTGGTAGTCTCGCTAATGGAGGGAAAAGTAATCGGTCTGCGCTTACTGGGGACGCCGTGAATTTAGAATAGATCATTGAACCGCGCCGGTGTACGTTTTTTCCACGCACCCCGGTGGTAGGCATCGCTGATAAGTAACGGCATGGTGACCGTCGCCTCACCAAAGACCATCTGCTCGAACTTGGTATCCACTTTGCCCCAGGAGCTGGCTTCCTTTAGTGTGGAACCGGAAAGCCCGCCGTCGCGTTCATCGGCAACCGTAAGCTGCACGGCATATTTGTGCATCGGCTTTTCGATGCCCAGAACGTCGGTGGCGACGACCACATCCTGCGTAAAGTTTTTGGGAACACCCCCGCCGATCATAAGGATACCGGTTTCTTCACAGGCTAATTTGACCTTGGTCAGCTCGAGGAAGTCACGGGCGGAGTCAATGCTTAGATATTGTACTTGCTTATGCCATTGATGATGAATCAAACCAAAGCCCGCGCTACAATCGGAAAAAGCCGGAACGAAGATGGGCAAGCCTTTCTGGTAGGCGGCATATACCACTGATTTTTCACATTTGATCCCTTCGCGAGCGAGATATTTACCCATTTCGTAGATGAATTCCCGCGATGAAAAGGGTCGTGGGGGCAAACTGTCGGCAATTTTGGCTATGGTCATGTCGCAGATTCGTAACTCATCTTCATCAATATACGTATCATAAATCCGATCGATAGCCCGCTCCCGCAGTTCGGCGTCGTTTACAAAGGGGGTACCGATATAGTGCCTGAACCCCAGCGCCTCGAAGAAATCCTGGTCCACGATTATCGCGCCGGTGGACACGATCGCATCCACCATATTGTTCTCGATCATGTCGGCGACGATATTTTTCAAACCCGCACTGAAAATTGAACCCGCCAAAGTCAGAATGACACGGCAGTCTTTATCTTCCAGCATGCGGTGATAAATGTCTGCCGCACTGGCCAAGTTCCGGGCCTGGAAAGCCATTTTTGCATACGCATCAATGACTGGGCGGGCATCGAAACTTTTAATGTTAATCTGCTCAACCACTTTTTTCAGGTATTCATTTTTTTCCATCGCCTTGATCCTCCTTGGCAAATATCATACTTAAGAGCCGGTAAACTAATTTCGCCGCTAAAAAATCCGGGGCTCGGTCATGCGGATTAGGTCGAAGTTCGACGACGTCAAAGCCTACCACCTTCGCCTGCGCCACCACTGCTTTTAAAAATTGATTGACAGCGTACCAATCCAAGCCACCCGGTTCCGGCGTTCCCGTCGAAGGAAACACCGCGGGATCAAATACGTCCAGGTCAATCGTGATATAAATTTCACCCGATAAGGCCGCGATGATCTTTTCGACCGAGGCCGGATTCCGATGCCATTCGTGGGCATAAAGAACCCGCTGGTCATCGATAAACGGCAATTCAACACTATCCATGCTGCGAATACCGACCTGAAAGATCGGACACAGTTCCCTGATCCGTGCCATGACGCAGGCATGATTGTAAGGACTCTGCTCATAAATCGGACGCAAATCGGAATGGGCATCGAGCTGCAGAACGGTCAATCCGGGATGATAGTGTTTATAAGCCTGCACTAACCCAACTGAGATGGAGTGTTCGCCGCCGAGTCCGATGACAAATTTTTTATCACGGAGCAGATGCGATGCCATGGATGCCACAACTTTGACCATTTCGGCAGGATCACGGGGACAGTTTACCGGGGGGAGAGTAACCAATCCCTGCCGATATACTTCACTGCTTGTCTCGATATCGTAAAGTTCCATATTGGCGCTGGCAGTCAGCAGGGCTGCCGGGCCAAGCTGCGCGCCTTTCTGCCAGGTGGAAGTGCCGTCATAAGGAATCGGTAAAAGCGCCACGCGGGACGAAGCAAAGCGGGCAAAATTCTTATCCAAACCGCCATATGCACCGTTGCTGTATTCCGGATCAATTTTCACAACTTGTTTAGGCATGTCGCGGAAAATCCAGCCCTCTTTCTTTCAGATGGGCTACCGGTCGGCGTGATTTGAAATAATTAATAATATAGTCGCGTGCCAGGTCCGTATCGAAAGGCTTACAGGAGAAAATATCCATGAAAACGAAGCGCTTGGCGGGATAAGTATGCACGGAAATATGGCTTTCAGCGATAATAACTACGCCGGTAATACCTTCATCACCGGTGAATTTACCTGAATAGCGAAAAACATAAGGCTGAGTAATTTTGGTCATGCCGATTTTAGCCGGCAGTTCGTTCAAGAGTTTGAAACAGGCTTCGAGGCTGTCTAAAATCTCCGGATTGCAGTCATTCAAATCCAGCATCAAATGAGGTCCATAACCGAGTTTTGCATTTTCCATTGTGCATAAACCCCCCAAATTGGTTCGTCACGACATCCTTTCTTACAACGGATTCCAACACCAAGCTGCAGTTGTAAAAAAACGCGCTATTATACGGCATTTTTTAGGTTATTGCAATAGAAAATATTTACCATGAACTACCATAATTTTCGTCGGGCGGACAAGACATTGGAATGAATGAGCACTTAGAGAAAAAAGTTGACATTGCCCCAAAAAATACGTAAAATGGAAACGGTTAAAACGCAAATCGTTTCCCATGGAATCAGAAGACATCAAATCCAAGTTAGCGCCGGCGATCAACTACGCCCGCCAGTTCATCTTCACCAATGGAATCCGCAGTTTCAATATTGATCGCATGGCGGAAGACCTGCACATCAGTAAAAAAAGCATTTATAAGTACTGCAAGACCAAAGATACTTTTGTCGAATTGGTTCTGCAGACAGTCTACGATGAATTGTTTGCTGACGTTGGAGCGGTGGCAATCAATCGTCAGTCACCCGTGGAAAGTTTTTATTTGATTCTATCCACTCTTTTCAGCAATATTCAGCAACAGAGCGCCCGCACCCTGCTCGATGTCAAAATATTTTATCCGCGGGTGTGGGAAAGTGTTCTGGAGTTCCGCCAGCAAATAATCCAAAGAATGGTGCAGTGTCTGCAGATCGCCCAGGAATCCGGGCAAGTCCGTCGCGATGTGGATTTGGATTTCATCGTTGATCTGGTGGTGAAAATAGTGCAGAGCACTTTCCAGCCCGAGATATTCATCACCTTTTCTTATTCCATTACTGATCTGGTGCGTATTTTTGTTGACCTGATCATGAATGGATTGTTGGAAAAAGGACACACTTTCGATTTTAGCCGGATGGGCAGATGAAACGTACCGACTGGTTGGACTGGATCCTGAATTATCCGCGCACGGTGATCAGTTGTGCCCTGCTGATCACTCTGCTGATCGGCTGGAATATTCCGCGCTTGCAGATGGAAGCCGATGTCAAGGCGATGCTACCGCCGGATATGGACATCGTGGTGGAAATGAATCAGCTTGAGCAGATTTTTGGTGGATCTGAACTGGTGGTGATTTCTATTGCCGCCGAGAATATTTTTGCACAGAGCACCCTTCAAAAGATCCAGGCAATGACGAGGGAGATAGAACAACTGGATTTTGTCGAAAGAGTAATTTCACTGACGAATGCGCAGGATGTCCAGGGCACGCCGGATGGATTTGAAGTCCGGAATATAATGGATCAATTGCCCACCACGCCCGCCGCCATTGCCGCGGTCCGGGAACGCATCCGCACCAATAATCTGCTGAATGGCAATATCGCCTCAACCGACTTCAGGAAGGCGGCAATAATCGTACTTTTATCTCTATCGGAAGAGAAGAACGACGACGAAGTGATCTATCAGGCACTCAGCCGTATTCGCGATCGCTATGCCAATCCTGAAACGATCCTGTTCGCCGGCTTACCAATTACCCGCCGGGCGGTGGCCACGACGATGACAGGGGATATGAAGGTTCTGTTTCCCTATGGAATGGTGCTGATGGTTGTGTTTCTGGTAATTAGCTTCCGCAGTTGGTCGGGCGTTTTTTTACCTTTGCTGGTGATGATTATTGTCATCGTAGATACGCTGGGTTTGATGGCGATAATGAAAATCAAGTTCACTTTCGTGGGATTGATGATACCGGTGATGACCATCGCCGTGACGAGCAGTTACAGTATTCATTTAGTGACGCATTACCTCAATATTGCCGGATCCGATCTTGAGAAAAGACTAGCTATCCAGCAGACTATTCGCACTCTCCTGACACCGGTATTTTTATCGGCGGCCACCACCCTGGTCGGATTTCTAAGCCTGCAAACGCATGTACTGCCGCCGGCCCGTGAAGTGGGCCTACTGGTCTCGGTCGGTATCGTCCTCTCATTTTTACTAAGCATCACAGTCGTGCCAGCCGCTTTGATGTTACTGCCTGTTCCTGTTAGGACCGCAATTCGCGGACGGGATAGTTTATTTGAACGGGGGATGACGCGCTGGGGTAATTTTTTCGTGAGCCATTACCGTAAATTTCTGATAGCTTCCGTGGGTTTGGTGTTGATTTTGGCCAGCGGTATTTTCAAATTGCGGGTGGATACCAATCCGATTTATTTCTGGCGTAAAGACTCGGAAATCCGCCGGAGCAACGCCTTGATTGATCATGATTTCGGAGGTAGTTCCCAAATTGCGATTCTGGCAAAAGGAAATCTGACCAATCCACAATTTTTAAGTAAAATGGACAGTCTCGGCGCCTACCTGCTGACTTTTCCCGGAGTAAATCGGGTCAACTCGATTGTTGACCAGTTGATGTTGATGAACAAAGCTTTTCACTCGGACAGTGCGGCCTATTATGCCATACCTCCCGATAGTGCCGCGGTCGCCCAGTATTTACTCCTCTTTACGCTCAGCGGGGATGCACGGGATTTGGATCGGTTTGTGGATTACGATTACCAGCAGGGACAAATCTTGGCCCGGGTCTCGGAGGGTGGTTCGACGGATGCCTTTCGGATGTACCAGCAGATTAAACAGCAGATCGCATTGCGATTTGGAACCGCTAATTTCCCGGTTGTGACAGGGATGACGGCCTTTGTGGGAGTTTTGGCGGACATGGTTGTCCGTGGACAAATCCGCAGTTTAGCGATTTCGATCGTACTGGTGGGTTTAGTGACCGGACTGATTTTTCGCTCGTTCCTCGGGGGACTGATCGCCATCGTACCTCTCAGTGGCGCGGTGTTGATTATTTTCGGCTTGATGGGCTATCTGTCGATACCGCTGGACATGGCGACGGTGATGTTGTCGAGTATCATGATTGGCGTGGGAGTTGATTATACGGTTCATTTTATCCACCGATTGCGGCAGGAAATGCATCATAGGGCTAATTTGCCCCAAGCCATACGGATGACATTGCGGCTAAGCGGCAGGGGAATATTATACAATGGTATTTCAGTCATGGTGGGATTCATGGTACTGTTGGTATCCGGATTTCTACCGATCTACTTTTTTGGATTTTTAATCGTAATTTCGATTGGCACCTGCCTGTTGGGGGCATTGACGATCATTCCCTCGCTCATCTTGGTGATTCGGCCGCGGTTCATATCACCGCCTGGTAAAGGGCGCAAGGCTGAACGGAATGAATGAAAAGATTAGGGAGTGTAAGATTAGACAATTTCAGCGTAAATTTCTTTCTGGATGTATTGTTTAGTTAAAAGGAACGGATATGCAAGAAAGTGTGGATAGGCGATTGGCAAAAATTTTCCTGATACCGGCGGTCGCTATCGTCGGATACTGGATTATCGTGGGACTTTTCAAATTGTACAAATGGTTAACGGGATTGCCGTCGTACAGTTCTGCCTGGTGGTCCTCAATCGGCCAATTTTGTCTTAACAATCTGAGTATTATAATCGTTGCCTATTTGATCGTTTGCCTGCAGGCTTCCGGCTTAGCGGAGTTCAAATATCAGAAAAATTTTCTTAAGGCATTCGTTTTGGCGGTTTTCCTGACTCCTCCGATAATGATGGCTACCTGGGGTCGGCGTAAGGGCCGGACGGAGTAAAATATGGAAGGCCAAGATAAAAAACGCCTCGGGCGCTTTATTGAATTTATTCTGAATTATCCGCGCACGATCATTGCTTTCACTCTTTTAGTGACCGTTCTGTTGGGGTGGAATATACCCAAAATCAAGCTGGATCCTGATATCAAATCCATGATGCCCAAGGATATGCCGGTGATTCAGGCGATTGACAGGATCGAAGAGACTTTCGGCGGTTCTGAATTGGTCATGTTATCGCTGACCGCTGATGATATTTTTGACCTCGACGTACTGGAAAAAATCAGAGCCCTGACTAATGAAATCGAACAGCTGGAACAGGTTGAGCGAGTCATGTCGGTAACCAATATTTTTGAAATTAAAGGAACTCCCGAAGGCTTCGAGGTACGCGATCTGATTACGGAATTTCCGCAATCAGCAAGTGAAAAAACCGCTCTCCGTCAGCGAATCATGGCGAACAACATGATTTACGGCAATTTAGTAGCGCAAGACTTCAAACGGACAGCGGTGATTGCCGTGATGAAAGTCGGATTTGGTAACGTCAGTGATAAGCGTACCACCGAGATATTTGAGGCGTTGAAAGCCAAATATGAAAATCCGGAGGAAATTCACTTAGCTGGTTTACCTATCACACGCTATGCCATCACCCATACCATGCAGACTGACATGAAGGCGCTGTTTCCTTTTGGAGTGGTGCTGATGATTTTATTGTTAGTCATCAGTTTTCGCAGTTGGTTGGGGGCTTTTCTGCCATTCATTGTAGTGATCATCTGCATCATTTGCACGTTAGGGTTGATGGCACTGCTCGGGTTCAAATTTACTTTCGTCAGCATATTAATGCCGGTCATGCTGATTGCGATTGCCAACGATTACAGCATCCATTTGGTGGCCTATTATTTTGAAGAATATCGCCGGAGTGGAGAGCGGGATAAACGAAAACTGATTGGCAAGATGTTGACGTATCTAAAAACGCCGGTATTTTTGGCGGCAATTACCACCGTTTTCGGCTTTTTAAGTCTGCAGTCGCACGTCCTGCCACCCGCCCGGCAGATGGGTTTGTTGGCGGGTTTCGGCATCACCCTTTCTCTTTTTTTGAGCTTTACCCTGGTGCCGGCCGCGATGCAGTTGCTCGATTTTCCTGTAATACTCAAAACTGAAGGGCAATCACCCCGCATCGACCGCTTGTTCACGCGCTGGGGTAGTTTTTTCATTCGGCACCGCCGCGCCTATTTAATGGTCGGAGTCATTTTGGTCGTCGGAATAGGAACCGGCATCCGGAAAATTGTCGTGGACACGAATCCCATGCATTATTACCGAAAAGATGCCGACATCCGGATCAGTAACGACATTATTGACAAATATTTCGGTGGTTCAGCCCAATTAAATGTGTTGGCTAACGGAGACATCCAGGATCCAGCCCTGTTAAAACAAATGGATCAGATTTCGGAATACCTCCTGCGTGAGCCGAGCGTTACTCGCACGACCTCGATCGTTGACCATCTCAAGAAGATGAATAAAGCCTTTCACGGGGACGATCCGGCCTATGAGGTACTACCGGAGACGAAGGAAGCCGTCGCGCAGTATCTGCTGTTATTCTCAATGTCTGGCGGAGAAGGCGAGCTCGATCAATTCGTTGATTATAATTACCAGCAGGCGCAGATTCTAGCGCGGGTCAACGAAACCAGTTCGATGAAACTCCATAAACTGCTCCAGGATACGCGAACTTACATCCGACAAAACTTTACTCTGGGTGTATTTCCGGATATAACTGGTGTGGTGGCAGTGATCGGCGATTTAGTGGATATGGTGGTTAGAGGACAGGTGCGCAGTATGCTGATTTCCATTGTTTTGGTTGCCGGAATAACAGCTTTGATTTTTCGCTCGCTGGTTGGGGGCCTGATCGCGGTCATTCCTCTGACAGGTGCCATTGTCGTCGTATTCGGTTTGATGGGATTCGCCGGCATTGAGCTGAATGTGGTGACGGCAATGTTATCGAGCATCATGATCGGTGTCGGAATTGATTACACGATCCATTTTATCTATCGCTTCCGATATGAAATCCAGCATGGAGCGACCGCGGAGGAAGCAGTGATCAACACGCTGACGACCAGCGGCAAAGGCATCATTTACAACGCACTGTCGGTAGTCATCGGTTTTACGGTCTTATTGATTTCTGGCTTTTTACCGATCTACTTTTTTGGCTTTCTGATCGTGTTTTCGATCAGTGCCTGCCTGGTGGGAGCCCTGACCATCATGCCGGCTTTTTTAGTATCATTCAAACCAAAATTTATCTTTCGCAACAAATCAACCGACTAACGGAGGTACATATGAGATTTTCAAAAGCGAGCATTTTTACAATTTGTCTGTCGGTAATTATTTCGGAAAAAGCGAGCGCCCAAATGTCAGCCCGGGAAATCATGCAGAAGGTTGAAGATCAGGCCAAAGTGCAAACCCAGGTCACCAAATCGAAGATGGTTCTGACAAATAAGACCGGAAAAACGCGGGAAAGGGAGGTCACGCGCTATCAGAAGGATCAGAAGGGAGTTGGCGGAATCGATGCGAAAATGCTGATCTTTTTCGAGTTCCCCGCCGACATTCGAGGGACGGGTCTATTGCTCTGGCAGTACACCGACGTGAAGAAGGATGATGACCGCTGGTTATATCTACCCGCGCTCAAGAAAGTGCGTCGCATTGCCGGCGAAAGTAAAAATGAATACTTCATGGGAACCGATTTCACTTATGACGACATCGGCGGGCGGGAACTTGACGAAGATACTCACAAATTACTCGGCACGGAAGAAATCGCCGGGGTCAAGTGCTACAAAATCGAGGCAATCCCGGTCAAGGCCGATGATACCTATGGACGGCGTCTGATCTGGGTCATTCCCGAGAAATGGGTCGCGTTCAAGGTGGAGTTCTATAATAAAAGCGGAACATTGATCAAAGTCCTGCAGGCCGACGATGTTCGCAATGTCAACGGTATCTGGATGGCATTCGACCTGTTGATGAAAAATTTCAGCGAGAATCACCAGACCCGGCTCACGATCACCGAATGCCGGAATAACGTTCCGTTAAAAGACGAAATATTCACCACTGCTACGCTGGAACGGGGGAAAGTGCAATGAAGCGGACGGTGTATCTGAGTGGATTGCTGGTCTGGTGTCTGCCGCTGATTTTAATCGCGCAGGTGGAATTTCACGGATATGTAGCGGGCCAAAATGCCGTGCGATTGACGGAACCGCATGATGCGATGTTGATGCGCTCCCGCCTGCGCCTGAATCCAGAATTTGCGGGCGATCGGGTTTATGGATTTGCTTCTCTGGATGTGCTAAATGAGGTCACGACCGGTGAAACGACCAGGATAAGTTTGCGGGAAGCCTATCTGGATATTTATAGCAAATGGTTGGACGTACGCTTCGGCAAACAACAGATTGTCTGGGGCAAAACGGATGGCTATTTCATCAACGACATCGTCAATCCGCTCGATCTGTCCTACTTTTTACTCCAGGATTTTGATGATATTCGCATCGCCACACACAGCCTGAAGTTGAATTTTCACCACGCCAATAACTCACTCGAGGCGGTTTTCATTCCGGAGTTTCAGCCTACCAAACTCAATTTCGAGGGTGATTGGGCTTTTGCTCGACCCGATTCGTTTGAAGTTACGGTTCCCTTGCCCAATCAAACGGTCATTTCCTACAACATACCGTTGATCTATCGGGAGGATGTACTGCCTCGTTGTACCTTAGAAGCGACTGAAATCGGTTTGAAATTTAACACTTTTGTGCTGGGAACGGATTTGTCGCTGATCTGGTTACGGATTAGAGAAGATCGTCCGGTTTTTTATAAGAACATGGTAATCGGTGCCAGTGGACCTGAGGCGATTAATCTCCAACCAGAACATCCCTGGTTGCGCTTTTATGGGCTGAGCTTTGCGCGTCCGGTCAATGTCTGGGTGATCCGGGGTGAAGGGGGCTATTTTCCGCGACGCTATTACGACACCCAAGATCCCCAGTATCAAACTTCCGGAATGCTGGTAAAAAAACCATTTCTACAGGGTATGCTCGGCGTGGATTATCAATTGACTTCCACCATTGACTTATCGGGGCAGGCGATTCATGAACGGATTCTCGATTACGAAGCCGGGATTTATGACGATGAAATCAGGAATATGGCCTCGGTAATGTTGCGGGGAAGATTTTTTAATGAGACGGTCAGTCCACTTTTATTGACGCTCTATAATATTGACGACAAGTCCTATCTGACACGTTGGTTGGTGGAGTGGAGTTTTTCCGATAATTTTACCCTGAGTTGGGGGATAGATTGGTTAGGTGGTGCCAATGATACCCTCTTCGGGCAATTTGATCGCAACGACAATACCTATATAAAACTGCGCTATAGTTTTTAAAACCTATAAAGCAAACGCCCCAGCTGAAACTGGGGCATTTACTTAATCCTTCGATGCTATGTCCGACGAATTAGGCGGCTTTGGTTGTATCAACAACGGCCGTGCTATCGACGGGTGCCGGGGTTTCCTCTTTGACTTTCTTCTGGCATGATACAACCAGGAGAGCCAGGCTGGCAACCATCAGCAGTACCACTAGCTTCTTCATTGCTTACTCCTTATTGCTAATTTTTTATTCATTCCTCGTCTACCCATAGACTTCAAGCGTGAAATTACCAACGATTTTATAAATAAAAAAAGATAATTTTAAAATTTTTTACCATAAACCATAATTTGTTCCTATTTCATAGTATCTGTCACAGCCGGGAAGCTGGCCTTTGACTGGTCATCCGGGAGATAAAAATCGCTTTCGCTTTCGACAGTTTCCTCGTTATGTTCACTGTTATTAAGTAGTTGATCGCGCAATGAATCTACAACGACTGAGTCGAGCAGTGCATAAATGTCGCCGGAATCTGTCAGAAGTAAGTTTTGGAAACTCGATGAGTCAATATTGCCGGTTTTGTACAACCAGCGGAGCAGATGAGCATGGCGTGTTTCGGTGAAGCGACTGCCGTCGTAAGGAGAGTGCCGACGGGGACTAGGAATGATCGCGGCTAAACGGCTGGCTTCAGTGAGGGTCAGGTACGTGGCTGATTTTCCGAAATAGTGTCGAGAACCAGCCTCGACGCCATAAATTCCCCGACCCAGCTCAATGACATTGACGTAGAGCTCAAGGATCCGGCGTTTGGGGAGCTGGCGCTCCATTTTAATGGCGATGATGAATTCTCGAACTTTCCGCAGGATGGATTTCTTCGGAGAAAGGTACAAATTTTTCGCCAGTTGCTGGGTAATTGTCGAACCTCCGACAGCGTACTTTTTACGCTTGAGATTTTTTTCCCAGGCATAGCGAAGGGCTTCGAGATCATAACCGGCGTGTTGATAAAAACGCGCGTCTTCAGCAAGAATGACGGCGCGGAGCAAATGGGGGGATACTGCGCGGAGCGGCACCCACTGCCAGTGTGTTTCGAATTTTTTAGAGTTTTTTTTGTACTCGTCATTGCGCCTTTCCATCAATGCCGTAGTCGTCGGATTTCTCGTCAGATATTCGCTACCATCGGGCGCCGCAATGTACAGTCCAGTCAGTACACATACACCGCCCAGCACGATAAACAACATTATTTTCAGAAAGGTTAGAATAATTCGCATTACCTCCGATTTTAACGAAAAAATTCCCTATCTGCCAAATGCATATCGGCTGGAACGGAAACGCCGGCTTTCTGATTGCAGGTATTATTTAAGCAATTAATCTGCAGCACCTGCCGCATTTAGGCAGTAATGCTTACCAATCGAAAGCGAGACCGAGCGTCCAGCTTGTCGTTGTAAAAAGTTCACCTCCTGGTCGAAGGTAGAAGGTCACGCCGGAAGGATGACGCAGGGCGGCTCCCACCCGGATAGTCGTGGTGCGCTGAAAGGAACGGGGTGGCTTGGCGGTATATTTTTCGTAACGATTATGTTCAACGTCATCGACCAGCACCGCCTGGTTGTACCAATAGCGGGAAATGACTTCCGGAAACAGAATTTCTCCCTCGGACGATTCCTCATGCAACTCGAGGCAGAGTTCAGAACCGAGTATCAGGCGCAGTTTGCCAGGCGTTTTAAACGCTATTCCGAATGGTACGATCATTCGCCATGTATCGTACTGATATTGGTAGTCATAATTTTTTCGGTGGGAATCCAGATACTGGCTGGTTTTGGGATCGTAGTAGGTATACTCATAATAAGAAACATCCCTAAGGATATCACTTTCACTAATTTTCTTAGAAAATCGATAATGGGCGCATTGCAGGCCACTGAAAAATTCCCAGTCGTCACCGGGAGCATAGGTCACAGTCACCATCGCCTGCCAGTTCCGGTTGTCGTCGGTACCACTGCCGTTCAGGGTGTAATCCCGGGCACTTTGCAGCTGCAAACGTTGGAAATAATAACTACTGGTAGCGCTGTTCCATGTATCGTAGGTGTGGTCACTGGAAGAAGTATCGCTGGAACTGGTATTCGAAGTGAAATCATGTAAAGTCTGTGAATAAGCAAACTTGGCATCAAGGTATATATTTTGCCCGAATTTCCGGGTGTACATTAATTTCAGGTAAGGACGCTGGCCTTCATCGCTGAAGTTTTCGTTCGCTGAGAGGTGCGATTTGCCGCGGTAGTAATAGGCGGGATTGGTGGCCGTTTCTGACCAGTTAGCGGCAGTATCCAGTGAGGACTGTTCTTCCCGGCTATCTCCGGTCAGGATTCCTGCAAATAGTCCCCATGTATTGCGTTCATTTTCATGGTAAATGATTCCTAAACCAACTTCGTAATGATCACCGGTGATGGTTAGTTTTTCCTTGTTGTAATTCGCAAAAGAGGAATGCGCATAGGTGCCGAATTCGTCGTCAATCAGATGTCCGGAATGGCGACTGAGCAAATTCCCTAATCGTAAACCGAGATCGAACTGTTCGGAAAACCGATAAGCAAGATTGACTTCTGTATGGTTGGTGAAAAGCTGCTGTTGATTGTCGTCGACCTCTAAGCGGGAGGGCGTCAAACCGGGGATATTGGCATAAGCGTCTGCTTCGGCATTGCGCCAGCCGTAATTTTGCCACCAGATCGGGTTACGGTAAGCGCCGTAATCAAAAATCGAGCGGTTGGTTGCCCCAATTGTCAGCCGGGATGAAACCGGCAGGATGATGGCGAAGTTATACAATGGTTCGGTATTAATAGTCTTAACCTGGGTGGTTGTATACCAACGGGGAACGAAGAAATCAGCGGCATTTTGCGCTCTATTTAAATAAGGGTAATCCAAAGGGATGGTCAAATCCGTTTCGGTCGAAGTCGGGTTGGTTAAATTGAAATCCAGGTAGATCGTGCGCTGATTTTGCGCGGCAAGGTAGGCTGGATTCCAGTTCAGGTTGCCAAATTTACTTCTAATCATATTACTCGCATCGGCGGAAAAAATCGCCATTTCCACGGTGCGCAGGTTAAATGGTTGCAGAAAGTACTCGATGTCCGGGATGCGCGAATAGGGGGCAGGCACTTCTGCAAAAAGCCCTCGTAGCAGCGCAGTTGTTAGTAGTAAAAAGATCGCTCGTTTTGTCATTTTATTCCTCTACTTTGTAAATTCCTATACCATCGAATAAACCGCCGGTCGAGACATACCCTCCGGCATGTAATTCCAGAATAATCGGTTCACCTTGTTCAATCCAGACGGCCGTATCACTGATGCAATAGCGCCAGCAGGTATCCTGAGAACTGATGTGCAAATCCGGGTAGTAACTACTGCTGACACGATTCAGGTTGACGCTGATACCTGATCCCCAGGCTACCTTCAGCCAACCACCCAGCCGGTAAAAGCCGGAAGAGCATTGAAATTGATCGGTGAAATAGGCGGTTGGCATAATACAACCGCCGGATAAACGCAGGACTCTTGCTCCGTAAGGAGCATCGTCGCGCCATTCGAACTGGTCGGGAGATAGCGTGCCCTGCCAGCCCGTCGTATCGCGGTCGGTTTCAAAGGAAAAGAAATAGACTGGAATTCCAATATCCTCATCAGTCGCTTTTTCCGTTTCTGGGGTGTCTTTCTCAGTGCAGACCGATAGTAACAAAACGGAAAAAAAGAGAACAATAGATTTCTTCATATCGGATTATTCTTCAATAATAGGTTCGGTGATTTTGCCGATGAATAAAATTGTGCCGGAGTATCTCTCTCGAATGGCAAAGACGAATGGACGGTTAAAAACAACCGTAACCGGCATCGGATCTCCGGTATTGGATGTTACACCCAAAACGATTGCTGTAACGGCGGCGGCTTCAGTACCTTCCTCGTTGACGTCAATAAAAGACTTATGAAGTACCGCGCTAATGAACAAATCTGCATTTGGATTGATTTTGTGAAAGTTCGCCGTGCCGGGTGCAAAAGCGACACCCATTCCCAGCGAACACAGCACGTTATTAAGAATCTCGCGGTAAGATAGTTTGAACTTTGGCAGGAATAAATTCATATCGGTCTGCACAAAGTTGGCGGTCATGGAACTCCACGCCAGAGCAGTGAGTTGCGCGATTAACGAATCGAGGTTTATTCCATTAGCGGGCAGGATGGCGGTAAGACTGAAACCGGCGTCCCCATAAGCCAGGTCGACCGCCGTAAATTTTTCTGTTTGGTAATAACCATGCTCGCACCGGTGGCGCATCATACGACAAGCCGACGTAGAGCCATTCGATTGGTAAAAAACATCATCCACGGTCTCATCCGGATCGAACGCATTGGTCCAGATGGCTTTGAAGTAAATCGCATTGATCAGGTACATGACCGTCCGCTGGTCGATCGGGGGCTGAATGATGTCGGGAATTTTGTCATGAGTCTTGGTCTTGACCCAGTCGTTAATAATATCTGCCGCGTTCGGCAGACTGAAATTTAACTCGCTGACTTCCGCATCAAAATAGGTCCGGTTGAGATTGATAAAGGTCTCTAACACGCTGAATCCGGTGCGATACCAGATCGAGTTCGCGATTTCGAATTGGACTTTGGAATCGGCAGTACGAAGTAAATCGCTCAGAGTCCGATAGGCTTCATTGATGGCGAGATCATCCAGATTATCGTACTGGAGAGTCGAGCGCATGGCCTCACGGGTCGTGCCGTCCGAACCGTTGTACGCCATTCCTAATGCCAGCGCGACGCTCAGAGGGGATATGAAAATATTCGCAGAAGGGTTAAGGGCGACCAGTTGCCGGAAGAGTTGCAGGCCGAACGTATTATCAACTTGGGTAAGCTGCTTTTCAACGGCGGTCAACTCGCGCAAAGGTTCCGGGCTGCTTCTCTCGGTTGGATTTTTTTCGCAGCTGGCAATCAGGCTCATGAGAGTCAGGCATAAGGTCAAAGGAATCGAGTAACGCAAAGAGTGCTCCTACGGTGCGCGGTTGATCGATTTTACAATTTTTCCGGGCAGATTGTCAATACTGCGCCCCGGTATGAAAATATTTAAACCGAGTTTGATTTGCGAATCAGCGATACCCTGGTAATTGCTCTGGTACCATACGCCGGTATCAACCGATAACCACTTGGTAAAGAAGAAGCGAATGCCTGCTACACCGCGGAAGTTGCTGAGTGCTTCGACCATATTCTTGGCGGCGATATACTCCCAATTCGAGAAGGTTTCCACCTCGACCATGATCTTGGTTTGGGGATTGGCTGATATATCCAGTCCGGCAAAACCACCAACCAGGTTCTTTTGCTTTTCCTGCGATTCGTGGAGCTCGTACTTCGCATCCCAGGAGAAGATGTCGGTATCCTTGATGCGGATATCGGTCAGGCTTAAGCCGGCGTGCAGGTTAATTGGTCCGAGCGGCACCGTAGTCACGCCGTACAAAACGGTCAGACGCGTGGCGTAGTTGATATTATAGATACTATTGGCCTGAATTGGCTTGGAATTGGCAAGAGCCTCCATATCACTCTGGATGTTTTTCCAGCTGGAAGAACTGCGCAAAGCTACAGCCAGCATCGGGAAAAACGGAATGCCCAAAAAACGTTCCGGTATCAGTTTTATCTTGAAGGAAGAAGTCGCAACTGATGGCGTGCCCCGCGCGATATTATTCATCAGATTGACGGAGCTAAATTCGACTTCGGCTACGTTGCCCAGACCGATACCGAGATTGCCTAAGAAGGAATGCGTAGCGGCCACGCCGAATGCACCCCCGCCCGTCAGGCTGATGTCCTTGGAACTCAGCACACGGGCAGTCGGAATATTGAAAAGGCGGGGCGGATCGACGCGCTCTTCGAGAAAGTCAGCCAGACGGATAACCTTGGCGTTTTCGGCGGCGAGAAATGCCGCGTATTCATCCTCTAAAGATTCGCCGCATTGACTGCAATATTTGCTATTGATAAGGTTTTCGGTCCGGCAATTACTGCATAGCAGTTTTTTCGGAACAGGTTTGGCGCCGAATAGCATACTCGTGCAAATCGACAGAATAAGAAGTGAAAAACAAAGCTTACGACGCATGATCAGCCTCCGTAACTTTTTGTATTTGAATGGTTGCGACGGCTTCTGTCGGGTCATTTTCGCGGTTAATGTCAGGGTAAGGATCCAAGTTGATTAGCTTAAAGTTGTAGCCGAGAGCTTCTACGCCTAAATGGCGAGCGGAATCGTCTACACCCACGTAACCATATATGGGCAGAGTAAGCAGAGCCCGTTGGGCATCCGCGGTCTCAACGTGAATCTGGATTTCTGCCATACCTTCCCAACAGCAAACGACACCCCGGGGACAACGTCCTTCGGAAATAACGTCCCTAAATTCTACACTCAGTCCAGTCGGTAAATGCCGGCGGATTTGCCCATATTTAATCCGGAAACTTGTCTCATTTGCGAGGGTTGGGGGAGACGCCAGCGGATTGCGACAGGCTGACCAAAGCAGGATCAGACTCAGTGCTGTAAACGAGATCTGCAGAAGACGGTGAATTGATGCCAACCTAAAATTTTTGCACATTTCAAATAGTACTCCTCAATGCTGTAGACAGATAAGACAAATACCGTTCCAGCTTGCTTTCCGACGGAAGCAATACAGGGGAGAAACAAAGCAAGCTTCAGAAATCTGAGGCCAACCTCAGAAATTCGGAACTCAGTCAAACGTTTTTTGCACGCCGAGGGCGAACAAACTTTTCCAGTAGTAGCGAGCACTATATTGGGTTTCACTGCGCATAACACCGCACTTTCCGGTGACTGCCAAATCGCTGGTCAACGGATATTCCCAGCCTAATGCAAGTTGGTTCTGGATATTTTGTTCCGGATCAGGATTATAGCGCAGGTCAATATACTTGAGCTTCTCCGAGTATTTTTTTAAAGATATTTCCAGCAGGACATTCAAATAGAAATTTCGGTAACGACGGCTGTGATACCAATCTAATCCAACCTGGGTGAAATCGGCCAGCGAATTGTTTGATATATTTTTAATTATTTTGAGATTTATCCCGGTCAGACTGCCACTGCGGAACTCGAAGCCCTGATGGAAAATAAGCATGCGATCACATTGGAAATCATCAATCAACGAATCAATCAAAGAGTAAGATGCCACCCGTCGCTCGGGGTAAAACACCTTCCTGAGGGCAAAGGTATTGATAATGGAAACGGCAGCGACCGGTACCAGGGCAGTTTCGATGAAAAAGCCCGACAGATTGTTATTAAAATGGCTGCGGACTGCAAATCGGTCGGCGCCAGTGGAATAGCCAAAACCGACCAAATTGTTCCCGCGCTGGTACCGCACATAAACGTTGAGGTGACTGAGGAAATAGCCGCGCTTTTCCCGATACCAGAATTTACCGAAGCAATCCAGCTCGGTTCCGACCATGCAGCGCGGCATGATTTCCCATTGTAAGGAGGGATGGTAGCTGAACGAAGTTTTATTTTCTCCCGAGTGATGATAGTAAGGGGCTAAACTGCCCGTGAAATCCCAGCGGTATTTTAATTTGTTGAAGAACCCCTGATTGTGCACTCCGAGCCACATGGGAAGCACGGCGTCTGCTTGCACCGAATCGGTCGTTTCGAAAACATTGCTTTCGTAAGTCGGTTCAATCTTCAAGTATCCGCTAATGGCTGCCAACACGGCTGGTCTGGTAAACGGAAACAGCATGACGCATACAAACAAGGCAATGGGGTTAAATGAGCGGATAATATGACGGGAAAGCGGACGGATAGGAGTGATGGAACTCCTTAGCGAAGGTTTTTTAATTGCTCTTCCTGCGCGATGTAGTAGCGTCGGATTTTTTCCAGCTCGGCGACATAGCGCGGTAAGTCGTCGGTAGGAATTTTTTGAATCAGGGCGATGTAATCCAGTTCGGCGTATTGCGGTTTGGTTTGACTACCGGGAAGGATGTTATTAAAATTTTTATAAGCCACCGTGTTAAGGGCTTCCGGTGTTCGGTTAGTGAAATTACTCCAAACGTCGGTTGCGGGACTTTTGCCGGCGTTTGTGATTGTGCCGCCGGTGGTTTGCAGGTTCACATCGCCAGTCAAAGTCGCAATTTCGGTCGAAAAACGCATCAGGCGCCGCCGCAACTGGGATTCGGTCTGAGCGACCCGCATTAATTGATCAATTTGGGTGATTTTTTCGTGTAGCAAATTCAACACATCGTCTTTGACGCTATTGTTCAGGCTGGAATTTTTTACCACCGCCACTAGATTTTCTCTGGCAGGTAAAATGTCGTCCGGAATACCCGTGAAAGCCGACCAGGAAGTCAGTAAACGCTCGCGTGTTTCGAGAGTCTCGAGCAGTTCTTGAAGTGCCTGTCGGCGAGAGGCGGGATTTTTTTCGTAATTGAGGGTTTTAATTCCTTTATCTACTGTGTGACTCAGGTAAGTGTAAAACTGGTGAAATGCCTGGTCGGTGTCGCGTTTGACGACTACCAAATGGTCAAACAGGCTGAGAAGTTGTTTACTATTCCGGGCTTTTTGGGCTGTCAAACGCGCCAGTTTTCGTTTTGCCAACCAGCTGGGTGACGAAAGCGATTCAATTTGCTGAATTTGAACGTCCAGTTCCTTAATCAGACCAGTCAGTTTTTTATGTTCCTGCTCGAGAGATTGCATGTTCTGAAAATATTGATCGAAACGATCCTGATAAATCTTCAAGCTGTCGTGGTCACTGCCCGATGCGGCGCAAATGGTTGCAGTCAGAACCAGAAGCGCCCCGATCATCCGCAAATTGTATGTTCGCTCAGGCATATTCATCTTTGGTGATTTTATACTTATCCATTTTGTAATACAGCGTGCTGGCTTTGATTTTCAGCAGATCGGCGGCGTGCTGTTTGATCCCATGACAATCCCGTAGAGCATTCACGATTAATTCGCGTTCGATTTTATACAATTGTGCGGTCAGATCGTCGGTCGTAAGAGTGGAGGATGCATTGGTTGCGATAATATTCGTCAATCCGAAAATTTCATCGCTGATGGTATCGCCCTCGATAAAAATCAGCGAGCGTTCCAGAAAATTTTCCAATTCACGAATATTTCCCGGCCAGGAATAAGCCATCAGTTTGCGCAAGACGTTTTTTTCGATTTGCGGCGCCGGACGTTTCAGGTGGGCGGCCTTGTGTGCTAATATCGAATTTACCAGTAGGGGAATGTCGGTGGCACGTTCGCGTAAGGGCGGCAGGTGAATGGGGATGACATTAATCCGATAATAAAGTTCGGAGCGAAATTGCCCGTCCTTGATGGCCATTGTCAAATCTTTGTTGGTGGCGCAGATCAACCTGAAATCGCTGGTGATTTGCTTTTCGCCGCCCACGCGGGGGAATTGATGGGTTTGCAGGACACGTAACAGTTTGACCTGCAGGTTAGGTGACATGTCCCCGATTTCATCTAAAAAAAGAGTTCCCCGATGACTCTGTTCAAATTTTCCGACGTGCATTTTAATGGCTCCGGTGAAAGCGCCTTTTTCATGACCAAACAGCTCGCTTTCCAGGAGACTCTCGGATAAGGCGCCGCAATTAACAGCGATGAAAGGGCCAGCATTCCGGGAACTGCCTGCATGAATCAGACGGGCCACCACTTCCTTGCCCGTGCCGCTTTCACCGGTGATCAGGACGGGACTGTCACTCCGGGTGGTGCGGGCGATCAGTTCCCGAATTTGCTGAATCGCCGCTGAATTACCGATCAGTAGTTCGGGATCGGCCTGGGTTTCAGCAATGACTGAGCGGGTGCGCCATTTTTCGAAAGCTTGATCGACTTTTAGCCGCAATTCAGCAAGGGCGAACGGCTTGGTAATAAAATCCTCGGCGCCTTCTTTCATGGCGGCGACCGCCACCTCAACCGTTGCATAAGCTGTAATCAGAATGACGTCGGTTTTATAACTACTGCGATTGATTCGGCGGAACAACTCCAATCCGTCGAGACGGGGCATGCGTAAGTCCGTGATGACCAAGTGATACCCAGTATGGTTGATCAATTCCCAGGCTTCCTGCCCGTCAATGGCGGCCTGGACGGTGTACCCTTCTTTTTGTAGGGAAGTCAGCAAGCCTTCCCGCATGGACTGATTGTCCTCAACGATAAGAATGTGAAATTGATTCTTACTGATCATGATGTGGTTCCGGGTAATTCGATGACAAATACCGTGCCGCTATCATCGGAGCGTTGCAGGTAAATGCGGCCCCCGTGTTGCTCGACGATGGACTTGGTAATAGCTAATCCCAGTCCAACCCCATTCTCTTTGGTACTGAAAAAAGCCTCAAAAAGCTGAGCCTGTACTGCGGCAGGAATTGCAGGACCGTAGTTAGTAAAGGTGATTTGGACTCTGGTCGGCAGTGTATTGAGTTCGATTTCAATGGGCGTATTTGCCAGCGCTGCTTCCGCGGCGTTCTTCAGCAAATTATCGAAACAATGCCGCAGTTTGCCGGGGTTGACCTGTTTCTGACCCGCTCCCTGAATGGAAAAATTGTGCGTCGGGAAATCCCGCTGAACGGACGTGATTGAATCAGTAAGCAGTGCCCGCAGATCGGTCAGTTCGAGGGTGGCTTCAATGGGTCGGGCGTAGGCCAGAAATGAATCGATTACTTGCGACAGGCGTTTCACTTCCCGGCTAATGGCGAGGACGCATTTTTGCATATCGGAAGTTAGATGTCCGGATTCCTCGAGCAGTTCCGTATTGATTTTCAGACCGGCGAGCGGGTTGCGAATTTCATGGGCCACCGAAGCTAATAGTTGCTTGTTTTCTTTTTCCCGACGCAGAATTTCCGATCGCATTTTCTGCATTGTACGGCCTAAGAAACCGATCTCATCCTGACGTCGGATCGGTAAATCCGTCTGGTAATCGCCGCGTCCGATCGCAAAGGCATAATGGGTTAATTTTTCTACCGGTCGGGACAGACTTTTCGCGAAAAACAACGCGATCAGCATACTGACAAATACGGTTAACACGGTCACGGTAATAATTTGGCGTTGCAGTTGGACGGTGATTTTTAAAAAACCAGCGCTGGCGTCCATCCCGATGACGCAAGTAGTTGAATCATCCACCTTCAACGGAGCGAAAGCGGATTTGTAAAAGACTTTGTTTTCGTCTGCAAACAACGGGGATGTGCCAATCCGACCCTGAATTGTTTGCTCAATGATCTGTTTGTTAACCAGGCAGGATTGTAAGGCACTCAGCCGATTACCGGCGACGGCGATAAGCATATGGTCGGGAGATAACAGGTACAGCGCTTGCGCCCCGAAACGCGTCAAATTCTTCGTCAGGAATGTATCAATCCGCTGACGGGTATGCTGTGACTGGGCGAATTTAAGCAGAAAAGCGATGTCTTGGCGGTCGACTTGTGCAGCCAGCAGATGCATGTTTTGCTGAAGGCGTTCATTTAATTGCTGTTCCAGCGCCTGACGCGTCTGCCAGTAAATCGGAAAAGTAATAGCGCCGGCCACAAAAAGCACCAGCAGACCGGTTAGAACAGCGATTTTCCAGGAGAGTTTACGGAAAATGGTCATTGAAGAATTAGACGCCGGGAGTGCCGCATATCTGCTGGAATACTCGCAGGAAATTACCACCCAGAATTTTCAGGACTTCCGCTTCACTGTAACCGGCAGTCAGCAAAGCGTTCGTCAATGCGGGAAACTTGGAGGTGTCTTCAAGTCCCTGAACTACCTTGCCGATACCGTCGAAGTCGGAGCCTAACGCGACATGTTCGACTCCGACGAGATTGACGATATAATTGATATGATTGACCACATCATTGATCGTGGCGGAATTTCCCTTCAGAAAGGGGGGGTAAAAGACGATGCCAATCACCCCTCCGGAAGCGGCTATCGCCCGAATTTCGGTGTCCCATAAATTGCGATAATGATTATACAAACTGCGTGCCCCAGAATGGCTGGCAATGATCGGATGGTCTGTGACTGCTAGAATATCGTGGATGGTCTGTATTCCGACGTGGGAGACGTCAATGACGACTCCCAGCGAATCCAGGGTTCGAATGACCTGACGTCCAAAATCGGTCAACCCACCAGGTTTCCCAGCCGCTTCATCTGCGGCGCTGACCGCCCAGCTGGTGCTGTTATTCCAGGTGATGGTCATGTAGCGCATGCCGAGGCTGTACAGCTGCACAAGCTTTGTCAAATCATTCTCGATATGGTGACCACCTTCGACACCAATAACCCCGACGATTTTTCCGGTGGAATTGATGCCGGTTAATTCCGAATAATTGAACGCCTGTTGTAAAGTCGCCGGGTTGGCGCGGCACTCATTCTGAAAAATGGTCAGCATCCGGAGAGCGTTTGCATAGTATGTCGGATTTGACTCGACCGGTTCAGCCCAGACTGCAAAAAACTGAACGTCAACTCCGCCGGTTTGCAGACGTGGAATATCGGTGTGGTTTTTGGTATGCAAACTTTTAAGATGATAGGACGTATCAACCAACATTTTTTCCAGGATATCGTTGTGTAAATCGACAACTGTGGCGAATTCATGGACGGTCTGCAGTTGAAAATCGAGGCGCAGGTCACCCACCACTTCAATAATGGTGGTGTCGGGATGATATGCAAATCGCGAACAAATCAGCTCGTAACGATCGGGATGGAGACGATTAAGTACCAATTGCCCTGGTGGGGGTTCCGTCACGAAGTCGGATAAGCCACCGGCTGTTCCGCCATCCAGTTGCACCATTTTGTTCGAAATTTGTTGGCTTCCATAACGGATCCGATAAAAATAAACCCCGGCACCTCCCTGACTGAGCCAGCGTATTTGATGGTATCCGGCGGTCAACCAATCGCGGCGACTGCACACTTTTTCTCCGCGCAGATTAAAAATTTCGACGGAAACTTCACCTGCAGTAGGGATATTAAATCCGATCAAAGTTGCCGGATTGAAAGGATTGGGATAATTCTGAAAAACCCGGAATGCGGAGGGCAGGATGGTTTCCGGTTTGAGTCCTGATGGTACTTGAAAAATCCAACTGCCGTCTGATGCGGTCAATATCGAATCCCGCAATCCGGTGTCGAGGTTGATAATCGTGATCCTGGCCGCGGCTAAACTGGCGCTGGTTTTGCGATCGGAGACATACCCCGAAAGTGAATAAGCCTGAATTACTGAATTCCCGCAAAGAAGCTGAATTGTTGCGAGGATTGTTAGACGGGCGGGGCATTTTTTTAGTTTAGAGATGATGCGTTCAAGGTTCATAAAGGTAATTTAGAAATAATCGCCGAATACAGAAGGTATTTTCATCAGAGATGGTAGACAGCCGACTGCAATCCCGAAAAAGCCTTTCCTTTGTTGCCTGGTCTGACTTAAATTTGTAAAGTAAATCCAGAAGCATATGACGATCATCGGCATTAGACATGAAGATAAAAATGAATGGGAAGCGCGAGTGCCGCTTGTCCCGGAACATGTTCAGGTACTCTGCCGCGAATCAGATATTCATTTTATTGTTCAGCCTTCCCGGATTCGGGCTTTTTCCGATGCTGAATATGCCCAGGCCGGGGCGGAAGTAGCCGAAGACCTTTCACCCTGTCAATTGGTACTGGCGGTGAAAGAAATCCCCCCTTCGTTTTTCCAGGCGGAACGTACCTACGTGTTCTTTTCGCATACTATTAAAGGCCAACCCCACAACATGCCGATGCTGAAAAGGATGATCGAATTGAAAACCAGCCTGATTGATTACGAGCGCATCGTGGATGAAAAGGGGAGGCGTCTGGTATTTTTCGGGCGCTATGCCGGAATCGCCGGCATGATTGATACTTTCCGGGCTTTCGGACAACGTCTGTTGGTTGAGGGTGTACCCTCTGTCCTGGCCGACATTAAATCCGCCTTAGAGTACGGCAGTTTTGCCAATGCCCGAGAGGCATTTGTCCGACTTGGGGAGCAGATTACTCAGCAAGGGCTACCGGCAATTGGTACGCCCATTATTTTTGGCTTCGCCGGTTATGGACATGTTTCTTCCGGTGCCCAGGAGATATTCGACCTGTTACCGCATATTGAATTATCGCCGGACGAATTGCCTGCCTTCGCCCAAAGCGGAAAATTTTCTGCCAAGCATATTTATAAAGTAGTATTTCGCGAGGCTGACTTAGTACAACCACGCGAACCCGGCAAGGATTTCGACCTGCAGGAATATTACCAACACCCCGAACTATACACTTCTAAGTTTGAGCAATTTTTACCCTATCTAACGGTGTTGGTGAATGCCATTTACTGGGATAAACGATACCCACGCTTAGTCACTAAAGCATACCTCAGGCAAGCCTCAGTCGCCGGGCAACCGACCTACCCGAGAGTCATCGGTGATATTACCTGTGATGTCGAAGGTTCGATCGAATGTAATGTCGAATGCTCAACTCCGGGTAATCCGGTCTATGTTTACGAGCCCCTGATGGATGGTATCCGCTATGGTGTAACGGGACGTGGGCCGGTGATTTTAGCCGTCGATAATCTGCCCTGTGAACTGCCCCGCGATGCTTCCCGGATGTTCAGCGACGTGTTGCGTGAATTTATTCCAGCTCTGGCACGCTGTGATTTCACCCGCAAGTTCGAGGAACTGGATTTACCGGAATCCCTGAAAAAGGCGCTGATTCTGCTCCGGGGCAAATTCACCCCGAATTACCGGTATATGAATAAATACGTTCCAAAATAGCCGGGATTGATGATAACTATCGTAATCAATTTGAAGGAGAATCTATGAAAAAAGTTTTAGTATTAGGGGCGGGATTAGTCTCGCGACCTTTAGTACGTTACCTGCTGGATGTACCTGATTTGCAGGTGATCGTTGCGACCCGGACGGTCAGCAAAGCCGAAAACCTGATTGCCAACCATCCCAAGGGGAAAGCCATTGCCCTGGACGTGGAAAATCAGGCCGAACTGGCTAAACTTGTCCAGGCTTGCGATCTGGCGATCAGTCTTCTGCCCTATACCCACCATTTAAAAGTCGCTAATCTATGCCTCGAATATAAAAAACACATGGTTACGACCTCTTATATCAGTCCGGCAATGAAAGCTATCGATGAAAAAGCCCGAGCCGCCGGGATCCTGATCCTCAATGAAATCGGTGTCGATCCGGGAATTGACCACATGTCCGCCATGCGTATCATCCATAACGTTGTAAAAAACGGTGGCAAGGTTGTCAGTTTCAAATCCTACTGCGGAGGGTTGCCTGCTCCGGAAGCCAATACCAATCCGTTCGGTTACAAGTTCAGCTGGAGTCCGCGTGGTGTGTTAATGGCAGGCAGAAATGACGCTAAATATTTGGAGAACGGAAAAATCGTCGAAATCCCCGGCAAGAATTTATTCAAACAACATTGGCCATTGACAGTGGAAGGCATGGATTTCGAAACCTATCCCAACCGGAATTCCTTACCGTATATTGAAACCTATGGTTTGAAAGATACCCGAACTATGTTCCGCGGTACGATCCGCAACCGGGGATGGTGTGACACTCTATTTTGTATTGCCGCGTTAGGCCTGTTAAGCGACGAACAGCGAACCGATTTGAAAGGATTGACCTTTGAGCAGTTGACCCGAAAATTGGTTTCAGCCGGAGCGCAGGAGAATACCCGGGTCGCACTGAAACGGTACTTGGGAGCCGAGGCGACCGATACGGTACTGGATATGTTAGAGTGGTTAGGCCTGACCAGCTCCGATGGATTGCCGGAGAAGGAAAATAACCTGTTGGACGTCATGACGGTCAGGTTTCTGGAAAAGATGGCATACGGCGCGATGGAGCGGGACATGATTGTGCTCTTCCATGAGTTTGTGGCGGAATATCCGGGACGCCGGGAAAAAATCACCTCGACCCTGGTGGATTTCGGTATTCCCGGTGGCGACTCATCGATGGCGCGGACGGTAAGCCTGCCCGCCGCTATCGCCACCCGCCTGATCCTGCAGGGCAAAATCAAACTGACCGGCGTGTTGGCCCCCGTGATGCCGGAAGTTTATAATCCGGTTCTCAATGAGCTGGAGACGATGCAAATCGTTTGCCAGGAAAAGACTTTTCCATTGTAAATACACTTCAGGGTCTTGATCAAGGGGCAGGGCTGACCTGCCCCTTTTGTTTTTTAATACTTGCGGTAGAGGAAATAAAGCTTGACTTGCGTGGCAAATAATTTGTTAATTTCAAAAAAAGAAGAGGTCTGGGATGAGTAAAATTTTTATCAAGGATTTAAAGGAAAACGACGCAGTGGAATCATTTTTCGGAGTCCATAATAAGACTCTGCGCCTGACCAAAGATGATAAACCCTATCTGGATTTGACTCTGGCTGATCGTTCTGGTAAAATCAATGCCAAAATTTGGGAGGATGCGGATAAAAATAGTGCGCTATTCGAGCGGGGCGACGCGGTCAAGGTGCGCGGACGCGTGACGTTTTTCAATGAAGAAATCCAGTTGAAAGTCGAAAAAATCCGGCGCGTGATTCCGGAAAAAGACCAATCTGACGGATATATCTTTGAGGATCTGGTTCCTGTGACTACTAAAAATCTCGAACAGATGTGGCAAACTGTACAAGCTGAAATCCAAACGATCAGCAACCCGCATTTGAAAAAAGTTGTATCCGAAATTTACGCTACCTATGCTGACCAGCTGAAAATTCATCCCGGCTCGATGACCCTGCATCATGCCTATCGGGGAGGATTGCTGGAACATATAACGGCCATGCTCCAGATTGCCCGGGGCCTCCACTCCGTTTATCCAGAACTTGACTTTGACCTGATAATCACCGGGATTCTGCTCCATGACATCGGCAAGCTGATCGAACTGCAAAGCGGAATGGTCACGACCTACACGGATGCGGGAAATTTTATTGGTCATCTTGTTCTGGGTCGGGATATTGTACGCGAAGTCTGTCTGAAATTGGAAGGATTTCCGGAAATTCTGCGCCTGAAACTGGAGCATATCATTCTTTCGCACCAGGGACGCTACGAGTGGCAGTCGCCCCGTGAACCATTGTTTCAGGAAGCATTGGTAGTCTATTACATAGATGAAATTGATACCCGTATTCAGCAGATGAAAAATGACTTAGCCGCTGATGTCAATGACGGCAACTGGACCGCGAAAGGAGGCTATTTCCGCCGTAGTTTGTATAAAGGAAGCGACAGGGGCATGGCGGAACAGTAAAAAAAACCTCAAACTCACCGAAAAAAGTGTAAATTGCCGGGGAAAGAAGTCTTTACGGTATTTAATCGATGAGAGTCAGGAAAATAGCTTATGCCGGAATATTCATTGCCTTGATCTTAGGGGTCGGCTATACCTTAGCTTTTGTACCCAACGTAGAGCTGGTGACGGCTTTGATTTTCATGGCCGGGGCGCTGTTAGGTGTTAAATGGGGTATCTTCATCGGTTTGCTGGGTGAATTTTTATTTTCGGCGCTGAATCCGATGGGTTCAGGACTGCTTTTTCCACCAATGCTGATCTGCCAGGTATTAGCTATGGCTTGCGTGGGCGGTATTGGTGGTCTGACCAGAAAAAAAATTAAAAATCAGGCAATAGGTACCGGATATAAACTGCTGATCGGATGCCTGGGCTTATTACTGACCCTTTTTTATGATTTAGCCGTATCACTGGCCTATCCCATTTCTGCCGGATTCAACTTCAAGGCCATTGTCGCGACCCTGATCGCAGGTCTGGCATTTAGTGCAATTCATTTGGTTGTCAACACTTTGATTTTCCTGATCATCGTGCCGGTCGCTATTCGCCGGATCTATTTTGCTATTCCCTTTTTCAGAGAGGTTTGATGCTTGGTCTACGGCGACAGTGGCTCATGTTTTTTTCAATAACGGGTTTAGCTTGGAAAACTGCCACAGCCGCACTGCCACGCCTTGGGGATTTCTTCAAAATCAGTTTTCCGCAGACCTTCCCGGAACCTGCCGCATTATCGATAGGCGAGCAGTTTTTTACCAGGACTGCCATCAATGTTTTGCCCTTCGACGACTGGGGTTTTAAAGGAATACTCGAATACTATGGTTTGCCCGGTACAGTGCTGACTCAACGCCAGGCGGGACTGCGCCAAGCAGAGCCGATATACGGGACCTTACCGCTTATCTGGTTTGACCAAACCTGTGATTCGCTGAGCATTGATGAGCGGCAGTTGAACTGGCAAGCGACTTTCGGCGGTTTGGAGCAGACCCGTACGCGTTTTGATTATTATCGGGGCGACTACGGTTTTATCAAATTCAATCTGCATGCTGGCGGACCCTTTGCGGAGCGGACCCGTTGGCGCTTTTTGGGCAGTAACTTCGCATATGAAGGCGGCTACGGTTGGTATGGCGGTAAGGCGAACAATTTAGGCGAGAGTATTGCCCAATCCTACCTGCTCGAAATGAATACCGCAATGGGTGCCTGGTCGGTCAATGTGCATGCCGATTATCGGAAATTTTTACCGGGTATTGTGCAGGCTGTCCCGCTCAGCCCGAGCGCCGAAATCATGAATTGGAAACCCGCCGGTAATCTCAAACTGTACCGCGCCAGTTTACAGACGACTGCCATGCGCCGGCGGATTAACGATTCGACCTTTGTCGGCGTTCAGCAAACCAATTCACTGTTTGGGAATTACCATCAGGATTCACGGTATTATTATAAAGGCGAAGCCGTCCAGTACACGGGACGATGTTATTATGAGCGCCAAAGAAATCGTCTGACTTGGTTTACTGATCTCGAGCCATTTCTGGCGCGAATTTCGCAAAATAACGGGGTCAGTTTCCAGCAGAGCCTTTTTACCGGAAAAGTGGGGTTGCAAACCGGTGTCCGTCACCAGTTGAACCTGCAAATCGGCACTACGAATACAAACTGGCTGCTTTCCGCGGCCTACATCTGGTCGGTAAATCAAAACCTGAAAATAAATGCCGGTTTCGATCACGATTATGCGATTTATCCCATCGTCTATCGGATGCAATTTCCAGCAAATCGACCGCTGAAGCAAGCCGGATTTAGTTATAACCTCGCCCGGCTCGGACTGACCAGCGGGCACAGAATTCTGGCGACCCAATTGGAAATTAACACGGTTGCCGCTGATTACGATTTGCCCTTTAAAAATGATTTTGCGGATACACTTTTTACCTTTCAGGCGACCCGCTTAAGGGCGATATTTTTGACGCTTGACCTGCATTTGAATTTGCCGGCTAACCTACGTATCACCTCCCGGACGACTTTTTCACCGGAAAAGAATCTGCCGGTGTCGCTGATGCATCGGAGTCGAATAAGCCAGGGAATGAACTTGTTCGGAGGGAATCTGAATTTGTACTTTGCCGGTGAAGTGCATTTTTGGAGTGGTTCAAGGAATTTCGGCTGGTTTGAGGAAATCCAGCAGATCGGAATGACCGATGTTAATTACTATACTAATAACCGCCTGAGTTTCGCCGGCCGGGTCGGTGGTTATATCGGAGATCTGCATCTTTTTTATGCCGTGTACAATGCTGAAGGTCGCTCACTTTCGACCATTGCCGGAATGCCCTATCGGCACCAATTGAAAATCTTTGGCGTGGAATGGTCATTCGTTGACTAAACCAGGAGGATTTATGGAGAGACAACATTTGTTTTTGTACTGTGCGGTTGCCTTAATTGCCATTGGCTTTATGGCGACCGAAACCTGGGCGCAAGCGGATTCCACCAGCAACGCTCAGGTTTATCAACGTACGCTGGAAAAAGCCCTGCAAGACAACCAGATCAGCGCGGAAGAACAGGATCTACTGGATGTCCTGAAACAGAGTCTGAATTTGACTGAGGAGCAGGTGACTCAGATTCGGGAAGATAGCAAAAGAAACATGATTCCGGTATTAGACCAATCAGGGCGCTGGCAGTTTGTTTTGCAAAACATGGTAATTGGGGCTTCGCTGTATGCCTGGGGAATTCCCTATGTCCTGGATGTGGAGGATATTAAATGGACTGTTGGTGGTGAAATGCTGTCTTTGGGCATTACTTATTACACAACCTACCAGCTCACCAAAAAAATGGAAATCTCCAACGCACGCGCTCAGATGTTCCGTACTGGGGCTTTTTTTGGAATGCGCTATGCCGGCAGCATCAGCTCAATAGTCAAACCCGATCATCCCAAATTCCTTGTGTCAACGGAAATGCTTGCCATTCCACTCGGTATGTACCTGACTGACCGACTCTATTTAAAATGGCGCCCAAGCACCGGGCAAACCTGGGCCATCAGCCAGTGGTGTGAACTCGGTGGTGGAACCGCCCAGAACCTTTTTGCGACGCTCTTCAAGGAACCGGAACCACCCGATTATACAAAATATATATACGATCCTGACGAGTGGGATCGTCTGGATCATAAGTACACTAATGACTTAAAAAAGTGGGAGAATAAGCGCGAAATTGCTTATCTGCTGGGAGTGCCTCTTGGTTTGGTAGTCGAGCGGCGTTTCTATTCACAGCGTAATTACACCACCGGTGACGCTCTGATGTTAACCTGGGGGCGCATCACGGGGTTTGTTTACGCATCCTTGCTCACCGACCTGTTCTTCGGCACGATCGACAACAGCAAACCGGAGACCTATTTTATGCGGGCGGCCGGCGGAGTTTCTGGAATCGTTTTAGCGGATCGCTATGTCAGGCAGCGTGATCTCAGCATCGGGCAGTCCACGCTGTTGTTCGCCGGTGGCATTTCAGGTGGATTATTCGCGGCTGGTACTGGCGTGTTGTTAGAAATCAAATCAGATGAAATCAATGATCTGTTAGCCATCGGCGGCAGTCTTGCGGGTTTCGGTTATGCTAATAAACTGCTTAAGATAAGCAAAGTCGGGAGTAGTGATAACCGTCCGGAGCGAATAAAAGTATCTTTCATTCCGATGGCTACCTATCACAATAAACGATTAAATCCCGGAGGCCAAGTCTCGGTTTCCTTCTAATCAGTGAATTTTCGGGTTTAAATCGAAGTTTAAACGATTTCTGCTATCAAGCGGGGGATGATCGGTCACGGCTTTCTACTTTTTACGACCGCGAGACAGGTTCAGCTTTGGGCATAGCGTCGTCGGGTCATTAAACTGACTATCACGATCATCAGACAGGCGAGAAAATAGCTGGCAAAGCGCTCGGTAATTAATTGATTAAGGCCGGCGATATTTTTCCAGATTATCGTCGCTATTGCTCCAGTCGACATACCGGCAATTGCACCCTCACGCGTGACTTTTTTCCAGTACAGCATGGCGACTAAAACCGGCCCGAAACTGGCCCCCAATCCTGACCAGGCATAGGAAACCAAAGCGAAAACGAGGTCTTTTGACCTGAAAGCCAGAACGAAAGCGAGCAGGGCCACCCCCAAGGTAACGAGCCGGTTGAGACTCACAAATTGCCGGGGTGAGAGATTGATTTTGGCGATTTTATGAGTCAGGTCTTCGGTCAGGGCGGAAGTCGCTACCAGCAGTTGCGAGTCGGCGGTGGACATCATCGCCGCCATTGATCCGGAAATTAAAATTCCGGCCAACCAACCCGGGAGCAGGTTCGTTGCCATATAAGGCATAATCTTTTCCGGGTCGGTGAAGGGTTGACGGCCGTACAGCGCCAGTCCGACTATTCCCATGGCAAACGCTCCGCAAAAGGCCGGTATCGCCCAGGTGAAGGCGATCGCCTGACAGCGTCGAATGGAACGCACATCCCTTAAAGCCATAAACCGCACTAACAAATGCGGCTGACCAGTATAACCCAGACCCCAGGAAAGTCCCGCGATTATTCCCAGTCCTACCAGCCATCCGGTGGTGTTGCCGGTGACCGATAATATCGCCGGGGTCAGTTCTTCCAAATGGGTGGTTGGCGCAGAGGTAAGAACTATTAATCCGATAACAGGCAATAGCACGACGGTGCAGAACATTAAAAAAGCCTGAATCATATCGGTCCAGACGACCGCCCTAAAGCCCCCTACTATTGTATAGACCACGATTACTCCGCCGCCAATCAAAATTCCATAAACCGGCGGAATCCCAAATGCGACATTCAGTACTTTGCCCGCCCCACTGAATTGCGCCGCTACATACAAGGCAAAGAAAAAGGTAATGATCAAGGACGAAATTACGCGCAGGATCTGCTTGTCATCGTGGAAATAATTGGAAATTAGATCGGGCAGAGTCAGCGAATCGTACTGTCCGGCCAAATTGCGGATTGGGGCGGCTAAAAATAGCCAGCAGAAAATGATCCCGCCCAGACAACCCAGAACCGTCCAGATTTCCTGAAAGCCCACTGCCAGGGCGACTCCGGGTAAACCGAGGACCAACCAGGCTGACTCTGCACTGGCCCGCTCGGACAACGTGATCGCAATAGCTCCAAGTTTGCGGTCGGCCAATAAAAATTCCGCATGAGTCTTGTTCTTACCAACCGTCCAAATACTGACAATGATGATTGCCAACAGGTAGAGACAGAGCCCGAGAAAAATCTGATTCATGTACGTAACCCCTCGAATGCCTGAAAGATCAATTTGACCATCAGAATTTAAAGAATTCAGTCTGGCGAGACAATACCATGCGCCGGATAGAATTTTTTTTAACCTTCCACAAGTATTAATTTATCATCGTTATTGTGAAATAATTCTTTAAAGGTTATTCAAGAAATCGGATAATGGCCAGAAAAATCGTACACATCATCGGTACAGGTACGATCGGCGCCCCGCTGACAGGGATCATGACCAGTCGGCGTGAACAACTGGGGATTGAAGAGATATCCTTCCAGCCCGATTTGACTACACTTCAGAATAAATCGTTTTTTCAGGATCTGGTGACACGGGGGGCGAAGTTATGCGTTGCCGAGGCTCAGGCGGATGAATTTGTCAGTGCCGGCTGTAAAATTGATTATTTAGCTGAAGAAGCCATAGACCGGGCGGCGGTGATTATCGATTGTACTGCTGAAGGGGGTGCCTTACAGGCTAAAACTACGGTATACGATCGCCATCAAAATATTTCTAAGTTCTTCATAGCTCAGTCAAGGGAATCGGGCTTCGGACTCGATTTTGCCTATCGTATCAATGATGAAGCGCTTAAACCTAACGAGACTCGCTTTGTCAGGGTGGTTTCCTGCAATGCACATAATATCGCGGCGCTGATTAAAACCCTGGCTTTCGACGATCAAGGCCAGTCGCTGCTGGATTGGGGGCGTTTTGTTTGTATTCGCCGGGCAAGTGATATCAGTGAAGATAAAGCCTATATTCCTGCTCCCCAGGTCAGCCGACACCATGATGAAAAATTCGGTACCTATCAAGCTCGGGATGCGGCCTCGTTATTCCGCACCTTAGGGCATGAATTGAATTTGTTCTCATCGGCGATGAAAGTCAACTCCCAGTACCTGCACGTGGTGCATTTTAACCTTAAACTACGCACCAGCACCTCACTGCCCAGAGTGATTAACCGGCTGGAGGCCAATCCCCTGATTGCTCTGACCAACAAAGCACTAACGAGCCAGATTTTTGCTTTTGCGCGGGATACCGGCTATCTTGGACGCATCGTCAATCAGGCAATCGTAGCGGTGCCCAGTCTGATGGTTCACAACAATAATGAAATCGTTGGATACAGTTTTTCACCTCAGGATGGCAACTCGGTACTGAGTTCGATAGCCGCGGCGGTCTGGTATTTTTATCCGCATTCCTACAAGGAAAAACTGCTCAATTTAGACGATCTGGTTTTCGCTGAGGTCTGATTAATATGCTCGTCAAACAGGTCGTAACCGGCATTTTTGCCGCTAATACCTGGCTCATTGCTGATGAGAATACTCACCAGGCCCTGATCATTGATCCCGGCGCTGAAGCTCCGCAAATTATTGCAGACCTTACGCAGCTGAATTCGACCACGATCGCGATTCTTGCCACTCATGCTCATCCTGATCATCTGGGAGCCTGTGCCCCGCTCCAAAAGCACTTCGCTGTACCGCTCTATCTGCATGAGGCAGAGCAGGAATTACTGGCGAACATGAGCGCTATCGGACAATTTTTAGGGCTGGAAAATATTGAAGCACCGTTCGACGTGCATTATTTTAGCCAGCAAGATGAACTCCAGCTGGAACCGTTTCGGATTGGGATTTGGCGTACACCCGGACATACACCCGGCAGCGTGTGCTATGCGATTGGCGAACATTTGTTTTGTGGCGATACGTTGTTTCGTGAGTCGGTAGGACGGACGGATTTTCCGGGCGGCTCCTGGTCCGAGTTACAGATTAGTCTTGAGAAACTGGTACGGAAAAGCCGGGGGTATACGATTCATCCCGGTCATGGCACCGATACGGATATTGACCACGAATTGCTCCGGAACACCTTTCTTAAATCGGTGGCGACCGCATGTCAGTGAAAAATTTCTACTCCCGGTTTCGCGCTTTTACCATTGCCTACGGTTTGTTAGACGATTGTAAGCAGGTGATTATCGGTCTTTCCGGCGGCGTCGATTCCATGGTGCTTTTACAGCTGTTGCAAACGTATGTCGGGAGAAAACCGATTAATTTGCTCGCTGTACACATAAACCATGGTCTGCGCGGGCAACAATCCGAAAAGGATCAGCAGTTCGTGAGTGAGTACTGTCGAGAAAAAGCAATAAATCTAGTGATCCGCCGCATACCGGTTCGGGATTATGCCCGAACAAATCACATTTCTCTCGAGATGGCGGGACGGGAACTACGCTATCAGGTTTTTCAGGAAATTGCCCGGCAGTATTCACAAGCTGTCATTGCCACTGCCCATACTCTCGATGATCAGGCCGAAACCGTATTGCTGCGAATCTGCAAAGGCACGAGTCTGGCCGGTCTGGCCGGCATTCCGATCCGGCGTGAAAATATCATTCGACCCCTTCTGTTTGCCCGCAAGGCTGAACTATATGAATACGCCCGGGTAAAAATAATTCCTTACCGCGAGGATCGGACCAATTTTCAATCGGCTTATCAAAGGAATTTTCTGCGCAATGATATAATTCCTTTACTGCAAAAAAAGATCAACCCAAAAATCGTCGAGACTCTTGGCGCTCTGGCAAACCAGACGGTGGAAAATAATGCCGTGATCAGCGGTCAGCTGCAAACAGCCTGGAAGCAGGCCGTTCTGCTTGCCAGCGAGCGGGAGATAATTCTTGATATTTCAAAACTCACGGGCTATTTTACGGCGATTGAAAAAGCAATTTTGTTGGAAGCTTATCGCCGGGTAGCAACAACCGGTGGCGGATTAAGTAATGTGCGTTTGACTGCTCTTTTAAAACTGATTCATTTTGGTCAAACCGGTCAATGCCTGCATCTCGGAGGAACGATCACAGCCACGATTAATCGGCAGCACCTGCACATCGGCACGAACCAGGTGAATGATTGGACTGACGCTCAAATAAGAGCTGGAGAACAATTAGTCAATGAATCGTTCACCATTCGGACTGCAATAACCAATAGAGACGAATATGAAGTCGCAGCGCATCAGAAAGGGACTGAGTACTTTGATCTTAAGCGGGTCGGTCCGCACTTGACCATCAGGCACTGGCAAAGGGGAGACAGCATGAGACCTCTGGGGATGTCGAAGACGAAAAAAGTCAGTGATATTTTTATCGACCTCAAAGTACCCCGCTGGCATAAACACCAAATACCCGTAATCGCTAATGGTGAAAATATTATCTGGTTATGTGGACTGGTGATTGCCGATGATTTTAAAATCACGGCTGAGACGGAAAAGGTATTGAAAATAATGTATAGGGAAAACTAAATGGGAAAAGAATTTACACTCGATCAACGTTATGGACAGTATGCCGGCCAAGTGGTGGAGGAAATCCTGCCTGAGAAAGTAATTAAGGAACGAATTACCGAATTAGGGGCGCAGATTTCCCGCGATTATCAAGACAAGGTGCCGATCTTTATCGGCGTCCTGAATGGCAGTTTTATCTTTTTTGCTGACCTGTTTCGCGCCCTGAGCATTGACGGCGAGGTTGATTTTATCAAGATTTCTTCGTATGCCGACGAGACGCGTTCCAGCGGAACCGTTTTGCTTTTAAAAGACATCAGTTGCGATGTCAGCCAGCGCGATATCATTGTGGTCGAGGACATCATAGACTCTGGTTTGTCCATCAAGTTCATCAAACGCCGTTTGGAGGAAAGCGATGCCCGATCGGTGCGTTTTGCCGCTCTGCTGATCAAGGAACATACGCAGATTGATTTTCCAATCGAATACCTGGGATTTAAGATTCCCAATCGGTTCGTGGTCGGCTACGGGCTGGATGTTGCCCAAAAACTGCGCAACTTAAACTCGATCTATGCTTTTAAGGAGAAAAAGGAAAAATAAATGAATAAAAACAGCCTCACTGAGAATAGCCGGAAAGACACACCGAAAGACAGCGGCGCGCCATCCCCGCGGACAGGCAAAAATTCGACTCGTGAAAAACCGACCCGCCGTCGGAATGAGGAATTCAAGTGGAAAAAAGCCTCGCGAACTTCGCTGATGTGGATCATCATTATCGTCAGTTCCATTCTGCTAATCCAGATTTTAGGCAAAGGCGGGCAGGAGGAAGTCGTAATTCCCTACTCCCAATACCGTGATTTGCTGAGTCGCAAACTGATCGCGAATGCCGTAGTGGTGGAGAACGAATTTCACGGAACTCTGTCCCAGAAAGTGCCCATGACAGTCGGGAATCGTTCCATCGAAGTGGAAAAATTCATCACCATTCTGCGGGTAATCAACGAGAATGTACTCAAGGAGTGGGATGAAGCTGGAATCAAATACGACTTCCGTGAGAAGAATACAAAATGGACTAACTTGTTTGTCAATCTATTGCCGTTTATCCTGTTCATCGGATTGATGATGATTACCCTGCGACGCATGCAGGGACAGAACAATCGCGGTATTTTCGGCTTCGGAAAGAGTAAAGCCCGGCTATGGACGCATGATCGGCCCAAAATCAGCTTTAACGATGTGGCCGGTTGTGCGGAAGCCAAGGAAGAATTGTATGAAATAATCGAGTTTTTAAAATCGCCTTCGAAGTTTTCCCGTTTAGGCGGTAAAATCCCCAAAGGTGCTTTACTGCTGGGCTCCCCGGGAACAGGCAAAACCCTGCTGGCCAAAGCCGTCGCTGGAGAAGCCGGCGTACCGTTTTTCAGTATCAGCGGCGCTGATTTTGTGGAAATGTTCGTAGGTGTCGGCGCTTCGCGGGTACGCGATTTGTTTGAGCAGGGTAAAAAGAGTGCCCCGTGCATTATTTTTATTGATGAAATTGATGCCGTGGGACGCCATCGTGGAGCCGGCCTGGGCGGCGGTCATGACGAGCGCGAACAAACTTTGAACCAGTTACTGGTCGAAATGGATGGTTTCGATGAAAACACCAATGTTATCATTTTGGCGGCAACCAACCGGCCGGACGTATTGGACACCGCTCTGCTGAGACCGGGACGTTTCGACCGGCAGATTGTCGTTGATATTCCTGATATCATCGGGCGCGAAGGCATCCTGAGGGTACATACGAAAAACATTCCACTCGGTGAGGACGTTGACTTAGCCCTGATCGCCAAAGGCACACCGGGCCTGGTCGGAGCCGACCTCGCCAACCTGGCCAACGAGGCCGCTTTGCTCGCCGCCCGTCGCAACAAGAAAGTCGTGGAGATGAACGATTTTGAGGACGCCAAAGACAAGGTCATGATGGGCGTGGAACGGAAGAGTCTGCACATTTCCGAGCGGGAACGCAAGTTGACGGCTTTTCATGAATCCGGACACGTTATGGTCGCGGTCAATATTCCCGAAGCCGATCCGATCCATAAAGTTACCATCGTCCCCCGGGGACGCGCCCTGGGCATCACTCACCAATTGCCCATGGATGACCGCCACAATTATTCACGCAGTTATATCATGGGCCAGCTCTGCATTCTCCTGGGCGGTCGCGCGGCGGAAAAGATCATTTTCAATGAGCTGAGCACTGGCGCCGGAAATGATATTGAGCGGGCAACCGAATTGACCCGTAAAATGGTCTGCGAGTGGGGTATGAGCGACAGATTAGGACCCCTGACATTCGGTAAGAAAAACGAAGAAATATTTTTAGGACGCGAAATCGCCACGCACCGCGATTTCAGCGAGGAAACCGCCAAAGTCATTGATACGGAAATTCGGCGGATCGTCGAGGAGGCGGAAGAACGCGCCTGCGATATTCTACGGCGCAATCTCACGGGTCTCCAACGTCTGGCGGAAACCCTGCTCGAAAAGGAAGTCCTCGACGGTTCGGAGATCGCCGCCATCGTCAATGTTGTTCCCAATGGACAACCGAACACGCAGTTGAATATTGTTCAAAAGAAGTCTCCGAAAGACTTGAAGCCAACTGCTAAAGCGACCAGAACATCCAAACGTAAAAAGAGTGAAGAGCTTCCCCTTGCTGCGACTCCTGAAAAATAACGATACCCGCCATTTGATTGAGGAAATGAACGCACTGGGTGTGGAAGCCCCGGGGATCGAGATCATGACCGCCAAGGGAGCTTTCCAGGTTATCAAGACAGAACCGATTTCCGCTCCCGCGGCGAATATTCTGAAGCAACAAATGCTGTCAATCGGCGGTGAATGCGCGGTTTCCCGCCACGCCGCAGACTGTAGTATCGTCAGCGCGCCGGTGATCCTGATGGGTACGTTCAAGCATTTTCAGCGCCTGGCAGAAAGCCTGCGTCACCAATACTTCGGTTTGCCGGAGCTGGGAGAAGAAATCGCGCGCTGGCTGCGGGGTGAGTTCAAACCGCACGGATTCCGGGTCGGTGATCGTTTCTATCCGGTTGGAAACCGGACGTATGTGATGGGCATCCTGAATCTGACGCCCGATTCTTTCTATCGCGGAAGCCGCATAAATAGCACCGAACAGGCACTCGAGACCGCCGTTCAAATGGAAGCTGAAGGAGCCGATTTCATAGATGTAGGCGGAGAATCCTCGCGGCCCGGTGCCGACCCTTTGCCCTTAGAAGAAGAATTGAAACGCGTCGTTCCCGTCGTGGAACGACTAACGAAAACGGTAAAAATTCCTGTTTCGGTTGATACCTATAAATCGGAAGTAGCCGCACAAGCACTTCAAGCCGGCGCGAAAATTATTAATGACATCAGTGGTCTGCATTTCGATTCCCGACTTCCCGAAATCATTGCTCGCCACCAGGTGACCGCCATTTTGATGCACATTAAAGGTACTCCGCGCAATATGCAGGATGATCCCCGCTATGTCAATCTGATAGATGAAATCCTCGATTACCTGCAGAAATCCGCCCGACAGGCTACGGATGCTGGGTTAGAGAAGGAGCGAATTATCCTCGATCCGGGCATCGGTTTTGGTAAAATTGTCGCAGACAATTATACGATTCTGCGTTATCTGACTGAATTCAAGTCGCTGGGTTATCCGATTCTGATTGGACCTTCCCGGAAGTCATTTATTGGCAAGGTGCTTGATTTACCGCCGGAAGAACGTCTGGAAGGCACACTGGCCACAATCGCGGTCGGGGTACAGAACGGAGCCGACGTGGTGCGTGTGCATGATGTCAAAGCGACCGTTCGTGCAGTACGCATCGCCGAAAATATCAGGGGAGGAATCCAATGACGCTGTTCACCTTCAAATTCCTGACCATCACGCTCTGGGATGTACTTGATATTGTGATTGTTTATCTGATCCTGCTCAAGTTGTATCAGTTTTTCAAAGGCTCACGCGCTTCGCAGATGCTGATTGGTCTGGCCATCATCCTGCTGATGTCCTTTTTAGCCCGAACATTTAACCTGCAAAGTCTGTCATGGATTATGAGTCATTTGCAAACGGTCTGGGTGATTGCATTTGTCATCGTCTTTCAACCAGAACTGCGCCGTATCCTGATTTACGTCGGTCAGAGTCGGTTTTTAAGACGCTTTCTCAGCGAAGCCAAATCGAAGACCATCGAGGCAGTCGGAGCAGCGACTCAGGAATTGATCCGTCGCCGCTGGGGAGGGCTGTTCGTCCTGGCCCGGGAAGTCGGATTAAAACCGATCAAGGAACGAGCGACCACCATTAACGCCGAAGTTTCGTCCGCTCTGCTGGTTTCAATTTTCAATCCTGGTTCGCCCTTGCACGACGGAGCGGTGCTCATCCAAAACGATATCATCGAAGCCGCGGGATGTATTCTGCCGCTGTCGGAGAATCCTGATCTGGATCCGCAAATGGGCACGCGCCATCGCGCGGCTCTGGGTATTTCCGAGGAATCGGACGCCGTTGTCGTAGTAGTTTCGGAAGAAACCCAGAAGATAGCGGTAGCTTTTCAGGGCATTTTTTATCGCAATGTGGATCAGGATACCCTGCACGCGCTGTTGAATAAGTTATTTTTTGAAACTAAAGAAAAAGATTGAGTTTTTCCCCTCTCAGGTGAAAGTAAAAAACGGGCCACCGCTGTCGCAATTGGTAATTCGCAAAATAATCATCCTTGCCGTTTTAACTTGGATGTTGACGACTGGGGCTTTTGCCGATGCTAAGGCAGGACTAAGCCAGCAATGGCTCAATTCCAATATGTGGCAATTGCAGGTCGATGTCAGCCGACCCCGGATCGAAATCAAGAACGGCGTGTCCTGCATCAGTCTTCCCGGATTCGCTTCAAATTATCAAATCGGGAAACCGATCCTGCCGGTATTCGTCAAAGTCTTTAATGCCCTGCCAGAAGAAATCACCTATCAGTTGACCACGGATAACCGTCAGATATTAACCCTGCCAAAGCCCATTGACATTTTCAATGATTTTCCGTTAGGCTGGTCCGAACCCGGCGCAGCTGAAAACAGCCCTGTTGACCAAATCAAAGCACCTCCGTCCGATTTTCCGGAAACTGCGATAAAAATCGAATTTGTTGGTTATCATAAACGTGTCCCGCTGACCCGGGTCAAGATTTTCCCCTGTCAGGTCGTTGATCAGGGGTATACGCTGGTCTACCACCAGACGCTGAGCGTCAGGGTAACCATCCGCAATGATCGCCAGCTGATCCGCGCTGGTGAACTCAGCACGGATCCCGTTCTGCAAGCGCTCGGTGTCACCGAAAGAGAAGTACGACGTAGGTCGGTTGTAGCCAAGCCTACCGCGACAGGGGTTACCAGCCAAAAATTAGTCCGCCTGGTGGTCGAAGTGGATGGCATTTACCGGGTCAGCAAAGCCGATTTGATTAAGAACGGCATCAAGCTGGGAAATGTTGACCCGCGTACCTTTCGGCTGACTAACTACGGCAAGGAAGTGCCGATTTTTGTTTCGGGTGAATCGGATGGTGTTTTCGGAACGGAAGATTATATTGAGTTTTGCGGACGACGCAACCCTAATTCGGTGGGTAACTACGCGCACGATCCCTTCACCGACAAAAATGTCTACTGGTTGTCCTGGGGCACCGGCTTTGGTTTGCGCTATGCCGAAGAATCTGCTAAACCGACCATTCCACCCGAACAAGCCATTATTCCACTGGACTTTCAGCACACACTGCACTGGGAGCGCAACGATTATTTTGAACGTCTCGGTCAGGTTGACACCGATAAACCAACTCATGCCCGCGACCACTGGTTCTTTGATGCGGGGATCAACGGCGGTACGACTAAAATGTACTCGTTCGAGCTGGCGTATCCGAACTCCAATTCGACCAAAGATTTTGAAGTGGAGGTCGGTATGCATGGATTGACTTATCAGGTCGGCGGTCATGAAGTCGCGGTTTATGTCAATGACAAATATGTGGGAACCGGGAGTTGGAGTGACCAGGTGCCGCATGTTATTCAAAGCGATCCTCAGCAGATATTGCGGAACAATTTTTTAACTCACGGAACGAACAAAATCCAGCTGGCGGTATCCGGCAATGACCCAACTAATCGCTATGATAAAGTATTATTCGACTGGGTGAAGGTCAGCTACCAGCGACTGTACAAAGCCTGGCGCGATAGTTTGGATTTCGTCCGCCCTACTGGCTACCCGAGCGGTATTTATCATTTTCATCTGTCCAATTTCAGCTCTCCGGACATCTCGGTTTACAAAGTCGGAAAAAGCAAGGTGCGCGATTTTGACGTCGAATTCCAGCGCCGCACCGGTACCTACGATGTCGTTTTACAGGATTATGTGCACGATGATTCCACGCTCTACTGGGCGGCCAGTGCGGCAGGAATCAAAATCCCGGCGGTAATCACCTATGATACCGTAGGAATAACAAACAGCCTGCCAAAGGGCGCTGATATTTTAATCCTGATCCCCGACCAGTGGGAACAAAACCTGCAGAAGCTGACCGACTTCTATGAAGCGCAGGGATTGCGTCCGGAAGTAATCGGGGTGCGGAAGGTGTTCAACGATTTCAGTCATGGAATTGTGACGCCTTTCGCCATTAAACGCTTTCTGCAATTTGTGTACAGCAACTGGAACCCGGTACCCGATTATGTGTTGTTCATCGGCGATGCCGAACTACGCGAGCAGACTTCCGTTCCGCCTTTTCTGTTTCAGTCCTATAAATTCGGTGCCTGTGCCACGGATTTCTGGTATACCCTTGCCGATGACGATGAAGTGCCTGATTTTGCGCTCGGACGCTGGCCTTGTTCTACTGCCGAAGAGCTCCAACTGCTGATAAAGAAACGAATCAACTACACCAAGGCCAAATTGGCTGGTGCCTGGAATAATGAATTGCTTTTCATTGCCGGCTTTGAGGATGCCTTTAAAAATCAATCGGAAGATATGATTCATCATCAGATCGGCAAAGAGTATAATATTAACCGCATCTACATTAATCCGGCTTCGGAAAATTCCCGGTTTTTTGGTGGATCTGATACGCTCATTTATCTCTTTAATCAGGGTTTGGCGTTAGGGAATTTCATGGGGCACGGCGGCGGCGCCGTGTGGGGTGACCGTTCCTTGTTCAACTCTTCCCATATCAAGTACCTGAAGAACGTGGATCGTCTGCCATTTTTAACCAGCATGACCTGTTTTACCGGAGACTGGACCAGTGTCACCGGTCTGGGGGAGCAGCTTTTATTAGCCGAAGATGGTGGCGCGATAGGGCTCTGGGGAGCGACCAGCGTCGGTTGGATCAAGAATGACTACCTGCTGGCCAAACCTTTTTATGATGTGATTTTCCAGCCCGGCATGACCGCCGGTCGGGCTATTCAAATCGCCAAGATAAAATACCTGACCGAACAGGATTATTTTGATTATTTAAAGTTATCCATGCTGTATTCCTATAATTTGATCGGTGACCCCACCGTCACCTTGCCTTTTCCCGGTGCGACGGTTGCCTTAACAGTCGATAAAGAGACCCCCGCTCCCGGCGATACCGTAACGCTGAGCGGTCAACTGCCATTTCAAAAAGGCGAAATCACCGTCCAATTGTACGATTCCAGCAAAGTCAGGGTTCTTCCGCAACTGGTAAAAACTACGTTCACTAATGGACAAGTCAGCCTTCCGATCCGCTTGGATCCCTCAATTGCACCGGGCAATGCCTACCTGAATTATTATGTAAAGAATACCATCACCGGTGAAGATGCTCACGGCGTGACTTTATTCAATGTTCGGGGCATGACTTTTTATGGATTTGAATGCAATCCTCCCCGTCCGACGCGGGGAACCAATTTCACGGTAAGCATCTATACTGACCTGCTCGATATGCAAGCCCTGCGGTGTGAGGTGGACACGGTTTCCGCTTCTTCGTATTTAGATGACAGCGGTATCGAGCATATAGTGAGTTTCAGCAATCCTGGTGCAATAATTTCATTAGAAATGCTACCCGTGGCGGGCAATGTGAACCAATGGCGGTTAGCCGCACCCTTGTCAATCAATACGGCCGGCAAACTGCTCGCCCTGCGATTTGTGGCCACCGACCAGGCCGCGAGCCAAGTTACCAGCCAGTCTTTTTTAGTCAGGATCAAACCTGCACCGGAACTGACTCCCGTCGCTCTTAATCAGGGTGGGCAAAAGTTCCCGGAACTGATCACCGGAGTCTATTACCGGGGCGATGACACAATCAATGTCAAAGTCCGGGTTGAACGGGTTGTCGATGCCACCCGCACCCTTTTTGGTGAGACCGTTACAGCTTTCCGTCCCAACCAGGTCAATTCTATCCGCTTTCCTGGTCTGCTCGGGACGGGGCTGACGCATTTTATAGTGAGCGTCGATCCTGATAACTCTATTCCTGAAAGCGATGAAGGCAACAACGTACGCTTTGATTCGCTGTTAGTCTGCACATATCCGGTATTGCCGGGTTTAGGCACAAGTACGGATGGAATCAGTCAGGATACCCTGAACTTTGGAGGATATTTCACCCTGTCCGTTTCAGGAACCGTCAGCACTGATTCGGCAGCTATTCTGCTCGAACGGGTCGCACTCACGGCAGCTCTTGTGCAACCCGCTTTTCGTATCATTGCGGTGGATAGTGTACTGGAAAAAACTGGTTTGCGGGTAAAATTACCGTTGAATTTACCAGCACTAAACGATGCTTATATCGGCATAGACCTCAGTCAGTGTGCGGCTGGTGCTGGCGAGGAAGTCGCGATCGGCAGGTGGGATCCCTGGTTGAAAATCTGGTGCCGTGAGGTGAGTTATCGCCAGGGCAAGAAGATCTATGCTCGTTCCAAATTGCCGGGCATTTTCAGTTTGATAAAAACCAGCGACAAGGTTCAACCCGATCTCGAAATCAACCTTGACGGTCAGCGTTTCTTCCAGAACTCGTACGTATCCGACAAACCCAGCATCTCCATTATTGGAGAAGACGCCAATGGCGTGCGGTTTGACAGTGAGGGTTTGGAAGTGCTGTTAGATAATCAACGCATCGCGCATGAACAGATTAACCTGCCGGACTCTCTCAGCGATAGTTTTCATATCGCGGCGCAGTTTCGTCCCACGCTAACCAAGGGACAACACACCCTCAAGGTGATGATCCGCGATGCGGCGGGCAACCTCAGTACCGAAGAGATTGCTTTTGTAGTCAGCAGTGAACTGCGCCTGATTGATTACGGCAACTATCCCAATCCCTTCAAGGATCGTACGACGTTCATCTATGAGCTAACCCAGCGGGTTAAAACCCTTAAAATCCGCATTTATACACCATCCGGGCGCCTGATTAGAGTGCTGGAAGAAGAGAGCGTTTATAGCTCCGGCGTGGACATGAATGAGGGTGGTTATCACGAGGTCATGTGGGACGGACTCGATGAAAATGGCGCCTTTGTCGCCAACGGCGTTTATTTTTACAAAATCGTGGCCCGGCAGGGAGATAAAACCGTCTCGTCAGTAGGAAAGATAGCCAAGACCCGATGAAGAACCTGCGCCGCCTCAGCATTTTACTTTTATTTTATCTGGTGATTCTCAGGGCCGGCGAATACGCGGATGCGTTTTTGGAAATGGGGGTCAGCGCCCGCGCCCTGGCGATGGGTAATTGCTCCGGAACACTCGACAATACGGAGACCGCTTTTTTGAGCAATCCGGCGGGATTGGGAAATATCATGCGCACCCGGTTGGGATTGATGTATGCGTCGCAGTTCGGACTGGCCAATCACAATTATGCCGGTTTGGCACTGCCGGTCAAACCCGGGATGACGTTGGCGGTCAGCTGGATCAGGTTCGGCGTCGATGATATACCCATCCGGCCCGACATAATCCGGACGGTAGCCGACAAAGAACAGCGGCGTGATTCAATCGTCACTATAGCGAATACGCACCTAAAGACATTTAATGATGCGGAAAATGCTCTGTTTGTCTCAATCGGAAAATTCAACAGCGGGATAATGGATTTGGGTTGGCGGTATTCCAAGTTCCGCGTGGATTTTCCCATTGGGGTGAATTTCAAGTTAATTCACAAACGCCTGTACAATTTGGAAGGCTATGGACTGGGCCTTGATGTCGGAGGACGTATCCGCGTGCATGGTGAGGAGCTCTTCGATATTTCGAATCTCGGTTTTTTGTCGCTTGGTCTGGCATTAAAGGATATCACCGGCACGACAATCTACTGGAACACTCGCCGGCAGGATCAGATTCGCATGACACCCGCGGCGGCTTTTGCCCTTGAACAACCGCTTAATCGGTGGCGCTCAAAGTTAAATTTCGCCGTTGAGAAAGATTACCGTTACGCGGAGAAAGCCCGCTATGGTCTGGAAATTATCTATGCCGAGCGCATCGCCTGCCGTTTTGGCTTAAAAAATACTGGTTTGACAACTGGATTCGGTTTAAATTTTAAAGCAATGAAAAAAATCGTACAAGTTGACTATTCATTCTACAATCACGACCTTGGGATCAGCCATCGCCTCGGCAGCAGTATCGTCTTTTAAATGAGCAGAAATTACCAAATTATTGTTTTCAGTGCGTTTTTGGGACTGAACTGGTTCGCCTGTGGGAAGAATTTGGAAGATCCGGTGGCTCCCGCACGTCCGGAGTGGGTCAGCCAGTCAGCGCCTTTCGATACGCTGGAATCCGGGATTGACGCCGATCCCAATGGCGACGTCATCCTTCTGCAATGGCTCAACGGCAGCGAGGAAGATTTATCCGGCTATCGCATCTATCGCCGGGAAACCGATGCGGATGGACCCTTTACGTTATTGTCCGAATTCAATGCCAGCCCCATTCCCGGAATTGTCAATACCTATATTGATGAAGAAGTGACGGTTGATAGATCCTGTTTTTACTTTTTGCGGGCTTTCGATCAGGCGGGCAACCTTAGCTCCCGATCCGATACGATTCAGTACTGTTTGGTCACCAAGGCCGAGCCCCAGGAACCAGTCGGAACAATTACCACGACTCAACCCGTATTTCGCTGGAGTGACATGGGTACGCGCGTAACCGAATATGTAATTCGGGTTGAACAAATTTCCCCGCTTAAAAACATCTGGCTCTGTCATTTTACGCGCCAATCGTATATCCCGGGTGAACTGCAGACCAAAGCTTTTGGCGGCAGTGTGACGGTCGTCCAGCGCCCGCTTGAAAATAACCACAGTTACCGGTGGCGGGTGGACGGCATTTACAACTTCGACCGGAATAACAACGAAATCGCCGGCTCGGAATCCGCTTGGTGCTATTTCAATGTGCAACTTTAAAGGAGTTATTGTGCGAAAATTGCTTGTATTGACTCTGTTTGGATTAGCTATGACGACGCTGGTCGCGCAGGAAACTCAGACGATTTCACCGCGTTCGTCACGCCTCGGCGACCGGCAGAGCGCTTCCAAATATATCCTGTCAGCTTCCGGTGATGCCCTGCTGATGACCGTCAAAATCTGGGGCGAGGTGCAAAAACCCGGATTGTATGACGTGCCTATCGGTACTGACCTGATTGAATTGATTTCCGCCGCCGGCGGCCCGACTCAGCGTGCCAACCTCTCCAAAGTCAAGATCATCCATGAGACGGTCAACGAAACCAACGAATATGTCTCCTCGATCAATGTCAAGCACTTCATTGAGAAAGGTGTGCAAAACGAAATCCCGGAAATCAAACCATCTGATACAATTATCGTCCCGGTCAAACCTACCCAATATCTGCTGACGTCGTTATCTTGGACTCAGCAATTCCTGAGCCTGTTATCAGTCTATAGTATGATCATTTATTATACCAGCATCCGAAAATAAAACAAACACAATAAATAGGAGTTTTTGAAATGCTTGACAGTATTGATGTAAAAATCCTGGACATTCTACAACGTGAAGGTCGGATTCAACGCAACAAGATCGCCGAAAAAGTCCACCTGACCATTCCAGCCGTGAGTGAAAGAATGCGTAAACTCGAAAAGAAGGGCATTATCGAAGGCTACCACGCCAAGGTCAACTGCGCTTCGATCGGTAAAGACGTGACCGCCTTCGTATTCGTTATGACCTCACCCTCCAGTAACTATGATGAATTCGTTAAACGCAGTCGCGATGTCAGCGACATCATGGAATGTCATTCGATTACCGGCGAAGGTTCCCATCTGTTGAAGGTCGTCACGGATAACACCTCGGCGCTGGAAAAATTGTTATCGAAAATTCAGTCCTGGCCGGGTGTCCTGCAAACCCGCACCTATATCGTGCTTTCGAGTTACAAAGAATTTTCGGCGCTGACACCCGCGGCCAGCACACTGAAGAAATAAGTTTGGCACAGACTATTAATTATCACATAAAGGATCAGCCTGAGTATGTTGACTGACCTGCACGCGACTATTGAGCGGCTGGCACCGCAAATGTCAGAATTGCGGAGGTTTCTTTGACATCGAGCAGAAGCAAGCGTTACTGCAATCTGCGCGGCAGAAAACGGAATCCGCCACCTTCTGGCAAGAACCGTCCAAAACCCAACCGTTACTCCAGCAGATAAAGCAGCTGGAAAACGAGATAGACCAATATCAGAAGGTTCAGAAACTCTATAACGATTTGATCGAACTGGCTGATTTGGTGCAAACGGACGAAGATGAGAATATGCTCGCCGATTTAAATACATTGGCCGAAGACCTTACCGTCAGAATCAACAGGCTTGAACTGGAAACGATGCTCAACGAACCGGACGATGTCAAGAATGCCATTCTGACTATTCATCCGGGGGCGGGCGGCACTGAATCCCAGGACTGGGCGCAAATGCTGATGCGTATGTATTTGCGCTGGATGGAGCGCAACGGTATGACTGCCAGTATCATCGATCTGGTGGATGGTGAGGAAGCCGGCATCAAGGATGTTACGATCGAAGTCAAAGGCCAGTACGCCTATGGATATCTGAAAGTGGAAGCCGGCATACACCGCTTGGTGCGGATCTCACCGTTTGATGCCAATCATCGCCGGCACACCTCCTTTGCTTCGGTGTTCGTTTATCCGGAAGTCGAGAATGAGATAGAAGTCGAGATCAATCCGGACGATTTGCGCATTGACACCTATCGTTCCAGCGGCGCCGGTGGTCAACACGTCAATAAAACCAGCTCGGCGGTGAGGATTACGCACCTGCCGACCGGGATCGTTGTGCAGTGCCAGAACGAGCGCTCGCAGTTTAAAAACAAGGACAGTGCCCTGAAAATTCTGCGGGCACGCCTTTACCAGTTGAAGAAGGAAGAACGCGAAAAGGAGAAAGCCAGAATCGAGAAAAACAAAAAGGACATCTCCTGGGGTAACCAGATCCGCTCTTATGTTTTTCAGCCTTATACCCTGGTCAAGGATCACCGCACCAAATATGAGAATACGAATATTCAGGCGGTGATGGATGGTGACATTGATGCGTTCATCAGGCAGTTTTTACTATTTCAATTAAAGGCGGGACAGACGTCGTGAGTAACGAAGAAAACACCGGCAAATCACTCGCCGAGATTCTCGCGGTGCGCCGGGAAAAACTCCAGAAAATACGCGAACTGAATGTTCAGCCGTATGCCTATCAGTTCGAAACTACCCACACTTCGGTTGCCATCGTGAACAATTACGCGACCTTAGCGGAAAAAATCACGGTACGGTTGGCCGGCAGGATCATGGCGATTCGTAAAATGGGACGCGCCAGTTTCAGCCATTTGCAGGATGACGCCGGCCGCATCCAGCTCTATGTGCAGGAAAACCAGCTCGGTGCAACCGCTTACCAGTTATTCGGATTGCTCGATATCGGTGATCTGATTGGCGTCGAGGGACGGGTGTTCAAGACCCGCACAGGCGAGGTGACGATTTTTGTGGATAAACTGACCCTGTTAGCCAAGAACCTGCGTCCCATTCCGGTCGTCAAGGAAAAGGACGGTGTGGTTTTCGACGCCTTTACAGACAAGGAACAGCGTTATCGGCAGCGCTACTTAGACCTGATCGTGAATCCCGAAGTCAAGGCAGTCTTCCGCCGGCGCAGCCAATTGATTCAGTGGACCCGTGATTTTTTAAACGCGCACGAATTTTTAGAAGTCGAAACGCCTGTTCTGCAACCGATTTACGGCGGAGCCAATGCCCGACCATTCAAAACCCATTACAATGCCCTTGATCGCGATTTTTATTTGCGGATTGCGGATGAATTGTATCTCAAACGGCTGATCATCGGTGGATTAGACCGGGTTTACGAAATCTCCAAGGATTTCCGCAATGAAGGGATTGACCGTAACCACAATCCCGAATTCACCCTGTTAGAATTTTACCAGACCTATGTAGACTACCTTTACATGATGGATTTCGTCGAGCAATATTTTCGGTTCCTGAGCGAAAAAGTCGGGAAAACGCAGGTGGCATTCGGCGATTACACGCTTGATTTCAGCCAGCCTTTTCAGCGGCGCACCATGTTCGACCTGCTGCGGGAATATGTTGGTCAGGACCTGGCCGGTTTAGCGGAAAGTGACCTGCGAGCGCTTTGTCTGCAGAAAGGGCTGGAAGTGAAACCGGATTATGATTATGGTAAATTCATCGAACTGCTGTTTAATACTTTTGTCGAGCCGCACTTGATTCAGCCGACTTTTGTGATGGATTATCCCAAAGCCCTTTCGCCGCTGGCAAAAAGCAAGCGCACCGGGGACCCGAATCTGGTCGAGCGTTTTGAATTGTACATTGCCGGACGTGAATTTGCCAACGCTTTCAGCGAATTGAATGATCCGCTCGATCAGCGCGAACGTCTTGAACGACAGAGTCAACTGCGTGATCTCGGCGATGAAGAAGCCCAGACGATGGATGATGATTTTGTCACGGCGATGGAATACGGCATGCCTCCGACCGGTGGCGTGGGAATCGGCATAGACCGGGTTGTTATGCTGTTCACCAATCAAACCTCGATCAAGGACGTGATTCTGTTTCCGCAGATGCGCACTTAGGATGGGGCTACCTTTTTTTATCGCCCGGCGACATCTGTTCAGTCGGCATAAAATCGGCTACATCTCATTCATCGGCATCATCGCGACCATCGGTCTGGGCGTCGGTCTGACCGTCCTGATTTTGACGGTTTCAATCCTGAACGGCTTCGAAAATGAAATCAAGACCAAACTGCTGAGTTTCGACGCGCATATTCGCCTGCGTCTGATGTATCAGGATGCGCTGGATTCGACGCGGGTCGTGGAAGAGGTACTGAACGGCATCCCGGAGATTAAAGCCTATGTGCCGTATATCCACGCCGCCGCCATGATCCGCAAGGGAAGTGCTACCGACGGGATTATCATCGAAGGACTGCGGGAAAACGATTTGCCCCGCACACTCGACCTCGGGCGCTTCATCCGGCGGGGTGCCATAAAATTTGACTTACCAGGGCGCCGGGGAATTGTCATTGGCGAAAAATTAGCCCGGCAGTTGGACGCTGAACTTGGTAGTGAGGTTTATCTGTTTGTTTTACAAAACGCACCACAGATGTTCAAACGTCCGCGAATCATGCGCTTTACAGTCACGGGCATTTACTCGTCCGGGATTGCCGAATATGACGACATCTTCGTCTATACCAGTCTGACCGCGGCTCAGGATCTTTTCGATATGGCGGGGCAATTCTCCGGCTTCCAGATTTTCCTCCAAGATAACCAGGCCACCCTGCCTGTCACCGAGCTGCTCAATTCCCGTCTGGGTTATCCTTACCAGGCGTTGAGCTGGAACGATCTGCATGCCAATTTATTCGACTGGCTCAGGATTCAGCGTTTCCCGATCCTGATTATTTTTGGACTGATTGCCGTAGTGGCGGTCTTCAATATCGTAAGTTCGTTGATGATGATCGTCATCGAGAAAACGCGGGACATCGGCGTGCTGAAAAGTCTGGGGCTCAGCAACCGGCAGGTGCAGCGGATCTTTTTCTGGGATGGTTTGATGATTGGGAGCGGTGGGGTGCTGCTGGGATTCTGCCTCAGTCTGGGGCTGGCTTTTCTGCAGAACCGCTATGGCCTGATTGCCTTGCCGGAGGATGTCTATTTCATGAGCCGTCTGCCGGTGCAATTGGAGGTGCCGACTTTTCTCATTATGGGTGTCGCCGCGCTCGGTCTGGCGCTCCTGGCGGCAATCTATCCCGCCCTGAAGGCACTGCGTCTGACACCCACGGAAGCCACGCGTTATGAATAGTAAACTCCTGAACTGGATCGCTTTTCGCTATTTCTTTTCCAAGAAAAAGACCGGGCTGATCTCATTCACTTCCTGGGTCTCGATCTGCGGGATTGCATTGGGTGCTTTCACGTTGATCGTAGCCCTGAGTGTACTGAACGGTTTTGAGGACGAAATCACGCGCCGGGTGATTGACATTGAATCTCATCTGCGGGTGTCCGGCAATGATTTAAAACCACAGGATTTACGGCAAGTCACCGCCGAACTCGCGACAGCCAAGGTGCGGGCTATCTATCCATTTGTTTTGAAAAAGGCCATCCTGTCCTCGAATACTCTGGACGCGGTGGTGCGCATTAAGGGCATTGATACCCTGACCCTTGTCCGGCGCCTGGAACCGAACATGACGCTTATCCGGGGCGGAGCGAACCTGCAATCGGCCACTTCCGATTTGCCCGGCATGCTCATCGGCTACCGCTTAGCCGACAAATTAGGCGTCTATCCCGGCGACACCCTGCTGGTGATCAATCCCCTGACGTTGACCAGTAGCCTGAGTCTGCCGATCTCCGGGCGCTTCGCCGTCACGGGCATTTTCCGACTCGACCTGTTTGACTATGACGAGAATTTGGCTTTTATTGATCTCGGCCAGGCTCAGACATTGTTTGGAATGGGTCAGAATTTTTCGGGGATTGATATCATTTTTTCCCATTATAATACGGTCAATCAATACCAGGAGCGTCTGCAAAAAGCGCTGACCAATGAGTTCGATGTCAGCAGTTGGGAAGACCAGCATCAGTCCTTGTTTGGAGCCATGAAACTGGAAAAATACGGCAGTTTTCTCGCCCTCAGTTTTATTATCATTGTGGCGATTTTCAATTTGACCAGCGCACTGGTCATGCTGATCATGGAAAAGGTGCGCGAAATCGGCATGTTGCAGGTTCTGGGATTGAATCGCTCCCATATTCGCCGGGTATTCATGCGGCTCGGTTTCATCGTCGGATCAATCGGGATGACCGTCGGTGTCCTGTTGGCTTTGGCATTCTGTCTGAGCCAGCAATATTATCGCTATTTGCCTTTACCGCCGGTCTATTTCATTCCTTATCTGCCGGTGCAAGTGCAACTTCTCGACGTGTTGATGGTGATTATTGCCGGACTGGCCTTGATCTATGCCGGAGCAGTCTATCCCAGCCGGCGCGTCGCTCAACTCTTTCCCTTAGAGGCGATCCAATATGAAAAATGAACAAGCAGCTCTGTTGTCAGTTTCCAGTCTGTCGAAATCTTTCTGGAATGACGGTTTGCAAATCAGGGTTCTCTCCGGAGTGAATTTCGATGTCCGGAGCGGTGAAGTCGTCGCGTTGATAGGTCCTTCAGGAATCGGCAAATCCACCTTACTAAACCTGATCGGAACGCTCGACAAACCCGATGACGGTCAGATTCTGTACAATGGGCAGAATCCGTTAACCCTCAGTGATCCGGAACTGGCGCGATTCCGCAACTCCCATATCGGATTTGTCTTCCAGTTCCACCACCTTTTGCCGGAATTCACCGCCCTCGAAAATGTCATGCTCCCGGTGCTGGTGTATGAATTCGACCGCAGTAAAGCGGCGGAGCAGGCTTCGGTAATCCTGAACCGGGTCGGATTAGGAACCCGGCTCCAGCATCGTCCCGCGCAGCTCTCGGGCGGCGAACGTCAGCGGGTCGCCATCGCCCGCGCTCTGGTCAATAATCCGTTGATTGTACTGGCCGATGAACCTACCGGGAATCTCGATACGAAAAACAGCGATCTGCTCATCGAACTGATTTTGGAACTGAATCAACAGTATCAACGCACGTTCGTTATCGCCACCCACAACCCGCATATCGCCGCACGGGCGCATCGGGTGCTGACCATTACCGACGGGACAGTCACCGATCAGATAATCTGATTTGATCTGCCAGGCGGTGCATGGTTATTTTCAGGTGGTTTGCTTAAATTTGAGCGGTGATCATGAAAGATAATTTTTCCAAGAAAATCCAGCAGATTCTGAAAGGTGCACGCGAAGAGGCAAGCCGCCTGAACCATAGTTCCATCGCTTCCGAGCACTTACTGATCGCGATCCTCAATCTGGAAAAAAGCACAACGGGAGAAATTCTCTCTCAGATGGATATTGACCTCGGGCAATTACAGAAGATGGTCTATGATTCTCTCCAGGCGCAGGGTGGAACCCTGACCCTCGGACGCCTGCCGATGACCAAGCAGGTCGAACGGGTCCTGCGTAATGCTTACGAGGAAGCGAAAAATCTCAGTTCCGATGTGGTCAGCGACGAACATGTGATGCTCTCCATTTTGCGCGAAGACGAAGGGACCGCCTGTGAGATTTTGACTAGCTTCGGAGTGGATTATTCCAATTTCCGAACGGCGCTGACCGGCGAAAAAGCTCATGGTGAAAAATCAAACCGTCCGGAAAGAAAAAATGCCCGTACTCCCGCCCTGGATCACTTTTCGCGCGATATCACCGAAAAAGCCCGTCTTGGTCAACTGGATCCGGTGATCGGACGCGACAAGGAAATCGAACGGGTCGCCCAGATTCTGACCCGCCGCAAGAAAAACAATCCCGTGCTGATTGGCGAACCCGGCGTCGGGAAAACAGCGATTGCCGAAGGTCTCGCCCTGCGGATCGTCAACAAGAAAGTTTCTCGCCTGTTGTATAACAAACGCATCATTGATTTGGATTTAGCCGCCATCGTAGCCGGTACCAAATACCGTGGGCAGTTTGAGGAACGTCTCAAGACCATCATGCAGGAACTCGAACAGGCCCGGGACGCCATCCTGTTCATTGATGAACTGCATACCATCGTCGGAGCCGGCGGCGCTTCGGGCTCGCTAGACGCCAGCAATATGTTCAAGCCTGCCTTGGCACGCGGCGAATTGCAGTGCATCGGAGCCACGACCCTGGATGAATATCGCCGCTTCATCGAGAAGGATGGTGCTCTGGAACGCCGCTTCCAGAAAGTCATGATCAATCCGCCGACCCGCGAGGAATCCTTAGAGATTTTAAAAGGTTTACGGGATCGTTACGAGGAACACCACGGCGTACGCTATGCGGAAGACGCCTTATGGGCGGCAGTCGAACTCAGCGACCGTTATATAACGGACAAATATTTGCCGGATAAGGCGATTGACGTAATGGACGAAGCCGGTTCCCGGGTACACCTGCGGGAAGTCATCATTCCGGAAGAAATTATTGACCTGGAAAAGAAAATTGACGCCCTGCGCCAGCAGAAGGAACAGGCGGTCAAAGACCAGCAATTTGAAAAAGCCGCCGAGTTGCGCGACGGGGAACGTCGGTTGAAAGAGGCACTTGCTCTGGCGCAGAAAAAGTGGGAGCAGAGCGATGACCGGAAGCGAATCACGGTCACTTCTGACGATATTGCCGATGTAGTTGCCATGATGACGGGCATTCCGGTTAATCGCATCGCCGAATCCGAGAATAAAAAACTCCTGGAGATGGAAGCTGAACTGCGCCAGCATATCATCGGGCAGGATGATGTAATCAAGACCGTGTGCGCCGCTATCCGCCGTGCCCGGGCGGGTTTGAAAGACCCGCGCCGCCCGATTGGCAGTTTCCTGTTTCTCGGTCCCACGGGTGTCGGCAAGACCGAACTGGCCAAAGTCCTGGCCCGATTTCTGTTCCCCGGCTCCGAGGCCCTGATCAAGATTGATATGTCGGAGTATATGGAAAAATTCGCCGTCTCCCGCCTGATCGGCGCACCTCCCGGTTACGTCGGTTATGAGGAAGGTGGCGAACTGACTGAGCGCGTGCGCCGCCAGCCTTATTCGCTGGTGCTCTTCGACGAGATCGAGAAAGCGCATCGGGATGTCTTTAATATTCTCCTCCAGATTTTCGATGACGGTGTATTGACCGACAGTTTCGGAAGGCGCGTGGACTTTAAAAATACTATTATCATCATGACCTCGAACGTCGGTACCCGCGCCATCCAAAGCGGTGGTTACGGATTCACCAAAGCTGACCCTGCCGGCGAGTATGAGACCATGCGCAAACGCATCATCAGTGAAATTCAGCAGATTTTCAATCCGGAATTCCTCAATCGGATTGACGATCCGATCATTTTCCATCCGCTGACCCGTGAGGATGTCCTCAAAATCATCGAACTGCAATTAGGCGATCTGCGGCGCAATTTGGCCTTCAGCGCGACTACTCTGGACGTCACCACTGCCGCCCGCGAATTGATCCTCGAGAAAGGTTTTAAAACCGAATACGGCGCGCGACCCCTGCGCCGTTCGATTCAGACCCTGATTGAAGACCCTATCTCCGAACTTTTCCTGAACGGAACTTTAAAGAAGGGTCTGCCGGTCGCGGTCGGCGTAGAGGAAGGTAAAATCGTCTTTACTCAGCCGACGCTCGAACTCCCTTTACCGACGACCCTCACTTCCGAAACGATTAATAATTAAGTCAATATTGCAGGCTCGCTGGTAATTCCTTAGCCTGTTTCTGCCAAATCTGACGTTGTGTCCCATCCGCATTCTGGCACAGCGTTTGTCACTCACTGAACGAACTTTGAGATAATCAATCAGCAACAGGAGCTAAATATGGGCAGAATTATTGGTATAGACCTGGGAACGACCAACTCGTGCGTTGCCGTCATGGAAGGCGGTAAACCGCGGGTGTTAGAAAATTCCGAAGGGCGACCGATCACTCCTTCCGTCGTCGTGTTTAAAAAGGATGGCGAGCGGGTGGTCGGCGATACCGCTAAACGTCAGATTGTCATCAACCATGACCGGGCGGTTTACTCCATCAAGCGTTTTATGGGACGCCTGTATCACGAAGTATCCCGGGAACGTGAGGAAGTGCCTTTTAAGGTCGTGGAAGGGCCGAACGGCGATGCGCGGGTGCGCATCAGTGACCGCGATTACTCACCGCCGGAAATCAGCGCCATGGTACTGCAGAAAATGAAACAGACGGCTGAGGAAAAATTAGGCGAGAAAATCACTGACGCCGTAATCACCGTCCCGGCGTATTTCAACGACGCCCAGCGGCAGGCGACCAAGGACGCGGGGAAAATTGCCGGTCTGGAAGTCAAACGCATCATCAATGAACCGACGGCCGCAGCCCTCGCCTATGGCCTGGACAAGAAGAAAGACGAGAAAATCGCCGTTTATGATCTGGGTGGCGGCACCTTCGACATCTCCATCCTCGAAATCGGCGACGGCGTTTTCGAGGTCAAATCCACCAACGGCGACGGGCATTTAGGTGGTGACGACTTCGATCAAAGAGTCATCGAGTGGTTGGTGGATGAATTCAAACGTAAGGAAGGCATCGACCTGCGCAAGGATCCGATGGCCATGCAAAGACTCAAGGAAGCCGCCGAAAAAGCCAAAATCGAAGTTTCTTCCAACTTGGAAACCGAAATCAATCTGCCCTATATCACCGCCGGTCCCGCCGGTCCGATTCATATGCTCGAGAAACTTTCCCGCGCCAAATTCGAGTCGCTGGTGGAAGACCTGATTGAAAGAACCCGCCGACCCTGTGAATTGGCTCTGGAGGATGCCGGCCTGAAGCCCGATCAGATTAATGAAGTCATCCTGGTGGGCGGTTCAACGCGCATTCCGAAAGTCCAGTCATTGGTACGCGAATTATTTGGCAAAGAACCCAACAAGAGCGTCAATCCGGACGAAGTGGTGGCTGTCGGCGCGGCCATTCAGGGCGGAGTATTGGGCGGCGAAGTGCACGATATTCTGCTGTTGGACGTCACGCCGCTTTCCCTGGGCATCGAAACCCTGGGCGGTGTGGCGACGCGGCTGATCGAACGCAACACCACGATTCCGACCCGCAAGAGCGAGATCTTTTCCACCGCCGCGGACAATCAAACCACCGTCGAAATTCATGTTTTGCAGGGCGAACGCTCCATGGCCGCCGATAATAAAAGCATCGGACGCTTTCATCTGGACGGTATTCCACCGGCCCCGCGCGGCATCCCGCAAATCGAAGTCACTTTCGATATTGATGCCAATGGCATCCTCAACGTTTCCGCCAAGGATAAAGCCACCGGCAAGGAGCAGAGTGTGCGCATCCAGACCTCCAGCGGTCTGACCGATGATGAAAAGGAACGCATGGTCAAAGACGCCAAACTGCATGAGGAAGAAGACCGCAAGCGCAAGGAAGAGGTGGATACCCGGAATCAGGCGGATGCGCTTATCTACCAGACCGAGAAAAACATGAAGGATCTGGGCGATAAACTACAACCCGACGAAAAAGGACGCATCAACTCCGCACTCGATGAACTGAAACGGGCGCAGGCGAGCGGTAACGTGCGCACCATGAAAGATGCCATTGAAAGTCTGAACCGCGCCTGGTCGGAAGTCTCCGCCAAGATGTACGAACGCGTCAAAACTGAGACTCCGCCGCCCGGCACGGGGCAGACCGCCGAACCGCCGCGTCAGGAATCCTCAGAATCCACCAGTGGCGCCAAGGATGAGAATATCCAGGACGCCGATTTCGAAGTCGTGGATGATAAGAAATAATAATCCTTATCCCGTTTATTGTTGAAACCGCAGGGCGTCGTCAAAGGACGCCCTGTTTTTTTACGCAGATTAGGTTTGTTTTTTTGCCATCGTCAACCTAATTTTCGACCGCTATTTTAACTGGCGACGTACCCAAGTGGCTAAGGGAGCGGTCTGCAAAACCGTTATGCACCGGTTCGAATCCGGTCGTCGCCTCGGACTTCTTCTCAGCCGAAGTGGCGGAATTGGTAGACGCAAGGGACTTAAAATCCCTCGAACCTTCCGGTTCGTACCGGTTCGATTCCGGTCTTCGGCA
>CAZPQN010000011.1:2575-68001 GCA_964588795.1 uncultured bacterium | reverse complement strand
GCATCGCGCAATTCCTAATCCAAAAATACATTGAAGCAATTACCGGATTTGGTCAAGCACCAGCAGTTTCAGTTCGCTCATCTCTTCCATCGCATAGCGCGGTCCTTCGCGTCCGACCCCGCTCGCCTTGATACCGCCATACGGCATGGGGTCCACCCGGAAAGTGGGAACGTCATTGATGATAACCCCGCCGACCGCTAAGTGTTCGTAGGCATACCAGATATGTTCATGATTATTCGTAAAAATGCCGGCCTGCAGGCCATAGCGGGAATTGTTGACCTCGGCAAGCGCCTGATGAAAATCCGTAAATGGATGGAGCAAAACGACTGGCGCAAAGACTTCCTCACAATAAAGGCGACAGTGGGTTGGCACACCGATTACCACCGTCGGAGGAAATGTCTGGGCGTCAAGTGGTTCGCCTCCTGATAATATTTTTGCACCGCCCGCGCAGGCCTCCTTTATCCAACTCGTCACGCGTTGAACAGCCTCGGTATTGATCAGCGGGCCGAGTTCCGTCGTTGGATCAAGCGGATCGCCTATTTTGACCTGATTAGCGACCTCAACCAAACGTTCAACAAAGCGCTCGAACAAACGCTCGTGCACGAACACTCTTTGTACTGATATACAGGACTGCCCCGCAAAAACAAAGGCCCCGAATTTTACCCGTCCGACTGCTCGTTCTACGTCGGCATCCTCATCAATGACCACTCCGGCATTGCCACCCAGCTCCAAGGCCACCCGTTTGCGCCCGGCGAGGGTTTTCAACTGCCATCCGACCTCCGCCGAGCCGGTGAAAGTCAGCATTTTAAAACGCTCGTCGGCGGCCAAAGCCCGGGTCTGGACATTGCTCGTCACCAAAACCGAAAAGGCTTCCCGGGGCAAATCGCTGGTCGCAATAATTTCCGCCAACAGGAGACTGATCAGCGGGGTTTTGGGCGAAGGTTTCAACAGCACCGGATTGCCAACGGCGATCGCCGGAGCGACTTTGTGCAGGGCCAAATTGAGAGGATAATTAAAAGGCGTTATCGCCAGCATGGCGCCGATGGGAAAGCGCTTTAGCATACCGGTGCGACCCTGACAACCCGGCACGACATCCAGGGGTATGGCCTCGCCATGCATTCTCTGGCATTCTGCGGCAGTCGTCCGTAGGGTTAACAGGGCACGTTCCACCTCGACTCGTCCCTCGCGTACCGGTTTGCCGGCTTCCAAGGCTAAAAGTCGCACAAACTCATCCCGGTGTTTTGCGATGCCGGTAGCTAATTGCTCCAGGATGTTCTGGCGTTCGTAAATTGTCATCTGGCGCAGCGCTGTTTCAGCGCTGACACAGGCCTGCACTGCCTTTTCGATCTGGGTGGGATCAGCCCAATAAGTTTGCCCGACGACATTTCCGGAATAAGGGCTAATCACCGCCAGCTTTTCTTCTGCGGTTACCCACTCACCTGCCAAATAGAGTGGTTGGACTTTTTGCATATCAGGCCTCCGGAGATTTATGATTCACCAATAGTATCAGAAAGCAGACTTACCCGCTACGAGACTTTGATAGAGGCGCAAATACTCGTCGGCGGCTTTCTGCCATGAAAAATTCTGCTCCATTCCATTGCCCTGGATTTTCCGCCAGATTTCCGGTTGGTCATAGCAGGCGCGGGCGTAGCGTACATTATTGATCAGTGCCGCAGGAGTAAATTGATCAAACAGAAAGCCGTTGCCGTTCACGCCATCCCAGTTCCGGACACTGTCGGCCAGTCCTCCGGTGCGATGCGCCAAGGGCGGGGTTCCATAGCGCAGAGCGTACATTTGGGTCATGCCACACGGTTCAAACCGGGAAGGCATCAGGAACAAATCACAGCCGGCGATGATCTGGTGCGCCAACGGGTCATCGTAACCAAAGCTCACGGCGATTTTGTGCGGATAATTTTCCGCATTGGTTTGCAATAGCTGCTGATAGCGCGCTTCGCCACTACCCAAAACCACCAGCCCCAGTTCTTCTTTCAGCAATTCAGGCAGACAGACGGTCAAAAGTTCGAGACCTTTCTGTTCCACTAATCGGGTCACCATTCCGATGACTAAATTTCGCTCCAGGCTCTCTGGCAAGTGCATTTTTTCTAACAGGTGGCGCTTATTGATAATTTTCTGCTCGAGGGTTGAACGATCATATTTTTGCCGGATAAAGGGGTCGCGCGCCGGATGCCAGAGATGATAATCAACGCCGTTCAGGATGCCCACGACCGGGCGTGAGCGGCTGTTCAGCACGCCGCGCAACCCGCCACTCAATTGGTCGCTTTCCCGGATTTCCCGCGCGTGCGTCGGGCTGACCGTGGTCACTACGTCGGCATAGATGATGCCGGCCTTGAGGGGATTGATTTTGCCGTACCATTCCAGCGGTTGGAGCGGTGTAAATAATTCCTCCGGCAAATCGAAAAGCGGCCTCTCGCTCATGTCGGTCAGTCCCTGATAGGCAATATTGTGCAGAGTCAGGACACTTGGTGTCTGGGCTAGGCGCGGCAGGCGGGCAAAAGTCGTTTTCAAATATACCGGCAGTAGGGCGGTATGATTGTCGTGGCAATGGATCACGTCCGGTGCCCAGCCTTGCTGGATTATTAGTTCCAGTACGGCTTTTTGGAAGGCGAGAAAGCGACGCGGATTGTCAGCGTATGGTTGTCCGCTGGCATCGGTGTACACATTGCGTGTGCCGAACAGGGCAGGATGTTCGATGAAATAAACAACGTGCCGGGCATTGGCGGGATTCTGGTAGCGGCTGACGCTTAGTGTTATTGTCTCTGCCCCCAGTTTAATCGTCACTTGAAGGGGCAATTGCTCGATACCGATGTGTGTACGATCTAGTGTGGCATAGGCGGGGGTAACGACCGTAACGGAATGCTCCACAGAAGCCATTGCCGGCGGCAGTGCGCCACAGACATCGCCAAGCCCGCCGACTTTAGAGAAAGGAAAGACCTCAGCTGAGACGAACAGAATCTTCATCGAACATCCGTTCGGATTAATCGGTCATTGATCGCCCGCTGGTATGTTTCTTACATCCATCTGTCAATCACCACGTTCCTGCAAGGTGCACCAGTAGGTGAAATCCAAATCGGGGAATATGTCGTCAATCCGTTCGAGTTTCGCCAAATACTGTTCATCGGTAGTGCTGATTTTGCCATTATTCTGATAGTCGTTCAGCACCCGTACGAGGTTTTTATATTGCTCGCGGTGCACGCCGACGCGATTTTCCGCATAGTCCCGTGCGCTCCAGGTGCTGATCAGGAACTGCCAATCGGAGCTTTCCAGCAGAAGGAGTTCGCGGGCGAGTGCGTTTAATATCCGGCGCTGGGTGGCGTCGGCCTTAGCCTTGTATTGATTAGCCAGGCCGACCATTTGCTCTTCGGCAGCATAAATATGTTTCCAGGTCCATTCCGTCCACTGGTTCAGCCAGATGTAGTGGAACCCGCCCTGGCCCCAACTACCTTCCGGCATGGCAATCACCTGACTCGGACGGTTGGTTTGCAGGTGACTGCCGAGCGTGGTGGTCTGCACCGACTTGTCGGTGTGCAGTTTGCGTAGAACCTTGCCGATCCAGCGCGGGCCCTCGAACCACCAGTGCCCGAAAAGTTCGGTATCGAAAGGCGCCGTTAGTATGCCGACCTTTCCGCTGGTCCGATAATTATTTTCTATATATTCACGAATCAATTCCGCAAAATGGGTGGCCTGATTTTCCAGTGCGTCTTCGACGGTATCCGGTTCATAGATGAGTTTGTCGGCTAAGTCGGCTTTGGCGCTGGTGACTTTCCAGAAGCGATGGCCGCCCGGAAAATGTTTCTTGTGAAAATCCAAATAGCGTCCGTCGCCGGGGTAACCCCACTCGCCGCTCCAGACCTGCAGCGACGATTCTTCGTGGCGTCCGTAAGCCACCGCGACCCTTCCGGTACCAGTCGAAGACACCAGGTAGGGCTGATAAATGGAACGATCCTTTTCCTCGGCGAGCGGTTTCCAGCTGGCCTCGAACTGCCGCCAGAGCTGTTTCAGGGACTCGTAGCGGTCGATGTAAACGCCCTGATTCTTGCCGCCCAGGATGAGATGTTTATCCACGATAAAATACTGAATGTCGTACTTGAAAAGGAATTCTTCGACACCGCGGCGACTGAATGATTTGGGGTGTTCCTTAATCGGTGACGTCCATGGGTAAGCCGGCCGATAAGCGCATTCTGGCAACCAGATCCCGCGCGGATCGCGCCCGAAATGGCGGCGATAAGTCGCCTTGCCCACCCGCACCTGCGCATCAATGGATTCATCCGTACCCAACAGCGGGAAATAACCATGGGTCGCGGCACAGGTTATTACTTCCAGGTGGCCGGCGTCCTGCAATTGCCGGAAAGCCTGCACGATACTTCTTTCGGGCAGGGCCTGGAACTGATCGCGGATACTTTCGTAGTACCGCGTCCACATCACGGCCAGGTCCTGCAATTGGTCATTCCCCGTAGCGGCAAACTCAGTCTGATTCGCGGTGGCGGCCCGGATCTTGACTTCAAGATAATGTCGGAACCCTTCTTTGAACCGTTCCGCCGCCAGCTGTTCACAGAGAATCGGAGTCAGTCCAATGGTCACATTAGGGCGGATGCCTTCTGCAACCAACTGATTGAATTCACGTAACAGCGGCAGATAGGTTTCCGCCGCGGCTTCGTAAAGCCAGTCCATACCGTGCGGCCATTCGCCGTGATTGATAACGTAGGGCAAATGGCTGTGCAGAACGAATGCGAAGTAGCCTTTCATGGATATTCCTTTAGGTAAATTATGTCAATTAACTCCTGGCGGAAAAAATACAACATACCGGGAAGATTTCAAACGGCGGGAAACCGGATTGTTAAAAATAACCCTGAAACCGCATTTCTGGGGGGTATTCCCGAATATCATTTGTTTTCTAAACGGCAGATTGATACATTATTTCCGGTCATTGAGATTATTATGGATCTGATCACCCAAATACAGCAGAAAGGATTGTTGATTGACGGCGCCATGGGGACCCTGCTGATGCAGGCCGGCGTACAGTCCGATCGCGATTTTCTGCTGGTCGCAATCGAACGACCGGAACTTCTGACGAAATTCCACCAGGCTTACCTCACCGCGGGCGCGGACGTTATGACGACGCACACTTTTCGGACGAATGATCTGAAATTGAAAAACGCTGGATTGGAACAGAAACTGGACGAAATCAATCGCTCTGCAGTACGCATAGCGCGGGAAGTCGCCGGCAACCATGCTTTAGTCGCCGGTGACCTTGGTCCAACGGGTGCCATGCTGAAACCGTACGGCGAGCTTGAGCCCGCCGAAGCCGCCGCTATTTTTGCCGAACAGGCGGAAGTGTTGACTGACGCTGGTGCCGATTTGCTTCTGGTCGAAACCATGTTCGATCTGAACGAAGCGCTGACGGCAATACGTGGTATCCGTCAGGTTTCCACGTTACCGATATTCGCCTCACTGACTTTCAATGCAAGTAAAGACGGATTCGCCACCATCATGGGTAACCGCGTTGACAGCCTGGTGCAACTGCAGGAGGCCGGTGCCAACGCCGTCGGCGCCAATTGCTCGATCGGCAGTGACCAAATGGTCGCTTTGGCCGCGGCGATCCGCCAGGCGGTCGGCGGGCTGGTCATCATCCAGCCCAATGCCGGATTGCCGGTAACCCGCAACGGTGAAACGGTTTACCCGGAAAGTGTTACTACTTTTGCTTTGAATCTTAAACGTATTCGCGACGCCGGTGTAGAAATCATCGGCGGCTGTTGCGGTACAACACCGGATTATATTCGACAAATCCGACGGTTGATTGGAGACTGAGTGCGTTGGCTGACAACCAACCCCTCCGGAAAGCGGTCGAAGTGGTCGTTGTAGGTTGAGATGGCGAAGAAAAAAACCAAAAAGCAAACCACTCTGATCAAACGTCTGTTTGAACGGCGCATGCCGCAGATTGTCTTCATCTACTTTGGGGTGTGCTGGACGATTCTGGAATTCTTAAACTGGTTGGTTGAGCATTATCAGCTGTCGCCCTATTTCACCGACCTGGGATTGATCATCCTGCTCTCGCTTCTACCGACAGTAGGGATGCTGGCTTACTTCCATGGGCGTCCCGGACGCGACGTTTGGACCAAGACCGAAAAGATCGGCATTCCGGCCAATATTGTTTGTACCTTAGCGCTGGTTTACATCGTCTTTTCCGGCAAAGAATTGGGTTCAGCCACAACGCAGGTCACAGTGCGGGACGAGCTGGGACAGGTAGTTCGCCGTAAAATGCCCAAGAGCGATTTCAACCGGCGCCTGGCTATCTTCTTTTTTGAAAACAAATCCGGAAATCCCGACCTCGATTATCTGCAATCGGCACTGATGTTCGGCTGTCATCTGGATCTCAGCCAGGACCCGGTTTTCTCGCTGTACTCCGCCTATGACAATGTCATTTATCAGCGCATTCGCCAGGCGGGACTGAAACGCGAAGTCGGATTGCCGATGATGTTGGAAAAAAAGATCGCCGGGGAATTGCAACGTGAATATTTTCTCGGCGGGTCATTTACCACAGCCGGCGACACTCTGATCGTCAGCACCTACCTCTACGAAACAGTCCGGGGCAAACTGCTGACCGAACATGTCTACCGCACCACCAAAGCCCTGACCGTCGTGGATCAGATCACGCGGGATTTAAAACAGGATCTGAAACTGCCCGTCTGGCATATCGAGGGCAATGACGACCTGCCCGTCAGCGAGATGCTGACCAATTCACCGGCCGCCTGCCGCGCTTACTTTACCGGGGCAGACCTGGCCAACCTGAAATTTGACCTTCGGGGTGCAATTCCGTATTTCGAAAAAGCCGTCGCGGCCGATCCGTCCTTTGCTTTGGCTCACTGGATGCTTTACAGCTGTTATTCCAATACCGCGCAGTCCGCGTCAGCGCTCAGCGCCTTGCAGGCTACCCTGCAACATCTTTACAAGTTACCCGAAATCCTGCAGTTCGCCGTCAAACAAGAGCACTATCTGGTGACGGAAAATCCGGACAAGGGATTTGCCATCCTGGAAATGTGGGTCAAGCTTTACCCGCGTGACCTGCGGGCGCATTTCCGACTCGCCAATGCCTATCTGCGACGCAACCAGCCCGAACAGGTTATCAAGGAATATAAAATCATTCTGCAGTTGGATCCCACGCGGCGCTACTATCTGCAGTACATCGGCGATGTTTATCGAATCCGGGGGGATTTTAAAAACGCCCTGAAATATCTGACCCAGTACAGCGCTGAATTTCCGAAAGATTATCGCTCTTTTGCCGCGCTCGGGGAACTGTATTTCACCATGGGCAATTATCCTGAGGCTCGTCAGTATTTTTCGGAAGCTCTGGTCATGGCACCGGAGGACATTAACCTGAATTTACAATCCGTGGCTGTCGAGCTGGAATGCGGAAATTTCGCTACTGCCGAACGCCTCTATCATGAAGTTTTAAAACAGACCACTTCCGCCCAGGATCTGGCCTTGATCTATGACGCTCTGCAAAAATATTACCGGCGGCGCGGGCAACTGCGGAACGCACTCCAGGCCCGTGAAAATAAGTTCGTCGCCCAGAGTCGGTTTGCCCTGCCGCTGGAAGTAGCCTTGAATAAATTGTACGATGGCTCTTTCGAATATTTCCTGCAAACCGGCGCCAAGTCCCAGGCCGTCGCCCAGATCAAACAGATTGAAAGACAGCTTTTCCCGCCCTGGTCGCGAGCCCTCGCCGCGGGCAAGCTCGAAATCGCACTGGCCGAAAAAGATTACCCATCCGCCCATGGTTACCTGACTCAGCTGGATGAAGCCTTGCGGATCTTTGACGATATCTCAAAAAAACACCTCGTCCACCATGCACGCGGTTGCCTCGCCGAAGCCCAGGCCGATTACCTGACCGCCATTTTGGAATACCAGCAGGACCTCACTTTTCAGCCTACTGATGTGACCGTGCTGATTGACATCGCGCGTTGTTATCGCCTGTTGGGTGAAAATGGCCGCGCCCGCACGTTATTGGAAACCACTCTCAAGGTTCAGCCCTTTAATCCCGACGCCAATTTAGAGATGGCGCGCATCTGCCACGCCTTGCAGGACAATGCCGCCGCGCGTAAACATCTGGACACGGCGTTGCAGGTTTGGGAAAAAGCCGACCCCGATTTCACACCAGCCCAGGAAGCCCGATCCCTGCGCCAGCAATTATCAAATTCGCTCAGTTGAACAGGCGCCTGAATTCCGGCCCTGGAAATACGTCAAAAGGGTTTATTTTTCCTGATCTGCTGCAGGGCGGCCTTGATCATCCGTCCTCTTTGACGGTCGTGCTGGCGTTTTTCGGCATAGGACAGCTCCAAATGCATGGACTCTTTCAGTAACTTCTGATAACTGCGCAAACGTTCTTCTGTCAGTGTGCCCTCCCGCAAGGCCCGGCGAATGGCGCAACCGGGTTCAGTGGTGTGCGTACAATCCGTAAACCGGCAGGTGTCGGCCAGCACCTGGACTTCGCTAAAATTATCCATGATGGACTCGTCGACGGCAAATAGACCAAGTTCGCGCATGCCCGGCGTATCAATCACCCAGGCGCCGTTAGGCAGGCTCACCATCTGGCGTTGGGTGGTTGTGTGGTGGCCTCTGCCATCTTTTGCGCGTACAGCCTGAGTGGCGAATATCTCGCCTCCGAGCAGTCGGTTCAGGAGCGTGGTCTTGCCCACGCCGGACGAGCCCAGCAGACAGTACGTCCGGGCTTTTTCTAACAGCCCGTTGAATTCCGCATACCCGGCTGCTGTGACATTGCTGAGCGCCACCACTCGGGCGGTTATGTGCGCCTGCCTGATTGCGCTGAACAGGTCTTGCAGGTCGGTCGACGAAATTAGGTCGCTTTTGCTGAGCAGGATTACCGGCTCCACTCCGCCGTCACTGAACATGATCAAATAGCGTTCTAATCGGCGCAGGTTAAAATCGTTGTCACAGGCTTGCATAATGAAGGCGCTGTCAAGGTTGGCGGCAAGCATTTGGTAGTCCACCTCTTTCCCGGCGGTTTTACGTCGTAAAAAGGTCTTCCGCGAGAGCCGAGCGCTGACAATGGCCAACTGGCCCTCGTTGTAATATTGTACTGCCACCCAATCTCCTACACAGGGCCAATCCTGGCGGGTCGCGGCATTGAAAAGAAACTGACCGGAGAGTTCCGCCCGTACTTCCGCGTGTTCATTGCGCACCAGGTAGCGTTCCCGATCGACCCGGCTGATCCGCGCAAAATGGCGGTCGGGATATTGCCGCGCCTGTTCCTGAAACCAGCCGTCGAAGCCGAGCTCACTCAATTGCATATCAAAAACCCGACAGGCGCATTTATGCTTTCGGTAAACCCTGAGCGGCTTGCGCCGCTTTTTCGGTACGGTGCAGGAAGAAGGCAAAAAACAATCCCAGGAATCCCAGCGTGGAGAAAATCCACATCCCCGGCGTGTAGCCGCCCGGATGAGCGGCGCTGGCACCGGCCAGATCGTTGACCCTGCCAATCAACATATTGAAGCTGAACAGCCCGATATTCTGAATCATGGTCATCAAGCCGTAAGCCGTGCCGAGCTTGGCATTGTCTACCACTAAGGCGACGCTGGGCCACATCACCGCCGGCACCAATGAAAAGGCAATCCCCATCATCGCCATGGGCACGATCAGATAGGCCGGAATGACCGAATGAATATCGAAGAAATCCAAATTCAGGTGCAGGGCACCCTGCAGACCAAGCGGGGTAGCCAAGTCAATTTTATACGCCATTATCAGATAAACCGGAATGATCAGCAAACTGCCAAACATCATCAACAGGGCCCGGCGACGGGTACGGTCAGCAAGCAGCCCAAAAAGCGGAGTGAAAACCATCGCCGCCAAAGTCAACATGCTGGAAAGATTACCCCCGACTTCGCGCGTCGTGCCGTGTGCTTCCTGAAAATACTTGATGGCGAAAGTTTGAAAGGGAAACATCGCCGAGTAAAAGGTGACACACAAGGCGGTAATGAACCAGAATCCGGCGCCGAATCGAAAAACTTCCCGGAGGACGACTTTTTCCTGATGTCCCTCAACGGGCATGGCGTAACGCCGAGTCGCCAAAACATCGAGAAGATAATAAACCGCAATAAACAGCACCGCCACGATTCCGGCCGCGACGGTAACGAAAAGCGGTTTCTGCCAATTCACATACAGCGCTTTGCCCCAGGTCGGCGAATTCAGGGCGATGAACGAACCCAATCGCGCGAACGTCAGATTGAGTCCGAAGGCGAAGGAAAGCTCCTTGCCCTTGAACCAGCGCGCGATAATCGTCGTAATTGCGACGATCATGGACTCGGCACCCAAGCCGAAAATCAGGCGTCCCGCCGTGATCGTTACCAAACTGCCCTTCAGAGCCGCGATTAAAGCCCCCAAGGCCACGAAAAGCGTGAACAGGAACACCGACCGGCGGGTACCAATGCGGTCAATAATCAGGCCGCCAATCAGCACCATGATGATATTGGGGAAACTGTAAATCGCATTGAGTAGCCCGATATTTGTATCGGAAAAACCCAGTTGTGTCTTGAGCAGATCCGCCAGCGGGCTGATGCTGTCATAAATATAATAATTCCCAAACATCGCCATACTGATGAAGAAAAGCACCATCCAGCGGAAGAGGGCGCTCGGCTGACGGGCAAGAATTGCGGAATCGGTTGTCATTTTTACGGTTTCCTTATAAGAAAATCTCTGGTTGGTGAAAAATCGCGCTTAATCTATTAAAACCCGCCCACAGAAAAAAGAAAGACCTCCGGACTGTTGTCTGCAAGCGGCCCTTTTCGTAAATTTTACCGGTCTTTAATAACCAGAATCAAGGAGTAGATCATGACACATTTCATTTCCGAAGATTGTATCTCTTGCGGCGCCTGCGAATCGGAGTGTCCGGAAGGTGCGATCAGCGCCGGCGACAGCATCTATGTCATTGACCCGGAAAAATGCACGGACTGCGCTACCTGTGTCGGCGTTTGTCCTGTTGAGTGCATTACTCAGCATTAATAAACACTTTGCATTTTACAGGTTCTTTTCTCTCAAAATTTTACAGACGAAAAAATATATATAGTCTCTTCAATGCCGGCAGAGTCAGCGTTTTACTGCTAGCTCTGACGGGAATGGCCCATGCGCTGGAATCCGCGGCGGTTCAAAGTGGATTGGATGTGTTGGTTGGCCAAAATTTCGCCCCCCTGGCGAACCGGCGCCTCGGCATCGTCTGCAATCATACGGCGCGGGATAGAAGCGGCCGGCACTTAATCGACCTCTGCCAACAGAGTGGCGTCTGTCAAATAACGGCAATTTTCGCGCCGGAGCACGGTTTCCGCGGCACGTTTGCCGATGGTAAAAATATTGCCGACGCCGCAGATTCGCTCACCGGCGCCCCGATTTATTCGCTTTACGGAGAAAACCTGCAGCCAACCGCGGAAATGCTGAAAAACGTTGACCTGTTGGTTTACGACATCCAGGATGTCGGGGCGCGGTTTTATACCTACATCAGCACCCTGACGAATGTCATGCGCGCCGCCGCCGAAAATCACCTGCCGATTGTAGTTCTCGATCGTCCCAACCCTATTCGCGGCGACCGCATCGAAGGTCCCGTACTCGAGCCACAATTCCGCTCCTTCGTCGGTCCCCATCCGATTCCCATCCGCTACGGCTTGACCGTCGGAGAATTAGCCCGGTTAATCAACGGCGAGCACTGGTTAGGTGACACTCTCCGAGCAGAATTGACCGTCATCAAGATGCAGAATTGGCGACGGGCAATGTGGTTCGATGAGACCGGCCTGCCCTGGTTTCCACCTTCCCCAAACATGCCGACTCTCCTTACGGCGACGGTCTATCCGGGTTTCTGCTTTATGGAGGGCACCAATCTCTCCGAAGGGCGCGGCACCGACAGCCCGTTCGTCCAATTCGGAGCACCCTATATTGATGGAAAAAAATACGCTCACGCCCTGAATGCCCTTCAAATCGAAGGCGTCCAATTCCAAGCCGTGAAATTCACTCCCCAAAATATTCCGCAGGTCGCTTCCCGTCCTAAATATGAGGGACTGGCCTGCCAGGGCGTCAAACTTATCGTCACCGACCGCGAGCGCTTTTTGCCCATCGAAGCGGCGGTACTCTGTCTGGCCAAAGCGCGCGAGCTCTACCCGACCGATTTCAAGTGGCGCGAAAACCATGTCAATCGGCTCTACGGTAAAGCCGATCTCCTCAGGATGACTGATCCCAATGTCTTGATCGAAGATTGGCGCGCCGATGTCGCGGCATTCACCAAACTTGCCGAAAAATATCATCTTTACCCGTAACGGTCTTCTGATTCCTGTTGTACTCTAATTCTGCCCCGGGCGTTGGCAACTATCGAAAAAGCGCTTCAGGATGCGGATTGCCGCAGCTCCTGCCAGAAAGCCACGGCCCGGCGCAGATGCGGTATGACAATTGAACCGCCGACGATCAGGCCGATATTCAGGGCTTCTTCGAGCTCGGCGTCCGTGACCTTGGCCTGATGACACTGGTTCAAATGATATTTAACGCAGTCGTCACAGCGCAAAACCAGCGAGGCAACCAGTCCGATTATTTCCTTGGTGCGCGCGGGCAAAGCGCCGTCGTGGTAGGCCTGGCTGTCCAGGGCGAAGAAGCGTTTGATATTCTTGCCGGCAAACTGCAGGACGAGCTCGTTCAGCCGCTGGCGTTCGCCATGAAAATGCTCCGGAGAATCAGGGTTAAGTTTATGATCTTTCATTTGGGCAATTATGAAGTAAGCTTTTTATAGAGGTCGCCGATGGCAATTTTCAACTGCTCCTCGGTACCGTTGTTTTCGATGACAAAGGTCGCCAGTTCGCGCTTATCCTCTTCGGGCATCTGCAAGTCCATGCGGCGCAGAATTTCCTCGCGCGAAAGATTGCCGCGCCGCAGGGCGCGTTCCAGGCGAAATTTATATTTGGTGTAGATTAACAGGGTATGGTCCAAGCGCGACTCGAAGCCCGACTCGAAGATGAGCGGGGCATCCACCGCGATCAGTTCGTATTTTTTACTCAAGCGGGCGGCCGTTTCCTGAAAGGATTCGATGACGCGCGGGTGCAAAATATCATTCAGCTGGCGCTGGCTGATTTCGCTCACGAAAGCGCGTTGCGCGAGTTTGGCGGTATCCACTTTACCGTCCTTGATAATATCCTGCCCGAATTCATCGGCGACCTGTTGCTGAACCTCAAGGTTGCTGTCGAGTAGGTTTTTAGCGGTCTGGTCGGCGTCGAAAACATAGGCGCCGCATGCGGCTAAGAACCGGCAGGCGGTCGTTTTCCCCGAGCCAATTCCGCCGGTCACACCCAGAGTAACCACGGTACTATTTTCCTCCAATCAATTTTTCAATACGTTGATATACTGCGTCCGAAGGGCCGAGTGCATCCACGGCACTCAGCAGTTGCCTTTCCCGGTAAAATTCCACCAAAGGCGCGGTCTGTTCCCGATAAATGCGCAGACGGTTGGCGATGGTTGCCAACTGATCATCCGGTCGTTGATACAATTCCCCGCCGCAGGCATCGCATCTGCCCGGTTGATGCGGCGGGTTGGTCAGCAGGTTGTAGACGGCGTTGCACTGGCGACAGGTACGGCGCGCCGCTAAACGTCGGGCGATCAGATCGTGGTCGGCTTCCAACAAAACCACCCAATCCAGTCGGGCTCCATAACGGGTAAAAATGGTCTCCAGACCTTCCGCCTGCGGAACGGTGCGCGGGAAGCCATCCAGTGTGAAGGCGTCCGGGGCATTTTCCCCAAACAAGGTCTCCTCGATCAATTCCAACATGACGTCATCCGGGACCAGCTCGCCGCGGTTGATATAGCGTTCGGCGGTCATCCCGAGTGTGGTCCGGTTGCTAATCGCGGTACGCAGGAGATCGCCGGTCGAAATTTGCCGCAGGCCATGTGATTGTTGAAGTTTCTGAGCTTGGGTGCCTTTGCCCACCCCGGGCGGTCCGATTAAAATGATCTTCATAGTCTGCGATACATTGTACATTAATTTAAGGTCATATCAGCAAACCGGCAATAATCGCTGTTAGCCAGGACGCCAGAGCGCCGCCGAACATGGCTTTCAGGGCGACTTTGGACAGGTCGGAACGGCGCCCGGGGGCAAGCGCGCTGATGCCCCCGATCTGAATCCCGATCGAGGAAAAATTGGCAAAGCCGCAGAGGGCGTAGGTCGAAATGACGATGGCTTTTTCATCCAGCAAATGCTTATGGATCAGCTCCGCCAGACTGGTATAAGCGACGAATTCGTTGAGCGAGAGTTTGATGCCTAAGAGGTTGCCGACCTCACCGGCGTACTGCCAGGAGACGCCCATCAGAAAGGCGAGCGGACGTAAAAGCACTGCGAAGAGGGTTTTCAGACTGCCCGGGAAAATGCCCGCGAACTCGCCTTTGACCGGCGAGAAACCGGAAGCCGAGGTGTACGCTGAATAGGCTCCGCCGAGTAACCGACCATCAATCAGGCGGTCGCCCAGAGAAAACAGGATGTCCAGCAGTCCGATCAGCGCGATGAAAGCGATCAGCATGGCGCCGACATTGGCGGCTAATTTCAAGCCGTCAGTGACTCCGCGTGAGGCGGCATCTAACAGGTTTGTGGATTCGACGATATTGGCAGGCATCTCGACCTTACCGGCGGTTTTCGCCAGCTGCGTTTCCGGAAAAATTATCTTGGCTATTACCAGGGCGGCGGGCGCCGACATCACGCTGGCGGCGATCAGGTGCCCGGCCGGTACACCCATTCGGATATAGCCGGCCAACACTCCCCCGGCAATCGTGGCAAAACCACCCACCATGACGGTCAGCAGTTCCGACATGGTCATCTCATTGATGAAGGGTCGGATGAGCAGGGGCGCTTCGGTCTGGCCCACGAAGATATTGGCGGTGCAGGAAAGCGTCTCCGCCCCGCTGGTACCCATTGTCCATTGCATGAACCGCGACATGGCTTTAATGATGACCTGCATGACGCCGAGATGATACAGGATAGCCATAAACGCCGCAAAGAATATGATCACCGGCAAGACCGCAAAGGCGAACTGGAAGCCGAAGCCCGGCCAGGTGGTCTGGTCGGTGAAAAAGTACTTGTCCAGGGCTAAATTGCCAAAAATGAATTCAGCTCCCAATGTCGCCAAATTGAGAAAGCGTTCGACCTTATGCGAAACAAAAGCAAACAGCGCCTGCCCGCTGATTCCGTTGACGAACAGCCAGACATAGCCGGAGGTCAGCAAGCCAGTCGCCAGCGCCGGCTGATATTGTGGAATTCTGAACACTGCTTTCAGAATGATTATCAGCAGGATGATCCAGAAACACCAGCCGAGAAGTTCGCTGGGCGCAAGCAGGTAAAACACCATCAGACTGCCCAGGGTCAGACCCAGAACCAGGCCTGCCCGTCCGATCTGACGCTTAGGCGGGCCGGCGGTGTTGATACGTTCCTTGAACAGAAATAGCACGATTAGCAAAATAAACAACAGCAGGGCCGCATAGGAGATAGCCCGCGCGCCTAAAATCAAGGCCGCAAAAAGCAGTTGCAGGAGCAAACCCCAGATGACCACCCGCAGGGGAATGCGGCGTTTGTTATTGGACATCAGGAAAGCGATTCCCAGGAGGACGAACATCCCCAAAATACCGATCAGTTTCATACTGCACATCCTTTACCACGCATCCGGTTATTCTTCATCAGTTTCCCTCATTCCTAATCTTCCGGCGGCTCATAGCAGGCACGACAGCGGGCTTCGTACACATCCGTGGCGCCCAACAGAACCCGTTCACTGGATTTGGTCAGACGCTGAGTGTAATTGGCCGGGTTGCCGCATTTCATGCAAATCGCCAGGGTTTTGGTAATGTACTCTGCTTCGCACAGCAGTTGCGGGATTGGTTCGAAAGGCTCGGCGCGGTAGTCTTTGTCGAGCCCGGCGACGATGACGCGTTTGCCCTGGTCGGCCAGTTGGCGGCAAACGCTGACCAGTGAGCGGTCGAAGAACTGGGCTTCGTCAATTCCCAACACCTGAGAGTCACCGGCTAAGTCCAGAATTTCCTGGGCGGAGGAGACGGTCTGTGAGGGAATCTTTTGCTGATTGTGCGAAACAATATGATCCTCACTGTAGCGCACATCAATTCGGGGCTTGAAGATGGCGACTTTCTGTCGGGCGATCTGTGCCCGCCGGAGACGACGAATGAGTTCCTCGGTTTTGCCGGAGAACATCGAGCCGCAGATCACTTCCACCCAACCGGTAGGTTGGCCGGACGTGGCGACTACTTCTTCCATGCCCATCGGAACGCGGTGTAAACTTGTACGATCCATAAAATTGCTATCCTATTGGTTATTAAGTTGACGTAAAAGGCTGCGGACTTTGGTGCGGAACAGGTCAATGGCGACGGTGTTGTGTCCGCCTTCCGGGATGATGACGTCGGCAAAATGCTTGGTAGGCTCGATGAATTGTTCATGCATCGGGCGGACTGTTTCCAGGTACTGGGTGATGACCGAGTCCACCGAACGTCCCCGCTGGTGGATGTCGCGTTTCAGGCGGCGAATAAAGCGTATGTCGGGCGCAGTCTCGATATAGACCTTGATGTCCATCATGTCACGCAGTTCCTGGTCATACAGCACCATGATGCCTTCCAGGACGATGATCTTTTGTCCCTTGACTTCCAGGAATTCGTCCGTCCGGCGCGTGTGGGTCTTGTAGTCGTAGACGGGAATACGACCGGGTTCGCCACTCAGCAGACGGCGCATATCTGCTTTCAATTGTACGAAGTCATAGGCGTCCGGATGGTCGAAGTTATGGCGTCCGCGCGCTTCCAGCGGAATATGACTGAGATCATGATAAAAGGAATCCTGCTCGATGATCACCACCTCGCGCGGGTCGGAATCGCGCACGATGTTTTTGGCCATGGAGGTTTTGCCGGAACCAGTGCCGCCGGCTACTCCGATCAGAATTGCTTTCTTCATACTGATTGAATATCCTTAAGTTTTTTACCATCAAACGGATGGGGCAGGAGATCGGAGGTGCGCATTCGAGTGGTGCCGCCCTGAGCGTCACAGATATAGATTTCAATCTCGCCGCAAATGTCCCAGATTACTTGCCGGCAGGCTCCACAGGGCGTGGCGCCGTTTGTGGAAAAGACGACCAGCGCCACGCAGACCGTGGCTCCGGCGGCGACAGCCGCACTGATGGCATTGCGCTCGGCACAGACGGTCAGTCCGAACGAACTGGACTCGACGTTACAGCCGGTATAAATCTGACCGCCGGAAGTCAACAGCGCCGCCCCGACCGGATAATGCGAGTGCGGCGTGTGGGCCCGGGCCGCCACCTGACGGGCGCTTTCCTTCAGTTTTTCCAGCTGAGATTCTTCCATAACCGTTTCCTTTCATACGATTCCATGATAAATAGTAACACAATTCCGGCTAAAAAGCCACCAATATGTGCAAACCAGGCTACTCCGCCCTCCTGTTTAAAACTCAACGCCCCGAGTCCATTGCTCAACTGGATCAGAAACCAGAATCCCAACAGGTAACCGGCGGGCACCCAGAACTGCCGCACGATCAGGATAAACCAGAAAAATACCTTGACCTTGGCGTGCGGGTAACGAATCAGATACGCTCCCAGCACCCCCGATATCGCCCCGCTGGCGCCGACAATCGGAGCGGAACTGGTATGATCAATGACAATCTGGGTCAGGGAAGCGACGATTCCGCAGAGCAGATAAAAGACGAGAAATTTAAAATGTCCGAGTGTGGCTTCGATATTGTCGCCAAAAATCCACAGATAAAGCAGATTGCCCAGAAGATGGGCCAGCCCGCCATGTACAAAGAGTGCCGTGATGAAAGTCCACCACGGGAATATTTCTCCGCTGAAAATTCGCGCCGGCACCACTCCATAGGCGAAAAACCAATTTCTCTGCGCCGCCAGCGGCAGGCCAATCTGATACATAAAAACCAGCACATTTATTCCGATCAGGGTGACGGTTACAAACGGAGCGGTCAGACGCAGGGTGGAGTCGCGGGTCGGGATGAACATTTACTTCTCGGGGATAATGGTAAAGGTACTCCGGGCGGTGCTGACGTTCCCGGCGCGATCCCGGGCGGTAATCGTCAACGTATGCGGGCCCATACTAAGCAGAGTGGGCAGTTTGTAGCGGATATAATGCTTCACGCCGTGATATTCCGCGATGACGGGCTGATCATCGAGCCGAACCTGAATGCTGAGATCATCCTGGATGCCCGATAAATAATCGCGTACTCCGGCGCGCAGTTCGGTGACCGCCGAGATCCGAAAACGCCCGCCCGATCCCGGGAAAATATTCCTGATAACCGGTGGGACTTCGTCGCGAATCAGGGCGAAAGCTCCCAGGCGGCGCACTTTGCCCTTGATGGCGTCGGTGCGGTATTCGGTCTGGTTGCCGACAAAGCGCCAGGCATTATCCAGAAACTGGTAAATCCCTACCTGCCCAGCGGATGCCAGGAAGGTGGGGTACTTGAATGCCACCTGAATCGAATCATGCAGGGGCTGAGACGTCGGCAGTAACTCGTAGATGGCGCTTTCCAACTTCCCGCCCGCCGGGGCTGACAAATTTGCTTTGCCCCACCAGACGATCAACGTATCGTATACTGCCTGCGGCGGAAAGTTGATACTACACACCGAATCGGACGATACCAACTGCGTTTGGTGAGCGGGAACTACGCCTGAAAAATTCAACCTGAACCGGGTCATGTTCAGCGGCTGAGTCGGCAAACGGACTTCACCCGCGAAAGCCGATTGCCAGACCTGCAAGGGCGCCGGCGCCGTGACAAATTCAACCGGCGAGCGCTGAATCAGGGCGACTTCCTGCATGTCGGTGCTGGTCTGCAAATAAAATGAAGGATAGACTTCCGGGGGCTCTTTGAAAGTCAGCTCGCACAGAAAGGTCTTGGGATTGTGGTAGAAGTTACGTTGAACGACTAGCGCACCGGGCAGAGTGGCGCCTCTGGTTCGCACAAAAGCCGGATAGAGGCCCAGCCCGTCCGCAGCTGTACCGGTAATCCGTAGATATTCATACGGGCGGTTCATTTCCGATACCGTCATAAAATATTCCGTGGCAGTCGAGTCGTAGCCGAGCGGCGGCGCAGGGCGCAGATAGTCGCCATATTTGCCCACCCAGTCTAGCATCAGCTCGCTTACCCGAAAAAGACCAGTTTTCTGCACGCTTACTCTGCAGGTATTGTCTTTCACACTGATCCCGGTAATCGATATATTCCGCACCGGCCTGCTGTAAACGTCGAACAGCAACTGCGCTTCATTGCGGTATTTATCATAAACCTCAATCCGCACTTTATGGCAACCGGGCGATAGGGTCAAAATCCCGTCAGCGTCCGGCAGTGTATACATCGGCATGGTTTTAGTGGAGTCAAAAGTCCACAACCGGTTAAAAACCTCGCCTATTTCCTGATCCAATTGATAGTTGCGCTCGATCTCGACCAAGCGGGTCTGCGCAAAGCTGAACTGGTCGTATTGTACCTGAAAAGCCAGGCTATCATCCACAAACAGCTTAATACCGTAAGGTGGGTAAGAATGCGGCAGGCCGCGGATGACATCGCGGGCTTTAATATCAATTCCAAAGGCACCGGTGACCTGGATGGTATCGGGGACGGTATAGACATTTTTATGGGAAAGTTTGGTCTTGAAGGTCTGGATCAGCGGCAGGCCATTAATGCGTGATGCAATTTGCACCGGTGTCAGGGCGATCGCGCTGATTTCCGGGCGGGTATTATCCTGAACGCGCAGATTGGTATTCAGGGGATTGAGCGGATTTTCCAGGCTGTCGCGGATTTCGAAATGCAGGTGCGGATGCAAACTGCCGGTATCGCCGGTATATCCGATAGTGTCGCCGCGACTGACGCGCAGGACATGCGGCGCAAAAATAATTTCCACGGCGTAGCGCTGTTGCCGGCGTTGTTCTTCCTGCAGATAGGTGCGCAAGGTTCGGTTGAAGTCATCGAGGTGGGCATATACGGCGAAATTTCCATCATCGAGCCGTTGATAGATGACCTTGCCAAAACCCCGCGAGCCGGCTCTGATTTTCCAGATATAACCAGCGGCCGTAGCAAAGACCGGATAACCGGTGCGCTGATTGGTTTTGATGTCGAGACCGGAATGCAGGTGATTGGTGCGGTATTCGCCAAAGAGGGAACTGACTAACTGGCTGGCATTCGTCGGCCACAAATAATTCTGGGCAAATACGGCTGGCCACAGGGGGTTCAGGCAAAGCAGGAGAAGAATAATTCGCATGTTAACCAGAGAAAATATACGCACTCCGGCTGTCTCTTTTCAAATAAATTTCCGTTGCGGTCACTATTATCCGTCAATTCTCGCTATATACCACTGTGCGGTTGCGCCCCTGGTGCTTGGCCTCGTACATAGCCTGGTCGGCACATTCAACCAACCGCCGCTCTTCCGGCATCCTGGCCGGATCAAACTGGGCCACCCCCAGAGAAACGGTCACACGCGTCGTCGCCCCGCCCTGTGATATGTCGTAACCGGCAATCAGTTTGCGTAACTTCTCTGCGACGTAAAAGGCCGCCTCCGAAGAGGTTTCCGGCAGAAGAATCACAAATTCCTCGCCCCCGTAACGGGCGCAAATATCATTACTGCGCAGGCGCGTCTTGAGCAGGTAGCCGATGGATTTTAAAACCTCGTCGCCAAACACATGCCCGAAGGTATCGTTGACATTCTTGAACAAGTCAATATCAAGCATGATCAGGCTGAGCCGGGTATCATAACGAATACTGCGGGCGACTTCGTGCTGGAGGGAGTGGTCAAAATTGCGGCGATTGCTGATACCAGTCAGGGCATCGGTTGTGGAAAGTGACTCCAAGAGCTGGTTGGCTTCTTCCAGGGCGCGGGTTCGTTCCCGCACCCGGGCATCCAGCATGGCATTCAGTTCTTCCAGCTCGGTACGGGTGGCTTTCAGTTCCTCGATCGCCATTTTGAGGTGTCCCTCGCGAGTCTCGAAAAGCTGGAACAGGCTGGCCAGCGTAGTGGCGACTTGCCGCAGTTCCGCCGGCATTCCGATCCGCATGAATTTTTCAAGGGATTTAAATTCGTCGTGCCCCTGGGCGACATTTTCCACCGCCTGGGCAAATTCGGTAAATATTGCGGCATCCAATTCCTTCATAGCGTTCCTTCTACAGCTTGAATTATTTATCCACCAGCGGTACGAAGCGTACCGGCAACAGGTTAGTTTTCTTGATCTGATCGTCCTTTTTTTCGATCAAGACCAACTCCTGTGTCAAGTTGGGAGTGCCGAGCGGAATCAGCAGGCGCCCCCCATTTTCCAACTGATCCAGTAGCGCCGGAGGAATGGCGCTACTGGCCGCCGTGACCATGATATGACTGTAAGGGGCGAACTCCGACCAGCCCTCGCGACCATTGCCGCAATTGAAGTGGATGTTGGTATACCCCTGTTTCTCCAGGGTGGCCTTGGCGCGCCGCGCCAATTCCGCAACTATTTCCACGGTAAATACCAATTTGGCGATCTGAGCCAGGACTGCGGTCTGATAGCCACACCCCGTGCCAATTTCCAGCACGCGCGCCTGCGGGGAAAGCCGCAGTGCTTCCGTCATAAAGGCCACGATGTAAGGCTGGGAAATAGTCTGATTGTGGCCGATTGGCAACGGTTGATCAGTATAGGCAAGTCCTCGATATTGCGGCGCCACGAACAGGTGACGCGGCACCGTGCGCATGGCTTGGATAACCTGTTGATCGCGAATGTGGCGCGGTACAATTTGCTCCGCCACCATTTCATCGGCGTCGGCAGGGTAGTTGCTAACGTGCGCTTTCATCAAATCTTTTTTTTCGGTAGGGCTTCCAGCAGATGCTTGACATCACGCAGGGTCTCGATCTGCAAATCCTTCAAGTAATCGGGATGAATGGTCTTAAAGGTCGAGGTCACGGCGATGCCTTTCAGATATTGACTGAAGTGCAGGGGCAGATGTTCGGTCTTGATGACCGTGCAATTGAACAGGTAATCAGGCTCCTCCGGCTGAATCTGGGAAAGCGTCACCCCGCTCCGCTGATAGAGCTTCCGCCGGGCTTCGTATTCCGCAAAACCGGGATAAGCGCACTGATAATGGCTATCGATACTGACCTGAGCTGACAACCACTCTAAACCGGCCCTGACACAGCTCTCCAAATAGCCGTGATAGGCTTTCCCGCCAATTAGCGACTGGAGTTCGGTTAGCAGGGTCTGCGTCAGCGCGGTCTGGTGGGCTTCCCAGGTGTGAAAAAAGTTGCGCAAAAGAAAATAACCTGACGGTGACCTGAGGCTGTTCTGGTCGTTAAAAAAAGCCCGGACGTCGTATTTGAAGCGGTTGAGACGATTGCGAATGGCAAGCGGAAACAGATAAAAAATCGGCGAGCTGTTTGCGGCGTCCTCGCGCAGGCTTTGCGGGGGAAGGGCAAACTCATTCAATTTCATGGAGTAGGACTTTTCCAGACCGTGGAAATTGAGATCGAGCAGGGCACCAAAATCCGCTAATCTGACGAAGTTTTCCAGCTCCTGTTCAAAGTCCGGGTGGGAGGTTATCGGCGGCAGGTACAGGTCTTCGTACATATCCGGGAAAAGCGTGATCTGGCTGGGATTAAACGGCGGTCTCATATTTCTCTCATCCGTTATTAAATGATTGTACCATCCGGAATCACTGCGTTTTTAGGAATGACGACAATACCGTCCCGAATGGTATAGTTGTCACAATCAAATTCAAGCCGGTTGCGCTGGTTGACGATTCGGACTGCGTTTCCGATGCGGGCGTTCTTGTCAATAATCGCCTTCCTGATAATGCAGTTACTGCCGATGCCGACTGGCGGCAGACCAAGAGGCGGCTCGCTTTCGTAGTAGTCAGCCCCCATAATGATGCACTCCTCGATCCGGGTATCCCGGCGAATGATGGTGCGGATACCCACCACGGCCCGTTCGATGCGGCTTTTTTCCAAATAACACCCATCGGCTAACAATGTGGCTCCCAACCGACAGTCCATACAGCGCGACCCCGGCAAGCGTCGGGGACGCGTATAAAGGGGCGCCTTTTCGTCATCCATGCGAAACGGAGGATGGGCCGAGGCAAGCTCGAGGTTGGTCTTGAAAAACGATTCGATCGTGCCGATGTCCTTCCAGAAACCCTCGAACTTATGAGTACAGACTTTAAAATCAGCAATTGCGCCCGGGATTATATGTCTCCCAAAGTCATCACTGGCGTTGCTTTCTAAGATTTTCAGCATGGTGGCGGTTGTGAAAATATAAATTCCCATCGAGGCTAAAAAGGGCGTATCGGACGCCAGCCCGGGCGAACGCAGGCCATCCAGCTGATCCGCGCGTGGCTTTTCGACAAACCGTACAACCCGTCCCTTCTGATCGGTCTGCAGGATGCCCAAGTCGGGTGCCTCATGGCCTGAAACCGGTTTGGTAGCAATAGTAATATCTGCCTGGTGAGCAATATGGGTTGCCAAAAACTCGCGATAGTCCATACGATAGAGATGATCACCGGATAGAATTATCGTATATTCCGTGTTGATTTCGGTGATATAGGACAGATTCTTGCGCACGGCATCGGCAGTACCTTGATACCAGTCGGTATTCTCCATGGTCTGCTCCGCCACCAGAATATCCACGAAACCGTCGCTGAAATGCCCCAATCGGTAGGTACCATAGATGTGGCGGTGCAGAGAATGCGTATTGAACTGGGTGAGAATATGAATCTTATTGATGCCACTATTGAGACAATTACTGATCGAAACATCAATGATCCGGAACTTGCCTCCGAACGGCACAGCCGGTTTGGCGCGATATTTCGTCAGGGGATAGAGCCGTGTTCCCTTACCACCACCGAGAATTACCGCTAAGATTTCTTGCGTCTGCATCTTATATGAGAATCCGCAACTGGATATAAGTTAAGACAAATCCCATTAATAATCCTGCAATTACCTGCCAAACGGTATGGGCCTCAAGTTTGACCCGCGCATAGACAATCACCGGCGCTATAAGCGCCAACCAGAAAAACTGCACCGAAAAAGCTACTCCCAGCGCCGCAACCGGTCCCCCGAAGGCCATCCCGTGAATACTGATTTTCCAGTAATAGGTGATGCCCGTCGCTATCAGGGTATTGAAGGCGTAAATCCACATCAGGACATAGACAATTTTCGGCGATTCCAGCCGCCGGAGCAAACCCCAGGCGACCAAATAGCCCGCCACGCTGACTAAAAACGGGATAATGCGCCGCATGCGCTCCGGGACATCGAGGCTCACCGTCTTGCCGTGGTTTTTTAGCCAAACCACCTGCACCAAGGGAATCACTACTACCGCCATAATGACAATCAGAAAATAAATAATTTTCCGGGACGCCTCAACCGTACTGCCATAATACAACAGTAGGGCGAAGGTGAGCGGAGCAACAAGCAGAGGATGAAAACCTGCGGAAATCATCCGCGCTGTGTTCCAACTTCTATTTCCGGTTCCTGTCGATGCCATCGTGCTTTATTGATGAAGATTCGCCACAATTTTTCTGATCTTCACAACCACATTAAAATTATACGTTGTTTTTTCCTCAATTTCAATAAATAAATGAAATCGCCGGAATATAAACCCTTAAACGCCACATTGTAAGCGACGTTGGTCGCGGTTGGGTGGTTTGCGAGTGGTAGCGCTACGGGGGATCCCCGCTTGAGTCGTCGGGCAGGGAACCCCGCTTACCACATTGAAAGCGTGGCGTCTGCTCACGCCCGAGAACGCTCAGGCCAAAAACATTATATCCATCTCTGGGAAAACGTCAACCATCTTTTGAGCAGTAGTGGTAGCGCTACGGGGGATCGAACCCCGGTTACCACATTGAAAGCGTGGTGTCCTAACCACTAGACGATAGCGCCAAAAATTGGAAAAAGCCGGGTGAGTGACGGGACTTGAACCCGCGGCCAACAGGGCCACAACCTGTCGCTCTACCAAACTGAGCTACACTCACCATCTATATTACTCCCCGTGGGAGGTTAGAAGTCTGGTGCCGTGCCCTGCATGACAAATGATTTCAGTGTCTTAAAAAGCCGCCAAATTTAATTGATTTTTACGATCAATGTCAATGAATGTCAGCTATTTATTCCGCAACGGCCTGCTCAATCTCTAGCGGATTAAGCCGTTCCCGCCCAAAATCAGCCCGCCATTGCAATAACCGCGAGCGCTGTGCGGCGATTTGCTCCCCTAGGGTGGGCGGGGCCGACTCCGCGGCATACATTTTCTCGATGCGTGCCAATTTTTCTAACAACCGATCGAGCCTGATTTCGAACTGCCGGGCATAATCAGTGCGGGAATAAGGTTTGTGCAAGGTAGTATCAAAGAGCGTTTGTAGATCGGCATAGCGCGGGATCCATCCAATTGGTGTGGCTACCGCCCCGTACTCACCATGCACCCGGGCTTCTGCCCAAAGAATCCAGGCTTTCTTGTCAGTCTTTTCATTCAGAAAGCGACCGTGCTCGTCCTTTAGGAAATAGTTAGTTCCGAAAACCAGCGGCGGCTTATTCAGGCGCTTGCCAAATTTAAAGTGATTGGCCAGATAAAGCCCGAGCGGGACGACGATAAAGTCCAGGTTGGCCATCGGGGCAAAGGTGCGCTGACCCTCCTGGCCCAGCGTCGCAGCGGTCGTCTCCGATTCCAAGGTCGCCCCGATAAAAACACCGTGTTCCCAACCGAAAGCCTGCACAATTGGTGGGTTGGTGTCGGAGTCGCGTCCGCCGTAAATAATGGCGGAAATCGGCACCCCATCGGGATTTTCCGCCTGCGGGTCGAGATTCTCCAACTCGCTGAGCCGCATCGTGTAGCGGGCATTTTTATGGGCTAAAGGGATAAGCTTGCCCTCGTCATCTTTTTTACCCTCGAACCAGGCCCCCGAATGATTGGTCCCGCGCGCCGGTGTCGGCATGCCCATGCCCAACCAGTACGGTCGGCCGTCATTGACCAATACGTTGGAAAAAATCAACTCGCGCGGCGTCGTCAGGCATTTATAAATCAGCGGATCGTCAATCGGATTGACATCGGAAATAATACCAAAAATACCCGATTCAATGTTTACCGCATGACAGGTGCCGTCCGACCAGGCTTTCAGATAGGCAATGTCATCGCCAATTATAGTCTGGCCCGGTATCATGGCCGTGCTGGTTTTGCCACACGCGCTCGGGAAAGCACCCGCGAAATAAGTGGTGCGTTCCTTAGCAACAGGATGGACGCCCATGAGAAACATATGTTCCGCCAACCAATCCGATTGATTGGCCTGGTTGATCGCCAACCGCAGGGCCAGTTTCTTCAACCCGACACTGTTCCCGGCATACTGATTGTTTATGGTAAATACCCGGTTGGCGACCAGATCAATGTAGACACGGCGCTGAGCAACATTGCGGGCAACGCCGTCCTCGTCCAGGGCGCCGGCGGAATGAATGAAATGGAAAAAGTGGTCACTGCCCTGCAGTTTGTGGAATTCCGCATAACCGGATCTGTACAACAAGTCTTCGCTATGGGCAACATAAGCCGAATCGGTAATTTGCATGGCCGGGATGGCGAAAGCCGAACCACCCGGACCGAGGCAGAAAAAGCGTACGAACATCTCCTTGCCACGCATGATGCCATTCATCAGCTGGTGTAATTCTGCCAGTCCGGTTTTCCGATCAAGAGTATTTATCCGGGGACTGAGCGATTGACCTTCGGGTACCAAAACCTTGGTACAGGCTTTATCGCGTCCCTGGTCAAAAAAACCGTCATAGTGCACTGTGTGACCAGCAACAGAAAGCGCTTTTTCTTCACCTTTTTCAAGCGCAATTTGCCTGATTCGGGCGCGTTCCTCCGGGTCATCAGTAACGAGCGTGATTTTGTCCGGCCTGCACAGAGCGGTATATTCTGCAATAATGTCCTCGACATGGCGATTGTTCAGGGCCGCTAATTTTTTGCGTGCGCCATCTGGCATAAATTGTCCGAATCTGATCATGTTCTCTCTTTCATGCTAATAAATGTTCGCGTGTATCCTGTCCTGACCGCATTTAAATTACCAATTATTACCGGATTTGGAAAACCCACCGGAAATTTTCCTGCTTAAGATTCGAAAGGCATCAACGGGGAACGCAGGAAACCGCGACGGGCAAGGTCGCGCAGGCGGCGACGCTGGTAAGTCATCGAGGGCACAATTGCCTGCAAATCGCGCCAGAAGGCCGGGCTATGATTGGGGTGGCGAGTATGCAGCAGTTCGTGCAGAATCACGTAATCAATCAAATCATCCGGTAAGCGCATTAATTGCAGGTTCAGATTAATGTTACCGCGACCCGAACAGCTACCCCAACGAGAGATAAGATTCTTGATAAAAAGGCGTCGAAAAACAAAGCCGTGCCGCTCGGCTAATTGTGCAATCCGAACTGGCAAATCCTGCCGGGCCTCGATCCGCAGGGTTTCACTGACCGCCTTGATGATGGTCTCTTGAACCAGGGGCGCGCTGAGGGGCATATGTTCGGGGAAAGAAACCTGAATTGTCCCCTCCCGGATACAGACTTTCAATTTCTCCTGCCTGCAAGGCACAACCTGTAACCGGTGCCGGCGAGTATTGAAAGGAGTCGTGCCATCATAGGGCAGCTGGTTGTTTTCTCCAACGGATACTTTTTGCTGGGTTCTTTTCAACCAAGCCTCCTTACGGTGGATGAACTCCAGGCCTACCGATAACGGCACACCGACGGGAAGCGTAAGTCTTGCTGGTCTGCCGGCGCGTACCGACAACGCTATCCGCCGGGCGCGGCGATTGCGACATAGAACAATCGCACCGACGCCAGGGACATGAACGGTTATTAATTGCGATTTAGAAAATCCGACCCGCATCAACAGGGCGGAATGTAATGAAAAAGCGGCTCGATCCAAATAAGGAATTTTTTAAACCAGGAAATACTTTGCGAGTGATTAAGCTTCCGGGCGCCATAGCATTCTTAAAGAGGCCAGCTGCCCATGATATAAAAATGATAGCCAAATCCAAGCCCGGCGGCATAGTTATGATTTGCATCCCCCACGAGCCAGCGTTGAGTTCCGGTTGTAATTTCCCCATCGAGCATTTCCGTCACTTTATGGTGCCAGTTCCAGAAGAATGTCCCACCCTTCATGTTGATCTGGCCCATTGCTCCAACACTGACCGGAATCTTCGGCAAGTCATATTTTAGATCTAGGTTAAATGATAGCCCTATGAGGTGATTAAAATAAATATCCCGTTTGACCCACCGGAGTGTTTCCCATGCACTACCACCGTCCGGGTATAACCAGGTTTCCACGCGCGTATGCCAGGTTGATTTGGGTGTATAGCCAATTCCTTCACCTAAACCCAACGCCGCTCGACCGAGGTTGGTTTCTATTAGTGTCCAGTGCCGCACCCAGCGTAGAAACAACCAGGTATCTTCATAACTGGAAAAACCTTTATGATAAAGGATATCGTTAAGACTCAACTCAGTATTACCTATGGTACCGATGATCGAGTATTTATTACTCTGACTGGTAATCGTTCGTGGTTGGCGATTAATAATACCGATAGACAACATGAATTTATGGTTCCGGGTCAGATAGTGAAACATGACTTCCGTTGGGACACTTCCGATCGGGATTGTCTGATTTTTCGTCTCGTCTCCGATTTTCCATGCAGATAAATAACCATCGTGGAATCCTGCCGAGGCGACAAGTCCTCGATCATAACGATTTTCTTCGCTGCCGTGTCCAAAAGTAATGCCTATGGCCTTTTGGTTCCACCAGTAATTCTTGGCCACAAGCGCGGTATTAATCAGGCTGATTAGAAAGATCAAATTTAATAGTCGAATCACAGCTCACTCCTTCATATTTTTACTGTTTCGGGGCAAAGGCTATTCCTTTGACAATATTACTGGATAGCTTGTCCCATTCGGTATCAATATATGGTTTCGCAAACACCTTATAATAATAGGTAATGGCGTCCATGGGTGGTAATTGTTGAAAAAATATCTGATCGGTCCAGTGTAATTCAGTTACATTCGGCCAGGTGACAAAATCTTGTTCGCAAATCGTGCACAAATATGTTCATGGGCCCTTCCGGCTTTGCGAGCGGTAAACATCATAATCGTAAGCCTCCGGACAAGGCGGAGCCCAGTTAAGAGTAATTTGCGCAACTAATGAATCAGTCGCGGTTAAGGAATCAAACGGGCCACAGGGGGGATCTTTTTCACAAAAAGCAACCATCAGGCTCAAACCAATACCTAATCCGATCCAACGTTTCATGGTGTTTTCCTTTCTTATCTACTCACTCTCCTCAATCTGCTACCAACCGTACAGAGAATCCGCGCGATTTTCGGTTAGCAAGACTGCTAAGCGCACCGGAATTGTAAGTAATCTCCCAACACCGCCCGTAAGAAACATTTTCTTCGGTGGAAGACCAGAAAGTGGCACTGCCGCCAGTTCCTGAAAAATTTCCAAGATTATCCCGGTAGCCGCCTGCTAAGGCGCAAAAATCACTGGCGTTGGTGGCCTCGGTATTGGGCTTATTCCAGTGAGCCGTGCCTGACTCCTTCAGCTTCCCGCCAGCTACCGCATTGCCCCCCAGAAAATTAGCCAACTTCTGCCATTCGGCATCAGTTGGCACATGCCACCCTGGTGGAGCGATATTCCGCACGTCATTTACTGCGTACCAATTGTAAAGATACCCATAAGTCGCAAATTTATCAGCGCTGTTATTCTGAGCGCAACGGGCATCGGTCGTTAGAGAGGCCCATTGATTATTATCTGTCACGTTGGGGATTTCGTCCCCGTTCCGATAATGGGTTACCTTCAGGTTTTCTGCCATCCACCATTGATTCGCAAGTTTTACGGTCAAATAAATATTTCCGTCTATATCAGTGACCGTGCCAAATTCGGTGGCGATTTTCGTAGTAAATTTAACTGCATCGCTGTATCCGGTGCCGATACTGTTCGTAGCATATGCCCTGACGTAGTAAGTTATACCCGCAGTCAAATCGGTCAGGTTACTTGTAAAGCTACCGGCACCGAAACCATCGACAGTCTTGCTATCAGATAAATCGGTATACTGGCTGGTGCTCCAGCATACCCCACGGGCGATTATGTCCTCGCCACCATCAGACTTAATCTTTCCTCCACAGACAGCGGCATGACAAGTCACCTCACTGACCACTGCCGTAACAACAGCCGGTACTCTGCTTTCACTATCAGTTGGATTTTCACATGATTGGAGCAAATGCAGGCTTATAATACCCAGGGAACCATAAACCACAAATTGTCGATTCATCTAAATATCCTTCTTATAGTTACTGGAAAGTGTTCCTATTAGTTGCTTTCGATATGAAATGCTGTCTGTTAGTTTACTAAAACCACCTTTATCTTCTTTTTCCGGAAATCGCCGGCCGGGACCCAATTTTGCATTTAAACATGTTCAAGCCTGATGCTAAGTGGTGCAAATACCACTATTCCCTAGTATCAAGTTCCTCTTTCAGAAAAAACGTGAAAAAATTTTTTTAGTATCCTTTATCTAAGTTAATATCCAAAATACATCGTTACCAACTGTCATATTTAATTGGCTAAAAAGGGACACAATCAATCGCATCCCTTTTTACCAGACAATCTTGGGTTTTACCTCTTATACTTTCGGCAGACCGGCAATTTCCTGCAAATTCTTATTCAGAATGTCTTCCGAAAAGTGATTATCTTCCAGTCGCTTGCCGAAATAGGCGTCGTAAGCACTCATATCGAAATGTCCGTGACCACTGAGATTGAACAGGATGACGCGCGATACGCCTTCCGCATCGGCTCTCTTAGCCTCGTCAATGGTGGCCCTGATTGCGTGGGCTGATTCGGGAGCGGGAATGATACCTTCACTGCGAGCGAAGGTCACCGCGGCTTTGAAAACCTCGGTCTGCTGATAGGCGCAGGCTTCTATTAAACCTTCCTTGACCAACAGGCTGACCATGGGTGAAGCGCCATGATAGCGCAATCCGCCCGCATGAATTTTTGAGGGAATAAAGTCATGCCCCAGCGAATACATGGCAACCAGGGGAGTCAATTTACCGGTATCGCCGTAGTCATAGGTATAAATGCCCCGGGTCAGCGATGGACAGGCGGTGGGCTCGACGGCGATTGCCCGCAGGTTGCGGCCGGCGATTTTATCGCGTATAAACGGGAAAACCAGGCCGGCAAAATTGCTGCCGCCGCCCACGCAACCGATGACGACGTCCGGGTAGTCACCCGCGATTTTCATCTGCCGATAGGCTTCCTCGCCGATTACAGTTTGATGCAACATGACATGATTGAGCACAGAACCCAACGAGTACTTGACCTTGGCATCACCGGCGGCGACTTCGACCGCCTCGGAGATAGCTATGCCAAGACTCCCGGAACAATCCGGATCGTCCGCCAAAATCCGGCGGCCAGTAGTGGTCTGGGGACTAGGGCTGGGAAAAATCTGGCCACCCCAGGTCTCGATCATCGAGCGGCGGTAGGGCTTATTGTCATAACTGACCCGTACCATAAAAACCAGACATTCCAGCCCGAAACAATTACAGGCAAAAGCCAGGGCGCTGCCCCATTGTCCGGCGCCGGTCTCGGTGGTCAGTTTTTTCACCCCTTCCCGGGCATTGTAATAGGCCTGCGCTACCGCGGTATTTGGCTTGTGACTGCCGGGCGGACTGACGCTCTCATTCTTAAAATAAATTTTCGAATTGGTTCCGATCGCCTTTTCCAATCGAGAGGCGCGCACCAGCGGCGTCGGACGCCAGATGCGATAAATATCCAGCACCGGCTCGGGTATAGCAATAAACCGCTCAGTACTGACTTCCTGCTCAATAATGGCCATGGGGAAAAGCGGCCGGAGATCATCCGGCGTGATGGGTTGCCGCGTACCGGGGTGCAATACCGGGGGCAATTTGACCGGCAGATCGGCGTTGAGATTGTACCATTGCCGTGGTATTTCAGATTCCGGCAACACAATCTTCTGTTGTAACATAACGACTCCTTTCCTATTGACTTACTCATAAAAAACAAAACCCGCCTCGCGGGCGGGTTTCATTAACTTGTATGTGTTTCCTCTAACTCACACTGTAGTAACCGCCCCCGTTATCAGCCCCTTCCACCAGCCGTTGGTGAAGTTTTTTGTTTTGGACGTACCACAGTTATGACTCATCTTGCGGTTAATTAACAAAATAAAACCGGAAAAGCAAAGAAATTTTTTCAATTTGACCTCCCATGGGTCTCCCTGACCGCTGATAACGATTATTGACCGCCGGCCGGCAGGCCGATCAGTCGGTCAAGGTTCCCCAGCCGACTCTATTCAGATTGCGGTAAATCGCCAGTGCGCCAGCCGCCGCCAGGCAAAAATATCCAATCGCGACGCCGTAAGCATGAAATAGTAATTTGCCTATCCCGAAAAGACTGGCGTACACTACCACCACACCGCAGGCCCAATTGAAAAAAGTCCGCCCGAAGCCGCTGTCGCCTCTGACTTCCGGGAGCAGAACCGCGATTTTCCGCCAGCCGATTCCACCGGGATGCACCCGACGATAAAAATTCAGCAACACCGACTGATCTTCCGGTCGGCTGATGAAAGTCACCCCGAGCCAGATCACCGTCGTTCCGAACACCACCGGATACAGGGTCAGCGGCGACTGCATTCCAAAATGATAGCGCGCAATCGGATAAATGATCAGCGGGGCAATCATCGCCGAGATCTCTGACCAGGCATTGATCCGCCACCAGAACCAGCGCAGAATCAAAACCGCGCCCATTCCGGCGCTGGCGTTGATAATGAACTCCCAAGCGCCGGAAATCGTGGTCAGAAAATAGCGGGTCACGACCAACGAAAACACGATCAGCAACAGCATCGCTACCCGCGAAACGAAAACATAATGCTTTTCACTGGCTTGCCGACGGATAAAACGCCGGTAAAAATCGTTGATAATGTACGAAGTGCCCCAGTTCAACTGCGAGGCGATGGTCGACATGTACGCCGCCAAAAAGGTGGCAATTAACAAACCCAGGAGACCGGTCGGCAGATAATACATCATCATCTTGGGATACATCACCCCCGGATCGACTGTGTTTTCATATTTCTGGTAAAATTCCCGGAATTCGGGGGTATGGTCGACCTGCTCGGTTACTCTGACATTGGTCTGATTCTTATACGCATCCGCGACCTGTTCGAAAAGTACCGGATTTTCGGCTCGCAATGTTTCCAAGCTGTCGGCGCGGGGCAGGAGCACCAGCGCGGAAAGCGCCACGATAATCCACGGCCAGGGGCGTAAAGTATAATGCGCGATGGTGAACCACAGAGTGGCGAACAGGCTGTGTTTCTCGTTGCGGGCTGACATCATGCGTTGGGCGACATATCCGCCGCCGCCGGGATCGGCGCCCGGATACCAGGTTGACCACCATTGCAGTCCGATATGCGCAATAAAGGCTCCGACCGAAAGGGCCAGGACACCACCTGTAATTCCTTCGGCTCCGAGACTCCCGACACGTGGAAAAAAGCTCAGCACCTGGGGTGCCAACCTGGTCTTCAGGGCCACCGCTCCGCCTACCTGGGGCAGAACAATAACAGCCAATACGATACAGCCTAACATGGCAAACACAAACTGAAAGCTATCCGTCCGCGCGGTCCCCAACAGCCCGGAAGCGGAGGCGTAAATGGCTATGGCACCGGCTACCAGGACAACCAACAAAAACGGATCGGCGCCGGGTAGCGTGACGTGAAAAATCTTTTCCATCGCCTTGTGCACCCAGCCCATGACAATCGCATTCATAAAAATGCCCAGGTACAGCGCGCGGAAACCGCGGAGCACCGCCGCGGGCTTGCCTGAATAGCGCATTTCGGTGAACTCGACATCGGTCATGATGCCTGCCCGGCGCCAGAGGCGCGCAAAGAAAAATACCGTCAGCATGCCGCCGATGGCTAAATTCCACCATAGCCAGTTGCCGGCGATGCCATTGCGGGCAATCAGTTCGGTGACCGCTAACGGGGTGTCCGCCGCAAAGGTCGTCGCCACCATCGCCGTGCCCGCTAGCCACCAGGGCAGGTTGCGTCCGGATAGAAAGAAGGTTCCGGTATTTTCCCCGGCCCGGCGGTAAAAGTAAAAGGCAATGGCAAATACCAGCAGAAAATAACCAGCCACTACCAGCCAATCAATCCAGCTAATCACCCGAACAGTTTCCACGCTTTTCCTCCTTTTTCCTGATTTTGCTCAGCCTGCGGATGCAATTTCCTGTAATCGTTAATCGTCGGGCTGAAAAAACTTTGCCGATCACGCGGCCGGCAATTGTTTCAATGCCTGGCGGGCGGCTTCCTGCTCGGCGTTGCGCTTTTTTTGCCCGACTCCGGTGCCGAGCACTTTGCCCCTGACAAAGACGGCAATTTTATAGGTTTTGGCATGTTCCGGCCCGGTGGTCTGCAGCATCTTATACTCCAGCGACCAGCCGTGTTTCTGACACACTTCCAGCAGCCGACCTTTGAAATTTATGTTTGACTGAACCTGCTTTTTATTGGTAGGAGCCATTATCCAGCGGGCAATGAACGCCTGCGCCGGCTTCAGGCCGCCGTCAAGATAAATCGCGCCGATCAGGGCTTCCACAGTGCTTCCGACCAAGGTACGTTTGGTTGCGTGATTGGCAAGGTTCAGACTTTTATCAGTTAGAATGTGCGGGGCAAGGTTCAGCTTGAGACCAACCTCCGCCAAGGCTTCGCGATTGACGACGGTGGCTCGCATCACGGTTAGTTCGCCTTCGCGCTTGTCGCAGTAATGCTGAAACAAGGTTTCGCTGATTACCATTTCCAAAACGGCATCTCCCAAAAATTCCAGCCGTTCGTAGGATTGCTGGCCATTGATGGCGGAAGAACGGTGGGTTAGGGCCGTTTTGAGCAATTGTTGGTCAAGAAATTTATACCCGGTAATTTTTTCGACCGGCGTAACCGACCTGAAATAGCGTTTTAACTTAAGCATTGTTCTCATGGTAAGTGCGTACGGCAATGACGGCGTTGTGCCCGCCAAAACCGAAATTATTACTTAGACCTGCAATAAAGGCGCAGGGCTGGGAATGGTTGGGGGTATAGTTAAGATCGCAGGCGGGATCGGGAAATTCGTAATTGATGGTCGGCGGAATGATCTGGTGATACAGGGCTAAACTCAGCGTGGCAAATTCAATCCCGCCCGCCGCGCCCAGCAGATGGCCGGTCATGGATTTAGTCGAGCTTATGTTCAGCTCGTAAGCCTGGTCGCCGAAAACTTTTTTGATCGCAGTGGTTTCGTTGACATCGTTCAGCGTAGTGGAAGTCCCATGGGCATTGATATAACCGAAGGTGCTTTTGGGCAAACCTGACATACGGATCGCGGCTTCCATGGAAAGGGCTGCGCCACGTCCTTCCGGGTGCGGGGCGGTGACATGGTAGGCGTCCGCCGAAAAACCATACCCCACGACCTCAGCGTAAATCGGGACACCCCTGCGGAGCGCATGTTCCAGTTCTTCCAGCACCACGACGCCGGCTCCTTCGCCGATGACAAAACCATCACGGTGCAGGTCGAAAGGCCGGCTGGCTTTTGTCGGTTCATCGTTGCGTCGCGAGAGCGCTTTCATATTGGCAAAGCCCGCCACGGCAAGCGGGGTAATTCCGGCTTCGGCCCCGCCGGTAATTATTACGTCGGCATCACCATGAAGGAGATGCAGGAAAGCCACCCCGATGGCGTGCGAGGCGGTGGCACAGGCAGAAGTCACGGCATAATTCGGGCCACAGAATCCGAATTCCATCGCAATCTGCCCCGGCAAAATATCCGGTATCATCATCGGAATGAAGAACGGGCTGACAAACCGGTTGCCCTTGGTCATTAACACCCGGTGCTGGTCCTCAAGCGTTTTGATCCCGCCAATTCCGGAACCGACGATTACGCCAACCCGGTCCGGATCGTACGTTCCACTGGCTAATCCCGCGTTGCTGACTGCCTGGCGCGCGGCAACAACCCCGAATTGGGTCACCCGATCCATCCGGTTGGCTTCCTTGACGCTGAAATGGGCGATGGGATCGAAATCCCGCACTTCCGCCGCTATCTTTACAGTAAACTCGCGCGGGTCGAAGTGACTGATGGCCCCCACTCCGGATTTACCCGCCAACAGATTGGTCCAAAAAGCAGGGGCATCATTTCCCAGCGGGGAAACGATGCCCATACCGGTCACGACTACTCTTCTCTTCATGCAGTCGTGGAAATACTACTTGACTTTAGCGTCCAAGTATTTGACGACATTGCCGACCGTTTTGAGTTTCTCGGCTTCTTCGTCCGGGATCTCGATGCCGAATTCCTCTTCCATCTTCATGATTAATTCGACCGTGTCGAGCGAATCCGCTCCCAGGTCCTCGATGAAGGAAGCCTCGAGTGTGATCTTGGACTTTTCCACACCCAGCTTTTCGGCTACGATTTCCTGCACTTTTTCTAAGTTGCTACTCATTCTATCCTCCATTATTGGTTTTACATGATCATGCCGCCGTCAACCGCAATAACCTGACCGGTGAGATAATCAGCCAGCGGCGATGCTAAAAACAGTGCCACGCCAGCGACGTCCTGCGGAGTTCCGGCGCGATTCAGGGGTATCTTTTGCATGAATGCCGTTCGCACCTCCGCCGACAAAGCGGCCGTCATCGGCGTCTCAATAAAGCCGGGGGCAATGACATTGACGGTGATGTTGCGGGGCGCCAGCTCGCGCGCCACCGATTTCGAGAAGCCCATCAACCCGGCTTTACTCGCGGCATAATTGGCCTGCCCGATATTGCCCATCAGGCCGACTACCGATCCGATATTGATGATCCGGCCGCTTTTCTGACGCAGAAAATATTTAATGGCGGCGCGAGTGACCAGGAAAGCACCTTTCAGATTGGTTTCCAGCACGGCGTCCCATTGTTCGTCCTTCATCCGCATGAGAAGCGTATCGCGGGTGATGCCGGCATTATTAATCAGGATATCAATTTTTCCGAATCGGCTGGCGACTGCATCGCATAAGGTCTGGACTTCCGCCGCATTAGTGACATTGCAGGGAAATGCCGCGAACGGATATCCCTTTTGTTCAAATTCCTGGCTGACGGCGGTCAGCGCCTCCTGATTGAAATCGCTCAGCGCCACCGTTGCGCCCTGTCCGGCAAAAGCCTCCGCAATCGCCCGACCGATGCCGCGCCCCGAGCCTGTAATTAAAGCCACCTTTCCATTAAAATTCATCAGCATGACAACTGCTCCAGATCTTTGACGGTCGAGATCCCCGTGATGGTTACTTTATCCAGGGTGCGTTTGGCCAGTCCCTGCAGAACTTTTCCGGGACCGACTTCAACGAAGCGCCGGGCTCCGGCCTTTTGCATATTAATCAGTGTATCCGTCCAACGTACCGGCGCGGTCAATTGCTGAAGGAGGCGCGTGCGGATTGTTTCCGGATCCTGCGTGGCGGTCCCGGTCACATTGGAAAAGATCGGGCAAACGGGTGCTTGGAAAGTGGTCTTGGCTAAGGCTGTGGCCAATTCCTCGCTGGCCGGTTGCATCAGGGCGGAATGAAAAGCCCCGCCCACTGTCAACTCGACCACCATCTTGGCCCCGGCTTTTTTCAGCTCGGGCATGATCGCCTGCACCTTGACCACATCGCCGCTGATAACGATTTGGGCGGGCGAATTATAATTGGCGACCTGGCAGATACCGCCAAAATCGGACGCGGCGATCACCTCTTCCACCTGGGCGGCTTCCAAACCAACAACCGCCGTCATCGTTCCGGGATTCTGCTCCGCGGCGGATTGCATCGCCCGGGCGCGCAGTTTAACCAGATTCAGCCCATCTTCGAAACTCAATGCCCCGGCGGCGACCAGGGCAGAATATTCTCCAAGGCTGTGACCGGCAACCATGTCCGGCTGACAGCCGCGCTTATTCAGCTCTTCGTGAATGATCACCGAAAGCACAAAAATCGCCGGTTGAGTCACGTGGGTGCGGATCAGCTCGGCCATTGTCCCTTGAAAGGAGATCGTCTTCAGGGAAAAATCGAAAAATGTTTCGGCCTGGTCATACCGTTCGCGGGCCAGCGGCGAGTGACTGTAAAAATCGGCACCCATCCCAACACATTGCGAGCCCTGGCCGGGAAAGAGATAGGCGCTTTTACCCACGGCGTAAACCCCACCGTAAAAGCACACTGCCCCAGGTAAAACCGGCTCCAAAAGCCGCCATCAAAACCAGGTCGCCCGGTGCTAAACGCCCTGCGTCGTATCCCTCCACCAGCCCCAGGGGGATTGTCGCCGCGGTCGTATTGGCGTAACGATCAATATTGATCATCACCTGCTCAGGTGTCAGTTTCAGTCTCTGCACGCTGGCATCGATGATGCGTTTATTGGCCTGGTGCGGGATGAATAATTTGACATCTTTGCCGCTCAGTCCCTGGCGTTCGAGTAGTTCCACGGACACATCGGCCATACCCTTGACGGCAAACTTGAAGACCGTTTTGCCTTCCTGATAAACATAGTGCAGTTTTTTGTCCACGGTCTCATGGGTCGCCGGATGAAGACTGCCTCCGCCCGCCATGTACAGGAATTCTTTGCCGGCGCCGTCCATTTTCATAATGAAATCCAGTATGCCGGACTCATCGCGGGCCGGTTCCAACAAAACCGCTCCCGCGGCGTCGCCGAACAGAACGCAGTTGTCGCGGTTGGTATAATCGGTAATACTGCTCATCTTGTCAGCGCCGACGACGAGTACCTTGCGACTCGTGCCATTTTCGATAAACTGGGCGGCTATAGCTAAGGCATATACAAAGCCGGAGCAGGCGGCGGAAACATCAAAGCCAAAGGCGTTACGGGCGCCAATCCCGTCCTGAATCAGAGCGGCGGTAGAGGGGAAGAACATATCCGGAGTAATCGTCGCGACAATGATCAGGTCTATTTCGAGAGGATCCACGACAAAACGTTTCTGCATATCGCGGAAGGCGGCGATCGCCATGGCCGCCGTAGCTTCGTCCGGCGCGGCGATATGACGCTCGACAATCCCCGTCCGGGTGCGAATCCACTCATCGGTGGTAGCGACCATTTTCTCCAGCTCAAAGTTGTTCAGAATTCTGGCAGGAGCATATTGACCAAGAGCGGTAATTGTTGCGCGTTTTTTCTGCATTTTGACGGCCTTTAAATAATTTGACGGGTGCGGGACATGCGGCGGCTTCCAGCTAATGTAGCGATACGGCAAAATAGCTCGCCGGATTCATGTCCGTAATGGTACATTGGAACCCCTGATGGCTGGCTGTCCAGTGAGGAAACCTCTACTTGGTTTTGACAGAGACCACCGGACGACCGCGGTAATAGCCGCAGTTCGGACATGCCCGGTGGGGCAACTTTGGTTCCCGGCACTGCGGGCATTTGGTTACCGCGGGTGCAGTCAGTTTCTTGTGGGTGCGGCGTTTGTCGCGGCGGGATTTGGATATTTTACGTTTCGGTAGAGCCAAGTTAATTTTCCTCCGTAATACAAGTTTTAAGACTATTGAGCGGTTCCCAGCGTTCGTCTTCGGTTTGAGCCTGACAGCTACAGGGATTGACGTTCCGGTCGGCTCCGCAAACGGGGCAGAGTCCGCGACAGTCCTCGCGACAGAGTACTTTCATCGGCAGGCTGAGCAACAGGGCATCGCGGATGAAGCCGGTCAGGTCGATCTCCTGAGTATTGGGGGTGATGACGATCAGATTATCATCCCTGGTCAATTTGGTAGCCGTACTCGCAAACACCTCAAAGGTGCTTTGCAGGTTCTGATCAAAGGCGCTCAGACAGCGATCACAGGTGAAATTGGCCGTAGTGGTGACGGTGCCGATTATCCGCATATCCTGGGGGCCTTTGTCCACGTCGAGCTGCAGGGCGATGGGCTGCGTCAAACTGTCGTCTGTAATCTCCAGCTCCGCGCTGGACAGTGCGGCTTTGATCGTCTGGAAACCTTCTCTTAACGCATTGATTCTGAGTTTCATAACCGGGCAAATTTAGAGGAAAGTCGGAGTATAATCAAGATTTTTGCCTTTTATCGACGGAGACGGGGCCGATCAAAACTTGCTGGATTTTGGGTGGCCAATTAAAAAAATGCGGTGGAACAGGGCGGTCATTTAAAGCGTATAACTGGTGTTTTTTCAAAACAGATTTGCGGGGAGGTGTCTGACACAGTGGGGTCTTTTCCCGTAAATAAAATCATCCAACTTCCCTCCTTCCTTGGGAACTCCTCCCGTTTTTTCTCCGGACGCCTCCCCCAAAATTAACCTGCCCTTTAATAAAATGGCTTGGCATTCCGCAGCCGGCGTGCGAAATTGGCGCGTTTAAATTTATGCGATAAGGGAAATATAAATGCACGACAATATCTCATTCGTGGAAAAATGCCTAAGCAGTCAGGAGGTTTTCAGCGGCCGTCTATTGCATGTCTTTAAAGATACGGTACGCCTGCCGGATGGAAGCGAATCGACCCGGGAATATATTAAACATCCCGGAGCCGCAGTAGTGATACCTTATTGCGGCGACCGTCGTATTCTGATGATCCGGCAGTACCGTTATCCGGTGGGGCAGACTCTGCTGGAACTGCCGGCGGGAAAGATCGATGGACAGGACTCACCCGATGCAACTATCAAGCGGGAACTGGCGGAAGAAACCGGTTACCGACCCGGAATTATAATTCCCATCGGGCTGATTCACACCTGCGTGGGATACAGCAGTGAACGCCTTTATCTTTACTGGGCCGAACAGCTGCAGTATGCTCCGTTGACTGCCGACGATGATGAAAACATCGTCACGCTCGAAGTGCCCATTACGGACGCCATGCAAATGGTTTATGCTGGTCAGATAACGGATGCCAAGACCCTGATTGGCCTCTTCTGGGCGGAAAAAATTATCAACCGCCAGGCCCTGTTAGGCCAGGCAAAACTATAACCCGCGACGATGGCAATTAATTCCTGTTTGTGGACGGGCATTGAACTTCAGCACCAGACCGGCCAGGATATTGTGAACATAACTGGCATTGACATTCACCTTTGGTCGAGCTAAATTTATGCCCGTAATGCGATTACGGCGCTCGCCGAGAAAACGATCCTGGTTGCTTTTATCGCTCCTGCTGGTGGCGTCCGGGCTTTGGAGCCAGACTTTGAATGTGGTCGCTGAACATCCGGCCGGTGCCGGTCTGCTTGACGTACTGGTCGAGAAATCCGACAGCTTATTACAGCCGCGGGTCTGGGTTTTCGAGACTTCCGCCAAGAACGTCACTGATAACACCGAATTTGCCCGCTGGGCTTTGCCTGCCGACGGGTGGTTGTCGCCGGCCAACAGTCTCTTAAGTTTTATCACTTTCGGTGCGCCCGGATCAGTACAGGATGAACCTCGGAAATTCGAATTGCGGGTGCGTAACGCACAGGGCGAAGATTTCTTTTACCGACAGGGCGCCCTGCTGGATATACGCGAAAAACCGTTTGTTTTTCCGTCCGAAACCCAGAAGGCGGTCGTGGTCTGTTCTTACTGGGGCGACCGCTTGACCTTCTATGGGCGGGAAGGACGGCGATTGAATGAGCGCCAATTCAATCTGGAGGGCACGCGTCTGAAAATCAATCCCAAGGGACTTTTCACAGCTGACGGTCAGAAATTCCTCTTCAACCTCAGCCGCACCCTGATTGAACAGGAAAAAGCCGGGCCCGACTTGTTCCTCTTTCTTAGCAATGGCGCCTTGCAGTGGCAATATCAATTGCCGCTGAAAACGACTCAGGGGGTCGGCCTCGCACCCAGCGGGCGCACCATCGTGGTGTGTGGAACGATAATTAATCGCCGACCGCCACAGCCACCGCAACAGACCATTCTGTTCGACAGCACCGGGCGGGTTGTCACCACCTTTCCCGTGGCTTTTCAGGGTCTTGATTTCAGCGCCGATGAAAACTGGCTATTGCTATCTGACCGGCATGCGTTCACGCTGGTTAATTTGCTCTATCGAAACATACATTTAAGTCTTAAGCCGGTCAGCGGACGCCGCAGGGTGACCGCCGCCTGTTTTCTGCCATATAAAAGGATTTTGGTGCTGACCGGCACCGACGCTGTTTACAACGATCAGGCGATTTACGATGATCCGGAAATCTTGGTTTATGACTACGACGGGCATTTGCTTCTGCGGCATATTTTTGACCAGGATTACACCTTCAAAGGTAAAATCATCGCCAATGCTGACCGGACTCTGTTCGGCCTGACTTTCCAGAACCGTTTTCTAGTCCTGACACTTGATAAGTAATTGGGTGCCGGACTCGCATATACTGAAATTTTAATGTGAGGCATATATGAATTACATCTGGTTGGGGTTAATGATTGTCGCCCTCGTCGTGGGCGCGATCAATGGGCGGATCGACGCAGTTACCCAGGCCGCGGTTAATAATGCGGCAACGGCGGTCGAGATCGCGCTGGGGCTGATTGGGATCATGACGCTGTGGTTGGGCATCATGAAAATCGCCGAGCAGGGCGGGATCATCAAAATCCTTTCAAGGATCATTCGCCCCCTGGCAAAATTCCTGTTTCCCTCGATTCCCTCCGACCATCCCGCCATCGGCTCGATGCTGATGAACATCATTGCCAACTGGCTGGGATTGGGCAACGCCGCCACGCCGTTAGGGCTGAAAGCGATGGAGGAACTGCAGAAACTGAACCGGTCACGGGACACGGCGACCAACGATATGGCGACTTTTTTAGCGCTTAATACTGCCAGCATTTGTTTGATTCCCATGACCGTTATCGCGGTCCGGGTGCAAATGAAATCCGCCAATCCTTTTGAGATCATCAGTACAACGATTGTAGCCTCCACCTGCGCTACCATCGCCGGGGTAACGGCGGCGAAACTTTTGCAAAGGTTGCCGGGTATTCGCAAATCCGACCCTCAGCGCCAGGTTGACGCGCCTTCTAATGAGAAGGGGGTTGCCCATGACTAATCCGCTTTTCGCACAAACCCTGACTGATACGCTGCAAACGGCTACGACCCAAGCGGCGAGTACGCCGGGATTATTCGTGACTATAATGAAAGCTTTCTCGGCTTGGGCGGTGCCGATTTTGATTTTTATCATTCTTATTTTGGGCTGGACAAAAAAAGTCAAGGTTTATGAATCGTTCATCGAGGGCGCCAAGGATGGCTTTACCACGGCCATCAAGATTATCCCATATTTAGTGGCTATTTTAGTCGCCATCGGTATGTTCCGGGCTTCGGGAGCCATGGACGTGTTTGTTACCCTGCTTGCACCACTGACCGGCCTGATCGGTATGCCCGCCGAAACCCTGCCGGTGGCGCTGATGCGTCCGCTTTCCGGTTCTGGCGCACTCGGGATCGTAAGTGAATTGATGAAACAGCATGGTCCGGACAGTTTCATCGGGCGACTGGCCTCGACGATGTGGGGCAGTAGCGAGACCACTTTTTACGTCGTGGCGGTCTATTTCGGATCCATCGGTGTGCGTCGCGTCCGGCATTCTATTGCCGCCGGGCTGATCGGTGATTCGGTTGGTTTGATTATGGCGGTGCTGATCTGCCGCCTGGTTTTCGGCGGTTAGGTTCTCCTGATTAGCGGCAGATGCGGGTGGCATTGCCTGTACCTGCCTAACCAGCAATCCGCCGGAGAGTAGAGCGGGTGCAGCGCATCGGCGGCAAAACGATACTTTTAATTCAGCGCGCTTTTCTCTATCTTATGACTTGAGTTTAGTGCTTTTACCGTCTGATTAAATTACCTTATGGAGTACAATTGATGACCAAAATCCAGAATCGAGCCCATATCCTGACTGAGAAAATTAATCCCAAAAGTCAGCTGATCGATACGCTCACTACCGCACAGATCGTCCGCCTGATTAATGAGGAGGATGCCACCGTCCCCTTAGCCGTGCGGGAAGCCATTCCCCACATCAGCGCCGCCACGGAATTGATCATCGAAGCTTTTAAAAACGGCGGGCGTTTGCGCTACATCGGTGCTGGAACCAGTGGGCGTTTGGGCGTGCTGGATGCCAGTGAATGTCCGCCGACTTTTTCCGTCAATCCCGATCTGGTGCAAGGTATTATTGCCGGGGGGTGGGTCGCTCTGCGGCAGGCGGTAGAAGGGGCCGAGGATAATCCGGAATTCGGGGCGGAAGACTGTCGCGCCGCCGGATTGACCGCCCGGGATGTACTGATGGGCATTGCCACCGGCGGAACCACACCCTATGTGCATGGCGCCATCCGCTATGCCCGTTCCATCGGTGCCCGGACGATATTTTTTACCTGCACGCCGAAGAAAGATCTCGACCTGGAGGCCGATGTATTTATCGAAGTATTGGTCGGCCCGGAACTGATCACAGGTTCCACGCGCATGAAAGCCGGGACGGCGACCAAAATGGTGCTAAACATGATTACCACGACGGCAATGATCCGTCTGGGCAAAGTTTACCGCAACTACATGGTTGATCATCAGGCGATCAATGCCAAACTGGTTGACCGCGGCACCCGCATAATCTCCGAGCTGACCGGACTGAATTATGAGGAAGCATACCAGGCCTTACTGGCCTCCGACAAACATGTCAAGGAGGCCATTGTCATGGTGAAACAGCATGTCACCCTGCCCCAAGCCCGGGAGTTGATCAAGGAGCACAACGGTTTCATCCGCTTCGCTTTCGGAGAAAATGAATCCTGATCATGATTTATCTCTCTTTTGGCAGGAGCGGCACCCAACCACTTCCGCACCATGAAGAACCTCATCGCGCTCCATAACCGTCCGAATCTGAAAGCACTGGGTCTGATGTCCGGCACTTCTCTCGATGGGCTGGATCTCTGTCTGGCCAATTTTCAGCATGTTGGTCAGGAGGTCCGCATCATGCCTTTGCGATTCCGTTCGTATCCTTACGCTCCGGAGACGGTCGCGCTGGTGCGCCAGACAATCAGCGGCTCAACCGCACAGGTTTGCCGGGCCAATTTCAGCCTGGGTCGGCTGTATGTTGACTCGATCCGACGCTTTCTCGCCGACGAACACTTGGACAGCCGCGATATCGATCTGATTGGCAGTCACGGTCAGACGGTCTGGCATATTGACGGCGACAGCACCCTGCAAATCGGCGAATCGGCACTTTTGGCCGAAGCTTTTGGTGTTCCGGTGATCGCCAATTTCCGCGTCCGGGATATTGCCGCGGGCGGGCGAGGTGCTCCACTGGTTCCCATCCTGGATTATTACCTTTTTCGCGAAAGCAACGCCAACATCATGGTTCTCAATATCGGCGGTATCGCCAACTTTACTCTGGTCCCGGCCGGCGCAGCGTCTGTTGCCGACATTCAGGCACTGGACACCGGTCCGGGCAATGCCCTGACCGATGCTTTTGCCCGCCAAATAACAGAGGGACGACAGAACTGCGATTTGGATGGAGAAATTGCCCGTCGGGGTACTATCCTGCCAGATGTGTTACAATTTCTGCTGGGACATCCCTTTATAGCGGCTCCGCCGCCCAAGTCTACCGGAACGGAGGTTTTTGGGGCGGATTTGGTGGCTGAGACAATCCGCCTATTCCAAATCAACCCGCACCAATGGCCGGACCTCATGGCAACCCTGACGCGATTTACCGCGGCAGCCATTCATAGCAATTATCAGCGCTTTTTCAGCCAGCATTTCCCGTTAGACAAAATCGTCATCAGCGGCGGTGGGGTGCATAACCCGGTCCTGATGGAGCATTTGCAATCTCTTTTTGGGGGAGTAGTGTTTCAGCGCCCTGAGGATTTCGGCATCCCTGCCGACGGCAAAGAGGCACTGGCATTCGCCCTGTTAGCCGCCTTGACGGTTTGGGGCGAAGCGGGCAATGTTCCGGGTGGCACAGGCGCAAAGCATCCGGCGATTTTAGGACAAATCAACTTTCCATAAACAGGAGAACGATTTATGAATCCCTACATCTTTCGGGAATATGATATTCGGGGTGTGGTAGCCGAAGATTTCAATGACGAAGTTGTGGAATGCCTCGGCAAAGGCATCGGCACCTATGTCCGCTCCCTTGGCGGCCACAGCGTAACGCTCAGTGGGGACGTGCGTCTGTCCACCCCGCATTTGAAAGAAGTGCTGAGTCGCGGACTCCTGGCTACCGGCGTTGACATCGTAGACATTGGCATTGTGCCTACACCGGTCAATTACTATAGCATGTACGTCCTGCCGGTGGACGGCGCGATCCAGATTACCGGCAGTCACAATCCACCCAATATGAATGGTTTTAAAATCAGCTATGACCGCCAGGCAGTTTACGGTCAGCAGATCCAAGCCATTAAAGCCATCATTGACCGAGGCGACTTTGCACAGGGTACAGGCAAAATCTCCTACCAAAGTTTGCTCGAACAGTACAAGGACATGGTCGTCGGAAAAATTAAGCTGGCCCGACCGGTACGCATTGCCATGGATTGCGGCAATGGCGCCGGAGCCCTGACCGCTCCGGAAATTTTCCGCCGGATTGGCTGTCAGGTGACCGAACTGTTTTGCACCGTGGACGGCAACTTCCCCAACCATCATCCCGACCCGACTGTCCCAAAGAATCTGGCCACTTTGATCAAAGAGGTTCAAAAAGGCGGCTATGAATGCGGCCTTGCCTTCGACGGTGACGCCGACCGGATCGGGGTTGTCGACGACCGGGGTGAAATCATCTGGGCGGATTATATCATGATCCTGTTTTTGGACGAAGTCGCCCGCCCCGGCGTGCCGGTCATCTTCGATGTCAAATGCAGTCAGGCGCTCGAAGAGTCCATCCTCGCCAAAGGTGGCGTGCCTCTGATGTGGAAAACCGGACATTCCGTGATCAAGCAGAAAATGAAGGAGGAGCGGGTGCCTTTTGCCGGAGAAATGAGCGGACACCTGTTCTTCGGCGATGATTACTTCGGCTACGATGATGCCATTTATGTCGCGGCGCGCTTCGTACAAATGTTAGCCCGCAGTGGGGAAGCGTTAACGGCGCGGATGCAGCGTCTGCCGCATTATTTCTCGACGCCGGAAATGCGTCTGGATTGTAAGGATGACGCCGCCAAATTCGCAATCACCAAACAAGCCCTGGCCTATTTCAAGGCTAACTACGACTGTATTACCGTAGATGGCGTGCGCATCAAATTCGGCGATGGTTGGGGGCTGGTGCGGTCTTCGAACACTCAGCCGGTCATTGTGACGCGCTTCGAAGCCCGGACAGCGGCACGCTTAGCGCAAATTCGTGATTTAGTTCTAAACAAATTAAGGGAGTTTGGCGAAATTTCCCTTACGGCTGGTCATTAATGATGGTATTATCCGATACGATGTTGTCTCTTAAGAATCGCATCGACCTCGCGCTGAGCGAGCTGGCTTTTCCGGGAGTGCCTGCTGGCTTGTATGAACCGATGCGCTACAGTTTGAATGCCCCGGGCAAGCGTTTGCGTCCGATTTTGACCCTGCTGGCTGGCACAGCATTCGGGGCCGAAGCCGCGGACTTAATGCCGGCCGCTTTAGCCGTCGAGATTCTGCACACTTTTAGTCTGGTGCATGACGACATCATGGATAACGCGACCCAGCGGCGCGGGCGTCCGACCCTGCAGATCAAATGGGACAACAACACCGCTCTCTTGGCCGGAGATGGCCTGATGGCGCTGGCGTTTCAGACCCTGATACAGACCGAGAGTAACAATATCCGCCGGATGGGTGCCGAATTCAGTCAGGCCATGCTGGAAATCTGCGAGGGTCAGGCCCTGGATGTGGAGTTCGAACGCCGTCCGCGGGTGACGCCCGCCGCCTATTTAGAGATGGTTGGCAAGAAAACCGGACGCCTGTTGGCGCTCTGCGGACAGCTGGCGGCCCTATATTGCCAGGCGGAGGAAGCGGTCGTCCAGGCATTTTACCATTTCGGACGGGAAATTGGGCAAGCTTTTCAGATTCAGGATGATGTGCTCGAGCTGACGTCGGACGCCAAAACCATGGGCAAGAGCCTTACCAGTGATCTCGCCGCCGGTAAAAAAACCCTGCCCGTGGTGCTGATGACTGAGGGCATGACCACTGATCAGGTGGAACAGTTCCTCGTTCATTTGAAGGAAAACTGCCAGAATCGCCAAGCTGTCCGACAGCTTTTTGAAGAGCGCGGTGTACTGCAAGTTGCCCATGGCGAAGCCGAGCGGTTATTCGAATCGGCCCGGGCGCGATTGACAGTTTTGCCGGCTGGCGCCCAGAAGCCGTTAGTGGCACTCGTCGGTCTAATCCGAGAGCGGCGGTACTGATTATGATCAAGCAGAAGGTCAAGATAACCAACCGGCATGGTTTACATACCCGACCCGCCACAGTTCTGGTGACCAAGGCCGCTCAGTTTCACTCGGAAGTTTTCCTGACCTACAATGGCATCCGCATCAACGCCAAGAGTATTTTAGGGGTCCTGGTATTAGCTGTAGAACCCGGCTCAGAGGTGATTCTGGAGGTCAACGGCGACGACGAAGCCGCGGCTACGCAGGAACTACTCGATTTGATCAAACATAAATTCTACACGGAAGAATGAAAATCCTGAAAGCCACCCGTATTGCGCCGGGAATCGTCAGCGGACCGGTATTTTTCTTCGAACGTAACAAATGGCCGATTCCCCGCTATCTCGTCGCATCCGGTGAAACCGAACGAGAACTGCGGCGCTTTCAGGAAGCCATCGCCAAAGCCGATCAGGAACTTAATCAGGTACGCGGTCTGGTACTGAGCGGGCTCAGCAAGGAACACGCCCTGCTGATTGATGCCCAGTTGATGGCGCTCCGGGATACCGATTTGCACCGCGCAGTAGAGACGCTGGTCTGCCAGCGCCGCTACAATATCCTGCGGGCCTATGTGGAAGTCATGACCCGTTATGCCAAAACACTTGCCGAAACTGTCAACGCCTACCATCAGGAACGATTGGTAGACCTGCATGATGTCATGAAGCGCGTCATCCACCATCTGTCGGTCAAACGGGATTACACCATACCGCGTTTACGGGAGCCGGCTATTTTTGTCAGTGAGCGCCTGTCGCCGACCGACCTGATCAATCTCCATAATCAGCGCGCTCTGGGAATCGTTACGCAAGTAGGCGGAGTAGATTCGCACGCCGGCATCCTGGCCCGGGCTTTTAATCTGCCCTACGTTTCCGGCCTGCTGGAAATGGAAGAATTGCGTAATTGCCCGCGAATCATCCTCGACGCCGACGAAGAAGCTGTACATCTAAATCCTTCCCGGGAAACCGAATTGACATTTTCCTCCCGTCTGCAGGCTTTCCGCCAAACCAAGGAACAAATTAGCTTCCAAGAAGCACCGCCTCTACCGATGGTAACGGAAAAAGTCGAGGTCCTGATGAACGCCAGCTTTGTCACCGAAATTGAAGCTGTGGCCCCTACATTGTTCCCTGGTATTGGACTCTTTCGGACCGAGTTCCTGTGCCTGGAGCGGAATGCGATCCCGGATGAACAGATCCAGTATCGTGCCTATTCTAAAATCCTGAACGCGGCCCGGGGTAAAATTGTGACTTTCCGGACTTTTGACTTCGGGCGTGAGAAATTGTTTGCCTTATTGAATATCGAAGCGTTACAGAAAGAGTCGGCTCTTGATAACTGGGGTGGGATTGGCTTCTGCCTGGATAATCCGGAAATCCTGATCACGCAGTTGCGCGCCCTGTTTCGCGCCAGCCGGCACGGCGCCATGCAGATCATGATCCCGCTGGTAACCGGCATTGACCAGATTCGGGCGACCCTTGCAATCACAGAGGCCGCCAGAGCCAACCTGGGTAAAACGGTGGCCCCGGCCTCCGCCAAAATTCCCTTTGGCATCATGGTGGAGACCGATACCATTCTCGAACAACTGGACGCGGCCGCCAAACTGGTAGATTTTTTCAGTGTCGGAACCAACGATCTGGCGCTTTTTCTACTGGGTTCCCGCCGGGATGCCACTCTGGTAAAAAATTACTATCACCCGCTGATCTTCCGCGCTTTGGATAAAATCATCACCGCCGGACAGCGACATAACATCCCCGTGACTGTCTGCGGCGAAATGGCGGCTGATCCGTTCGGGGCGCTGGGATTACTCGCCTTAGGATATCATTCTCTCAGTATTAACGCCAACGCATTACCGACCATCCGGGAATTGGCAAGTAGTCTCGATCTCCACGCTTTGGGCCAACTGCGCACGGCGCTGATTGAAGCTGCCGATGCAATTTCAATCTATAATCTGCTGAAAGACTTCCGGAACCGGGCATCTCATCCTGATTGAGTGGGGCAGAATATCAATATTTATACTTGCTTCTACCCCTAAGTCATAATATATTCAGGTGATGAAGACGGTTTTGGTCACTCTGCATAAGATCGTGTTTTATCAACCTAACAAAGGCTACGCCCTGCTCCTCAAAGAGGTCGGCGGCGAACGGCAGCTTCCTATCATTGTCGGCGCCTTCGAAGCCCAGTCCATCGCCCTGGCGGTCGAGAACATCGCCACTCCCCGACCTTTGACCCACGATCTGTTTATCGAATTCCTCCGGGCTTTTTCGGCCCAGATCGAAGAGGTGATTGTGAGCGACCTGATCGATACCACTTTTTACGCCAAAATCTATCTCGCGCTTCAGGAAGGGCATCGGATAGTCATTGACGGGCGACCGAGCGATGCCATCGCCCTGGCTCTGCGCATGAAAGCGCCGATTAAAGTCGCCGAAAAGGTCATGCGTGAAGCCGGTCAAATCTTCACTGAAAAGCGCCGCGAAACAATCGAAAAAGATGACAGCGTCCCGGAATTGCAGAACTTGGATCGTTTATTCGAATTGCAGACCCAGCTTCAGAACGCCATCGAAGAAGAAAATTACGAATTGGCCGCCCGCCTGCGGGACCAGATCAGTGCGCTGCAACGTGACTCCAATGCCAACTGAGCTGTGCGAAAATTCCCGCACTTCCCTGACAGAGCGGGTCCTCTGCCGATTAATGTTCCGGCAAATTGCACATCCGTATTCCAACCCAACCCGGGGCAATACGCCCGGTCTATTGAAACAACCTATCCGCGCTGGTGCGATAAAGTAATCAGAATTCGACGAAAGGGGAGTTGGTAATGAATAAAAATAGCGATAACGGTTGCAGGATTCGCTTCTTTGGAGTGCGGGGTTCGATTCCTTCCTCTCCGGATAATTCCGAAATGGAGGAGAAGCTGTTCTGGATTTTGAAAAACCTGCCGGACCAGAGTTTGTCTGACGACCGGGCGATACAGGAGTATATCCGGACTTTGCCTCCGCATCGCAAACACTTTGTCGGCGGCAATACCGCCTGCGTCTATATCAACATTGCCGGTCAGCATATCATTTTCGACGCCGGGTCGGGTTTACGACGGCTGGGCGAGCAATTGATGCGCGGGGATTTCGGCCGCGGCAAGGGACGCGCCCACATTTTTCTCAGCCATACCCACTGGGACCACATCCTGGGGTTTCCGGCCTTCCTGCCGGCCTTCCGCTCCGGCAATCAGATTACAATCTATGGCGTGCACAACAGCCTCGAACAACGCATCAGTACCCAGCAGGAAGATGAGTTCTTTCCGGTTTCGCTCTCGGCCATGGGCGCCAACATAGATTTTGTCCAGTTGCGCAAGGAAGAATCCATCAACCTCGGCGAAGTCACCATAACCAATCGAATGTTGAACCATCCCGGCGGTTCGTTCGGGTACCGACTAGATTATCGCGGGCGCTCCTTGGTTTACGCCACTGATTCCGAATATAAAAACCTCGCTGCGGAGATAATGCACCGTTATATTGAATTTTTCCAGGACGCGGATGTGCTCATCTTTGACGCCCAGTTTACCATCGAAGAGAGCATCGAAAAGGAAAATTGGGGACACAGCACTTCCATTCAAGGGGTCAATTTTGCCCGCGAGGCGCGGGTGAAAAACCTGTTCTTCTTCCACCATGACCCCACCTATTCCGATAATAAATTGCAGGAAATCCTGGACGCCGCCATCGCCTATCACCGTCAAAATGGAAACCATCCGCCGATCAACATCGCACTGGCTCGTGAAGGGCTGGAATTTACCCTCTGAGACGATTGGATCGTCGGCGCCAATCGACGCCGGGCGCATGGCTCTTGAATTGAGTCTTAAAAAATCATAACTTTCGCTGGTTATAGCATAACTTCGGATTAACAGCTACTATGGGTATTTTCGCCAACGCAGTCATTCTCTGGACGTACCATTTCGGATTTAAATAAATCCCCGGTCTTTCTCCGCACCTATCCGAGACCAAAATCTAAAAAAATATCCAAACCAGAAGGAATAACTTGTTATGCATAAACGTAAAGTAATTATCATTGGAGCCGCCGGCCGGGATTTTCATAATTTCAATACCTTCTTCCGTGACAATGAACTCCTGGAGGTGGTGGCTTTCACCGCCGCGCAGATTCCCGACATTGACGACCGTAAATACCCGGCGTCCCTGGCAGGCGCACTTTATCCTCAGGGCATTCCGATCTATGCCGAAGAAAACTTGCCCTATTTGATCCGCTCTCTACACGCTGATCTGTGTGTCTTCTCCTATAGCGATGTCAATTATCAGAAAGTCATGGGGATCAGCGCGATTGTCAACGCCGCTGGTGCGAGCTTCATGTTGCTCGGTCCCCACGACACCATGCTCAAAAGCCACAAACCCGTGATTGCGGTGTGCGCGACGCGTACGGGGTGCGGTAAAAGCCAGACCTCGCGCAAGGTCATCGAAATCCTGATGCAGAAAGGCTTGCGGGTCGTTGCGGTGCGCCACCCCATGCCCTATGGCGACCTGGTGTCCCAGCGGGTGCAGCGCTTCGCGTCCCTCGACGATTTACAGAAGCACCATTGCACCATTGAAGAGATGGAAGAATATGAACCGCATGTCATGCGCGGGAATGTCATTTACGCCGGCGTGGATTATGCCGATATTCTCCAGGCCGCAGAACAGGATCCCGCTGGGTGCGACGTCATCGTCTGGGACGGTGGCAACAACGATTTCCCGTTCTTCCGACCTGACTTGATGATCACTGTCGCTGATCCGCATCGTGCCGGACACGAACTCAGCTATTATCCCGGCGAGGTCAACCTGCGTCTTGCCGATGTCATCATAATCAACAAAATCGACACCGCTCCGCCGGAAGGCATTAAAATGGTTCGCGACAATATCGCCCGTCTCAATCCACAGGCGACTGTTGTCGACGCCGCCTCGCCTATCCGGGTTGATCGCCCGGAGGTGATCCGCGGGCGCCGCGTGCTGGTTATCGAAGACGGCCCAACTTTAACACACGGTGAAATGCAGCTCGGCGCCGGCATCGTCGCCGCCCGTACCTATGGAGCGCGGGAACTGGTTGATCCGCGCCCTTTTGCAGTCGGTCGGTTGGCCGAGACATTCCACAAATATCCCCGTATCGGCACGCTCCTGCCGGCGATGGGTTATGGCACTCAACAGATCAATGACCTGCAGGCGACCATTGCGCGCTGTGACTGCGAGGCGGTCATCATCGGCACACCCATAGACCTGAATCGCATTATTCAAATTGATAAACCCAATACCCGGGTCTATTACGAACTGCAGGAAATCGGGAGTCCGAATCTGGGCGAAATTCTGACGGCTTTTATCGCCCGCCAAGGTTTGCCAGGTAACTAAGGAGTCCCAGAATGCACCGTACCGCAGTCATCGCCTTAGGTGGCAACGCCATTTCGCCCCGCGCGGAAGAAGACACCATCACCAACCAGTTTCGCAATACCCGCAAAAGCCTGCAGGCGGTTATGCACCTGATCCGGCAGGATTATCATCTGGCGCTCACGCATGGCAATGGTCCGCAGGTTGGCAATGCCCTGCTGCGAGTCGAATTGACGATTGGCAAGGCGCCGGTTTTGCCGCTCGGTATCTGTGTCGCCGATACCGAAGGGGGCATGGGTTATATGATCGAGCAGTCACTGCAAAACGCCCTCATCCGCGAGCAAATTCCCCGCGAAGTAGTCTCCCTGATCACGCAGGTCATAGTTGACGCCGATGATCCCTCCATACACAATCCCACCAAGTTTGTCGGCAGTTGGTACAGCCGGGAGGAAATCGAACAATTAGCCGCGCAACATGCCTGGCAGATCAAGGCCGACGGCACTCGCGGCTGGCGCCGGGTGGTGCCATCGCCTCAGCCGCGACGGATCATTAACCGTCAAGCCATACGTCATTTGGTAGATTTGGGAATTATCGTGATTGCCGCCGGCGGTGGCGGTATCCCGGTCTACATCATGGAAAACGGACTCTACGAGGGCTTCGATGCGGTCATTGACAAGGACCTGGCCGCCGCCGTCCTGGCGCGGGACATCGCGGCGCAGGAACTTTATATTCTGACGGAAGTGGACAATGTGAAAATCAATTTCGGCAAACCTGATGAACAGGACATTGACCTGATCCATGCCGCTGAATTGCGGGAACTTCAGCAAGCGGGCCATTTTCCGCCGGGCTCCATGGGCCCAAAAATTGAAGCCGCTCTAAACTTCCTCCATTTCGGCGGCGAACGTGTCGTGATCACCTCCCTGGAACGCGCCGTCGCCAGCCTGAATGGCGACAGCGGCACAACCATCATCCCTTAAACTGCAGGAAACCAAAATGGATAAAACCTTAGCCATCCTAAAACCCGATTGTGTAGCCCGTCGACTCTGCGGTCAGGCCCTGGCCTTTATCGAATCGCACGGCTTCAAAATTTTAGCGCTTAAAATGATCCGCTTAGAGCGCCGGGAAGCGGAAGCTTTCTACGCGATACACACCGGTAAGCCTTTCTTCGCCGACCTGATCAATTTCATGACCTCCGGACCGTGCGTGCCGCTGGTGCTTCAGAAAGAATCCGCCGTCGACGCTTTCCGGCAGGTCATCGGTGCGACCGATCCCGCCCGGGCCGACGAGGGCACCCTGCGACGCCTGTTGGCTGAAAATGTGCAGCGCAATATTGTGCACGGATCCGATTCCGCGGAAAATGCAAAGAAAGAAATTGCATTTTTCTTTCCAACAGTTGAAATTATAACGTGATTATTCCTCAATCTTTCTCGGAGGGTACCTTGATGAAAAATGGCCTTTGCGCTATAGCACTGACTTTGACTCTGATCAACGGTTGCAGTAAGCAGCCGCCTGTTCCCGGTTTCGTCGGCAAACCGCTGGAGTTGATCCCCACTTTGAAAGCCCCGGAAGATACCGCCGGGTGCACCTTTAAATGGTCTTTCACCAGTAAACCCGCCGAAAGCAATTTAGATGTGCTTTCCTTTCAGCCGGACAGCCGCTCATTCAGTGTAACGATCGTTCCGGATGCCATGGGCGCTTTTGAGGTGCAATTCGTGGCGACCTCTGCAGAAAACAAAGATGTTGTTAAACAGATCTTCAAATGCGACATCCAAGGTGCAGATCAGGCACCTCCTGACAGTAGCTCTGGAGTGATCACGGAAGCCGCCGCGCCCTTACCGCAGTATGCCAAGCCGGGCGCCGTTGCCCAACCACCGGTCCCCGTCTATGCTCCGCCACCTTCTCTTAAACCGAAAGCCGTAACCAGGGCTGTCGTCCGGGGACGGAAGATCCCCAAGGTGGCCGGCAAATACACCATTCAGCTCTCGTCTTGGAAAAAATACAACCAGGCCGAAGACGCGCTAAAAAAACTGGTGGATGCTGAGATTGATGCCTATATTCAGAAGGCTTTCTTTCAGGAAACCAAGGAAACTTTCTACCGTGTGCGTACCGGCACTTTTGACAGCTACGAAGAAGCTAAAACGGCGCTGAATGCCATTCAGAAAAAAGTACCGCATGAAAAACCCTGGATTGATTTCGTGCGTGAAGATCAATAAGCGAAAAGGAGACTATCATGAAGAAGTTACATTTTGACGTAAGAGATATTTTCCTCACCCCGCGTTTAGCCCTGAGCGGTAAAAAAATCTGGGTGCACTTCATCGGATTGGTCGCGGGTTGGTTGGTTTACCTGCTGTTCGCCTATCTGGCTCTGCTCCTGAACGGCCAAACTTTGGGTGAGATCTGGGGCCAGTACCACTTTTTCCCCTGCCTTTTCCTCGCCGGTCTGCCGATTGCCTGGTATACCTGGCTGGTAGGTGGCATCGGCATGCTGGCCTGGGTTGTTCTTTATCTCTGGGCTTCCCTGGCGGTGTCCCGCATAACCTTTAAGCAGTTAAAGGGGGACGAATTTTACTCTTCCGGAGACAGTTTCAAATATGTGAAGAAACATGGGCTCGCGGTCTTTATGGGGCCGGTTTCGATTCTGCTAATCATCGCCTTCTTTGTCGTAATGGCGATTATCGCCGCCTGGATTGCCAAATGGCCGGTACTGGATATCATTTTCCTGGGTCTTCCCTACCTGCTCTACTTCATCGTTTCCACTTTCGTGGTGTACTCGATGGTGGTTTTTGTCGTTTCCTTCATTCTGGCACCGGCCATCGTCGGTACCGCTGAAGAAGACACCATGGAAACCGTTTTTCAAAGCTACTCGACCCTCTGGGCTCAACCCTGGCGCCTGGTACTTTACGAAGGCTTGATCGGGGCTCTGACCATCGTGGCGACATACATTTACGGGCTGGCACTGATCCTGGGTTACAAATTCTTCAACTTCGTCTTCGGGGCCAGCTGGCTGATGGACGGTAAAATGGCGCGCATCGTCGAGCAGGCTTCCTCATATATTTTTGGAACCAATTCGCCTTTGACATCCTATATCAGCCGTTTCTTCGGAATCTATTCAGCGGCTTCACTGGGCATCACCAAACCGCTCTATCTGGGGATCACGGACATTATCACGGCTGTACTGATTGGTATTGCCCTGTTTGTCATCGCCGGAACGGTCGTAGCGTATTTGCTGGCTAACGTGAGCGTCGGTCAGTCTCTGCTGTACATCATTCTGCGCAAGAAAAAAGACGATGAGGACCTGGTCGAACGTAAAGACGAAGACGAACTCAAGGAAGAAGAAGAGAAAAAAGAGGAAGAAAAGAAAGAAGAAGAATCAACACCTGCCGAAGAAACTAAAGCCGGCGAGGAGCCAAAAGCTGAAGAGTCTGCTCCCGCCGCATCTCAGCCGACAGAATAATCAACACTTACACAGCTTCGTATTTAAAGGGCGCTCGCAGGGCGCCCTTTCTTTTTTTCCTTGATGATTTCGCCGAAGAACCTGAAAATGCCCCCGCTTTTTCTGCCGCAGTCCGCACTTGTTAAAAATCTGCAATCACCGTAAACTTAGCGCCGGTTTTTAACATAATTCCCGATTAACTCCAAGAGGTTTAAAAATGACACCAAAAACAATCAAAACTCCCAAGTATGTCTACTTTTTCGGGGGTGGTAAAGCTGACGGTAACGAGAGCATGAAAAATCTGCTCGGTGGCAAGGGCGCCAATTTAGCCGAAATGGCTGGTCATCCAGACCTGCGCCTGCCAGTGCCCCCCGGGTTCACCATTACCACTGAGGTTTGCACTTACTACTACGCCAATAAACGCAAGTATCCGGCTGAACTGCAGGCACAGGTTGCCAGGGCCCTGACCAAAGTCGAAAAAATTCTCGGTCGTTTGTATGGCGATCCGCGCAATCCACTGTTGGTTTCGGTGCGCTCCGGCGCCCGCAGTTCCATGCCCGGTATGATGGAAACCGTACTGAACGTCGGTCTGACGGAAAAAACGATTCCCGGCCTGATCAAGCAGAGTGGCGGCAATACCCGTTTCGTTTACGACGCCTACCGCCGTCTGATCATGATGTACTCTGACGTAGTCATGGAAAAAGCGGCGGGTATCGAGCCCAAGGACGACAAGGGCATCCGTCGCCAGCTGGAAAAAATCATGGACAATCTCAAAAAAACCAAAAAATATTCCAGCGATACCGACCTGACCACCGCCGATCTGCAGGAACTATGCAAAGCCTTTAAAAAGCAAATCCGCAAAGTGCTCGGCAAGGAATTTCCCGATGATCCTCAGGAACAGCTGTGGGGTGGCATCGGTGCCGTGTTCGCTTCCTGGAACGGCAAGCGCGCCATCGCTTACCGCCGCATCGAAAACATACCCGATGAATGGGGCACGGCAGTCAACGTCCAGGCCATGGTTTTTGGCAATATGGGCGCGGATTGCGCAACCGGTGTAGCTTTTACCCGCAACCCGGGCAGCGGCGAGAATGGCTTCTATGGCGAATATCTCATCAATGCCCAAGGCGAAGACGTCGTAGCCGGCATTCGCACCCCTGCTCCATTAAATAAATACTCGACCTCCGAACACAACAAGAACCTGGTCACTCTTGAAAAAGGCATGCCCCGGCTTTATCAGGAACTGAATGACTACCGCACGCGCCTCGAAAAACACTATCGCGACATGCAGGACATCGAGTTCACCATCGAAAAGGGACGCCTGTTCATGCTACAGTGCCGCATCGGCAAACGCAACGGGCCGGCGGCAGTGCGCATGGCCATTGATATGCTGAAAGAACGATTGATCACCAAAGAAGTGGCGGTTCGGCGGGTTTCGCCGGCACAGCTCGATGAACTTTTACACCCGATTATTGACCCGCACGAAGAGAAAAAACACGAACCTCTGGCTAAGGGCCTGCCTGCCGGGCCGGGCGCGGGCAGCGGACAGATCGTATTTACTTCGGCGGATGCCGTTAAGTGGGCTAAAAATGGCAAAAAGGTGATCCTGGTGCGCGAAGAAACCAATCCTGAAGACGTAGACGGCATGCGCGCCTCGCAGGCAGTCCTGACCGCCCGCGGCGGAATGACCAGTCACGCCGCTCTCGTTGCGCGCGGCTGGGGCAAGTGCTGTATCGTCGGCTGCGGCGCCTTACATATTGACTATCAGAAAAAGATTCTTGCCGTTGCCGGCAAAACCTTAAAGGAAGGCGACGTCATCACGCTGAACGGCACCAAGGGCTACGTCTATGCCGGCGCCCTGCCGATGATTGACGCCACCGAAAATCCCGACCTGGTCAAGTTCCTGAAAATATGCGACACGGTGCGGCGCCTGGGTGTGCGTACCAATGCCGATACGCCCGCCGACGCCAGACGCGCCCGGCAGTTTGGCGCCGAAGGCATCGGTCTGTTTCGCACCGAGCACATGTTTTACGGTGAAGGCAGTGACGCTCCGCTTTTTGCCCTGCGCAAGATGATCGTCTCCAAAACCGAGACGGAACGTCAGAAAGCGCTCGATGAACTGTTCCCTTATGTTAAAAAAGACATCAAGGCAACACTGGAAGCCATGGACGGCCTGCCAGTAGTGATCCGTCTGCTGGATCCACCACTGCACGAATTTGTGCCACGTAAAAAAGAAAAACTGGAAGCTCTGGCCAAAGACCTCGGTATCACCCTGGCGGAACTCGAGAAACGCGCCGCCGATCTGCACGAATCCAACCCCATGATGGGGCATCGCGGCGTGCGCTTGGGCGTCACCTACCCGGAAGTTTCCCGCATGCAAATCCGGGCCATCTTGGAAGCCGCGGCGGAACTGCTTAAGGCCGGCAAAAAACCTTATCCGGAAATCATGGTGCCCGTCGTCGGTGAAGTCCGGGAACTCACCGACCAGAAACGTCTGGTAGACGAAGTCTATGCCGAGACCCTGAAGAAATTCGGCCTGAAGAAAATCAAATTCCTGTACGGAACAATGATCGAAATTCCGCGCGCCTGTCTGGTCGCCGACCAGATCGCATCCGTCACCGAGTTCTTCTCCTATGGCACCAACGATCTGACCCAGATGACGTTCGGCTTTTCGCGGGATGACATCGGCGGCTTCCTGCCCGACTATCTCGAAAAGAAAATCCTGCCGGTGGATCCGTTCCAGTCCATTGACCAACTGGGCGTGGGCGAATTGATCCGGGTCGGCATCGAGCGCGGGCGCAAGACCCGTCCGGAACTCGAAGTCGGTATCTGCGGCGAACACGGCGGCGAGCCGAATTCGGTCAAGTTCTGCCACCGCGTCGGAATGAACTACGTTTCCTGTTCACCCTTCCGCGTGCCGATCGCCCGCCTCGCGGCGGCGCAGGCGGTTGCCGAGGAAAAAACCAAATAATTCAAATACGCAATCTTCCCGAAAAAACCGCGGGGTAACAGCCGCGGTTTTTCGTTTTACGCAAAGCCTTGGGTATTTACCCCGCCTTAACTTAAATATAATAGATTAGGCTGAAGTTGATGCTCCCGGAATAACGCCATTCCCGCAAGGTCGTCTTATAATTATTAGAACTGGTTTGTAAGTGGGAGCGTGACCCGGTACGGGTGAGCTGATTAGTACTGCTGACATTTAGTACACACTGCGGGTTTAGATAATACTTCACCTGGGGGATGAGGTGCAGTATGCAACTCGTTGTCCTGCCATCATCATTTGGAACGTCTTGTGGCGAGTGCTGCCTTTCGTTCATGTAATACCATTCCACACCCACGCCTACCGACGCAAGCGACCGGCTGTCCCATTGATAGTACCAGCTCGAAGAAACGCTCAGGCGGGAAAAGGATTGCTTGCCACGGTTTCTATCTGAAATTATCGTGGTGTCGTTTGCTGAATACTGTCTGTCTTTTTGCTGGAATTGATTTTCTCTTTCCTCATAATTCAGATCGGAAGAAAGCTGCATCCAGAACCGCCAGCTATAAATTTTATTGTAGCTGGCGTTGATCCCGACTGCCCGGCTTTCAGAGAATCGTTTTGATGAAAATAACCTGTGCGTTTTGGTAGAACTTAGCAGGCTATCCTCGACAACCTCGTCCTCGCTGTCTAAATGCGCCCTGCATTCCTGGCGACTAAAATCGTATTCGTGCTTGTTGTAATCATCGCTTTGAACGATGCTCCCGTAAATGGAATATTTCGTCCCGAATGGGCGCGACTGAATCGGCGCAAACAGATAAATGTCATGCAAGGCAAGGTAGGCTTTTGTATCATTGGGTAAAATGGCTCCGACTGTTTTCAGATACTCGATTATTGTACCCATTGCTTCGAGATTTTTTATCCGACTGTCGTAGTGGTAGCGTTCGCGCTGCCGAAGAATGAGCTGGGCAAGCTGAACAAATTCCTCCCTGCTCAGGTCTCTTTGCAGTCGACCCTGTTTTCTGAGTTCTGCCATCAACTCCTCAGCTTTGGCGGCATATTGACCTTCATATACCCGACCGTAAGATAGTCGCGGCCCAAATAACAAGCCGTAGGAAGGATTATCTTTGTGAGACTTGGTGTAGTCTTTTAGTAGTTTGAAGATTGGTTCATTAAAAGTATTCTCCCTGTCCCTCACCTCCTGAATGCTACTCTGAGCATTGACTGAAAGGCCGGCGCCAATTCCCCAGCGCGATTTGAAATATTCGGTCCAGTTCAAACTTCCTGTGAAAGAGGCTATCATATTCCGATCCCGATTATTCTCGTAAGTACTCCAGTCGATAGAGAACATGTCCCTTTCGGAGTCATGCAGATACAAAACGAGGTCTCGCCGATAGGTCAGACTGGTCGCAGAGGATATTTCCCGGCTTTTGGTGATCTTTTTGTAATGGAGGTTTCCTGTCGGCTGGAAAATAAAATTCAAGTTTTTTCCTGCATGGGGAACCGTCAGACCGGAGTCGTCGAAGTGGAAATCATTTTCTCCAGCGGATGTACTGCCCGAGCTATTCAAGGCGAGACTCGGCCGGAAGAGCCAGGTAGTCAACGAGTCCGGAATATAATCCACTATCCGGTAGGATTGCGCATAAGTGAATGAGGTCAGCACCAGACCAACAATTAGATTAATAAGCCGCTTTCTCATTGCCAACCCCCTGTATTATGCATCCTCAACTATAGGTTTTCAAAGGACATTGCGAATCTTCTACAATTTAAAGAAAATTGCTGATGATGACAACGGGTGCTTTGTTAAAGGCTCTGCACTGCGACAAAACCTTTGCAGACTTGCCAAATGTTGAAGATATTTAGCCGTCAATGCTGAATCGCAAAACCATGAAAGACCCTCAGATGTTTTCACGGATGATCCCCAAAACAATTATTGTTCTTTACTTACTGAGCGACTGGCTTGCGGCCGCGCAGTTGGATACACTGGCCATCTCCAGCCCGGCCATGCAGAAGAACCCAAAAGCCGTGGTCGTCCTGCCCGATCAGTACCAGCAAACCGCCAGCCGTTATCCGGTGGTTTACCTCCTGCACGGCTGGAGCGGTTCGTATCGCGACTGGCCGGCGAAAATTGACTTAAAGCCCTTGGCCGATAAATACGGTTTTATCATCGTCTGCCCGGATGGCGGTTATGCCGGCTGGTATGTCAATAGTCCAATCCGCAAGGACTCTCAGTACGAGACTTACATCGCCCAGGAGGTCGTCGCATTTATCGATAAAAATTATCGGACGGTCGCTGATTCGACCGGGCGCTTCCTCTGCGGATTGAGCATGGGTGGGCACGGCGCTTTCACTCTACTGGCCAAATATCCGCAGCAATATGCCGGAGCCGGTAGTATGAGCGGCGCCATGGCGATGTCCAGCGGCGACCGCCGCGCCGGGCTGGCCGATATTCTGGGTGATTATGAAACCAACCGGCCCTTATGGGAAGGCAATTCCGCCTTGTTTCTGGCCGACCGGTTGACCGGTCGCGGCAAAGCGATTTTAATCGACTGCGGCGTTGATGATTTCCTGTACCAGACCAATGTTGCATTACATAAAAAACTGTTGGACTTAAAGATACCCCATGACTATTTCGAAAGACCCGGCGCGCATAGTTGGGGCTATTGGACAAATGCGCTCGAATATCACCTGCTGTTCTTCAGTAAAAATTTCAAGACGGGAATGAAATGAATAAAAATATTGTTGCCAAAGCACAGGCTTTAAATACCAAGACCGCTGATTTTCTGGCTGAAATCGTTTCAATTGCCTCTCTAAGCAGTAAAGAGGAAAACATAATCAAGCGCCTGAAAAAAGAAATGGAGGCGATTGGCTTCGATGACGTGATTATCGACGGCCTGGGTAATGTCATTGGTCGTCTCGGCAAGGGGCCGGTGAAAATCGCCTTCGACGCCCACATTGACACGGTGGACATTGGCAATCGCAGTTTATGGAAATTCGATCCATATGCTGGTCATGTTAAAGACGGCAAGGTTTGGGGACGTGGGGCGGCCGACCAGAAAGGCGGCATGGCGTCCATGTTGGCCGCCGCGCGGATCATCAAAGAACTCGATCTGGCGCGAGGTTGCACCATCTACATGATCGGCACAGTCATGGAAGAAGATTGCGACGGTCTGTGCTGGCATTATATCATCGATGAGGAAAAAATCCGTCCGGACTTCGTTGTGCTCACCGAACCGACCGGCTGTCGTATTTATCGCGGTCACCGCGGGCGCATGGAAATTGAAATTTCCGTGGCCGGTCTTTCCGCCCATGGTTCCGCACCGGAACGCGGCGACAACGCTGTTTATAAAATCGCGCCGCTGATTAAGGAGATCGAATTGCTCAACGAGCGTCTGGCGAATGACGAATTTTTAGGCAAAGGCACCGTCGTTCTCAGTCAGATCCGGTCAGTCAGCCCGTCATTATGCGCCGTACCGGATTTCTGTTCGATTTATCTGGATCGGCGTCTGACCTGGGGCGAAACCAAAGAGTCGGCCCTGGCGGAAATTCAGGAAATCATCCAACGCCTGAAAATCGAGGCCAAAGTTGAATTGCCGGTTTATCGTGAAAAAGCTTTCACTGATAAGATCTATCCAATGGAGAAATATTATCCGACCTGGAAGCTGGAAGAAAATCATCCGCTGGTGCGGGCCGGTGTTGCGAGTTATCGGGCCTTGTTTGAAAAAGAGCCGGTGATCGACAAATGGACGTTCTCGACCAATGGCGTGACGATTTGCGGTGTGCATGGCATTCCATGCATCGGCTTTGGTCCTGGTTTCGAGGAACAGGCGCATGCCCCAAATGAATGGACACCCGCCGAACATCTCTGGCAAGCCGCGGCTTTCTACTCCGGACTGGTCGAAAATCTTAGTCGTGGGAAATAAACCGCAGAGGGCGCAGAGAACGTGGAGTAATTTTATGTTTAAAGATATTAACCAACTGACGGAAACTGTGATCGGTTTGGCGATCAAGGTTCATCGCCATCTTGGTCCGGGATTTTTAGAATCGGTTTATCAGGCGGCGCTGGCGTAAGAAATGCAACAAGCCGGAATTAACTTCGAAAAAGAAAAATATTTACCGGTTAAATATACCGATATAGTAATTGAAAAAGGTTTTCGGTGCGATTTTTTAATCGATGAACAATTAGTCGTCGAATGTAAAGCCGTCAATGAGTTAACAGGCATAGAACAAGCGCAACTGTTGAATTATCTTAAAATCTCACATCTCCAAGTTGGATTATTGATTAATTTTAACTCCAGTATTTTGAAGAATGGAATTAAGAGAATTGTGAATAACTATAATGGAAATACTCCGCGGTTACAATGAAAGGACTGGATATGAACGAAACTTTACTGCGAGGAAAACACCTCATCACCTTCCAGGAATGGACGAAGAACGAAATCAATATGGTGCTGGGTGTGGCCGCCGACCTGAAACGCCGCTTCGCGCTTGGTGAGCCGCATCGGCTGTTGCAGGACAAGACGTTATTCATGATGTTTTTCGAACAATCGACGCGCACGCGCAATTCGATGGAAGCCGGCATGACCCAGCTCGGCGGACATGCGCATGACCTGACGCCCGACAAAATGCAACTTTCACACGGCGAATCGGCCAAAGATACCGCCATGGTGCTTTCGCGCATGGGACACGGCATCGCCTGCCGCAATTGCTTTTATGGCATCGGCAACAAGTATCTGCGCGAGCTAGCCCAATATTCGTCAGTGCCGATTCTTTCCCTGCAGGATGATATATACCACCCGATGCAGGTCATTGCCGACCTCATGACGATTCAGGAATATTTCGGGCAAAACCTGCAAGGACTAAAGGTCACGATTTCGTGGGCGTATGCCACCAGCCACGCCAAACCGCTTTCCGTGCCGCTGTCACAGATATTGATGTTTCCGCGTTTCGGGATGGATGTCACCGTCGCTGCGCCAAAGGAATTTCCATTGAAAAAAGAATACGTCGAACAAGCCCGGGAAAACGCCCGGCTGAACGGCGGCAAACTGTCATTCACCGATAATATGGACGAGGGTTTCCGCGATGCGCAGATTGTCATTCCGAAAAATTGGGGCGGCTTCGGCAATTATGAATTCGACGAATACCTTGCCAATGAAGACGCCTGCCGTAAGGAAATGAAAGCCAATCTCGAAAAACATAAAGACTGGATTTGCGACGCCCGCCGCATGCAATTGGCCGCGCCGGAAGTCAAGTATATGCACGCCCTGCCAGCCGACCGCGGCAAGGAAGTTACCGACGAAGTTATCGACAGCCCGGCGGCGATTATTTACGATGAGGCCGAAAACCGCCTGCATACCGCCAAAGCCGTGATGGC
>CAZPQN010000011.1:0-2475 GCA_964588795.1 uncultured bacterium | reverse complement strand
CGATTATTTACGATGAGGCCGAAAACCGCCTGCATACCGCCAAAGCCGTGATGGCCTTGACCATGGGTGGCAGACCGTAAAACCGCTGAGGTCGCTGAGAACGCGGAGTAATGAAAGATCAAATACGAGGTTATATTTATATTAGTTACATCTTCATCCATTTCATCAATTAAAATGTTAACTTTAAAATGAAATGACTCTGAAACCCGCCAGTGTCGAAAATATTCTGGAAAGCATCTCTGACGGCGTTTTTACGGTGGATGAGAACTGGCGGATTACTTCATTCAACCGGGCGGCCGAAGAAATTACGGGTGTGAAGCGAAAAGAGGCGATCGGCCAACGTTGTTCGGAAGTTTTTCGCTCGAATATGTGTGGCGCCGAGTGTGCTCTGCAAAAGACCCTGAAATCCGGTAAACCAATCGTCGGCAAATCCGCCTATATCATTAAGGCGAACGGCACCCGAATCCCGATCAGCGTGTCAACCGCAGTGCTGAAGGATGAAACCGGCCAAATCATTGGTGGCGCCGAGACCTTCCGGGATTTGAGCGAGATTGAAACCCTGCGTCAGGAACTGCGCGGTAAAATGGGTTTCGGCGACCTGATCAGCCGCAGTCCGCTAATGCAAAAAATATTTGAGGTGTTGCCTGCCATCGCCGCCAGTCCCAGCACCGTGTTGATCACCGGCGAAACCGGCACTGGCAAGGAATTGGTTTCCCGCACGATTCACCAGCTGAGTCCGCGTTCCAAAGGACCCTTCGTGGCGGTCAATTGCGCCGCTCTGCCGGATGAATTGCTTGAGTCGGAATTATTCGGATATAAAAAAGGCGCTTTCACCGGCGCCAATCAGGATAAACCCGGGCGCTTTGCCTTAGCCAAAGGCGGAACGCTTCTCCTCGATGAAATCGGCGAAGTCAGTCCGGCGCTCCAGGTCAAACTGCTGCGCGTCCTCCAGGATCGCATCTACGAACCGCTCGGCGCCACCCGTTCCGAAACCGCGGATGTCCGAATCATCGTCGCCACCAATCAGGATTTAACTGAAATGGTCAAGACGGGCGCCTTCCGCGAAGACCTTTACTATCGCGTGAATGTCGTGCGGATTGCCCTGCCGCCCCTGCGCCGCCGGAAAGAGGATATTCCCGTGATTGTCGATCAGCTGATTGAACATTTTAACCGCCTCTGGCGTAAATCCGTCAGTGGAATCAGCCTCGAGGCGCTGTCGCTGTTGATGGCGCATGACTGGCCGGGTAACGTTCGGGAACTGGAAAATGTTATCGAACGCGCCTTTGTACTTTGCAGTGAGGGCGAAATCGCCAGGAAACATCTGCCCGAAGAATTGAATGCGTATCACCCGGACAACTCATTGCCCGGCGATAGACGATCGGTTTATCATACTATGGAAGCCCAATCCATTCAATCGGCCCTCGAGCGCAATAATTTTAACCGAATCGCTGCCGCCCGCGAACTGGGGATTCATAAGACGACTCTGTTTCGTCGCATAAAAAAACTCGGCCTTTCCTTTCCCGTGAAAGATGGCCGCTCGCGCCGCATAGAGTAGCGATATTGCAACTCTGGCCGGGTGACGGGGTTGCGTTGCGGCTACTATATCGCCGCAATTAATTAAGCGCAAGAAATTTTCAACCTGTTATAATCTATAGTCTTACAAGACGACAATCAGAATGATTTGATCGTGGCATGATAATTGTATTGAGAAAAACGACATGCTGAAATGGAATAGAAAATAATGAAAGTCGCCTTTGCCATCTGGAACAACCGGATCGCACCGGTTTTCGACGTCGCGGGATTACTGCACATCGTGGAAGCCGAAGGTAGTGAGATAATCACATCCGCTAAGGAATTTTTAACGATTGATCTTTTACCCGTTCAAAAGGCCGTGCGTTTGACGGATTTGGGAATTTCAACCTTGATTTGCGGAGCCATTTCCCGGCCGTTATACGATACGATCGTAGCAAACGGCGTCAAGGTAATACCATTCATTGCCGGCAATCTTGATGAAGTTGTTCAGGCCTGGTTAAACGGACGTTCCGATTGGAATCTTTTTGCCATGCCGGGTTGTTGTGGCCGAAGAGCCCGGTGGCAGGGTGGTTTAAATACTGATTATCAGGAGGTGAGTTGTATGAATGGAAGTGGACGCGGAATGGGCCGCGGGGCGGGTCAGGGCCGCCGGGGCCAGCGCATTGGCCGGATGGGCGGGAGTTCGGCCGCCGGTCCATGCGGGAATTGTGTTTGTCCGCAATGTGGTCATAAAGAACCGCATCAACGTGGATTGCCTTGCTTTGAACAAAAATGTCCGCAGTGCGGTGCGGCTATGGTAAGAGAATGAAAGACAACAATAAAAATAAGGAGAAAAGAGTATGCCAAGAGGTGATGGTACTGGTCCCGCCGGGATGGGACCGATGACCGGACGCGCAGCGGGATTCTGCGCCGGGAATAACAGGCCGGGTTGCGCCAATCCGG
>CAZPQN010000010.1:0-72132 GCA_964588795.1 uncultured bacterium | reverse complement strand
TTGCACCGGATTCGACGGTGATTGTACCCCCTGAAGTGGAAATCGAATAATCATTCAGGGCCAGGTTGACATTGGATTTTACTATAAATGTAACTCCATCAGGTACCGTACAATTCTCAATAAGAGAATAATTGCCTTGCAAATTTACAAGTTGACCACTACTGGCTGCAGATAAAGCCATTTGAATTGTCGGGTATAAACCTTTAATAAGTCCGTTCTGATAAATTCTAATGTCAGGTGTCGCCACAAAGCCTTCTGTAATACTAATGATACCCGTGTTTAGTACTTTTAAATAATATTGTCCCAGATTCAATTCACTAACATTATATTCTATTTTAAATTGTACCCCGGAAGTTATATTAACATTACTTGTAAGATTAATAATCCGGTTGGGAACGGCGGCAAAATCCAGGCTTTGTGAAATATTGCCGGATAAATTTAAAGGAGATAATGTATGCTGATAAATAAATCCTGCCCGGTCACCGTCAGTCGTTGATCTCACAACTCCCGATCTACTTTCATAAACCGGAAACATAATAGAATATGTGTCCCAATAATTATGATCAAAACCTACTGCGTGCCCCAATTCATGGGCCAGTGTCTCTATGAAGTCAACCTGAGTGGAACTACGTGATTGTGGTGGCGTATAGTTAAAATACCATGAACCATAAATACTGTTGTTAAAAATAATGTCAACGCCGGTATTGCTGTTGGGACCATAAAATATCAATAATTCAAGATCATTCGGATATGTAAATGTAGCAGCATAAATATTTTGGCTACCTAAATCTGCCCATAATATGTTGCAAAAATTATCTTTTGCATAACCTTCAGTCGTTTGAAAAGGAGAGGCATTTTGAAAAGACATAAATGAGTACATATCATTCCAGATACTATAAGATTGAAATGCACGTGTGGCTATCGTACTTGCATTTGGCGCACCTGCGGGTGCCGAATTTGGATTATAATGTAGCGTAATAGGTAAATGTGACGGATCCCATGTAAAATTTTGAATGTTGAATTTATTGTCAAGATGTGGAGTACCATTTGTTATAACGACGGATTGACCTTTTTTTAATATTATCTTTTTACCCTTATCAGCTGTTTGACGCAGTAATTCGGCTGATAACAAAGATATTTTATCTTGCCGTAAATCTATTATTTGTTTTATAAAATCGGCAACACGGATACGGGTATCCTTAATATTTCCAGCCTCGATGACAAATTGGCCATTGTAAAGTCCTATTGTACTGTATCCGTCCTTAGTCGGTGATAAACAGATTATAAACCGTTCGCCGATTTGATAGGATGGTAACCATTCTGTATCTAAAAACTTAAGATCCGGTGTAACAAAGGCTCGGCGTATAATGATACTGGAGGGGCAATCCCCGATAATCTTTTGCAAAACAGAAAGTGTAATACTAGCCATGTCAATATTGTGATTGGAGCATGGTAAAAAACTGATATCCTTTACCTCTGCTTCTATAATCAGTTCGGCATTTCTGATTACTTCTTCAGGCTTCTGGATTAAGTAAGTCGTTCCTCTCAACTGAGTAAATACATTCAAGAATAAAAATATACAGATAACCAGAGCTCTTTTCATTTTTCCCTCCTGTTAATATTGTTGTAAGTTATTTCTATTAGGATATCCTTTTTAAAGATTAAATGATAATTTGCATAAAAGTATCATTTACAGGAATAGATAGTATCTTCGGGCATCGGGAAATAGTACCCGAAATAAAAACCATATACTTTATTATCATCATAAATAACGTTTAAAAAGTGTTTCCCAAAACAATAAATTGCGTGAAAATGTTTCGGATTCGATTGTAGGGGAAGTATTTTATTTGGTTCACCCAAAATGCTTAGGACATTAGGTAGAGTATCTCCAATGCCGATACCATCCCGAGTTTTACCTTTATATTCTTTATCAGCCCAAATCACATCGACAAGATCCGGATTATATTCAGTCGGGTAGTCAACAAAACATATATATAATCCGGATAATGAATAGTTACTATACACATAACCCTTCCAACATCTGAACCGACCATCCACATACATACCACCATCTGGGTTACCTAACTTTGCAAGGACGGTGTCACGGATATCGCCCAGTTTAATGCCCTCGATACTTTTCCCGGGGACAATAATACCCGGCCCACCATCATTATCTTCTTCTTTCTCGTTCGTATCGCAGGCCAGTAAAAAGCCCATTACAAATAGAAGAAGACAAAAGAAGCATCGCAGGAAATTATTCTGTACCAGACTATGTTTAAAATTCTTCATCATGTCTACGCCATACTTAAATATAAACTGTTCTGTATTTTACTTCTCGTCGATGAAGATATCCCAATCTTTGCATGATCCACTCCCCATCCGGTTTGTACCGGAAAACAGAGTCGGTTGCCTTTTAGCATTTTCTTCATCGAGTACACCGTCAGTTTCTGCTGTAATATATACGAAGGGGGGGGGGTAAAGTCAAGATAAATTTTCAGAGTCTTTAAAATTCCGGTTGAACCAAGGTAACCTTAAAAGACTCCGGACTTTGGGCGAAATCGAGATTTGCCAGCAGGTTTTTCTGGCATTCCTTGAACGATTTTAACAAATTAACGGCGTTGATGATACAAAAGGAGTCATCTTATGCAGATAAAAGTCGAATCCAACCCCTCCGAAAGCCGCCTGGCCGAACTCGGCGTCCGGCAATGGCCGATCTGGACGAAAGAAGTTTCCGTTTTTCCGTGGTTCTACGATGACCCGGAAGTCTGTTACTTTCTGGAAGGCGAAGTGGAGGTCATTCCCGATGGTTCTTCTCCGGTTAAAATCCACAAAGGCGATCTGGTTACGTTTCCGCTCGGACTGAACTGTATCTGGAAAGTTATTCAGCCCGTCAAAAAACACTATCGCTTCGGTTAATGGAGATAAGAATGGAGTGTAAGCAGACTCAGAACCGGAAAAATTGCAATTGCTCGTATGAACCCTGCGCCCGGAAAGGCGTATGCTGTGACTGCGTGCGTTATCATCTGCGGGCGCGCGAACTCCCGGCCTGTTTTTTCCCGAACGACGTCGAACGCACTTACGACCGCTCCTTCGAGAAATTCAGTCAGCTGGTGCAGAGCGGTAAAATCTGAGGGTGTGCAGTACCAATTCATAAAGTAACTTTTCCGCGCCCGCTTCCGGTTCCGTCTTTGTCCTTGTCCCGGAATGGCTATTGACAATTGCGAGTTTTGCACTTATTTTCGGACAGGTAATTACGAGGTGCGGCGTTGAGGCAAAAAATTAAATGGAGTCTTTATCTGAGCATTTTAGGAGGGCTGTTGATGTCGACAAAGAATTCCGAAGCACAATTAAAATCAGGGCCAGAATTAGTAGTACTCCCGCCACCAGCGCGGGAAGGCGGCCTGAGTTTGACCGAAACTCTCTGGCGCAGGCGCTCGGTGCGCAGTTTTGCCGATAAAGCGCTCACCGAAGCGCAGATTTCACAGTTGCTTTTCGCGGCGCAGGGCATTTCGGACCCCCGGCGTGGTTTGCGCACCGCTCCTTCTGCCGGGGCAACCTTCCCGTTAGAAACCTATTTGGTTACGCGCACCGGCATCTTTCATTACCTGCCGCAAAATCACGCACTGCGCCAGATCGCGACCGGCGACCTGCGCGATAAGTTGGCTGATGCCGCCCTCGGCCAGGAAGCGGTTCGTTCCGCACCTGCTGTAATCGTATTCGCCGCCTGCTTCGAGCGCACGACTGCCCGCTATCGTTCCCGGGGAGAACGTTACGTCTGGATAGAGGTCGGTCACGCCGCCCAAAACGTGCACCTGCAGGCAGTGGCACTGGGATTAAGCAGTGTGCCGGTCGGTGCGTTTGAGGATACCGCTATAGCGCAAATCATCGGTCTGCCGGCTGCGGAAAAAATCCTGTACCTGATTCCGGTCGGTTGGGCGCGTTGATGTGTGCTGTACCCGACTGCGGAACAGGCCAAGGAGTGACCGGAGACGCCTTAACCTCCCGCCTTGTTTATCAGCCGTTCAGTAAAAAACTTCATGCCTGTAGTGCTTAAAATTGCTAAATTCCCGCCGATTTTTACAACTACAATCGGACGAATTCAGGAGCAAACAGATGTTAGCCACCAAAGACTATATTAAGATCGAAGACCAGTACGGCGCCCATAATTATAAACCGCTCGATGTGGTTTTGACCAGGGGCTCCGGAGTGTGGGTCGAGGATGTTGAGGGCAAGCGCTACATGGATTTTTTAGCGGCTTACTCGGCGGTTAATCAGGGACATTGCCACCCGCGCGTTGTCAAAGCCCTGCAGGAGCAGGGTGCCCGTCTGGCACTGACTTCCCGCGCTTTCCGCAATGACCAACTGCCGCTCCTGGCGCAAGAGCTCTGCGAACTCACCGGCTATGAGATGATGTTGCCCATGAACAGCGGTGCCGAAGCCGTGGAAACGGCCATCAAAGCCGCCCGTAAATGGGGCTACAAGGTCAAAGGTGTCCCCAAAGACAAAGCCGAGATCATCGTCTGCAGTGGCAACTTCCATGGTCGCACCACGACGATTGTTTCCTTTAGTACCGATGAACAATATAAGGACGGATTCGGGCCGCTGACTCCGGGCTTCGTCGTCATCGAGTACGGCAATCTTGAACAACTGCGGCGGGCAATCAACGCTAACACAGTGGCTTTTCTCGTCGAACCGATTCAGGGTGAAAGCGGCATTATCGTCCCGCCGGAGGGCTTTCTGCGAGAAGCCGCGCGACTCTGCAAAGCGCAACAGGTATTGTTAATCGCCGACGAAATCCAGAGCGGACTCGGCCGGACCGGAAAACTTTTCGCCTATGAGCATGAGCAGGTCAAACCGGATATGGTCATCATTGGCAAGGCGCTTTCGGGCGGCATGTATCCGGTGTCGGCGGTCGTTGCTTCGCAGGAAATCCTGGGTGTGTTCAAGCCCGGTGACCATGGCTCAACCTACGGCGGCAATCCCCTCGCCTGCGCCATTGCCCGCGAAGCACTCCGCATCATCGTCGAGGAAAAATTACCTCAGCGCTCCGCCGAACTGGGCACATACTTAATCGCCAAATTGCAGCAGATCAAGAGTCCCTACGTCGAATCCTATCGCGGCAAGGGATTATGGGTCGGCATTGTGCTGAAAAAAACCGCCGGCGGGGCGCGGCGTTTCTGCGAAGCGCTGATGGCGCGGGGCATCCTCGCCAAGGAAACTCACGAAAATGTCATTCGCCTGGCGCCCCCGTTAATCATTACCAAAGAGGAAATCGATTGGGCGTTAGACCACATCGCCGCAGTGCTGACCAAATAGCCCTTGTGAAATTTGGGGGCTTTGTTTATTTTGTAACTGGGAAGTGTAAAAATACCAAAGGAGGTCATGCATGAAAGATCAAATCAAAGGCTTGCAACCGGAACGGCTCTGGCACTATTTTTATGAACTGAGCCAGGTGCCGCGCGAATCCAGGCACGAAGCCGGCGCCATCGATTGGGCCATCGGGGTCGCCAAACAATTAAATTTACATTTTAAGAAAGACAAGGTCGGCAATCTCTGCATTTCCAAACCTGCCACACCCGGTTATGAAAACCATACGCCGGTAGTTCTGCAGGGCCACATTGACATGGTTTGTGAAAAGAACAGCGGCACCGTACATGACTTTCGCCAGGATCCCATCCGGCTCGTCCGCGACGGCGAATGGGTACGCGCCGAGGGTACCACGCTCGGCTCGGACAACGGCATCGGAGTGGCGGCGGCCTTAGCGGTACTGGAAGATAAATCCTTAGCGCATCCTCCGCTGGAAGCTTTGTTTACAATTGACGAAGAAACCGGCCTGACGGGCGCCAACGCCCTTGAACCAGGTTTCATCAAAGGCAAAATCCTGCTGAATTGCGACACCGAAGAGGATGACACTTTCTTTGTCGGTTGCGCCGGCGGCAAGAACACCGAAATCCTGCTCGATATTGATTGGGAAAAAGCCCCTGCCAACCTCAAGGCCGTCTCAGTCAAGCTCAGCGGCCTGCTCGGAGGACATTCGGGTCTCGACATCGACAAGAATCGCGCCAATGCCATCAAGCAGCTCAACCGTATTCTTTGGAAAGCCGCAGAAAAAATTAACTTCCGGCTTTTCCACCTCGAAGGCGGCAGTAAGCACAATGCCATCCCGCGGGAAACCGAATACCGCCTGCTGATCGGTGCTGAGCAGTTGAAGACCTTGCGTGGCGTTATCGCTGCAGCCGAAACTATGCTCAAAAATGAATACAAAGGCATCGAACGCGATGTCCGTTTGACGGTAAGCGAGCTCGATACTTATCCGTCCAAGGTCTTCAGCCCTGAGTTTCAGGACCGTCTGCTGAATTTTATCTATGCCCTGCCGCATGGCGTCAAGAAGATGAGTCAGGCAGTGCCCGGCCTGGTCGAAACCTCCACCAACGCGGCCATCGTTCAAACCAGCGAGAAGCAAATCAGCTTTCTGACCAGCCAGCGCAGTTCGGTCGCCACGGAAATCATCGGCATTGCGGACAAGGTCAAGGCCATCGGGCTTTTAGCCGGCGGCAAGGTCAATCAGGGCACGGGCTATCCCGCCTGGACTCCCAACCTCGACTCCGCCATCCTTAAGCAGATGAAGTCAATCTACCAAACACTGTTCGGCTCCGAACCCCAGGTCAAAGCCGTGCATGCCGGATTGGAGTGTGGCATCATCGGTGAAAAATACGCCGGCATGGACATGATTTCCATCGGCCCGACCATTCACGGCGCGCATTCCCCGGATGAGCGCGTCCATATCCAGTCGGTGGCCAAATTCTGGCGCCTCCTGACCGAGACCCTGCGGCAAATCGCCTGAGGGCATAAGCACCACAGCGTTTGTTCGGTGGCTCGCGGGCTGATCGCGTCCGCGAGATATTTTATTGCGGCGCATGCTTTGTTATTGTCTAAATTTCAGGTGCTTTTTAACTATCAAACCGGAAAAATATTCGTCCATGTTAACAAAATTCGTACAGGCTTTTCGCCAGAAAAATAATCAGCAGGTAACCATGATCATCTTTCTGCTGTTCATACTCATCGGCACGGTCACCTGGCTGTTAATCAAGCCCTACGCCAACCGTCCGCCGTGTGCGGTGTGCGGGCGCTTCGACACCCAGCCGGTCAAAACCCTCTGGCAGTACAAGTTCCAGGTGGTGCCCTATGTGATAGATAAAGATCTCTGGTACTGTCGCCGGCATATCAAAACAGCGCCGGAGCTGGTGACTAAACTGCCCGCCAGCAAGGATACCGTAGCACAGCGCTACCGCATTGTACTGATCACCGGATTGTTTTCCCTGCTATCGTTGTTTTTCGTGATCATTCTGCTGGAAATGCAGTTTGCCTGGCTTTTTCTGCACCCGCTTCTGATGATCGGCTCCTTTTTACTCTTTGGGGTAACTTCCAATGTCACCGTGACGGTTTTCATCGTCTCGACTGTGGCGATTGCCGTTGCCATCTATTTCATCTGGAATCACTGGTATTTTAAACGACAGGGACATTAAATGAATCTCGATTTCATATTCCGACGCCGCAGTATCCGTCAGTTCACCGATCAGCCGGTGGAACCGGAGAAAATTGACGCCATTTTAAAAGCCGCCATGGCGGCGCCTTCCGCCCACAATCGCAGGCCGTGGCATTTTATCGTCATCCGCAACCGACCGAGTCTGAACGCCATTGCCGAGCGGCATCCCTATGCCAAGATGCTCTTTACGGCTCCGCTGGCAGTGGCTGTCTGTGGCGACCGTCAGGTAGCGATCCAACGCTGGGATCAGGACTGCGCCGCGGCGACGGAAAATATCCTGCTGTCCCTGCCGGCGCTGGGACTGGGCGGCGTCTGGATCGGTTATCATCCCGTCGAACCGTCGAGCGATTTCCTGCGCGCAATGCTCCACCTCCCCGAAAATATCGCGGTTTTCAGCTTAGTCGCCGTCGGTTACCCTGCCGAAAGCAAGGAGCCGCGCACGCAGTACGACGCGCGGGCGGTGCACCACGAACAGTGGTGACGCCGACGATTACTTGGTGTCGTCCTGCAGTTTGAGTACGGCAAGGTCAGCCAGATCCTTGTAGGTTTTGACCAGATCCGGTCCGAATTTGTCCAAGCTGAGGCTGATCCATTTCATAATCGCATCAATCGGACTGGCTTTGATCTCCGTCGGACAACCGATTTCCGGTTTGAGGGAAGCGCTCCAGATCAGCCGGGGCTCAGCCGCGCTGAAGACGTCAATGGTAATCCCGGAAGCGGTTTTGGCTTTGAGGCCATAGCCCAATTTCGCCTGACCAGTGAAATTCCACTGAAGCGCCGCGGTATTGTCGACCAAAACGACGGCATCCACGCCCAGACCTTTGGCCAAATTCTGCATCACGGTCACTTTCTCGATGACCTTGTCCACCGTATTCGCCTTACCAAAGCCGATCGGCAGACGGGTGACTTTGACGGCTTCGATGTTCTTCAGGCCGTGCGCCTCGATCATGCCCTTCCACCAACCGGCGGCGGCGCCTTTGACCTTTTTCTCTTCCTCTTCAAACGCCAGCTTTTTATAAGCCTCACTGGCTAAAATTTTATTGACCGGCATGACGGTATAACCGTACTTCTCAAAACTTTTCCCGAGCTCGCCGTACATCTGATCCACGAACTCCTAGAGCGGCGCCATCTCCTTCTTGACCCGGGCCAACTCGTCAAAGGTTTCCGCCAAAGCCACTACACCGCCAACTAATCCCCCTTGGACCTGGCGCTTTTCGCCCTTGCGATAGACGGTCACGTCAAACGCTACGATCGCCACCTTTTTCACTTTCTTCAGGGCTTCAGGAGCATTCTTGGGCTTGGCCAGGGATTTGACCGTCTTCCCGCCGCCCTCCTCAATCATCGCCCACTGTTTATGCGCCAGACTGTAAGTGAAATTCTGCCGGGCATAGGCGATTTTCTCCGCATCCGGCGCCGTAACCACGTTGGTTACGGTTGGCAGAGTCGCGCAACCCATCAATACCAGACATCCAAGCAACATTAAAAAAAACGCCAATGGTTTCATACATCCTCCGCTGTTGTATTGTGACTTCCCGATCTCTCCATCCGGTAACTTTTTTTCGATTACTGACTTGACTTTAAAACTTTAAATAAGAAAAAACCCTTTCCATCAATGGAATGGTTACCGTAACATTGCGCATGAATATAATACCTGCCAACTCCTTGTCCAAGAACTATAATGGATCGAGATCTATTACTCAAATATTGCATTAACATAATTCCCGGTGTTGGGATTAAGGCATCATTTAATTAATTTTCCAATAAAGTATGAGGTGAGATTTTGGAACAGGTTGATATTGTGGTAATCGGCGCGGGTGTAGTCGGGCTGGCAATTGCCGAACGCCTGTCTGCCGCCCGGCGGGGCGAAATCGTGCTTGCGGAACAGCATCCCCACTTCGGCGAAGAGACCTCCTCGCGCAACAGCGAAGTCATTCATGCCGGCATGTACTACCCGACCGATTCGCTTAAGGCGCGGTTGTGCGTGCGCGGCAATCACCTGCTCTATCAATTGTGCGAACAATATCAAATTCCCCATCGCAAATGCGGCAAACTGATCGTCGGCACGCATCCCGAAGAAATCCAGCACATCGAGGAACTTTACCGCCAGGGGCTGGCCAATGGCGTCCCCGGTCTGGAACTCATCGATCAGTCCCGCATCCACCAATTGGAACCGGAAGTCACAGCCCAGGTGGCTCTCTACAGCCCCGCAACCGGCCTGCTTGACGCCCATCAGCTAATGCGTTTTTATGAAATGCAGGCCGAGGCGCACGGCGTGACCATCGCCTACAACAGCCGGGTCGTAGCGATCGCCCGCGAGTCCGCCGGTTATAAACTGACCATTGCCACTCCGTATGACGAGGAATTCGACATCGGCACCAAGGTTGTTATCAATGCCGCCGGATTACACGCCGACAAAATTGCCACCCTGGCAGGCATCGACCCTGACCATCATAACTACCGCCTGCATCCCTGCAAAGGCGAATATTTCAACGTCGCCAATCGTCACGCCGGACGCCTGAGTCACCTGATCTATCCGACGCCGACCGCCATCAGCCTGGGCATCCATACCCGTCTGCGCCTGGACGGCACGCTGGCTTTGGGACCGAACGCATTTTACGTCACCGAGCTGACCTACGATGTCAATCCCGCCCACGCGCCGGCTTTCTGGGAAAGCGTGCATCCTTTCCTGCCATTCATCGAACCCGGTGATTTGTCACCGGAAATGGCGGGCATCCGCGCCAAATTGCAAGGTCCGGGTGACAAGTTCCGCGACTTCGTCATCCGCGAGGAAAGCGACAGGGGCTTGCCGGGATTCATCAATCTCATTGGCATCGATTCCCCGGGACTGACCTCCGCGCCGGCAATCGCGGAAATGGTGACAGAATTATTCTAACCCTTTTAAGGTGTAGCAATTACTTTCTTCTGCGGAACACTTCCCACCGGCTGAGCAGGACTGGTCCGATAAACAGGTCTCCCAGCAAAGCCGTTACAATCGCTACCCCGGACAGGATCCCGAAATCGCGCAGAATGCGTGTTTGCGACAGCAGGTTGACCGCAAATCCGAGCACAAGCACCCCGGACGTGAAAATCAGGGCGGGGCCGACTTCCAGGAGCGCACTACGCATCGCGACCTGACGTGCGCCGCTCACCACAAAGTCGGTTTTGAAGTGCGAAAAGTAGTGGATCGTATCATCGACGACCATGCCGATTGCAATGGAGGCAATGATCGCCGTTGCCATGTTCAGATGAAAGTTGCCATAACCCATTAAACCCAAAGTCATGACGATCGGAAAGATATTGGGCAGAACACTGATAAGTCCACCCCGCCAGCCGAATTGCGCTATCATCAGTGCCAGGATGACAATCAAGGCCATTCCTAAACTCTCGATCTGCGTACGGATAATCTGGTGGGTGACAGCGTTGACTAAAAAATCCACGCCCGTCACTTCATATTTGATGTCTGGCGCGTATTTTCGCATCAAATGCTCAATGCGGTTCAGCAAACCCTGGCGCAGGTTGGCGTTCATCTGGCGGGTGCGAATCGAAAGGCGTGCCGTGGCATAGTCGGCCGTCACGAAGTCGGCGGTTTCTTCGCCGCCGGAAATTTCATAGAGCAGGAACGCCTGCGCCACCGCTGAGCGTGAATCAGGGATGCGATATGCTTCCGGGTGATCGGCGTTCAGCGCCCGGTTGATCAGTTTCAGATAATCCACAACGGAGTAAGTGGCGGCAACCGCCGGATCAGGAGCCAGTGCCTGTTGAATGGAATCGATTTGTCGGAGAACTGCCGGTTCCTTGAAAGTGTCTTCAGCGCCGGACAAGACGATTTCGAGGCTGGAAGCGCCGGTCAGCCATTGATCCAAAAAGCGTGTATCCTGATACAGTCGGTTGGATTTTTTCAGGTATTCCAGCATTGAGGCCTCGGTCTGAATACGCGGCAGGCCCATCGCCATCAGCACCGTCAAAACAGTCGCACTCAACAGGATCAGCCGTGGAAAACGTAGATTCCAGTTGGCAATTCGGTCAAGCACTTTTTGCATGGATGTCATGTTGCTCTGCTTTTTACCGGTCAGATTTAAGTGCGTGCTCATTAGAAGCGTCGGAACCAATATTAAGGCCAACAGATAGGCGACCATGATGCCAAAACCGGCAAACAGACCAAGATTTTTAATCGCCGGGATGCGACTGATCGCCAGCGACCCAAATCCCACCGCCGTCGTGAAGGAAGTAAAAAAGCAGGGGCGACCGGCTTTGACCAAGGCTTGCAGAATTGCCCCGCGTCTCTCGGTATGCCGCGTCATTTCTATCCGGAACTGGCTGATGAGATGGATCGAGTTTGCCAGACCGATAATATTGATCAGGGCAAACAGGGTCGAGGACACCGGCGAAATGGGGATATCGGCAAAGCCTTTCAGTCCCAAAGTCCAGAGGAGCGCCACCACTACTGTTGCCAGCGCCGTCACGACGACCCGCCAGTTGCGAAACAGCAGAAAAACAACCGCGCCCGAAATTAACAGTGATAGCGGAAAAAACACGGCAATATCATGTTCGATGATGGCATTCAGCTCACCATCCAAAATCTGTTCCCCGCTGAAATGAAATTGCCGTCCGGTACGCCGGGTTTCCGTATCCAAGAGCGTTTTTAGGGTGCGGCTGAGCTCAATGTAGCGCGCAACGTTGGTTTGGGTCGAATCTTCGGGCAAATCAATTTCCAGCAACAGCGCCAACACCTCACCGTGGTGCGCAAGCAGGTTGCCGCTGATGAAAGGATTGCGGGTGATGCGTTGTTGAATCATCAGCCGGTCACTTTCCGTCAAATTGGTCTGGCCGATGAGCGGTTCGACAGACAGGCCTTCCGGTGAACCGACAATATCCTCGACCGTCAACAGACTGAGCACCTGCGTTACAAAAGGCGCGGCCTGCAGTTTTCCCCCTAACTGGTTCAGGTAAATCAGCTCCGCAGAATCCAGCGGCGTGGAGCAACGATAGGCGACGATCACATTACCGGTATGGGGAAAATTTTCCCGAAAGCGTTTGAAGGTCGCCAGCACGGGATCCTGTTGTGTAAACCAGGTATTCTCGTCGTCTTCGGTGCGCAGTTTGGGTAACTGGGTAAGCGCCAACAGCGTCACCAGCCCGATCAGGAGACTGAGCCAGAAACGCCATTTTAAGATCCATTCACCGAGACGAAGCATAGGTTTGCCTCCACGTGCCGTTCATAATTGGACTGGTAATTTAAAGCAATCGGGGCGTTATGCGAACAGGCATTTAGAGCAGGTTATGACTTACTTTTTTTTACGATCAGGGAATCAAATCCGATTTCTTTAGCGGGTCAGCAGGGTGATCACTTCAATATGCGGTGTCTGCGGAAAAAGGTCTACGGGTTGTACGCGTCGGATAATATAACCGGATGCGATCAAGGTTTTCAGATCGCGCACCTGGGTCGCCGGATTGCAGGAAACGTAAATCAGACGCTCGGCGGCTACCTTCGCCAGAACTGGCAGGAGTTGCGGATGCAGACCATCGCGGGGCGGATCGAGGATTACCAGGTCAGGCGCCGGCAGTTGAGCCAGTAATTGGGGATCATCAGTAAACAGCGTATTCAGGTCGCCCTCAATGAAACGTACGTTGTTTATTTTGTTCAGGTCCACGTTTTCCCGGGCATCGGCCACAGCGGCGGGCGAGATTTCGAAACCAATTACCTCCTCGGCCTGGCGTGCCAGGTAAAGCGCGATACTGCCGGTTCCGCAGTACAGATCCCAGATCACCCGGCGGGAACCTTCAGCGACGTACTCCTCCACAATCTGGTACAGCCGTTCCGCCATCAGGGTATTGGTCTGGAAAAAGGAAGCTGGAGAAATTTTGAAGGTTAACTCACCGAGTCGCTCGTAGATGTGGGTTTCGCCATAAAGCGCATTTATTTTTCGCCCGCTGGCCAATCCCGAAACGTTATCGGTTACGGCATTGACCACCGCGACGATATGCGGAACCACGGCGAGCAACGGCTCCATTAAATCCCGCAGCATTTCCGGCTCATCTGCATTGGTCACGATATTGATCAGGTACTGATCCGAACGAATGCTGTGCCGAATCACCAAATGCCTCAGGAAGCCGGTGTGTTTTTTAGCGTCGTAGGGGGCGAGCGCCTGGGCCGTGGCAAAATTGCGCACCGTATCGAGGATTGATCGGGTGGCCGGCGGGGCGATCAGGCAATCGGCGAGGTCGAGGGCTTTGTAAAAATTACCGGGCACCCGTAACCCCAACGCGAAATCGGGGCGCTGGTCGGCAGGATCAGCGGGAGTGCGCCAGCACCTATTGGAAAACGCAAATTCCATTTTGTTGCGATAGTGCCAGAGCTGCACTGCGGGGATAATCGGTTCGATTACTACCTTAGCAAAGCCGCCCAAATGATGATACAGATCGCGCACCTGCCGCTGAAAATATTCCAGTTGGAGAGTGTAGGGCAAATTCTGATGACGACAGCCGCCGCAATGCGCAAAATACGGGCAGGGAGCGGGGATTTCCTGCGGACTGCGCTCCAGGATACTTCTCGTTTTCACCTCAGCCCAGGCAGTGCGGGCTTTGGTCACCTGCGCCAAAATCCGGCGTCCCGGCACCGGGCAATCAGGGGCAAATAACAAATAATCACCCAGACGGGCGAGTCCCTTGCCCCCGTAAGCCAGATCGGTGATGGTCAGCTCGACTACGGCATTTCTTTTCACAGGAGGCATGAGAGAAGGTTTTCCTGCAAAATGGGAGTTTTCAGACTGGCAGATTGACTTCGTCTATCTGGGCGGGATCCATGTATTTCCGGGCATATTCAAGGTAGATTTTTTCCTGCACAAACACCTTGAAGATTTCCGGATCAATGTGTTTGTCCTTCGCCATAAAGCCCATGATTTTCATGGATTCCGCCAGCGATTTGGCTTTTTTGTAAGGGCGATCCCTGGCCGTCAGCGCCTCGAAAATATCCGCCAAAGCCAAAATCCGCGCCTGCACCGAAAGCTGCTCTTCATTCAGGCCGTTGGGATAACCGGTGCCATCCAATTTTTCATGGTGTCCGCCAGCGAATTCCGGCACCCGGCGCAGTTTTTTGGGATAGGGCAGTTTTTCCAACATTTTAATCGTTACGACGACGTGGTTATTGATGATCTGGCGTTCCTCATCACTCAGCGTTCCGCGGGCAATACAGAGATTTTTAACCTCCTCTTCCGAAAGGAGTGACTGATCCTGACCGTTAAGTTGGTAAGAATGGGCGGCAATTTGACGTATCCGTTCCTGTTTTTCCGGCGCCATGAATTCGCCCCCGACATTCGCGACCCTGACGAATTCCCAATCGTCGTCAATCTGCCGGGCGACGCGCTCATATTCCTCGTTGACGGTATCATTTAACGGTGCGGCTCCCGGCCGGCAGTATTGCTCCAAAAGGCGCAGTTTTGTTTCGCGCTTGAGGATTTCAAACCGGGCCTGAACGGTATTGATCCGGTCGTATATCGTTGCCAGCTTGGTCGATTTGTCAACGACATATTCGGGAGTGGTAATTTTGCCAATATCGTGCATCCAGGCGGCAATCCGTAATTCCTTCAACTGGTCTTCCGTCAGCAGAAAGTCCGCGTATTTACCGTAGTTTACGTCGTTTAGTTTGTGAGCAATGAGCATCGTCAGCTCCGCCACCCGTTCGATATGGCCACCGGTGTAGGGCGATTTTTCGTCTATCGCCGAGGCAATCACCTGGATGAACGATTCAAATAAATTTTCCAGATCGTGGATCAGCTTGGTATTGGTAATCGCGACCGCCGCCTGCGACGCTAGTGAGATTATCAGGTTCTGGTCAGACTGCGAAAAAGGCACTACCTCACGGGTTACCGGATCCTGGGAGTTGATGAGCTGCACCACGCCGATGATTTCGTCTTCGTGGTTACGCATGGGTACGACCAACATTGATTTGGATCGGTAGCCGGTTTTGTTGTCAAAGGCGCGGGTGCCGGTGAAATCGAAACCCTCGACATCATAAACGTCGGGAATATTGATTACCTCACCCGTCAAGCCGACATGCGCCGAAACCATGGCATGATTGGGCTGGCCATCCTGTAAGTAAAGTCGCACAGGATACCAGTTGATGGGATTACCTGAAGTCCCCCCCATTCGAATATTGAGTGAATCTGTCTGGACAATCTCGAACTTCAGCGCGTGTCCATCTTCGTCCATCATATACAATGTTCCGCCGTCGGCATTGGTGAAATAGCGGGCTTCTTCCAAAATCATCTGTAAAAGCTTGGGCAAATTGTGCTCGGCGGACAGCGCGGCACCGATTTTGGCTAAATCCCGCACCCGCTTACATAAATTGGCAATATACTGCTGGATCTCGGGCACTGCGGATGCAATCTTGGCCCGCAGTTGCGGATCATCTACGAACTCGCAGGGATTTTCGCTGACCGGTTCTTTGCTTGGTTGTACCATGAATCGTCTTCCGGGTTGAAATTTAACGGATGAGACCGCGATTTAAAATAGTCTTGTCAAATTTTTAGAGCTTCGCGCCGGTGAGCGGTCACATACCAAGCCAGGGCAACCATGAGCACCCCGAACACAATTGCCATCTGGTAATAGCCGCCAGGCGTCCTGGCAGCAAATAAATTCAATCCGCTATTTAAAATCAGGTAAAAGGTGACGGCCAACAGATAGGCGAGTAAATTGCGCCGCAGAAAGTACACGACCCCGATGGCGCCCCATCCGAGATAGACCGCATTGATTAGCCACCCGAACCAAAAATCTGTCCCGAATCCGTTCGGGTAGGTCTGAAAAAGCGCCGCTACCAGAGTCAGAACCGCAAGCTGGCGCCAGCGTTGGTGCAAAACTGCGGACAGCAGGAATAAGAAAAGCCCGATGACGGCAAGGTAGAGAAGAGCGCGCAGAGCAGTAGAAACAAAGATATTTAGCCACGGCCAGACGGCCGCAAGTTCAGTTTCCACCGAATATATTTCGGCCAATAGAGGTGGGCGATAGCGCAGAATGGCCAGCGTCACCAATTTATGGAGAGCCAATATCCCGCAACTGACCGTCAGGGCGCCAACGATCGCATCGCGGCTATAGCCTCGCCGACCGATCGGTGAAAAGAACGCCGGTAAATTCGGATACAGATAAACCAGACCGGCGGTCATCATCAAACTCAGTCCCGCCGCGGCCAAGGTTTTCAGGATCACTAAAAAAAACCAAAAGGCTGTCCAGGCACTCAGGTTCCAGCTGGTGGCATAGTCCCAGCGCGCTTCTCGATAGGCACTCAGAGCGTTGATCAAATATAGCAGTCCGATAAAAAAGGCGACCCTGACCGGAATGGACCAGTTGAAGGCCATTCCCGGCGGATGCCTTAGCAGGTATCGGACAATTAAAAAAATCCCGCTGACTAACAGCGCAATCTGCGAAAATTCCCAGATGGTCTGGTAGGTTGTACGAGCAGTCTCATTGGTAATCCATTCCTCGGGCAACTTGTAATAGACTCGGTATTCGCTGATCTCTTTGCCCCGCACAATAACGCGATGGCGCAGACGCCCCTGACCGATACTGGCCTGATCCTGCGGCGAACTTTCCCACACGAAAATGTGATCGGTGCGATGCTTCAAATGGTTAGTTTTCGAATCAATCAACCTCAATTTCTGAAGATCAATCTGCCGCTGTTGCAGAAATTTCTCCGCCAATCGGCGAGCCTGCCGAGGGGTCAGTTTGGCGCCGGGATTTTCTTCCGGTACTATATGCGAGAAGGAAGAGACCGCCCCGCTCAGCGGGTTGACCGTAATCTGGTATTCGGTGGGTGATAGGGGTTCAAAAAACCGGACCTGCCAGCCACGCCCACCGTCTAAATAATTTTCTATCAGATAATTCAAACTATCGAGCGAGGAGTGTTGCAGGATATAGCGGACGAATTGTGGCTCGATATCGCTGGTAAATCTGACGGAGGTCATGAATTTTGCGGAACCGGTGTCTCGCTCCGCCACAAAACTGCGGGCAATAGTCATCGCGGCGCGGCGCGTGAGGTTCATCCGCCGATTCCCAATGGACTGACCCGGCGAAAGACCAATCACAATTGTTCCGGTGATGATGATTAATGCCAGCCTGATCCGACGGGGATGCAGGCGCAGGTACTCTTCCCGGAGCAAAGCTGGCTGGGGGGCGATTTGCGGTTGTACATCCTGGATAATCTCGGGAATCGCCGCTACGGTTGCTGTATCGTCGTGCGTAAAATGACCGTACTTCAAACGGTGAAACAGATTATAGAGCAACGGCAGGAGCATCAATCCAGCTACCAGACCACCACTGATGATCAGGAGCCAGTCTCCACTTTTAAACAGCACCAGACCGGCATACAGCGCATCTACGGTATAGTGCCAGATCAGTAAAGTCACAACGCCTGTCTTCAGGAAAACAATCCCGATTAATATTCCGAACAGGCTGACTTCCATACCCCTGATCCAGAAAGGTTGGTTGGGATAATTCGCGTGGGCGAATCCCCAGATAAGCGCCGGCACGATGACCGCGATGGCTTTACTGCGCGTGATTTTTAACAGGAACGGAATGGTAAACAACCGGAAAAGAAACTCCTCTGTCACGGCCGGAATAAATCCTGTCATCAGCACAAAAAGCGCCGGACAGGCGGCATTGAGGACATTCGAATACGACACATCCGCAGGTGACCAGGCCCCCCAGCGTTTGGCAATCAGGTAAAATCCAGTTTGAAAAGCCAGGAAAATAAACGCCAGGGCCAGTCCGAGACCTGCCTCTATCAGAAACTGCTTCGAACGCAGATGGTTGCGTGAAAAGGACTGCGAGAGTGAAATGTGGGGGAAGATATTCGTCGTGCGTATCAAGTTTTCGCCAGCGGCCGTTACCAGGAATACCAAAAGTCCGTAAAGCAAGGCCATCATCACCGCTGCTAACGTAAATTGCCCAAAATAATCCACCAGCGATTGGTTACTATCAATCTGAAAAATGCTGATCGGAATCAAATTGAGCATGGCGATCAATTGAATTACAATGGTCAGGACTCCGAACCAGATGGCGGCTTTGAGGCGCAGATTCCGGCGCTTCAGATTGCGGAAAAAAACAACTCCGGCTGCAATTATCATTGCAATCGCCCCGATATCGGCCGCCAGGGCAGTGGTGAGATTCGCAGAACGCAGACGTTGATAGGCTCTTTGCCAGGTCTCGGGCAATTTGAGGTAGCGCCGGTATTTGCCGACTGCATCGCCCTGGATGGTCACTTCGATGCGGTACTCGGCATTCGCCACAGAGCTTTTGTGATTCCGAAAAGTTAAGAAATGATCTGTACGCTCGGGCTTGGCTTCACTCCGGGTTTCAACCAGCTGCCACTCATCTGCATCAATCTTCTGGGCAAGCATAAAGTTACGGGCGATTTGCCGGGCTTCGTGACGACTAACCCGGCTGTGCAGGGTGGCTGCTTCTTCAGGTAAAATATGTTCGAATTCTACGATCTGCCCGGCCGGTGAAAGGGCAACTCTGAATTCCTCTCGATTGAGCGGTTGGAACCAGCGGGTGCTCCAGTACCAGATGGGCATCTCGTTCTGGAAAAGACGCGCGCTTGAATCGAACCCGATTGTCCTTTCCAAAAAAGTCTTGGCGGGTTCGTCGATGTCGAAAATGATTGCGTGTCGGAAACCGGAGACGTTGAGCTTGCGGGATTCGAGAAAATTCCGGGATGCCTGATAAGCCTGAGAGCGGTTTAACTTAAAGTCAATCTGGTGTTCAGGAAAGGCTTGCGTGAAATAAGAACTTAGGAAAATAATTGCGCCGGCAGTGAACAAGGTCCCCAATACCCAGCCCAGGCATTCCTTGATATTCAATTTCGACGTCGTATACCTCATGGTTGTCGAACAGGATTTAAGAAAAAAAAGACTCCGTCAACAACGGAGTCTTTTAATGTGCGAAAAATTGGCGGATGACCGCGTTATTTTCTGCCGCGAGCCATTTTGGCGCGAGCCACATCACCGTTCTTGTCGATGAAGTAGAGATAGCCTTCTTCGCGCTTGACGCCGCATTTCTTAATAACTTTCGCGTTGCCGCCCTTTTGACCACCACGAGCCATCTTGGAGCAAGCTACGTCACCGTTCTTGTCCAGATAGTAGAGATAGCCTTTTTCTTTCTTGATGCCACATGCAACAACTTTTTGTGCCATTGTAAATCCTCCTTTTTGAGTTAATAGATTTTATGGGTAAATGTTAAGTGACAATTTTTTAAATGTCAAGACTTTCTTCCGTCGGAAGCCACTTTTTTAAAAAAAACAGGTGAAAATGGCCATTTATATCTGCGATTCAGGCTTTGTTAACGATTTTTTCGGTCTCCCGCGCGATGACCAGCTCCTCATTGGTGGGAATTACCAGCACTCTAATCGGAGACTCCGGAGTGCTGATAGTGCTTTCCGTGGCCCGGACAGTTTGGTTCTTGAGGCTGTCGAGATGAATCCCTAAGGCTGTCAGATTGCTCATTGACTGTTCCCGCACCAGAACTGAATTTTCTCCGATTCCTCCCGTAAAGACGATGGCGTCCGCCCCGTTGAGCACACCGATGTAAGCCGCCACGTATTTCTTGACTCGGTAACAAAAAACATCCAGGGCTAATTTGGCCTGTTGGTTGCCTGCTTGGGCGGCAGTTTCAATCTCACGCATGTCATTACTCAGCCCGGATATTCCCTTAACACCGCATTTCTTATTAAAAAAGGAACTGGCATCGTCCAGCGACAAATTTTCCCGGGCGGCAATCATAAAAATCAGACCCGGATCAATGTCGCCACAGCGGGTGCCCATGACCAGTCCTTCCAGCGGCGTAAAACCCATCGAAGTATCCACGGAAATCCCGCCATTAATAGCCGTGATACTACTGCCATTACCCAGATGGCAAGTGATGATCCGCAGGTCGCTGATGGGGCGCGCCAAAATCGCGGCCGCACGATGGGCGACATAATAGTGGGACGTTCCGTGAAAACCATAGCGACGGATACCATATTTCTTGCTGATGCTGTGGGGAATGGCATAGGTACTGGCATATTCGGGCATATTGATATGAAAGGTAGTGTCGAAGACCCCTACATTGGGAGTACACGGTAGCTTCTTCAGGCTGGCTTCCACGCCCTTAATATTGGGTGGATTGTGCAATGGCGCAAATTCGATGCATTCGTGCAGTTTGGCGAGCACCTCGTCATCAATCAAGATCGACTGGGTAAATTTGTCGCCCGCATGCACCAACCTGTGCCCGACGGCTTTAATTTGCGCAAGATTTTCAATTACGCCGTATTCAGGATGAATCAAGGTCTCCAATATTCGATCAATCGCAGACTGATGATCATTAATATTATCGGTCAGCGTAACCTGCCGGCCGTCGGGTAACTTATGAGTCAGATTGGTGCCCTGGGTCCCAATCCGATCTACCAATCCTTTACATAGTACTGCGGATCGAGCCGTATCAATTAGTTGGTATTTGACAGATGAACTGCCGGAATTGATGGTCAGAACTAACATTAATATCCCCTACAATTTCTGATTATCAAGGGTAATGGTAACGGTCGCGATGCTTTTGCCTGAGAGGCGCTATGGATTATTTTCTTCACAAAACGGTATCAAATTTTACAAATTTTATTGCAGCTTTCAAAACATTATTGATATGAAAACGGGGAAAATCTGCTTTTCTCCCGTTCCATCATATCTTTGAGTTTGCATTCCGGCTGGCGTTGAATTGCAGGTATCTGATTGGCGACGAGTGGTTTTTTCAAGATGATGGGGTTAGGTAACAGAACACCTCAATATCTGGCCTAATTTTCATGAATCACGTTTATTAAATTTTAATGGATTGCTTTAAATGCGTCCTGTAAGATGCAATCTTTCAGAAGGATTTAGTAATCAAAATATGGCCGGAATCAACTTTTTTGCTTGATTTTTTGAGGAGCGGCGAATATATTCAAGGTGATTATGCAACTGAAGGGGTAAATTTTTCGGAAGCGCCTTATGAAGTCAAAGAATTCCACAACCAAGCTCGGGTTGGCAATCGGCTGGCTGGTTTTGTCATTCAGCCTGTATGGGCAGATTCGCGAACCGGTAATATTTCCGTTCAAGCAGAGCAATACCATACTGTTGAAGACTGCTGGTGGTTTCAATTTCGATAACGATGAGTTTTTAGATGTTGTCGGCATTGCCGCTCAGGTGGATGGTCGGGGCAACATCATCCCGCGATCGACCTATTTAGTCCATTTAGAGGAATCGCCGGGGGGCGATTTTAATGTGCAGTGGCGATTCAATGTGCCTGCCGGATTGAAAGGTGATTTCGTTGATGTATTAGTCACCGACCTCGATCAAAACGGTACTTGGGAAGTAATCGGCGCGCTAAATATCAGTGAAACGGAAACATCCGGTGATCCGGCGTGGCTCTACTTGTTTTCTTGGAATGAACGTTTTAGCGCCGAACCGCTAATCAAGATCGGCTCCGAATTCGGATTCAATGTCCGACCTCGCCCTGTTTTCTTGGCTTTGGGCGACGTTAACAATGATGAGCGTGATGAGATCATCATTTCCTCGGTCGGTCCTGAGAGAAGTGTCATTGTCCTCGGGGTGAACGGTAGCCTGGCCTCCGGAAATCTTAAACTGATCTCCCATTCCTCAAAACTGAAAGGTCTTTCCGGCATCCAGCCTTTCCGAGCATTAGGGGTAAATATGCATGCCAATCCAGGGGCAGAAATTGTCATTGTGGGTGGTATGCAGGAGCTGGAGATTGCCATTTATCCATTTGAGTTGAAGGGCGCCCCGCTTACAAGTCTAACCATTGCTGGCTCGAGCCGCAGCGAATTCGATCTGGAGGGCATGAGCGCTGGTGATTTGGATGGCGATGGATTAAGCGAACTCATCCTGCCTGAAAAAGCCGGCGGAGCGCAATTAATTAGGCAGGAGAATAAAATCTTAAAAGCAATCCCCTTTCTGCCCAAGGCGCTCAAAATAAATTGCCTGACTGCCTTTGATCTCAATAACAACACCCTTAGCGATCTCCTTTTAAACCTACAAGGGAGCAGTGACATTCAACATCTTGAATACACTCTGACAGGGTCTTTCACCAATCCTGATGTGTATGCCAGAACCGCCTATCCCAATCCCGTACTGAAGAACGTGCGCTATCTGACCTTTAATATGGTTCAGTCCTCGACAGGCGATCCAACCGGGGCGATTGTTGCACCTTTTATCATGCAAAATTTTAACCAGCACGGATTGTGCTACTGGCAATTGGTGGAAGGGGCTGACCTGAGTAGCGCCGGCCTGATGGATACATTGCTCGGACCGGTAGACTCAGCCCTGGCTCTGCAACAACCAGCACCTCAGGCCACACCGCGCGCGATATCGGAAGCAGATTATCTGAGAAGCGAGCTGGTCGGCCTGGAGGGGGAGGAAATTGGCCTTTCGCCCCTGCCGGAAGGTGAAGGCAAGACGGCGACTGCCGCCAAAGGCCGCAAAATCATCAAACCGGATATTCTTACCCATCCTGGGCAGACTGTTCAACAACCTTTGAATGTGCCGGATTTGTCCCTGGCTGACACAAAAAATCTGAACGTCAACGTCGAGACTCCCCCGGGAATGCGCTTTGACTTGGCCAATAAACTTTTCACGTGGGTTCCCACCGACACAGCTCTGGGACTGCACAAAGTAACCGCCACGCTGTCCTGGGGTGGAAAAAAAGAGGTGCGGACTTTTACGATCTATGTTAACAGTATGCCAAAAATTACCTCGACTATTCCATTCCGCGATATCATTCAAATCGGCGAAACCTTCCGTTTCCGGGTCGAGGTGCGCGATGAAAATCCCGATGCCCTGATTACCTATAACCTGCTCAATTGCCCGGCAGGTGCGACGATCAATCCCGCCGGTGAAATCCTCTGGAAACCGACCTTTGAACAAACCGACTGGTACGACTTCATCGTCGAGGCGACTGATGGGTACGATTCCGACAAAATCGAATTCGCCCTGTTCGTTAACCATCCTGTGACCATCGAATCAACCGCTCCGAGTAAAACCAGCGTCGGGAAGAACTACACCTACGAGCCCGTCACGGCTGACAATAACAAAGGCGCTTTCCTGGGGCGTTACACCGCAGCTCCGCGGATCGAAAACTGGCGCCAAACCGGCGTCATGGAAGCCCGTATCCTTGATGACCCCATTCGCAACAACCTCGGGAAATTCATCGAACGCTACATTAAAACCTTCCAGCCCACGGTGACCCCGGCCACAATGACCGGTGTCCCGAAAAACCTTTTCCAGGAGGTCTTTGAGGATAGCGGTAAGCTCGTTCTGGTTTACAACTTGGCGGCGGCGCGTGGTCTTAGTGCATATCAAATTGTCGAATCGTTTTTTAAAAATCTGAATATGAGTACCCCCCGTCTATCTACCCCGGAGCAGATTTATTTGTACACTTTCCTCCTGAAAGATCCGCCCACCGGATTAAAAATGGATGGCTACGGAAAAATTGAATGGACTCCGACAGCCGAGCAGTTCGACTATCAGTCAGTCGCCTATACCGTCTCTGATGGCTATTTTTCAGCCGAGGAACATGCGCAGGTGTATGTGAATTATCCGCCCAACATCACCTCCTCACCGGATACCAACGCCTATGTCAACACGCTCTGGCAGTATGAATTAAATGTGACCGATCTGAATACCGACAGCAAACTCAGCTATGAAATCCTGAAAGGGCCGGAAGGCATGGTAATTTCTCCCCAAGGCGTCATTACCTGGCGTCCAACTGACTTGCAGCTGAATGGTCACAGTTTCATTGTGCGCGTCACAGACGGAATGGCAAGCGACACCCAGAAAGGACGGGTGTTCGTCAACGTCAAACCCAAGATATTATCCGTTCCCAAGCCGGTTGCGCTGACAAACCTGAAATACGAATATCAGCTCGAAGCTGAAGATCCCAATGGCGACGCGATGACTTACAAGGTAATTCGCCTGCCTAAATACGCCAGTTTTGATCCCGAAAGCGGTTTATTGACCTGGAATCCGCGCAAGGTTCAAAAAGGCGTCAATGACGTCGTCCTCGAGGTGGTTGACTCACACGGCTGGAGCACCATGCAGGAATTTCAGGTGCACGTTTTTCATAATCCGGCTACCAAACGCCTATCTTTCATCAGGGATACCATTTCCTTATTAGCCCTGGTGGGTGTCATCTATCTGGTAGCGCGCTGATCATCCGGCGGCAGGTGAATCCGACTCGGCCTGAATAATAGCGCCGATGGCCGATTCCAGCGTGGGTGGCAAGGCCATCCGAATATTGATGACTATCAAGTTAGATGGAGCTAAGTGAGGGGGCAAATTGATGGCGTCTTTGGCGGTTGTTGCGATATAGGCCGCCCCACCACGGCGCGCCGCGGACTTTATCCGATCTATATCACGGTGGTCGTAACGATGGTGATCGGGAAAAACTATAGTATGCAATTTTGCCGGCGCCAGTTGCTCAAGCAGGCGAAAGAATTGCCGGGGATTCCCTAATCCGCAAAAAGCAAGCATCGGTTGGCCGGCAAGTGCACCGGCGACATCGAGTCCGGTTGCGGTCTCAATGACCGAATCCATAACCAGCGGTACATTAAAAAACCTTAGCCCGGGATGATAGCGCTCGAAAAAGAGTCTTTGCTCGACAGGCATTACATCCGAACGGGTGAAGATCAGAAAGTCGGCTCTTTTCATTCCGGTCAATGGTTCACGCAGTCTGCCAACCGGCAGGATATGCGCGCTTTCCGGATTGTTTTCAGTATCCCACAGTACAATGTTCAGCGTTCGTGACAGACGACGATGCTGAAAAGCATCATCGGCGATTAAAAGGTTGCATCCATAACGGGCGACCGCGGTCTGTGCGGCGCGTACGCGGTTCCGGTCGGCAATCACGACCACGCCGGGAGCACTCCGGGCAATCAGCAACGGTTCGTCGCCCGTCGCACGAGCATTCGGAAATACATTCCTGCCGTCGGAGACGACCACCAGTCCCCGCGACTTCCGCCGATAACCCCGACTCAGCACGCCCACCCGAAAGCCTCGCTTTCCAAAAGCATTACTCAAAGCGATGACAAACGGCGTTTTGCCTGTTCCTCCAAGGGTAATATTGCCAACCGCGATGACCGGAACATCTATCGCGGGAATGGGTAACCAGCCTCGGTCGAAAAGAAAGTTGCGTAGCCTGACAAGCAGCAGATAAATCCCCGCCAGCGGATAGAGTAATAACTGCAAGACTGTCAGGGGTCTGGTTGGCATGGCCACCTTAGTCCTTCAGGTACCGCAGGGCAATGCGGGCGGCGCGCGCGGAAGCCCCGCTTTTACCCATCTGTCTCTGGATGTCGTGCAGGAAATGGCGCAGGGACTGGTTATAGGATTTGTTTCGGAGGATTTTTCGGGTTTCGCGAGTGATATTTTCGACAGTAGCCGATTGCTGAATCAACTCCGCCACGCCGGCATAGCCCGCCACTAAATTGGCCAGGCTGATGAAGCGCACTTTAATGAGCACTCGTCCGAGGAGATAGGTGAGAAATGCCACCCGATAAATCACGACATATGGCGTGCCTATCAAAGTGGCTTCCAGGGTAGCGGTTCCCGAAGCCATGATCAGTACGTCGGCGTTGGCCATGATGGCGTAATTACTACCCTCCAGCCAGGTCAGCCAGGCCTGCGGAAACCGTTTCTGCAGGTGTACAGCTGCAATTCCCGGCGCCACCGCGACAACGGCCTGCAGTTCAGGAAAATCGGCTCGCAGTCTGTCGACGCAGTGTACCAAAAGGTTGATATGGCGCTCGACTTCTTCCGGACGACTGCCGGGGAATAACCCTACCAGCGGCTGACCGGCCTTGGCCAGGGCAAGACGCGGCGGAACGTATCCGGTTTGAAAAACCGGCTGGTCCAATAGCGGATTCCCGACATATGTAGCGTGTACATGTCGCTTCCTGAGCCAGGGAACTTCGAACGGCAAAATACAAATTACTTCCTTGGTGTAGTGCTGTAATTGCCGCACCCGTGCCTGATGCCAGGCCCAGACTTTGGGACAAATATAATACACGACCGGAATTCCCCGCTGGGTTAGTGCCCGCGCCAGTCTGAGATTAAACCCGGGATAGTCAATCAATATGACGAGCTGCGGTCGGTATTCTTCAATAAAACGCAACGTCTGGCGCCACATGCGCCGGAGAAAAGGCAGATGTTTGAGTACTTCAGTGAGACCCATGAACGACGTGTCCCGGATATGGAAAATCAAACGCGCTCCGGCGTGGTGCATATTGTCGCCACCGATAGCCGCGAACTCCAGATCGTCACGTTCCGCCCGTAAAGCGCGGATGAGGTGGCCGCCATGGATGTCGCCGGATAGTTCCCCGGCAGATAGAAATATTCTTTTACCGGGCATGCAGGATCAGCACCTTGATGAGGATTGCCAGGATAAAGAATCCGAAAGTCAGCAGGGTGGATTTTTCTGTGTGGAATACCTTGCCCCAGGACAGAAAATGCGGTTCATCGGATTTCGCCCAGGGCTTTAGCCGGGGCCACAGTCGCGGGACATGAGCTTTATATTCCTCATACTGTGCCCCGAATAAACGGGTCAGTGTTTCTTCTTCTAAAGAAATGATCATTCCGTATTGAAAAACAAAATAGACCAACGCCACCAGCATCAAGGGTAAAAACCAACGCCCGCCGGCAAACACTACCAGACCAAAATAAATCAGGGCATTGCCGATATAGAGCGGATTACGGACATGCGCAAATAAACCCCAGGTGCACAGTTCCTTAGCGCCGACCTGGCGCGTTCGCGTGCGTCCGCCGGCCGCCCGGACTCCCTGCAGGCGGATAATTTCCCCACTCAACGCCATCGTCAGCCCGATTAGGGCGCCTAACCAATGCGGCTGCGCCTGATAAATGATGATCAAAACGATGGGCAGAGGGGTAAAACCACGAGCTTTGAATAACAGGTTTCTGATGTCCATTAGTTTACTCTTTTTAGTTTGGCGAGGATTTGTTTTTCAATACGATTGGCAACTGCCAAAGCCTGACGCCCATCTTCACCGCTGACGGTGGCAACATGGCGCCCCTGGACGGAGCTGATGAAGTTGCGCAGTTCCTCCCGCAGGGCATCGACCGGTTCAGCCGCAAGCTCCTGCCGTACCAGACCGCGGAACCATTGTTCTTCACGGTAATGGTTTTGCTGCGCCGGATGGATAGAGGAACTCTCCGGATCATCAACCAACCTGACCAGCTCTGTTTTTTTCATTAGAAAATCCAGGTTGTAACAAGCTTCCGGTTGAAAGATACGCAGGCGACGCACGCTCTTGGTCGCCACCCGGCTGGCAGTAAGGTTGGCTATGCAACCATTGGCAAATTTTAAACGGGCGTTGGCCAGGTCAATATTCTGGGTCAGGATATTGGCCCCGACTGCCTCCACCTGGCGTATCGGAGCCTTTACCAAATTCAAAACGAGATCAATATCGTGAATCATCAGTTCCAAGATCACTGACACATCAGTCCCGCGAGCACCGAAAGGAGCCACCCGGTGCGCTTCGATGAACCGGGGATTAACAGCTTCTGCTCGCAGACTCGTGAAGGCTGGATTGAACCGTTCAATGTGGCCTACCTGAAGGGTGATTTTACTCGAGCGTGCCAATTGCACGATGGCATCTGCCTGACGAGTCGTCAGCATAAACGGCTTTTCGCAAAACACATGGCGGCGATGCCGAATAACATCGCGGACGACCGGGAAATGGGCGGCGGTCGGCACTACCACCGAGACGGCGGAGCACTGGGCCAGGAGTTCCTCGGAGCAAGAGAAAGCCCTAACCTTGAGCTCCCGGGCGATCTGCTCCGAACGACCTTGGTCAATATCGAAAAACCCCACCAGATCAGCTTCGGGTAGGGTCAGTAGTTTCATTATATGATAACGACCGAAGTGCCCGGCTCCGATCACACCGATTTTTACCTTCAATCCATTTGGCCTTTCCGCATTTTATTCAAGCTAAAAATCTTGTATTTTCTCGTCAATATAATGAAATTCGGTCATAAATTGAAAGCAATATTCGGGGCGGTAAACGCATGAAATGCAAAAAACATTGGGTTTGGGTTATCTTGTTCATTTACCTCGGCTGGCCGGGGGAGAGCTCGGCTCAAAAAGAAGCCGTTATTCTGCACTGGAATGATTTTCACAGCGCCAATCTGTCTTTCCAGCCCAGCTATGGGCGTGGCGAAGGCTGGGTGGGAGGCTCGGCGACCCTGGCCGGTTATCTCGACTCATTGCGCAGGCTACATCCGCAGGCCATCAGCCTGAATGCTGGTGATGATTTCCAGGGCTCGCCGCTTTCCAGCCTGACCCGCGGCTGGTCACAAATTATTATCCTCAATCAGATCCGCCCAACCGCCTTCACGATCGGCAATCACGAATTCGATTACGGAGTAGACAACCTAAAAAAATGTCTGTCCCGGGCAAATTTTGAGATTGTCTCCTGCAACCTTTACGATTCCAGCCGGCAAGCCCTGCTGGCCAAGCCATATATCCTGAAACGCGCCGGTGAACTGACTATCGCTATCATCGGAGTGGCTGGTGACGACATGAAAAGCAGTTGCCTGCCGGAAAACGTCCGCGGCATCGGTGTCCTGCCGTCGCTGACCCAACTCCGGAAATGTATCCGGGAAGTCAATCCGCAAGCCGACCTCATCGTCATTCTTAGTCACAGCGGCTTTGACGAGGACTCCCTGCTCGCTTTGCAATTGAGCGAAGCCGATGTCATTATCGGGGGCCATTCTCACTCCGTGCTCCGCCAGCCAAAAGTCGTCAACAATATCCTGATCTGTCAGGCTGGAGCCAACGGGCGTTCCCTGGGTTATCTCAAAGCGCAGGTAGACTCTCCCCTGAAAAAAATCAACAGCTTTGAATATCAGCTGCTCGAAACCAGCGTGAATAAGATCAGCCCGAATACACGCGTGCGGCAGATCGTGGACTCGCTCGAGGCGACCATTGCCCCTACCATGAACCGGGTCATTGGTCAGCTGATCTCCGATTGGACACGGAACAGTGACGGCGAGTCCAACATCGGCAACTGGATTTGCGATGCCACGCGGAGCTATTTCAACGCGGACCTTGCCTTCATGAACAGCGGCGGGATTCGCAAAGGGCTGAAGGCCGGACCGATCCGGGTACGTGACATCTGGGAAATATCGCCCTTCGACAACACCATTGACCTGATTACTTTGAGTGGAGCCCAGCTCTGGCAGATGCTCGAATACCGTCTGCGTAATCCCCGTGATTTCCTGCAGGTTTCCGGCATACAGTACGCTTACCAGAAAAATCCTCTGCGATTGCGCGAAGTGACTGTCCTGGGACAGCCCCTCAATCCCGAAAAGTCGTACACTCTGGCAACGAACAACTTCGTGGTCGGTCAATTCGAACGCTTCTTCGGTTTCAACTTGACGGAGGTCAGGATCAAATCTACCGGGATTGTCGGGCGGGATATCTTAATCGCCGCAGTCGAAAAAGAAAAGACCATCAATAGCCAGATCGAAAACCGTATTCGGGTACTGACCGAAAAATAAGGTGGAGCATAACATGGCATCGAATAATCGTATTCTCATTGGACATGGCATTTTAGGTTTGGCAATTCTAATTTTTTGCGTAGCGCTTCTGTTCGGCTCGTTTTATTACGGGGCGATTGGCTTGTTGATCGGGCTCTGTGCATGGTTCATAATATTTTTCAACGGACAGACCGAGAACCTCGCCGCTATGAGTACGACCGTCATGAGTGTTTTCGCGGTTGTAACCGGGCTCGGTACTTTTATCGGCCTGGGAGTACGTCCGGATATTTTCGGCGGGAGCGAGTTGAAAGCCGAGGGCATTGCTTTAGCGTTGCTGGTCGGCCTGCTTTTCCTGATTCTGGGCCTGATATTCCGCATGATTGTCAATCTGGAAAAGAAAATCGAATTTCTGCGCAGTGAAATGATCAAGTTCTATAAGTTGAACACCCCGGGAGAATGACCTTGCCGTTGGTACGGGGACTGACCCTGCTCGCAGTCATGTTTGGGCTGGGGTTGGGTCAGAATCTGCAACTGCATTATGATTTATTGCGCCGCCATCTGACCTCGACGCTGGAAATATACAAAACCGACGCCTGGGGCGCCACCTTTGGATTCATTGATTTTGATTACAATCAGCGGCTCCCGGACAAGGTCAGGAACGTCTCCGGGGCTTATGGAGAAATCGCCCGGTACGTCACCCTCCGGCGCCTGCCGCGCTGCGCTCTGACCCTCCAGTATAACGACGGCCTGACCAATGCCGGATCGTTCAATCCGGTATGGTTAGGTGGCCTGCAGTACGGGTTCAAATGCGGCAAAATCGATTGGCCGGTGGACTGCCTCCTGCGCCGGGAAATGAATACTCGCGGACTGACCTGGCAAATTACTTCCGTCTGGCTGATTGATCGTAAAAAATACGAAATCAGTGGTTACCTTGACATCTGGAACACCAGCCGGGATGCTTTTCCCGCCCGGAAAATTGTGGTTCAGGCTGAGCCGCAGTTCTGGTACAAGATCAACGCACACTGCCTGATGGGCGGCGAGATTGAGGTGGCATGGAATTTCAACGGCGCCTGGAGTCGCCGCCAAGTTTTCGCAACCGACAGGCTTTTTGTCCTGCCGACCGTCGGGATCAAATGGTACTTGTGATTAGTGCCAGTAGTAGCTAAAATCCTCGACGGTTTTAATCGTATTTGCCGGTTAAAGGGCGCTTGATAATCCAACCTAAACCTCTTAAATTCACCGGTCGTGAATCAATGAATAACCGAGCACCGCTAACCCTGAATCCAGCTATGCAGTTCTCCACAGACGGGAGAGACTGTTTGACTGCGCCGACTGGCGGTGCAGGCAGAAATGAGAAGCTTTTAAGCTATGAGGAGTGGTTATGGAAATAAAACTCGACAACCTGATCGAGAAATTAAAACAGGATGGCATCGCCGCAGGTCAACGCGCGGCGGACGAAATTGTAAAAAAAGCCGAATCTAATGCGACGGAAATTGTCGCTACTGCCCAACAGGAAGCCCAGAAAATCATCGAGGACGCCCGGCAAGCCGCCACTCGTCTGCAGACCAATGCCGAAACCGCTATCCGGCAGGCGGCGCGGGACACTGTCCTGACCACCAAAGAGCAACTGCAGAAGTTATTAGACCGTGTTTTAAAGAAAGAGATCGCCCAGACTCTGACCCCTGACTTTCTGAAAGAGCTGATCCTCACGGTAATTAAAGCAAACGCGGGGGGCGAGCTGCAGTTCTCACTCTCCGAGAAAGATGCCGCCAAATTGCAGGACTTCCTGCTGAAAGCCACGCGCGACAGCCTGCGAGAACCGGTCGCCTTCAGGGTTGAGCGTGGTCTGGCCAGCGGCTTTCGGGTCAGCCGGAAAGGCACCGATGTCTGCTACGATTTCACCGATCAGAGCATTGCGGACTTACTTAAGGAATTCCTGAACCCGGGACTTAGATCTATCCTTGACCACAATGGATAAATATTTTTATCTGATTGCGCAACTTCCGACGCTGTATTTTGAGCGTGAACCACTTATCACCGAATCCCAATTTTTGGAAGAAGCGCGCAAGTGGCTGTCACCCGCCGCTTATGAATTGCTCACGCGTGTGGATCTAAGCGAGACCACCGTCCAATCCGGCGACCCGGCACTCATTCGTCAGTACAAAAGGTTTGAAGGGGAATTGCGATCAGAGCTGGCCGAATGGCGGGCCGCCCGGCGCCGCAATCAGGATTTCAAACTGACCTGCCTCCCGACCGCTCTGGTCAAGGAAGGCGATCCCCTGACGGTTGAAAAAAATCTGCTGTACTGGCGCTGGCAATATTTGGAGGAAGCCGAACCCGGACATCATTTTGACTTCGGTTTCCTGCTGATTTATTGTCTCAAATTGCAGATCCTGCGCCGGCTGTTCACTTTTAACAAACCCACCGGCATGCAAAAGTATCAACAATACACAGAAACGAGTTTATGAAAAAAGACGGCAAAATCATCGGCATCAACGGTAATATGCTTACGGTCGCCTGCGAGAGTGATATTATGCAGAATGAGGTCGGCTATGCAATTACCGGTGAGGAGCAACTGAAGGCGGAGGTCATTCGTATCCGCGGCAACCTGGCCTTCATGCAGGTTTTTGAAAGCACCAAGGGCTTGAAAGTCGGCGACAAAGTCGAATTTACCGGACACCTGCTTTCCGTTCAGTTAGGGCCAGGTCTGCTGGGTATGGTTTATGATGGACTGCAGAACCCTTTGCACAAATTAGCCGCGGCGCATGGTTTTTTCCTGAAACGGGGCGTGGCCATTGAAGCTCTGGATTCCCAGAAAAAATGGAACTTCACTCCCCGCGCCAAGGTCGGGGATATTGTCCACGCCGGTTTTACACTGGGCACGGTCAGTGAAGGTATTTTCGAACATAAGATATTTGTGCCTTTCTATCTGAACGGTGAATATACCGTACAGGCAATCGCCGCCGCAGGCAACTACACGGTACGGGAAAAAATCGCCTCTGTCCTGGATGAAAAGGGCCAGCAGTTTGACCTGCAAATGTGTTTCGATTGGCCGGTCAAACTGCCCATCAGCATTTATCGGGAAAAACTGGTTCCCCGTCAGCCTCTCATCACGCAAACCCGCATCATCGATACCTTTTTCCCTATCGCTCGCGGGGGCACCTATTGCATTCCGGGCCCGTTCGGCGCCGGTAAAACGGTCTTACAACAGGTCACGAGTCGCTTTGCCGAAGCCGATGTCGTGATCATCGCCGCCTGTGGTGAACGAGCCGGCGAGGTTGTGGAAACTCTGCGGGAGTTCCCCGAGCTGACCGACCCGCGTACCGGCAAATCTTTAATGGATCGAACAATCATTATCTGCAATACCAGCTCAATGCCGGTCGCGGCCCGCGAAGCCTCGGTGTACACGGCGGCGACCTTGGGCGAATATTACCGCCAGATGGGACTTAACGTTCTGCTCCTGGCCGATTCCACCTCGCGCTGGGCGCAGGCCATGCGGGAGTTGTCCGGACGATTAGAGGAGATTCCGGGTGAAGAAGCATTCCCCGCCTATCTGGAATCGCGCATCGCCCAATTCTATGAGCGGGCCGGCATTGTCGAACTTTTGGATGGACAAACCGGCAGTCTGACTATCGGCGGAACCGTCAGCCCGGCGGGTGGCAACTTTGAGGAGCCGGTGACTCAGTCTACTTTAAAAGTAGTGGGTGCTTTTCACGGACTGTCCCGCGATCGGGCCAACGCGCGCCGCTTTCCTTCAATTCATCCCCTCGAAAGCTGGTCGAAGTATGCGAGTTTCATTGACGCCCGGCAAATCGAAGAGGCGCGGGAGATTCTCTTCAAGGGGCATGAGATCCACCAGATGATGTTGGTCGTCGGAGAGGAAGGCACCTCGTTAGACGATTTCCAGACTTATCTGAAGGCCGAGTTCCTGGACGCCGTTTACCTGCAACAGAATTCGTTCGACCACGTTGACGGGGCCAGCAATCCGGAGCGGCAAAAATATGCCTTTCGCAAGGTGCACCGCATCTTGATGACGAAATTTGCGCTCGCCGACAAACCCGACGCCCGGGCGTTCTTTAACAAGTTGCGCCAGACCTTTATTGACTGGAATTACCTTGATATGGGCGACGAAAAATTCAAACACCAGGAAGCTTTAATTGACCAAATGATTGAGGGCCAAACGCAAAATGCAAAAAGTCTACAATAAAATACTGAGCGTCACCGGGAATGTTATCACCGTCAAGGCCTCCGACGTGAACTACGAGGAATTGGCGGAAATTGCCACTCAGCGGGGGAAGTCGTTAGCCCAGGTCATCAAGCTGGATAACGACATCGTCTCCCTGCAGGTTTTTGCCGGAAGCCAGGGCATCGCGACCAATGACGAGGTGCGCTTCCTCGGCCACCCGATGCAGGTAACCTTCTGCGATGACATGTTAGGTCGGATCTTCAATGGCAGTGGCGTCCCGCGTGACAAAGGACCTGCCCTCACCGAAAACCTGATTCAGGTCGCCGGTCCTTCGGTCAATCCCGCCAAAAGAATTATTCCACGGCGCATGGTCCGCACCAATATTCCCATGATTGACGTTTTCAACTCGCTGGTCATCTCCCAGAAGCTACCCATTTTCTCCGTTTCCGGCGAACCCTATAATGAATTACTGGCGCGCATCGCCCTGCAGGCGGAAGTGGACATGATCATTTTAGGGGGCATCGGTCTGAAATACGACCAGTATATGTTTTTCAAAAATACTCTGGAGGAAGGCGGCGCGCTCAGTCGCTCGATCTTCTTTATGCACACCGCCTCCGATCCGATCGTGGAAGGCTTGATGGTGCCGGACCTCAGTTTGGCTGTCGCGGAACGCTTCGCACTCAAGGGGCGTGATGTGCTGGTTTTGCTGACCGATATGACCAACTTCGCCGACGCCCTGAAGGAAATCGCCATCACCATGGAGCAGGTTCCGTCGAATCGCGGCTACCCGGGCGACCTTTACAGTCAGCTGGCGGCACGTTATGAAAAAGCCGTGGACTTCGAGGAAGCCGGTTCGGTAACGGTTCTGGCGGTCACCACCATGCCGGGCGATGATGTGACCCATCCCGTGCCGGACAACACCGGCTATATCACCGAAGGACAATTCTACCTGCGCAACGGCCGCATCGAACCATTTGGTTCGCTCAGCCGTCTCAAGCAACAGGTCAATAAAAGCACCCGCGAAGATCATCGGGCGATTATGGATGGCATGATCCAGCTCTACGCCCAGTTCAAGGAAACCGAGGAAAAACGCGCCATGGGTTTCCGCATGAGCGACTGGGACCGCAAGCTCTTGAAATACGGCGCCCTGTTCGAATCTTCCATGATGGATCTGAAGGTCAATATCCCACTCGAAGCCGCGCTCGACCGCGGCTGGCAGATCCTGGCCACCTGTTTCCTGCCCGAAGAAACCGGTATGAAATCCGAACTGATTAACAAATTCTGGCCTAAATCAGAGGCTCAGCCGGCTTAACTGACCTTCAAATGGGCAAGATTAAGCATACCAAGAATGAACTCAAAAGCCAGCGTGAGGCGCTGTCCCGCTACCAGCGCTTTCTACCGACACTGGAGCTCAAGAAAAGCCAGCTGGTCACCGAAATCCGCCGCATCGGGCAGGAAATCGAAACCCTTGAAAACGCCTTGCGCCAGACTGGCGACGAACTGCGCAAGTGGGTGGATGTTCTGGCGGAAGATTTCGACCTGCGACCATTACTGAAGGTCAGTGAAGTCTTATCTGGTGAGGGGAATATTGCCGGTATTGATATTCGCATTTTCCGGGATGTACATTTCGAAGATGTCGAATATGATCTCTACACCACCCCGCTTTGGGTTGACCGGGCTCTGATCGTTCTTCGGGAACAGATCGCCCGTCGGATTCACATCCAGGTTTTACAGGAGCAGGCTGAAATCCTGCGCCAGGAATTGCGGGTCACCATCCAGCGCATCAATTTGTTCGAAAAAGTCAAAATCCCCGAGACCCGTGAAAACATCCGTATCATCCAAATCTTCTTAGGCGATGCCATGACCGCTGAAGTAGTGCGCGGCAAAATCGCCAAAGCCAAAATCCAGAGCCGGAAGGAAATGGTCAGTCGATGATCGTTGCCATGCAAAAAGTGACCGTTTTCCTCAGCGCAAGCAACCGCGATGCGGCCCTCCGGCGTCTGCGGCAACTTGGCATTCTGCACGTGAAGCCGACCGTCCCGGTTGCGGGAGATAACTTACTCCAGCTCGAAAATCAGATTAGCGCCGTCGAACGGGCCCTCCACCAGCTTGATATATCCCGGACGACCTCCGGCGCAACCAGTCCGGAGCCAGTTGACCCGGGGCAATTGGTCAGTGAAATCCTGAGCCTCAGCGAAAAGAAAGCCAAACTGGCCGGAGAGCTGGAAAAAGATCGCGAAAAACAAAACTGGTACCGGGTGTGGGGGCGAACCTGCCAGGCCGAGCTCGCTGAACTCGCTTCCCATGGAGTCTTTCTCCGCCTCTACAGCATTGATAAGGCCCAGCAGAAACGCCTGCCGGCTGATAAATTGATCCTGAGCCTCAAAGAAGAAAAAGGCCGGATTCTGATTGCCCTCCTGACCGGCGCCAACGGTGAGCTTCTTGATCTGAAGGAAGAAGCGGTCCCCGCAGAAGATTTCCTGACCGTGAGTGACCGCATCGCCGCCGCCGAAAAGGAAATTATGGGCATCGACGAACGTCTCCTGCGGTTGGTGGATTATCAGCCTATTCTCAAGCGCCATCTCGTTGATTTGCAGCGGCAACACCGTTTCGTCAGTGTGCGCGCCGGCATGGGTGTGGCCGAGGACATCGTCTTCTTAGAGGGATATTGCCCCACCGATACTCTCGAACAATTTAAAAAGGCGGCGGAACAGGAAGCCTGGGGCTACATAACCGAAGATCCCAGCGAGCCGGACGATGTCCCGACTTTATTGCGGCGCCCAAGATGGCTGAATATGGTTGAACCTATTTTTAATTTCATGGGCACGCTGCCGGGTTATCACGAATACGATATCAGTTTCTGGTTCTTATGCTTCTTCAGCCTGTTCTTCGCGATTTTGGTAGGCGACGCCGGCTATGGACTGGTCTTTTTGATAGGGACTCTGCTCTTCCGCCGCAAACATCGGCAAGCCGCCCGCGAGCCTTTTTTCCTAATGTACGTACTGAGCGGCGCTCTGATAGTCTGGGGCGCCATCACGGGTATGTGGTTCGGTCAGGAAACCATTGCCCGTTTACCGCTTTTCGACCGCTTAATCATTGACCGGATTTACAGTTTCAGTAAGAAACCGGATGAAGTTACTCGTTTTCTGATGTACTTCACCTTCCTGATCGGCGCCCTGCATCTGACGGTCGGCCATCTATTGAACGGCCTGAAGAAAATCAATTCCCTGCAAGCCTTGGCGCAGGTGGGTTGGATCGGGGTCGTGTGGGGCATGTTCTTCCTGGCGGGGCGCTTAGTGCTGTCTAACCCCCTGCCGTCGGTGACGCCTTATCTGATCGGCGGCGGGGCGCTGTTGATTGGCAGTTTCGATAACTACCTGAAAGGGCATTTTTGGAAAGGGGTGGGCGCAACGGTCGGCAACCTGCCGCTTAGCATCATTGGCTCTTTTGGGGATGTTGTCTCCTACCTGCGTTTATTTGCCGTCGGATTAGCCGGCTCGGTGGTCGAAGTCAGTTTCAACAACATGGCCCTGGGCGGGGAAGGCGGTCTGGTTAAAGTCATAGTCGCAGGCCTGATCCTGATTTTTGGACATGGTCTGAATATGATCCTGTGCCTGATGTCGGTCATCGTGCATGGCATCCGGCTGAATATGTTGGAGTTCAGCGGTCATCTCGGCATGCAGTGGACCGGCAAAAAATATCTACCCTTCCGCGAAGAGTAAATTCATGAAAAATTCTAAATGCCTATTATCTGAGGAGAAAAAATATGCAAGGTTTAGGTGATTTAAATCTGTCGCTCGTCCTGGCGGCTATCGGATCGGGACTGGGAGCCGGTGTGGCGGGACTTTCTGCCATCGGAGCCTGGAAGAAAGCATACGCCCTGAACAAAGCCGCGCCTTTCATCCTGGTCGCATTTGTGGGGGCGCCCCTGTCGCAGACAATTTACGGCATGATTCTGCGCAACGCCATTATCGGAGCAAATATTGTTGACGCTACCGGCAAAGCTCAGATGCTCTTAGGGGCTTTCGCCGGATTCGCCATGGGTTTATCGGCTTTCATGCAGGGCAAGGCCTCGGCCAAAGCCTGTGACGCTTTGACTGAGACCGGCAAGGGCTTTGGCAATTATATCATGGTCATCGGCATCATCGAAACCGTGGCACTGTTCATCATGGTTTTCTGTCTGACCGCTTTGCCCAAAGCCGTTTAGCGTTCGATACCGAACCGGTCATTTAACAGTTAACAGCGGGGTAAAAATGGCGACGATATCCTTTTTAGGAGCGACCGGTACGGTCACCGGTTCGCGTTATTTGCTCGAGACCGGGCAGACGAGATTACTGATTGACTGCGGGCTGTTTCAGGGTTTGAAGGAACTGCGTCTGCGCAACTGGGAGCCTTTTCCGATCCCCGCCGCAGCGCTCGATGCGGTGATCCTGACCCATGCCCACATCGATCACACCGGGTTCCTGCCGCGCTTGGTCAAAGAAGGTTTTCGGGGTAAGGTTTACGCCACCAGCGCTACGGCCGATCTGTGTGCGGTAATGCTCCCGGATTCCGCCCACCTGCAGGAAGAAGATGCCCTGTATGCCAACCAAAAACACTTTACCAAGCATGCGCCCGCCCTGCCACTCTATAATATTGATGATGTCAGGCAGACTCTGAATCTTTTTCAACCGGTGCCTTATGGACAGACGGTGTCTTTAGGTGACAATGCGACCCTGACTTTCCGCGACGCCGGACATATTCTCGGCAGTGCTTTCGTAGACATCCGGCTCAATCAAAACGGTGCCACCCGCCGTATCCTGTTTTCCGGCGATTTGGGGCGCCCCGCTCAGCCGATCTTACGCGATCCCCACACCGTGCATGGAACCGATTACCTGCTAATCGAATCCACCTACGGTGATCGCCTGCACGGTACCGGCAACAATAAAGCTGATTTGGCGCGGGTAATCAATCATAGTTTAGGGCGCGGCGGTGTACTGGTTGTGCCTTCTTTCGCGGTAGGGCGCACGCAGGAACTGCTCTTTACCATCCGCGAACTGGAAGAGGAAAGGGTAATCCCTGAAATTCCGGTTTATGTGGATTCGCCCATGGCCGTCTCTGCCACAGACATTTTCATGCGCCACCGGCAGGATCACGATCTGGAATCAAAGGTACTGGGTATGCGCGGCACGGACATTTTGCGCACCGCCCGTCTCCAGTTTGCCCAGACTCCCGCGCAGTCGAAGGCCATCAATGAGGTGAAAAACCGGGCAGTCATCATTTCCGCCAGCGGGATGGCTACTGGAGGTCGCATCCTGCACCATCTGGCCCATCGTCTGCCGGACCCACGCAACACTTTATTATTCATCGGCTATCAGGCCGCAGGAACCCGCGGGCGGACAATTTTAGAAGGCGCCCCGGATGTGAAAATCCATGGCGAGTACATTCCGGTCCGCGCTCATGTGGAGAACATCACCGGATTTTCAGCGCACGCTGATTATAATGAGACTTTGGCCTGGCTGTCCAGTTTCAACTACGCACCCCGGAAAATCTTTATTGTCCACGGTGAACCGCCTCAATCGAGTGGTCTGGCAGAGCGGATCAAAGCGCATTTCGGTTGGGTGGCGGAAATTCCGCAATATTTGAACCGCTACGAACTGGACTAAACCGGTGGATTTATTCGAGAGTAAGGAAGAAATACAATCCTTATTGCCCCCGCTGGCGGAGCGAATGCGACCCCGGCGGATCGAGGATTTCATCGGTCAGGAAGCCCTGGTCGGGGCGGGCAAAATAATCAGCAAAGCGCTGGCTAACCAGCAGATTTTTTCCATGATCCTCTGGGGTCCGCCGGGCAGTGGCAAAACGACCCTGGCGCGGCTGATCTCTAACTCAATCGCGGCGGATTTTTTTCAGATTAGCGCCGTTGATACCGGAGTGAAAGAAATCCGCGAGGTAATCGCCCGCGCTGAATTTAACCGGCAAAACGGACGCACTACGGTACTGTTTATCGACGAAATTCACCGCTTCAACAAAGGACAGCAGGACGCGCTCCTGCATGCGGTCGAGAATGGTTCGATTGTGCTGATCGGAGCAACCACGGAAAATCCCTCCTTTGAAGTCATCGCACCATTATTGTCACGTTGCCGGGTGCTACGCTTGGCGGCCTTGAGCGAGACGGCCTTGGACCAGATCCTGACCGGGGCTCTGAACCGCGACATTCTTTTGACCAAGTACCCAATTCAATTCGAACCAAACGCGCGCGATTTCCTGCTCAAGCAGGTCAACGGAGACGCCCGTAAACTGCTGAACGCCCTGGAAATCGTCCTGCAATTAGGCGCTCCTGCCGAAAACAGCCCATTCCGTATCACAGTCGAATTGATTCAGGAAGCCTTGCAACAGCGTCACCAGCTTTATGATAAAAAGGGCGATTACCATTACGATATCATCTCGGCATTCATTAAAAGCGTACGCGGCAGTGATCCCGATGCGGCGGTTTACTGGTTAGCGGTGATGCTGGAGGGAGGCGAAGATCCGCTGTTCATCGCTCGCCGGTTAGTAATCCTTGCCAGCGAGGACATCGGCAACGCCGACCCGGCGGCTCTGCCGCTGGCGACAGCCGGATTCCAGGCGGTGGACAGCATTGGTTTGCCCGAAGGTGCCATCGTTTTAGCTCAGGTCACGACCTACCTGGCTTCCACTGTTAAAAGCAACGCCGCCTATATGGCCCTCGAAGCCGCGCGGGCGGCGGTTCAGGAGGGTGAACCACCTGATGTACCCTTGCATCTGCGCAACGCTCCCACCCGCCTGATGAAAAAAATGGGTTATCACAAGGGATACAAATACCCGCACCACTACGAAGGGCACTTCCTGAAAGAGCATTATTTCCCACAGCACATGCCGGCAGTAGCGTTTTACGAACCGACGCTGATCGGGCGCGAAAAATTCATTAGCGAGCGCCTGACCGCACTGTGGCCCGAAAGATATCGCAAACCGCCGAAAAAAGCTTGAAAGGTCTGCCTCGTCCTTGTGGGTGAAGGACTCACTTCATTTGAAAATCTGAATCGGCAGGGCGGTTTCGCAACGCTGGTTGAGTGGCACCTCGGCCAATCCGCGCTGGAAGCGCGTAAAACTTTCGTCACCGGCACTAAAAATAGTGTGCCCTTTTTGCAGGGCTTGAAAGCGGTCAAACTCGGCAATCGGCGTGGTACAAAATACGCCGAAAATCGCTTCCGCCGTGACGGTACGTTTAGGATCAGCCTGCACCTTGTAGACCACCCCCTGTTTCTGTTCCGCCAGAGTGGGAATGGTCAGCGGCTGACGGGCCTTGACGGAATTATCCATTGAAATATGGTTGGGAAACATCATCAGTACCGAATTGTCGGCTAAAAAATTGAAAAGATAGAGATAGCCTTCCTGGGTGCTCGTTGCCGTAATCACCAAGCGGTCGCCGCTTTTAAAAACATTATTATTGATTTTCAGGTCTAATTTGAGGGCCGGATTGCGCTGACCAATGATCGGTGCCACCTGCGCTTGCAGGCGGACCCGGTACCTGATCAGATCCTCCAGAATTTCCGGCTTGGCGATCAGGATCTTTTCCTCGGTGATTACCCCTGCCTGCGTGGAAATGGCGAAAATATTGATTGCGGTCTGTTCCTGAGCCTGCTGACCAGACTCGGCGCGCAGATCCGAAAACACCGAACTGGTGAGCACCTCCTCGGGAATAGCTTTTTTAATCGCACATTCACGCGCCAGGGTCAGGGTCTTGTGGCGGGCTTCCGCTGGTGTCGTATTGCTGTCGAAAACCCTGACAGTGTCAACTTCTACCCAGATTGCCTGGGACTTTTGGGCCAATAAACCCGCGGTAAGCAGACCAAGCAGGCAAATAATTATCCTAAGGCCGTACTTGAATTGGCCCTGGCCGCTCATTGCCATGCGCTATTGACCATATCTGACAAGTACCCGGTCCGCACGGTCGGGTGTTACCCCGGGAGTTTGCTGGCGGTTGTTCAGACGCCGGGCTTCATACGGCACCTTACTATCTAAATATTTTGCCAGTTCGCCGACCGTCAAAACCAGATCTTTGTTTTCATCGGCTTCACCCTGCAGGCCGCGCAGGAAGTAATAGGTGTACAAGCTGTGTTTTTTCTCGGGATACCAGGAGCTGACTTCATCCGCGGAGGACGAAGTGAATTCGACGATATGATCGGAAAGCGTGTGCCCCTTTTCGATCTCGATCATGACCGGACTGACGTTCTTGATCAACATGCCCTCGTTGCTACTGCCCGAGAAGCAGGCATCAATCATGACGGTAGTGGCCGCCGTTTTGATATTATTGAGTTGTTCATAGAAGTAATCCAGAGCGATGCCGCCCACGCTGACATAGTTAGGGTCGCAATCCACAGGTACGAAATAGCCACGTTTGCTCTCGGGATCAGGAGCCCCGTGCCCGACGTAATAGAAGAAAATTTCGGCGGTGTCTTTGGCGGTATTGGCCAATTTCTGGAGAGCGGTCTTGAATTGAGACTGGGTGGCGTCATTGTAGACCAGGATATTGCCTTCCCGAAAACCTAAAGTTTTTAGCAGGTATTGTTTGACAAATTCGCCATCGCGGTGGGCGAAGCTAACCTCCGGAATGTCGCTGTTCTGGTACTTGCGGTTGGCAATGATCAGGGCGACAGCATCATTTTTAACGCCCTGTCCGGCAGGAATATTCAGCTCCACGTCTATCGAGAATCCGTCGGTCACATACTTACTGCCGTCCTCCTTGCCCTTGACCACAAATTGCTGCATCGTGGCTAAGCGCTGATTGAAACTCAGCTCGACCGGGAGGTTGACGACGCCCCATTCCCGATAGTACTCCGAGACCGTCAGGAAAACCGGAACCGCCGTCGCCACGTTGTTGGTGTAGACCTTGATCGTCAAATCCCGAAAGTCGCCCGCCGGCAAATCGCCGATCGGAGTTTGCTGAACCCGCTCTTTGGTGTCCTTGCCGACAAAGAAGACATTATCGCCCAGTCGCAGAGCGGCGCGTACATCGCGTGCTACACTGGTACCCTGATTCTGCAACCTGACCGTTACTTCGACAATTTCCTCCGGCTCAATCATGCCGTTACCGCTCTGGTCAGTGACCTGGATGCCGGCATTGACCAAGTTGACAAAATAGGGACGAGTCTCGAATTGGATCTGCATGGGATCGAGATTAAAACCGTTGGCCTCGATGATGTTACAGTTGAGGGCAATGGAATCGGCGGACATTTTATAGCGCGCTTTAAGCGCAATTTCCACGGTCTTGCTCTCTCCGGGGTTGATATCGCCGATCAAAGTGCGCGGAGGATAATCCAGCTCCGGGTTCTGAGTACCGGACAGTACCGCCGAGACGGCAAAACCCGGCCCCTGCCCGTTATTGATTACGGTGATTTTCAGGAGCCCGGTTTCGTTGGCATCCAGAAAGTTGTTGCCCGAGGGTTCGCTGAAATTGATTTCAGCCCGCAGTTTCGGTGGCAGGCCGTTTGCCGCCCCGGCAATGGTCCGTACCACGTCGCTGGCGCCCGCCAGCTCCGCCATTTCATCATAAACGATTTCCCATAACCTAACCGTGCGGTCCTCGCTGGCAGTCGCCAGGAGCTTCCCTTGCACATCGTAGGCGGCGGATTTCACCGTGCCACTGTGTTCTTTGTTGCTGAACAGCGTGGTTCCATCGGCCACCCGCTTGAACAATAACGTGTTGTCTTCGAGCCCGCAAGCAATTGTCAAACCGTCCGGATTGCTGAACGCCAATGCGATGACACCGGCAGGCAGATCGCTGAAAGTTTTTTGCGGAGAAAGATCCTTGGCGTTCCATATCTTGACAATTTTATCATCACCGGCACTGGCAATTTGTTCGCCATCCGGGCTATAGGCGATGGCATTAATCCATAAAGGATGCGCCTTGGTAATGGTTTTGATATTACTGCCATCCTTCACGCTCCACAGGCGGATGGACTGGTCATAGCCGGTGCTCACCAAACAGAGATTGTCCGGGCTGAAGGTCAGGGCGTGGATTTCATCGGTATGTCCACTCAAAGTCTGCAAACAGGTCGCATCGCTTACCTGATAGAGATAGATCTTGTAGTCCGCCGCGGCGGTGGCAACGATCTTTCCGTCGGGACTGAAAGCCAGAGATTTGATGCCTTCCGGATGGACCATGATCTTCTGCAAAATTTTCTGACCGTCAATTTGCCAGATGATCAGCAAGCCATCCGAACCGCCACTGGCCAATACCGGTTCACTGGGATGAAATGCCAAAGCCGTAACGTACTTGGTATGCCCGGTCAGGTTGTAAAGCAGGGTCTGCTTCTTCACGTCCCAGATTTTAACCGTCTTGTCGTCACTGCCGGTAGCCAGTAAACTTCCGTCCGGATTAAAAACCACCGCATTGACCGAGCGGCTATGGTTTTTAAAGGTCGCTAAATTCTTGATACTCTGCATCCGCCGGTCGGTGCGGGCTGTGTAGGGTTGACCATTGAACTCGACCACCACGTAGATGAGGCGGGTTTCGCCGTCGCGTGACAGTTGAAAATAGCCAATGGGTTTGAGATTGGCAAAGCCTTCCTTAAACTGCTGGGCGATGGATTTGGGAATCAGCAAACTGCCCTTTTTCTGGTATTTGGGCACGGTAAAGGGAAAGCGCTCCAACTCTGGCCGGTAATAACCCAGCTCCAGTTGAATCGGCGTGGGATAAGCTTTGCTGGTCAGCAATTCCAGTTCCTTGTCCAATATTGCCCGGCGTTCCGTCTTTTGTTCCTCGTAGCGCGCCGCAATTTCCTGCCGCCGGGTTTCATTTTGGCAAAGTCGTTCATCGTACTCGGCCGTAGACTCAAATTCGCCCTTGGGACGGAGATCCAGCTCGGCGGTCAGCGCCTTTTCGATTTCCTGCTGGATTTCAGTATCCAAATTACCCAGACTGGCCAGCAGTTGAGCGAGTTTGGTCTGGGCGGTTTCAAAGCTAACCTCCTGCCCCTGCACCGGCAGTGTGAGCATCAGACCTACAAGCAGACCCAGCGCCATCAGCCGGGATAGCCGACCCCGGCGCGAACGACTTTTGGAAAAAATTGGGCACTTCATACCAACCTCCACACTCTCAGCATCAGTCAATTCCCCGACTGGAGCTGATAAAAATTCTCGATGGCTTTGCGCAGGGCCAACATCGTCTCCTTGGGCATGCCCTCGAGGCGGACATTGATCTGCGCGATATCCTGACGCAGTTGCTCGTTAGCCTTCTCTAACCTATTGATGTTCGCTTCGAGCAAGGCGATATTTTCCTGCAATTTTTGGTCAGTCGTCTGCAATTGATTTATGCCATTCCAAAGATTATCCAAACTGTCGGCAACTTCTCTTTTAAACAGGTCAACCTTCTTCCGCTCCTTGGCAACAATATCCTGAATGGTAGTCACCGTCTGGTCAATTTCCTGTTTGGACTGTTTGATAAATTCCATAGTGGACGCGATATCTTTCTGCTGGCTCTCCATCGTACTTTTTAATTCATCCAACCGGGCGCGTTCTGTCGCCAATGCTTCATCCAGAATACTACGAGTCTTTTCGAGCAGCTCCTGCGTTGTTCTTTCCGCTACTGTCGTCATTTGCTTATTTACGTAATCAGTGGTTGCCAGCGTCGCCGCCGGCGGGGTGGGGATAAAAGTTAGCGACGAGCATCCGCTCAATAGAGTCAGCACCCCGATCGATAATATCAGCCATCTGTTTTTCATAAAGTCCTCTTGTTTGTTATACCTGTTTGGGTTGCGAACCGGTATCTGCGCCGGTTCTGAATTGGGATCGTATTTCCAATTGCGCCGCCATTGTTCGAAACTATCAGTTTTTCAGCTAAATTACAACCAAAAACTATCGGATTTTTCCCCATGCTGTTTGTGAGATCAGACAATCCGGATCAGGGCTCCGACCCACCCAGCAGTGAATCCCGCATTTTTTTCACCAGCAAATCGCTTACCTTGGCAATGGCTTTGGCGCCTGCGTTTTCCGGCGAATTGCCGGCACTTTTATCCTCGATCAAAAAGTTGTCAATCACCGTCTGGCGCCGGGCATTGAAGATTTTCAGCGTGCCCTTAGCCCGCATAAAGTAAAAATCTTCCTGGATTTTACTCGGCTGGTCGGCAACGATGCTGCCCAGTAAAATCAGATCGGCGCCGCTGTTTTTCGCCAGCTGCCCAATCTCTGCCGGTGACAGGTTTTCCAACCGCTGACGGTCAAACTGTGCGAAGGGATTATTTTCCAAAATCGTAAAGCCCGCGGCAGTCAGAGCCTGGGACAGGGCATTTTCTAGGTTAGACAGTGCCACAACCTTTCCCAAATTTAACTCCGTCACTTTCACAACAACCCGGTTATCCGGCAAAAGATTGAAGATTGCGCTATTGGATGATACGTCATAACCTTCCGGAAAATGCACCCGCGCGGCGATTTTCAGTGGCTGGCTGGTCCGCACTTCAGTCACCTGACAAACCGCTTCTCCCTGAGCATTGGTGCTAACCTGCGGGGTCAGAATAGCCTGACCAGTAGTGACATTAAAATCAACCGCGAGTCCGGGTAGCTCAACCCGTTTCTCGCCAATCTGGCAGGACACCATAACCACCAGTGGCTCGGGCAGACCCTCGCCCCATTTGGTGACTTGTCGCTCTCCGCGAATCTCAATCCGGAGACCGGTACGGATAGTTTCAATGCCCGCCCGCACCTGCTCCTGAAAAGCTTGGATATCACGCATTTCCGGCGCCGGCAATCCGGTAATTTCGGTCAGGGGTTGGATATTCTTTGCGACCTGACGCAGTTGATCAATCGCCAAAAAAATTTGCCCGGCGTTTGCTTGCGTTTGCGCCGCAAGAAATTGCTGATTGCCAAGCATTACCGTTTCCGCGACCAGCTGTTGCAAAAACTCCCGGTGCGCCGCCTCGTCAAAATAGACCATTACGAAAGCCAGATAGCTTTTCTGTGCGCGTCGCCCGGAGTTTTCCTGATATTCCTCGACGAAAGTCCTTTCCGGCTTGACCGCCACGATATTTTTGGCCACCACCTTCACCCGGGAGTTGGTAAAGGCATCCTGGGTTTTTACCGTTGCACCGGACTCAATAATCGAGTCAATCAGTTCGCTTTCGACTATCCCGCCCAGGGATTCAATGATCTGACGCTTGGCGTTGTTGAGCGCATCCGTCCGGGCATCGGCTTCCTCCGGGAACTTATGTGAGATACCGATATAGTAACCGGGCTGGGGATTATCAATCCAGGCCGGACGTGGTTCCTTGGTCAGGCGTTTCTGACCCGCGCCGAAGCTGGTCATTCCCCCTAACAACAGGACGGTTAGGGCAATCCATGTGCGTAACTGATTCGTATTGGTCATGGCCACTCCACGTTTATGGAAACGGCAAAATGTAGCAAGAAAACACCATTTAATCAATTGCCAAAATGGAGTCGATGATGCCGTTTTCAAGTTTGCAGCAGAATTATTATATTCCAGGCAAATATGACAAAGGCGCATTTTAGCTTTTACCTGTTAAACGGCCTTTTTGAGGAGTGTAGTTTATGAATAGCAGCGGGTTTAAGCACTGGCTGTTGATTGTATGCTATCCGATCATCTCTTTCGCCCAGTTCGTCGAAGTCAACGCCGAAATTTCCGTGGAGCGCATGCCGGAGAAGGAGCGTGCGGATTTGAAAGTGCTGGAGCGTCTGCTCCCGGCCTATTTTGAGTCCTTTCAGTGGATTGAAAACAGTTACGGCATGCAGATTCCGATTAAGATCAGCATCTTCCCCCAAAGCGTCGGCACTGCCGGAGCAGAGCGGGTTTTCACCGCTCAGATGTTTATCACCAATGAATCCGGCGACCAGCGCTTTTTCGAAAAGTCCTTCAAATTTGTCTATAATCCCAACGATCCGGTTGTACATTCAGACATGAGCCATTCGCTGACCAGTGTGCTCGATTACTATGCCTGGATGCTGATTGCCGGCGAACTGGACACCTATGAACTTTTGGGCGGCAATAATGCTTATGAAAAAGCGCGCGACATTGCCACCCGCGCCCAGATGTCGGAGCGTCCCCAAGGCTGGAAAGAACGCCTCCAGGTTCAGGACGAGATTCTGCGCCAGCGCAATTACCGAATGACCAAATATTACTTCTGGCTGGCGGTGGATTTATCCGATCAGAAAAAAACGGCTGAAGTTCCCCCGGTGCTCGATAAAGCCCTGGGCTGCATCGAGGCAACCTTTAGCGAAAACAGCCGTGAACGCAACCTGCGCGTTTTTCTCGATGCCCACGCTCGCGATTTTATGCTCGTCATCAAGGAACACGGCTCACCGGCTCAGCAACGCAAACTGCTGGCACTCGATCCCGACAACAAAGCTGTCTACGACAAAATCCTGAGCGAACGCCCGGCGACGCCTTAATTTTACGCCGCGTTTGAAAACAGGTCGTTACAGTGACGGCGCTTCAATAAATAAAAACTCAGCGCCACACTGCCATGAAATAAACGCCGGCTGACCTGGCGGTCGCTACACCGGCGCAATGCTTTGACCTGTCTTCGTCGCCGGAGAATTGTTGGCCCGTGACCCACCAACCAGAGCTGCGCGCGTAAAATCCCCGCCGCGCGGCCCCAGTCCCGACGTAAAAGCGAAAAACACACCGCCAAATAGTCCAGTCCCAGACGCAGGGGTGTCAAATAGAGGGTCAGCAGGGGACGATAATTGGTCAGAAACATCAACCAGCTGTTGCGATGATTCAAATATTTTTTCAGCGGCGCTTCGGCACCCAGGGTATAGCCACTGCGATGCCAGATGACAGCTCTCGGCTCCACCACAATTTCATAACCCATCAACTGTAAGCGCCACTGCAGGTCAATCTCTTCCATGTGGGCGAAAAATGTTTCATCAAACAGCCCCACCGCCAACAGGAATTCACGACGCGCCAAAAAGGCCGTGCCTGAAGCCCAGAAAATTTGCTCCGGCCAGGTGTCATACTGGCCGGTGTCGGTTTCGAGCGCCTCGAAGATGCGTCCGCGGGCAAAGGGGTAGGCAAAAAGGTCCATTTCACCGCCAGCCGCCCCGGAATAATCGAAAGCGGCACGAGTCTGATATGACCGGATTTTGGGCTGAACTGCGGCAATTTCCACCCTTGATTGCAGTTTCGCGACCAAAAGTTCCAGCCATCCGTTCTGATGAATCGTATCGTTATTCAGGATGAGCACCAGGGGCGCGCGGGCGGCACGAATCCCGACATTGCACCCACCGGCAAAGCCACGGTTTTGGGTCAGACTTAAAATCGTGACCTGCGGAAATTCCCGACGCACCATGGCCAGGCTGTCGTCGGTCGAAGCGTTATCAACCAGCAGGACTTCTAAATTTAAGCGAGTCGAGCCGTACAGCGACGCCAGGCAGTCACGCAGAATCGCCGTCCCGTTAAAATGGGGAATTACGACCGAAACTGCCGGAGCTTCCGTCATGGAGATAAATTATGACGCTGGTTTAAATTGCACCCGGCTAAGCGAATCCATCCGTGCCTTCTGGGCGGGTGTAAGTTGGGTGCGGTACCGGTCGCGCATCGCGGTCGCACTCTGGTCATCGGGGTGCACCGCCAACCACGCGTCCAGAATTCCCAGCGCTTTGTCATATTGCTTGGTCTCTTCATAGATCTTGACCAGATAGCCAGCAATTTCGGGGTCGAGTGGCTTTTGCAGGTTCAGGGCCTCGAGGATGGACTGCGCTTTGTCAAATCGTTTGAGGTGCTGGGCATAGATGGAAGCGTACTTCAATTTGTTTTTCACGCTCTGATTCGCCTGACTGACCAAGCTTTCGAGTCGGATTTCCAGGTCCGAGGGCTGTTCGGCGGAGCCTTGCCGCCCACCTTCAAAATATAACAGACCGACCTGCAGATAGACGTCATCATTACCAATCGGAAAAATCGTTTCCGGCATTTTCGCGGACATCGAATCGAGCGCGGCCAGCATGCCGGCGCGGTCGTTGCTGTACAACCGGTCAACCGCCAGTTGCAGGAAGGCTGAGCGGTAATTGCCGATGAGGCGGATGATATTGTCATCGTAATAGACGTCAGGATTGTTCAGATTGCGGAAAAGATAGACATTGTTGATGTTGTCGGCGATTTTCTGGGGATTGATGCGCCGGACCTTTTGCGGATGGATTCTGAAGGTCAGCCCTTCCATCTGCAGGTACTCATCCATGCCGAGTTTGTTCTCCGGCGAGACGGTGACGGCAAAATAGACCGGACGTTTCCAGCGATTGGCCTCGAGGATCTGCATGATCATGAGGTCCTGCACACGCAGGGCGCCCATCTGTCCGTAGCGCCAGGTGGGTTCCATCTCCCATTCCATTGGAGGTAATTTGCTGTCCGGTGGAGGACTGATTTTGACTTTGCGCTTTTCCCAGCGCACCAAATTGATCTGGTCAATCATCTGATCGGACAAGTCGCCGATCGCGATTTTCGGTTCGCTGTTCCGGAGTTGCTTGATATACCAGGGGGTGTTGAGCAGGCTGAGGTTGACAACTTTGACATCCTGGCGGATTTTTTCGACTTCCTGCAGGTACCAGAGCGGAAAAGTGTCATTGTCTCCGTTGGTGAACAGGATGCCATCCTGGGCGCAGGATTGCAGGAGATTATAGGAATAGTCCCAGGCGACAAAATTGCCGGTGCGGTCATGCTCCCGGTAATTGGCCTGCAACAGATTGACTGGCAGAATAATCACCAGCGCTATCGTTGCGAGCCAGGTCAAAGGTTTGCGCCAGCGGACACTCTTCAGCTGGCTGAAGTAGCTGATCAGCGTCGCCACCCCTATCCCGATCCAGATCGCAAAGGCAAAAAAGGAGCCGACATAGGAATAGTCTCGCTCACGCGGCTGGGGATCGTCCTGATTGAGATACAGGACAATCATCAGGCCGGTAAACAGGAAAAGGGCTAAAACGCCTAACGCCTTATGTTTGTCCCGCCCGAAGTGAGTCACCATGCCGTACAGCCCGATTATGAACGGCAGGGGCAGAATAAATTGAAAGGGATTAACACTGTCGCCCTTGCGACCGATGAACTGCCAGTTGAAGTAACGGATATACATATAATTGATCTGGTACTTCCAGAAATAATCCCAGGCCCCTTTGTACTTATAGGCGGCTTCGGGTTTCCATTTGGCGCGGTCGAATATATCGGTGAATGAGCGTTGACCATACTGCTCGCGTTCCAAGTAGGCAACCGCCTGGTGAGTGGTCTCCGGATCGTTTTCGTCAATCGTGGGATCCTGGTTGCTCCGCACAAAAATCATGGTATAGGAAGAATAGCCTACGACAATCAGAACCAGCGCCATGGCGATGAGCGCCAACAGGTTGTACTTTTTTAAAATAAACCAGGCGGTCACCGCTAAGAGGGCAATGATGGTCACGGCCACCGCCCCAATTCCGAACGTATCGGCAATCGTCGGCAGACCGCGGATAATTCCGCTGTTGATGACGAGGTAGGCGCCGGAAGCCGCCATCGCCATGAGGACATTGCGGGCATGTTCCTGAAAGCGGGGTTTGGCGGCTTTTTTATAGATCTGGAAATAAACCAGCAGAAAAATGGCCAGGGTTAGTATCGCCTGCAGTTCGAAAGGCACTTTAAATTGCAGGAAAAAGAAGAAAATCAAACCAATCGCGGCGACACCGACGATAATATCTACAATCAACCAGCCCACCGAGGTGACGGTGTATTTCTTGAAATAAATCACCAGCGCGATGAAAAAGATCGCCAGCAGATTAAGCAGATGAATGCCGATTGCCAGACCGATGATATAGACGATCAGCAACAGATAGCGTTCGTGTCCGGGTTGATCCGACTTTTCTTCCCAAACCAAAATCAGCCAGACTACGATAGCTGTCAGGAAGGTTGAAAAGGCATATACTTCCGCCTCCACCGCATTGAACCAGTGACTGTCCGTAAATGCAAAAGTCATGGCCCCGATAAAAGCTCCGCCGTAACGGGCAATTTTGGCGAGCGTGTTCTGGCTATCAAACCAGTTCTTCAGCAATTGTCCGATTATCAGAAACAGGAACATGACCGCCAGGGCGCTCACGATGGGTGAGATCAGATTGACGCGGAAGGCAATGCTCGGATTGGTCGGTAGCATGGAAAACAGGCGTCCGATTAATAGGTACAACGGACTGCCTGGCGGGTGGGGCACACCCAGGGTATAAGAAGTGGCGATGAATTCCCCGCAGTCCCAAAACGGCACAGTCGGGGCCATTGTCGCGAGGTATACCAGGAAACTCAGGATCAGCGTCAGGAGGGCTAAGCTAGCTTCGGTCTTGTTGTTTTTTAACCAGTGCATAAAATTCCTTGTTTACAGTTAATCGGATGAGGCTTGGGGGGGTGCGGTGGACGTATCGGGTTTTTCCGGAGTGGAGGATGGTTTTTCGGACTTGACTTTTTCCTCCAGAAAATTCATCTTCAATTCGGTGATGGCATGCTCCAACAGGCGGTTTTCGTCCGCATCCAAATTGCCGTTGGTTTTTTGTTTGATCATCTCCAGGAAATCAATGGAATTGGCGGCTTCGGCCAGATTCACAGCAATTTTCTGGGTCATGGGATGCTTGACCTTGCCGAGATGAATCCAGGTGTTGGTGATAAATGATTGCACCAGCGAGACAAATAAAACTTTTGGGCGATCAGGTTGGTTAGCCATTGATTTCTCTATAATACGTTGGCGAATTCCATATACTTGCGATAGTTGTCCAAAAGGAACTGACGGGTAGGCTGATGTTCCGGTTTGCGCAGATGCGGATCGTTTTTCAAGAGATCATGCGCTGAGCGGCGTGCCAGTTTCAGCAATTCCAAATCGGTTGTCAAATCAGCCAGTTTTAACCTGGGAAAGCCATGCTGACGGGTTCCGTAGAACTCGCCAGGGCCGCGTAATTTAAGGTCGGACTCCGAGATTTCAAAGCCATTGACCGTCGATGAAATGACCTCCAGGCGTTGCCGGGCCAAGTCACTGCGCTTCCGTTCCACAAGGATACAAAGGCCGTCCTGCGTGCCCCGTCCTACCCGTCCGCGCAACTGGTGCAGTTGGGTCAGGCCGAAGCGTTCGGCATTTTCGATTAGCATGATGACTGCATTGGGATTATCAACACCGACTTCCACGACGGTTGTACTCACCAGAATGTGGACGGTTCCCTGGTTGAAAGCCTGCATGACCGCTTCCTTTTCGGTGGTTTTCATGCCGCCATGCAACAGGGCTAACCTGAACTGGGGAAATACGCTGGTCTGCAGGTATTCAAAACCCTGAATCGCGGCCTGGAGATCGAGCTTGGCCGATTCGTCAATCAGCGGATAGACGATGTAGGCCTGATGGCCTTTAGTCACCTGCTGGGCGATGAAAGCGTAGGCTTTGCCCAGCTGATCCTCGTTGATGATGCGCGTATGGAGTCGCCCTTTGCGGGCGGGCAGTTCGTCGAGCACCGAGATATCCATGTCACCGTAAATCGTCATACTCAGCGTACGCGGTATGGGTGTGGCGGTCATGATCAATACATCTGGTTGCCAGCCTTTGGCGATCAGCTGACTGCGCTGGAGTACGCCGAAGCGATGCTGTTCATCGATAATTACGAGGGCTAAGTTGCGGAACTGCACATTTTCTTCGATCAGGGCATGCGTACCGACGATCAGCTCCGCCTGCCCCTCAGCGATTTCCGTCAGGACTGCCTGCCGTTCACGCTTATTCTGGCCTCCAATCAACAGGCGTACCCGGATGCCAGCGGGTTCGCCCAACTGTCGCAGAACCCGAAAATGCTGTTCGGCCAGGATTTCTGTCGGAGCCATCAGGGCAACCTGCAAGCCATTGCTGATGGCAATGCTCGCGCTGAGAAGCGCCACGACCGTTTTGCCCGAACCCACGTCACCGTGCAGAAGTCGATTCATAACCGTCGGGGCTTTCAGGTCATCCCAGATTTCGTGCACTGCCCGTTTCTGGGCCGCGGTGAGCTGGAAAGGCAATTTAGTATAAATGGTTTTAAGCAGTGCACCAGTACCCCGGTATTGATGCGGTTTCAGCACAGTCTTGACTCCTGCCCGCCGGACCCCCAGCATCAGTTGCAGAAAAAATAATTCTTCAAACTTGAAGCGGGTCTGCGCCTGCTCGAGTGCATTGGCACTGTCCGGAAAATGGATTTGACGGACGGCTGAATCAATCCCGGCCAGCCGCAATTCACTCAGGATCGCCGGCGGTAAAACTTCCGGCAGGCTCCAGGTGCACTTTTCGAACACCGGGCGCAACAAGCGCCGGAATCCCCGGCTGTCCAATCCCACTTGTTTCAGCTCGGCGGAGGACGGGTAAAGCGCGATGATCCGGGCGGTATGCAGGGTCAAATCCCATTCGCCACTTTCCAGCCGATCATAATCGGGATGAATAAAACGCAGACCTTTGAAATATTCGACCTTGCCGCTCATGGCCACGGTTTCGCCAAGATGGAAAACGTTTTTAATATAATTGATGCCATTGAACCAGACACAGGCCAGACGTCCGGAAGCATCTTGAATATCAACCTGAAAGAATGCCCGGCGAAAAGAACGAACGGCGTTCTGAGATACTACTTTACCGACGATAGTAGCTGCACTGCCCACCTGGAGCTGGCTGATGGAAGTGATGGTACTACGGTCGAGGTAGCGCCGCGGAAAATGATAAAGCAGGTCGCGAAAAGTGTGGATCTCAAGCTGGTCAAGAGCTGCGGCACGTTTCGGCCCGACGCCCTTTACATAAGCGACGGCCATATCGGGCTGGAGCATGGTCATACTTTGCTGGGAGGACCTGGCGTTTACCAACTGCGCTGATAGGTGTAGGTGACCACAGTTTTCTGACCGGCTTCCAGCCTCAGGGGAAATACTAACAGGCGGTTACTGCGCCGTATAGATGGATGCGAGGCCGATTTCAGAAACCAGTCACCGTCCAGGTACTCGCGGATTTCGAGCTCCACCGGCACCTTACGAGCGTTGCGTACCTCGACCTCAATCGTCGCCTGCTCGCTGTTAGGTTTGATACGACTCAAATCCCTGACGATTCTTTTGCCCTTGACATCGAAAGCATTGCCGGTTTGCAGCCAGAGGGTATCATTGACGCTGGTGTGTTCCAGGCGATCCTCACCGACCAGTTGCAGAGAATTATCGGCGTCCTCCTGAAAAATCCGCACGGTGCCCAGTGGCAAGGGTAAACCCAAACCGTTGGCGACAGAGTTTTCGATTTTCAGGTAAACTGTCAATGGTTTTTCGCTCTCTGCCTGACGATAATTGTCCAACACGTAGAGCTTGCGGGCTTTGCCACGCAGTTCATCGTAGAGGGCAATTTGCTTGATTTCCCGATCACGGAGGGTGACGGGACGCTGGAGCTCATAAAGGTGGTAATCCATCAGTTCTCGTTCCTGAAAGGCACCCTTGGCGCTGACCGCATATTCCATGGTTTCTACATCGCGGGCAATGGCTGGTCGCGTCACGCGATGAACATCGCCGGCAATGACCCTGACCTTTGCATTTTCATAAGTAGCGCCGGAATTATTTTCCAGGGAAACCCACGAGTTCAGGCCGAAGTCGGTTTCGTTACGACTCAGGGCAAGGATATATTCCGCATGCCATTGCATGCCACCGGTCAGAAAAACGATTTCGGCTTCCACGGCACCCGTACTGGCGGCCTCGACCTGCCACTTCAGGGTCGGCCTGATGATCAATCCCTGCGGCAGTGCGGGAAAATCATAATTCAGGATAGTTCTGACCGCCGCGATTTGCAGGCCGCCGGTTGTGGTTTCGATCACCACAGCGTCTTGGTCAACATTAAGCAGTTTGCCACGGACCTCCCCGCCGTTTTCAAAGCGGAAGATAACCGTTTGTCCCAAATACTTTTCGAAAATCTTCTGGGAGCTCACTAAATCATAGAGATAGTTCTGCTCTAACAATTTGACCTTGCCGCTGGCTTTGGGGAAAGTCAGTTTGACACTGGTCGGATCAACCCGGGAAGGAACGCCTTCCAGATTGAGTTCCGAAACCCCGCGGGGCACGCTCCACGTCCGGTACTGGCGAATGACCGCCAGGTCTTTATTGTAGACCGTCACCTGCGGTGCGGGTTCCGCCGCCCAGCCCTGCGTCAACAACAATACACTTCCGCCAAGCAAGACCAGGGTTTTTAATTTGAACATCTTAATCCTCCTGTATGTAAGCAGGGGATATACGGGGTAGTCGCGGAGGCCCCGAAATGCCAGCATCATCACTCTGCCAGTGTTTTCAGGTTGGATTTCAGCTTGTTCAGCTGTTCTTTTAGCGCGGTTTCCTTTTCCCGCTCGCGTCGGACAATATCCCTGGGGGCCTTGTGCAGGAATTCGGCGTTGGTGAGTTTGGCGCTGGCCGCTTTTAAGAAATTGGTCAGTCGGGCAATTTCTTTGGCCAGCCGTTCGCTCTCACTGCGCACATCAATCAGTCCCTCTAAGGGAATAAAAATCTCCACGCCCTGCACAACGACGGTGGCGGCGGAATGCGGTTTCACGGCGTCTGGGGTGATTGCGACAGTTGCCACACGGGCTAAATTCCGGATGTAGTCCAGCGCTGTGGAGTCCTGAAAAAGTGCCGTAGTAGGTGTTGCGCTGGCACCGCGCACGACTAATTTGAGCGCGGTGGCGGGTGGGATATTCATTTCACTGCGGGCGGTTCGCAAAGCCACAATGACTTCCTGAATCAGGGCGAAGGTCGTTAGGGCCGCTTCGTTTCCAACATTCAAAGCGGCTTTAGGCCAGGGTGCGACCATGATATCCGGCTCGGCCGGACCCTTGAGATGTTGATAAATTTCTTCGGTAATAAACGGAGCGTACGGGTGTAAAAGTTTCAGGAAGTCCCGCATGACGTGGACCGCGACCACCAGCGCCGTCTCTTTTTCGCGCGGGGTCTTGTGATACAAACGGTCTTTGATCAGTTCGACGTACCAGTCACAGAAATCGCTCCAGATAAAGTCGTAAATGAGGCGGGCGACCTCATCAAAACGATATTTCTTCAGGTTGCGGTCGACCGCATGGATGGTCAGCTGCAGGCGGTGGAGAATCCAGCTATCAGCCAGATCCAGAGACTCCCGGACGGACTCGACTGATCGTTCCAGCAGCTCCGGTTGATTCAGATTCATCAGGATAAACCGGGCGGCGTTCCAGACCTTATTCATGAAATTGCGACCGACCTCCAAGCGTTCTTCGGAGAATAGAATATCCTGACCCTGCGGGGCGATGAGCATGACGCCGAATCGCAGGGCATCCGCCCCGTACTGATCAATCAGTTGCAGGGGATCGGGCGAGTTGCCCAGCGATTTGCTCATCTTGCGTCCCTGAATGTCGCGGATGATCCCCGTAAAGTATACATTTTTAAAAGGAATATCGCCGCGAAATTCCAAGCCGGCCATGATCATGCGCGCCACCCAGAAGAAAATGATGTCCGGCGCCGTCACGAGGTCATCGGTCGGATAAAACTTTTGCAGATCAGGGGTCGCTTCCGGCCAGCCCAGGGTCGAGAACGGCCAGAGCCAGGAGCTGAACCACGTATCCAGCACATCAGCCTCCTGACGTACTGGTGCCCCACACTTTGGACAGTCCGCCGGATCTTCTAACAGGGCGTCGCTCCAGCCGCAGGTGTCGCAATAAAAAACCGGGATGCGATGACCCCACCAGAGCTGCCGCGAGATGCACCAATCACGGACATTGGTCATCCAGTGCGTATATACCTTGACCCAGCGTTCCGGATGAAATTTGATCTTTTTATCAAGGACAACCTGCAGGGCCGGCTCCGCCAGAGGTTTCATCCGCACGAACCATTGTTCCGAAAGGTACGGCTCGACCATGACATCGGCGCGCTGACTAAATCCGACAGAGTGGCTGTAATTCTGGACTTTTTCCAACAAACCGCGGCGTTCCATTTCGGCGACCACGATTTTGCGCGCGGCAAAGCGGTCTTTACCGACAACCAAAGTCCCAGCATCGGCATTCATGGTCGCGTCGGGATTGAGAATGTTAAGCAGGGGCAGGTGGTGGCGCAGAGCGATTTCATAGTCATTCGGATCGTGAGCGGGAGTCACCTTCACTGCGCCTGTGCCGAAAGTACGATCCACAAAGTCATCTGCGATGATGGGAATCAAACGCTCGGCCAGGGGCAAGCGCACCGTTTTCCCAATATAGTCACGGTAACGATCATCCTGGGGATTGACCGCTACGGCCGTGTCGCCCAGCATGGTCTCCGGTCGGGTAGTGGCGACGGTAATGTGACCACTGCCTTCCTCAAACGGGTAACGAAAATACCAGAGGTGTCCCTGAATTTCTTTATGAATCACTTCCTCATCAGACAGCGCCGTCTGCGAACCGGGACACCAGTTGATGATCCGCTGACCGCGGTAAATCAGGCCTTTGTGGTAGAGTTCGACGAAGACCCTGCGCACCGCCCGGGACAAGCCCTCGTCCAGGGTAAATCTCTCGCGCTCCCAGTCTAACGCACAGCCGAGGCGCTGGAGTTGGCGCAGGATGATTGATTTATGCTTGAGCGCCCAATCCCAGACCAATTGGGTGAACGATTCGCGGCCGAGATCATGGCGCGTCTGTCCTTTGGCCCTTAAATTTTTCTCCACGACATTCTGGGTGGCGATCCCGGCATGGTCAGTACCGGGCAACCAGAGCGTTACAAAGCCTTTCATCCGCGCATGGCGGGTCAGGATGTCCTGGATGGTATTGTTCAGAACGTGACCCATGGTCAGAATGCCCGTCACGTTCGGCGGTGGAATGACGATGACAAAAGGTTTCCCCGGCGCATGCGGGTCGGCGTGAAAATATTTCCGTTCTGACCAGTATTTATACCACCTAGTCTCCACTTCCCGTGGATTATATATTTTTTCTAAGGCAAACGGCACTTGTTATCCTCGCTTATCTTTCTATCAGCAAACTGAAGGCTGTGGTGAGTTTAAGGACATTCTGATTGACTTGTTTCAGACGCCGGCTGAGCACCCGGGCGATATTTTGCATGACTAAGTTGCCAATCTCCGGATGCCGATTGCAGGTATCGAAGAAATCCTGTCTGTCAAGCCTTCCGATCAGGCACTTGTCGATCGCCTTGACCGTTGCCGTGCGTTTATCATCATCGCTGAACAGGCTCATTTCACCGAAGAACGGATGGGCGCCGGCCGAGAGTTTAATCAGGCTCTTTTCACGACTATCTACGCCGGAAGCGTCGGTTTTCAGAGTCAGGGCCTGACTGATTTCCACTTGGCCGTTCAGTAAAATGAGGATGGAGTTGCCGATGGCGCCCTCCTGGATGATGGCCTCGCCCGGTTCATACTCGATGACCTGAAAAAGCTTGCAGAAGGAGTTGACCTGATCGCCATTTAAGCCGGCGAATATTTCATACTCACTCAGGCTGGTGGAGTCACAGTGATTGTCGCGTAGAGTACTCATCTGAGTATAATAGCCTTTTCATTTGCCTGGACGATGTAATTGTCGTCAGGATTCAAATTGACTAAGATTTTATTTTCCTCGCCGATGCTTTTGCCGGCCTCGCGCAGTTTGCGTTCGATGAAGGCGTCAATATGCGAGGTATCCGAAGACAGAAAGTCGGTCAGCCCGATGGATTCGACCTGAGTTAGCAGGCCTATCAGCAGGGCTTTGTGCTGACTGCGGTAATGCTGAAAGAGCTCGGTGTATTTTTTTCCGACGAAGCGGGCGGGGATATTCTCGAGATTGAGGTTATTTTGAGTTTTGGGATCGAGAATTTGGTCGAAAACCTTGGGCAGACCGGGTTGGAGAATATTGCTAGCGATGAAGTAATCGGCGAAACGGTCGCTGACGATGACATCATCTGCCTTGGCGCGTTTGACGTGCACTTCATTGTCCGGATTTAAAATAAAGGCGATGACCCGCACTTTGGGGTAGCTGGATTTGATGTTCAGGGTCGCCAGTACGGTCTTTTCATCGGCATCGGTCGCATCGTACTGAACCAGATTAGGGACGAGAATGACATGCGCGGCACGTTTGATATTGGCGCGTTCCAACGGAGCTGTGCGGGTATAGTCACCGCGGATGAATTTGACCCGGCGCTTGGCGAATTTATCGAGAATGGAATTGATTTCCGCCTCGGGCAATTCATTGACCAAGACGATCTGCAGCCCCTGACGCGACAAGGTGAACATCGTGTCCATCAACGGCTCGGTACGGTTGTTCCAGCCGCAGATAATAATGTGATCTTCGTAGTCAAAGGATTCCAAACCCTGACCCTCCCTGATTTTCTTGGCGACAAATATAGAGGAAATAGTCGCGGTAATCAATGAGATCATGGAAACCCCCATGAACATGATAATGATGCCGACCAGGCGCCCCCCGGTACTGCGGGGAAAAATATCGCCGTACCCTACGGTAAAGACCGTCACTAAGGTCCACCAGATCGAATCCCAAAGATCACCATACAGACTGCTGTTCTGCGCGCGCTCGAAATACAACACGATGCTCGATGCAGTCATAATCAGAACTGCAAACAACAGCATCAGGCGCGTATTGCCTTTGCGCAACAGTGCCCCGAATTTCTTTAGCCGGCGCAAGTCATTTCCTCGTCAACTCAAATTTCCACAAAAATTTATCCCAATTTGCGCTCAGAAGCAAATCCACCGCTCTGCACCAATGGTGTTATAAGAGTTGGTCACGCCCTGAGTCTTTTCACCGCTGGAAATGCATGATGCTTGTCAAATACCTTCGCCGGTCGTAAATTCCGCCACGTTTTTCCGAAAACCAAGTTGTTTGAAAATCAATTATATCTGTTGTTTCCCAGCATATCCGGAAGCCGCCGGCGCGGTTTGTCGGGATGGAACTCGACTGTGTTGGAGGTCAGCATCAACAGAGCCTGCCGGGCCGTCCGGCACTTTTACTGCTCCACACAGTCAACGCAACAGCTAATCTTCATTCGGGGATCGTCCAACGGCAGGACTACGGCCTTTGGAGTCGTCCATCCAGGTTCGAATCCTGGTCCCCGAGCATGCAATTAACCAAAGAGATAAATATGGACATGCAAGCCAGGATCTTCACCGGACGTTCCAACCCCACCTTAGCGCACAAGATTGTGGACCTGCTCGGCACGACGCCCGGCGCTATTTCCATAAGTAATTTCAGCGATGGTGAAATCCGGGTCAAAATTGAGGAGAACATCCGTGGTAAGGACGTTTTCATCGTGCAATCCACCAATCCACCGGCGGAAAACATTCTCGAGTTACTCCTGATTTTGGATGCCGCGCGCCGCTCCTCGGCCCGCCGCATCACTGCCGTGATACCCTACTACGGTTATGCCCGGCAGGATCGCAAGGACCAGCCCCGCGTGCCGATTTCAGCGCGCCTGGTTATGGATGCGATCGTCAGTGCCGGAGCCGATCGGATCATGGCTATGGACCTGCATTCCACTCAAATCCAAGGCTTTGTAAACATTCCGTTCGACCACCTGTACGCCAAAACCATATTTGTCGAATATCTAAAAGAGCTGGTTCGGGACGACGAATACATCGTGGTGACCCCTGATGTCGGCGGGATCAAGATCGCCCGCTCCTACGCCAAAATCTTAGGTTTACCCCTGACCATCATTGATAAGCGCCGTCCGCATCCGAACAAGGCCGAGGTCATGAATATCATTGGCGATGCCACTGCTAAAAAAGCCCTGGTCATTGACGATATGATCGATACCGGCGGCAGTGTCACCGAAGCCGCCCGGCTCCTGCAAGAACGCGGTGTGGAGTCCATTATAGTGGTCGCTTCGCATGGTCTGTTCTCCGGTCAGTGCATCGAAAGGCTGACCGCCGCTCCTATTGATAAGGTCGTCGTCACTGATTCCATTCTGATTCCCGAACAGCATATTTTCCCCAAACTGGAGATCGTTTCCGCCGCACCCATGTTGGCCGAGGCGATCAAGCGTATTCATCGTGAAGAATCAATAAGTTCACTATTTGAGTTCTAAGACAAGGAGTATTTAATGTTAGAGTTCAAACTAAATTCCGAACCCCGCCCTGACCTGCAGAAAGGTGCCACCAAGCGCTTGCGCCGTGCGGGTAAAATTCCGGCCGTCTATTACTTCCATCACACCAGCCCGGTAGCCATTGTTCTGGATCAAAAAGAACTGACTACCGCACTGCATTCCAAAGCCCATGTCTACGATCTGCAAATCGGTAAAAAAAGCCATAAATGCATCCTCCGTAAAGTCCAGTACGATCCGGTCAGTGACGCGATCCTGCATGTCGATTTTATGGGCGTCTCCATGGATGAACTGATTACCGTTTCGGTACCAATTCGCGTCACGGGCACAGCGGTGGGAGTCAAAACATTCGGCGGCATACTCGAACAGCATCTCTGGGAATTGCAGGTAAAATGTAAAGCCACCGACATCCCGGATACCATTACCCTGGACGTGACTGACCTTAACCTCGGTCAGTCAATCAATGCCGGGCAGATCAAATTAGAAGGGGTTACTATCCTTACCGCACCCACCGCTTCGATAGTATCAGTAGTCCAGCCGACCGGTGCCAAGGAAGAAGAGGAGGCCAAGGTCGCCGCCGAAGCTGCCGCTGAGGAGGCGGAAGGTGAAGGCGAGCCAGCCACCGAAGAACCCGCCGAAAAAAAATCAACCCGTGCATGAGCTATCTAAATTCCCCTTTTTATGATAAAGGTCATTCTCGGCTTGGGTAATCCCGGAACAGCTTACCGTAATCACCGGCACAACATCGGCCATCTGGTCGTGGATGCCTATCTCCAGCACCAGGCCCTGACTTTTCCACCGGCCCGGAAACCTGTGCAGATCGTCCGGGATCAACACCAGGCGCTCTGGCTGGCCAAGAATAAAACCTATATGAACCAAAGCGGTTTGGCGGCTCGGGCGCTGAGGCAGAAATTGTCTGTTCAACCATCGGAAATGTTGATCGTCTATGATGACCTTGATTTGCCACTGGGGAAACTGCGTCTAAGGACGGGCGGCTCTGCCGGCGGACATCGCGGTATGCAATCGGTGATTGAATATTTGGGAGGCGCCGCCGTACCGCGTCTGCGGCTGGGCATCGGCCCGCAGACTCCCGGCGTACCCTCCGAAGATTTCGTGCTCAGCGCTTTTCGCCAGGAAGAACTACCGCTGGTCACCGCGGTCATTCAATCAGCTGTAAACTGTTTATTGACCCTGCCCGAGCATGATTTCGCCGACGTCATGAGTCAGTGTAATCGAACTGACCTGCGTCCCGCCGACAATACGCACCGCACCGCCACGCCATCCGTTGCCAACAAACAAATCTCTTAAACAAAGGAGTACGGATTTGAGGTACTACGAAAATCTCTTTATTGTCAACCCCAACATCGAACAAGACCGTCTGGCCCAATTGATTGAAGCTGTCAAGGCTGAGATCACCAGGCTGAATGGAGCGGTCTTCAATCTGGAGGACTGGGGCAAACGCCGCTTGGCCTACCAGATCAAGAAACATCGCTACGGCACCTATATTTTAGTGCAATTCGAGTCCACCGATGCCCAGATCATCCGCGAGCTGGAAGCCTGGATGCGACTGAACCAGAGCATTTTGGCCTTTATTACGGTCATCTTGGAAGAAAAACCGGTTGCCAAGCCGGTTGACGAACCGGTCAGCGCAACCAGCGCCTGAAATGGTGCAATAATTTCATCCATCAAACCCATTAGAAAGGAAACGTCATGGCATTACTGAGTAAACGCAAAATCTGCAAATTCTGCGAAAATCGTGACGAGAAAATCGATTATAAAAACTACAAGACGCTACGGCGCTTCGTAACTGAACAGGGAAAAATCATTCCCAGCCGCATCACCGGCACCTGCGCCCGGCACCAGCGTGAACTGACCCGGGCGATCAAACGCGCCCGCAATATTGCGCTGTTACCTTACAGTTACGATGTTATTCAAAGCTACAAATAACCGGCAGACAGGAGGTTTCTGTGCGCGTCATCTTAATCAAAGACCAGGAAAAATTAGGTAAAATTGGTGATACCCTAGATGTCAAAGGCGGCTTCGCCCGCAATTATTTAATTCCGCAGGGAATCGCCCTGCCCGTTAATAGTTCCAGCCTTAAACGCATCCAGGAAGAAATCCGCCTCAAGGACCTGCGCAATCAAAAAGCCTTGCGCAAATCCCAAGAACTGGCGGAAAAACTCCAGGCGCTGTCTCTGACCGTGCCGGTGCAGGTCGGCGAAGAAGACCGCGTTTTCGGGGCGGTTACCGCCCAGATGGTTGCCGATCAGCTCCAGGAAAAGGGCTATGACATCGATAGGCGCCACATTCAGCTGGAAGAACCCATCAAGGCGCTGGGAATCTTTGAAATTCCCATCCGGATTCACCCCGAGGTCACCGCGACTGTCAAACTCTGGGTCGTAAAGGCCTAAACCGCCCCCGATCGCCAGCTCCTTTTACACAAGTCCGAAACTGACATGTTTCGTCTTGTGTTTTTTCGGTTTATTGGATAATCTTAGGCGTTAGCCATGAATCCTGAAAAACGCTATATCGAGGTCGTTTTGCCGTTGACGGTACACAAAAGCTATACCTACCAACTGCCACCGGCCTACAACGGACCCGTTTTCATCGGCCAGCGGGTCATTGCTCCGCTTAAAAACAGTAAAACAATGGCCTTTGTTTGGCGAACCTCACCAATCCCACCCGCCGATCGCGAAATCAAACAGATCGAAGAGCTCATCGACCTCGTTCCGCTCTTCCCAGTCGAACTGTTTGGCTTTCTTGAGAAACTGGCACATTATTATTTATGCCCCTTGGGGAAGGTTCTGGCGGCCGCCATCCCGGCGGAGTACCGGCTCCTAAAGAACCGTCAGCTTAGCCCGACTGACCGATCTGCCACCGATCTTTCTGCCTATCGTGACCTGTATGACTATATCGCTCAGAAAGGCGCGCGGCTCTTTGGGAACTTAAAGCGCAAATTTGCTCCGGATTATCTGTCAGCTGGACTGACTGCACTGAAAAATAACGGCTACATCCAGGAAGCGCCGGTCTTCCGTTTGCGTGGAACCCGCAATGCTCCGCCGCAACGAATTCAACTGACCGCCCCGGTGTCCGAGCTGACCATCAGTTCCCGTGCCCGTCGGCAACAGGAGATCATCAGTGCCTTGCTGTCAGCCAACGGCCTGATTACTGATGCCTATCGTTATTCATTTTCGGCCAACGCCCTTTCTGCCCTGCAGGCAAAGGGTCTGATCAACATTACTTACGAAGCCCGCACAATTGAAAATCTCTGGCAGGATTACACTGCGCGCCAAAAAGCAATTACCCTGTCTCCCGACCAAGAGCACGTGGTCCAGACAATCAGCCAGGCGCTGACCGCGGAAAAATTCGCTCCCTTTCTGCTTGAGGGCGTCACGGGGAGCGGTAAAACCGAAATCTATCTCAAACTTATTCATGAGGCACTGCATCGGGGACGAGGAGCCTTGGTTCTTGTTCCGGAAATTACTCTGACTTCCCACCTGGCCGGACGTTTCCGGGGAGAATTTGCCGATAAAATCGCCATCTGGCATAGCAATCTCACCACCGCGCAACGCAGTAATATCTGGCAAGCCATCCAGAAAGGTGAGTATCCGGTTGTAATCGGCGCGCGCAGTGCGATATTTCTGCCGATTCCCAATTTGGGGCTGATTATCGTGGACGAAGAGCAGGACACTTCCTTTAAGCAAAAAGGACAGGAACCGCGTTACCAGGCCCGCGACGCCGCTTTGCTCCGTGGCCAGGTGTGCCAGGCAACGGTGGTACTGGGGTCCGCCACGCCCAGCCTGGAAACATACTATAATTCCGCCACCGGCAAATTATCCCGCCTGGTACTGCCGCACCGTTACTCCAAAGCCCCAAACGCCATTATCCATATCGTGGACATGAAGCAGGAATTCAACGCCACCGGCAATTCCCAAAATCCCTTATCGCGTCTGTTAGTGGAAAAAATCCAAACTACGCTCGATCGCCACCAGCAAATATTGCTACTGCAGAATCGCCGTGGTTATTCCCATGTCCTGCTTTGTGCTGACTGCGGCTGGGTGCAGGAGTGCCGTAACTGCGACATTCCCATGACCTACCATAAAAAACAGGCCCTGATGCTCTGCCACTATTGTTATCTGACCACCCGTCCTCCCGCCGTTTGCCCTCAATGTCAATCCAATCGTTTCCTTTTCCCCGGCGTGGGGACCCAGAAAGTAGAAACCGTTCTGAAAGACTTGTTCCCTTCCGCGATAGTCAGTCGCCTCGATCTCGATGCCAAACAGGAACGGGACTACACACAGCGCATCCTGCGCCGCTTCGAGCAGAATAAAATCCAAATCATCATCGGTACTCAGATGATCGCCAAAGGCCTGGACTTCCCCAACGTGACTCTCGTGGGGGTCATCAACGCCGATATCGGTTTGTACTTGCCCGATTTCCGGGCCCGCGAAAGGGTTTTTCAGTTGCTATATCAGGTTTCAGGGCGCGCCGGGCGCGGTGAAATACAGGGCGAAATCGTCATTCAGAGCTTCAATCCGCAGGATTTTGCGATCCGCGCTGCCGTTCAGCAAAACTTGGAAATGTTCATCAATCGCGAGCTCAACGAGCGCAATCCTCTCAATTATCCTCCCTTCAGCCGCCTGGCACTGATTCAGGTGTCTGATCTGAACGATCAGCGGGCGGATTCTGTGGCGCATAAAGTCGCCGATTTTCTCCTGCCGCTCCGAGGTAAGATTGAAATCAGCGGCCCGGCGCCGGCAGCCTTGAGCCGGCTGAACAACCGCTATCGCTATCTCCTGATCCTCAAATCCCGCAAAGAACATGATCCCAACGGTTACCTCCTGCGTGCCCTCCTTCAGCAATTATTGAACTCTAAAACCTATAGTTCGCTCAGCCACCAGGCGCGGCTTACGATTGACATTGACCCGATGGACCTTTTATGAAGACCGCATGGCTGGTTAGCCTCTGCCTGCTCTGTATGGCAACAGGATTAGCCAACACTAATGCGCCAGTGGAGGTCAAATGTCCTGCGGCATATAACCAACTCGGACAGTTCACCCGCCAGGCCGCCGAAGTCTTGATCAATGAGATCACCGACAAATTGGCACTTGACGCGGCACCGGTTAAAATCGTGCTGACAGCGCAGGAAAACGATTTCGAAAAATATACCCAAACGGCTCTGCCGGAGTGGGCCAGCGCCGTGACCATTTTCCCGCCGGGCGTGATCGTGATTAAGACTCCCGACCTGACGCGTTCGACCCTGCGGGCCTATCGCACAGCCTTGCGCCACGAACTGGTTCATCTGCTCCAGGGCAAGCAGGTGCCTCTTAACCTGACACCAACCTGGTTCAACGAGGGGTTGGCGACTTACCTGACCGGGGAATTCGACATTGACCAGCGTGTAACTCTCTCACGGGCGCTCTGGAGCAAACGCCTCATCCCGCTTGAGCAGCTGGATGAGCTCCTGCATTTTCCCTCTGCTCAGGCGGAACTGGCTTATGCGGAATGCGCCGGAGCCGTGGAGTTTCTCATCAGCATTTATGGTTCCTCAACCGTTTCGACCATCCTCCAGCGCATGCAACAGGGCACTAATTTCGATGCAGTCCTGTCTGAAATCATCGCCACCGACGAAACATTCTCCGATTTGTACCAGCAATATCTGACTAAACACTTCACCTGGATATTTCTTCTGGACATTCAGAATTTTTTGTGGTTAATTATACCCGGATTGGTGTTCTTGGCTTATTTGAGCATCCGCCACCGGAACAAAAGCATATTGCAGAAGTGGAACGCAGAAGAAATAACGCAAGAAAATGCTGAGCAAATTTAAAGTCAGTCTCGTCACGCTGAGCATACTGTTAGGCCAGATGGTGCTGGCCCAGGCGCTCTTTCAGGGCTTGGATCAACCGGTGGATGCGCGTGGCTGGGCGCTGGGAGCCGCACTGAACGGGCTGGCCGGCGGGCCTTCTGGTATCACCTTTAATCCGGCCCTGCTAACCCGCTCGGAACGACTCTGGCAAACCACTATAACCGCCTATATACTGGATATTCGTTCCACCAACCTGATCGCGATCCTACCACTCGCCAGGAATCGTGGCCACGTCGGTTTTCACCTCGGTTACCTCAACTACAGCGATTTTACCGAAACCGATGAGGCCAACAATACCCTCGGAACCTTTAGCGCCGGCGACCTGTACCTGCGACTTGCCTATGGTTATCAGATCAGCCGTCGTTTAAGTGCCGGTTTGTCAACGACACGGGCACAGAGTCGGATTGGAGCTCAACAGGCTACCGCCTGGCTGGGTTCAGCCGGGCTGTTATATTACGAACCGGTATCAACCATCGCCGTTGGAGTGAGCTATACGAATTTCGGGAATATGACCGCAGGATTCGGCGGAACGCGCGAAGAGCTTCGGCCCTTGCTGATGGTCGGTGTGTCTAAAAAATTAGCCCATTTACCAATGACGCTTACCGGTGATCTGATGCATCGGGCAGTAGCCAATAACACCATCAAGATCGGCGGCGAATTCAACTTCCGCGACACCTACTTTCTACGTTGGGGAACCTCGACGCGCCGTTTTCAGATCGGCTCGCAGGAAACCCTTACCAGCTTTTTCGGGGCCAGCTCGTTCGGCGCTGGTTACCGCTGGCGGTCGTTCCAGCTGGATGTAAGCACCCTTTCTATCGGACACGCCGGACAGGTTACCGCCATTAGCCTTACCCAAAAAATCTAACGAGGAGCAAATATGTCATTGAAGAATTACCTGATTCTTTTAATTGCCGGTCTGATGCTTTTGATGGTATCAGCGTGCGATGAAAATACTCGCGATACTTACAGCTATGCGGGCGATGTCGAGCCGATTTTCATGCAACGCGACTGCAAATTCTGCCATACTTCCGACCAGAATATTCACCTTGACCTAACGAACCATGCCGGGCTGATGCGCGGCAGTGATAACGGCGTGGTCGTGGTTCCCGGCGATGCTGATCACAGTCTGCTTTATCTCAAGGTGGCCATGGAACAGCCGCCCCGCGGCGAGCGGATGCCGCTCGGTCGGACGCCCCTGACTACAACCCAAATCAGGATCATCGAAGACTGGATCAACACGGGCGCTCAGAACAATTAGCTACGCGGGTTTTGCTAAATCATTATCAGCGTTTGACCCGCCGGCTATCCCAGTAGAGATACAGACACAGCAAGGCAAACATCACGAAGCCGAGGATTTCGGCCCCGGGTGACGCGCTCCATTTTTCAGTGCCGAGACTCCGCATGAGACTCCAGGTATCATCACTGAATTTGCGTCCTACAAACAGGATGATGGCCGCCACCACTCCCATAATCGCCCCGCCAGCGATAAAACCGGAAGCGATCAGGGTCCCGCGTTCCCGGCGCTTTTCAGACAGCTCCTTGTCTTTGCCGCGGGTTACAAAATAACCAATCAATCCACCCACCAAAAGCGGGAAGGTCAGATGAATAGGCAAATACATCCCCAAAGCGAACGCCAGCGGCGGCACGCCAATAAAATTCAGAATGACAGCCAAAAACACTCCGGCCAGGTACAATAACCAGGGCGCCTGGGCGCCGGTCATCAAGGGCTGCAGCACCGCCGCCATCGCGGAAGCCTGCGGCGCTTCCAACCCACCCGGTCCAAAACCATAGGTCTTGTACAAAAGCAGAATGACCAGCCCCACCGCGGCGGCCGAGACAAACGTCCCAATCACTTTGGAAATTTCCTGCCTCTGCGGCGTCGTTCCCAACCAGTAACCGACCTTTAAATCGGTAATAAAGCCGCCAGCCATGGACAACGCCGTACAAACCACGCCGCCCACCAGCAAGGCCGCTAACATCCCCGCCTCACCCACCAATCCGATTTTCACCAGGATCACCGAAGTCAGGATCAGAGTCATGAGCGTCATACCGGAAACCGGGTTGGAGCCGACAATCGCAATCGCCCGGGCGGATACCGTCGTGAATAAAAAAGTAATCACTAACACGATCCCCAGGGCGGTCAGGGCGTACGTCAGGTTATTGTGCATTACCCCGAAAAGGAAAAAGGCCAGGATCAACAATACCGTCACCAAAATCAGAGCCGCCACCCATTTCATCGAAATGTCTTTCTGGGTGCGCGCCATTGTCGGACCGGCCTGACTTAATTTACCTCCGAAAATCTCCCGCCCCGCCAGTCCAAACGCACCAACGATGATGCCGGATGATTTCAAGACCCCGATAATTCCAGCCGCGGCGATGCCTCCAATACCGATATGGCGGACATAATCTGCAAATATCTGATTGGCATTCATCTGGCTGATCGGCAGTGTCGACTGCAGGATGGGAACAGGAATATACTGCCCGATAAAAAACACCACCGGCACCAGCACCCACCAGGCCAAAAACGAACCCGAAGCGATGATCAGCGTATAGCGCAATCCGATGATATAGCCCAGACCGGTTACCGCTGCTCCAATATTAATTTTCAACAGCCACTTGATTTTATCTGCCAGAACCTGACCCCAGCTAAAGACCTGGGTCGTGACAACCTCTTTCCACAACCCTAAGGCGGAAACACAGAAATCATACAAACCGCCGATGACCGCCGCAATAGCGAGGATCTGGGCCTGCTCCCCGCCTGCTTCACCGGCCACCAGCACTTCCGTCGTGGCGGTCGCTTCCGGAAAGGGAAACTCCCCGTGCATTTCCTTCACAAAATACTTCCGGAACGGAATCAGGAACAAAATGCCCAAAAGTCCGCCGCACAGCGAAGCCAAGAATATCTGAATAAAGTTCGCCCGCAGACCTAAGATATAAATACCCGGAATAGTAAAAATCGCTCCGGCGACAATCAAACCCGAAGCGGCTCCGATAGACTGGATAATGACGTTCTCCGCCAAGGCATTTTTTCGCTTCCAGAGCACCGAAACCCCGACCGCCAATATGGCAATGGGAATCGCAGCCTCAAATACATGCCCGATTTTCAGCCCCAAATAGGCGGCGGCCATGGAAAAAATCACGGCGTACACTAACCCCCAGATGACCGACCAGACCGAAAATTCCGGGACGACGATGTCATCCGGGATCAGCGGTCGGTATTCTTCGCCGGGTTGCAGTTGACGATACGCGTTTTCGGGGAGTTTGGTGGATGTCTTGACGGATTCCATGGTGCCTCCTGCGGGTGGGTTGGTATAATTTGCTGTATTAAAAGATCAGGATAAACGGATAATTAAAGGCCTTCAGATCTGAACGGGTTCTTGGGACCTCAATGAACTTTATTTAAAATATATTGTTTGATGCGATCGGACAGATCCTCAAAAAGCTGATTAATTTCTTCATCGCTCTTTGACTCTAACCACTCCCGGACTTTCTGCCCGTGGCGCTGGGTCCAGTCAAAATAGGCGCGTTTACCGACATCATGCCCGGCATCCTGACTGCGACACCATTTATAATCATCCATTGCGGCGATCTGGATGCCCATTTCTTTTTCATGCCGCGACAACACCTTAGTGGTTGGCGTAGTACTCTGTTGGATTGACTGCCGGTTTTTTTGATAACGATTCACTGTGCGACGTTTTTTGACTGGCAAATATATAATCGGGCTGTTTAAAATGCAACCTCCAAACGGCAAAAATACCGCCTCTTTGTAAATGGTGGTCAGCTATTAAACCTGAGCTGTTGGACTGCGGCTAATAGCGGGGTATTGCCGGCTATCACTCCTTTTGGAATCACTGTGCGGCGCCGATTGAATCGAATTCCCAAACCAAGCCGGCTAATCACTATCCCGCCGGCTTCCTGCATTAAACAGGCTCCGGCCGCTACATCCCAGAGGTTCTTCGGTTTCAGGCTGATGTACAGGTC
>CAZPQN010000009.1:72369-77509 GCA_964588795.1 uncultured bacterium | reverse complement strand
AAATAATTCAAACCCCCGAAATTCCCTAAGCCCGATACAAAATAGTTCCTTTATTTGTGGCAAATTTTTATATTCCAGGCAGGTAGTAACCAGGCAAATTGGGGCAAAAACAGGTATGTCAGGTAAAATGTTTAAAATTTCCCATCGGTCAGAGCACCGTAATCCGAAGAAAAAAGCCCGTGCGCTCCTCATTGCGGGTTCGATCAATCTGGCCAGCGTTGGCTTATTGATTTTCGTGTTTTGTCTGACCTACAAACAGTTCACACTACCCTATTGGATTTGGGTACTGCGGATAGCCACCGGAATCTGCCTCTTGTGGGGGTTGATCAGCGGCATAGTATTTATGCGCGGCTTCCTGCTCTGGCTGAAAACCCGGGTAGGTTGATTCATTGAAAATTCGCCTACGGCCGTTGATTTCATTAATTGGCAACTGAATGCGCCTGATTAAATTGAGTGCCGGAGACTATCTTTACCCACGCCCCTGGCGAGAGTTACTGATTGTTGGTACCATTTTATTTTTTGGCCTGCAATATTTGTTCACGGCCTTACTGATCCCGCTGGGATTGCTGTTCGCTTTTCTGCGGGCGAAACGATTATTACGCTGGGGGCAAATTTTCTGGGCGCGCACCATATTTGCATTAATGGGTAAACGCGTCCATGTTCGTGGTCGGGAACACTTTCGAGCGCATCAAAAATACATCCTGATTACCAATCATGCCAGCCTGTACGATATTCCGGCGGTGATGGCGTTCTGTCCGCAGGTTTCCTGGCTGGGGCGCTCCTATCTGACGCGCATCCCGTTGTTTGGCTACTTTATCCGGAAAATCGATTATATTGCCATTGATCCCGGGGATCGGGAAAAGTCGCGTCGGGCGATTCAGCAGTCCATCGCCAAAGCCAACACGATTACGGTGGCAATTTTTCCAGAAGGGACGCGGACTCTTAACGGACAAATTGGGGAGTTTAAAAAAGGCTTTGTCCATATTTTACGCGCCACTCAGTTGGATATTTTACCGGTGACGATGAATGGATTATTTCAACTCAAACCGAAAAATCGCTTTATCATTGATCCGCGCTCCCGGATCGAGGTTATCATCAATCCGCCATTGCGGGCGGCGGACCTGATCACATTGACGGATAACGAAATCGTGCAACGGGCGCGGTTGGCAGTGTGTGCGCAATATAAGGCCGATGTTCGACCTTTGTCAGTGAATAGCCCCGAGGTGCCGACGCTGAGCGGTTAGAACGGTTTCGTCCTGACAATGCCATGAGAAAAATCAAATCCAGGATTGCCATCTTACTGCTCGGAGCGACTATGCTCGGTAATCGTAATACCCAATGCGTCGCACAGCTCAATCTCCGCGGAAATTGGTTGAATCACCAATGGGGCTGGGCGGCAGTTGGTAACTTTTATCGCTCCTACACTTCCTGTTATCTGACGCTCCGGGACAGCCCGGTCAATGTTTACCAAGAAAATGAGTGGGCGCTGTATGCAGATTTAGCTCAAAAGGCATTTTACCCGACGCATGCGCTGACGGAATTGACTCTTTATCCTGTTGCAGGAGCGACCGGCTGGTTAAAGACCGAAAAAGCAGGGGTATTCAGACGGTTTAATCTTACTCCGGAACTGAATTTGCTGAGCAGTATAGCGGGTAGCCAGCAGGAGCCCTGGTCAGTCAGCTTGTTTTTGGGGCAATTAGCGAATTTTATCGCCATGACCGATGAGGAGGAGCTCCAAATTGCCGCTACCGGTGCCGCGGGTTTGGTCGCCACCGCCGGATGGCAACAGATTTTCGATAACTATCTGGTCTCGTCGCGCTGGTGGCGATTGGAGTGGAAGCTAAAAGGCGCCGGCAACGACGGCCGCAAGCAGCATGTCTGGGATATTAAAATCGGTTACCGCTGGTATAATTTGCGCCAGGTCAATGATGCTCTCTCGCTGACCTATTCACGCACCAGAACCGAGAAGGGGCGCCATAGCTGGCGGGTCGACCATAATAGTAGCACGGAAATTGAATTGCAGATTCCACCGGCTGAATTATCCTCCGGCTTTTCGCGGATTTTAGTGGCCTATGGCAAATACTTTCCTGTCCGCAAGCAACTGGTTGGACTGAAAATCGGATATAGTTACGAGCGTCGTCGTGAATATCGGGGCGCCGCGACCGGTTTTACCCCGGAATCGCGAACACTGCAGGGAATTCTTCTGCAGCCCTTGGTGCTTTTTTAACGCCTGTCAATACAGATTGCCCCGGAATATCAATATACTAATCAAGATTGATAGAATCTGACACGTCGCGAGAATCGACTTGCGATCAGCGCAGAACCGGCCGGGTGACGAACGTCTGATACGCGCTGAAGTTTTGACTGGCGGACTGCGCTTCCTTTGCCGTATCGAACACGCCAAACAGCGCAGAACCGCTACCGGTCAACGCGGCATAGCGGGCACCATTTTGTTGCAGACGGAATTTAATGGCTTTTAATTCCGGATAATGTTGGAAGACAATGCTTTCGAACTGATTCTCACAGAGTTCCCAATGGATGCGTTTCCCGCGGGTGAAATCGTCAAATTCGTAGGGCGGTTTACAATCGGTTGGATTGAATTGCTGATAAGCCCAGGCGGTGGCGATAGCCACAAGCGGTACAACTACCAAAATCACGAAGTTACCCGGCAGGCGCAGGGGAGTCAGAATTTCACCCCGACCGGTGGCGCCCTGAGTGCCGCCGTTGATATAAAAAGGTACGTCACTGCCTACCTCTGCGGCAATTTTTTGCAGAGCCTGAATACCGAGATTGATTTGCCAGGTGGTATTAAGAAATTTCAGGACGGCCGCGGCATCGGCACTGCCTCCGCCTAATCCGGCGCCGACAGGAATATTTTTTTCGAGATGAATGGCATAAGCGGGAGGGGAGGAGATCAGTTTTTTAAATATATTGTAAGCCCGCGTGCAGAGATTGGATTCATCGGTGGCCAGTTCGGGCATCGTGGTGGTCAGGCGCAAGGTCGAAGCCGGTTTAAACCAGAGATTATCGTGGAGGTCGATTTCCTGGAAGAGCGTGCTCAGGTTATGGTAGCCGTCACTGCGCCGACGGGTAATGCGCAGGGCTAAATTGACTTTGGCGTTAGCTTTGACCGGTGGCGGTGTGTTCGTTAACATAGTGCAGGGCATGCTCGATTCTTTGTCGGACCATAGTCTGACCCAGGGCGTCTACCAGCAGGTGTAATTCCGGGCCGTGGGCTTCGCCGGTCAGCGCACAACGCACCGCCATCCAGGGGGCCTTGCCTTTAAATCCGGCGGCGTTGATCAGCGTACGAATCATCTCGACAAATGAATGGCCATCAATAGTGGTGACGGTTTCCAATCGGGCGAGAAGAGCGGGGAAAATAACTTTTGCTTCCGGAGTTTTCAGCCATTCGTTCGTTTTGGATTGGGTGTAGTCCAGTTTATCGACAAAAAAATAGGATGTTTTGGCCGATACATCGTTCAAAGTGATCAGGCTGTCCTGGACTACTTTCAGCGCCTTTTTGATTTTTTCCACTGGCAACGTGCTGACAGCCGGGAGCTGGTCGCGGCAGAGCTGGTATAGTTGTTCGTCATCTAACATACGGATATAGTAGCCGTTCATCCAGCGCAATTTGTCAATATTGAAAATGGCGCCCGATTTGCCGACGCGTTCGAGCGAGAATTCATTGATCAAATCCGCCATGGAAAAAATTTCGCGGTCGTCGCCGGGATTCCAGCCCAGAAGGGCTAAGAAATTGATCAAAGCGGCCGGGAGAAAGCCGGCGCGCCGGTAATCCTCGACTGCTACATCGCCCTGACGCTTGGACAATTTGCTTTTATCGGGATTCAGCAGGAGCGACAGGTGGGCGAATTGTGGCGGTTCCCAGCCGAAAAATTGGTAGAGGAGCACATGCTTGGGCGTACTGGGCAACCATTCTTCGCCACGAATGACATGAGAGATTTGCATCAGGTGATCGTCAACCACATTGGCCAAATGGTAAGTGGGGTAACCGTCGGATTTGAGCAGGACCTGGTCATCCAGCTGGCTACACGGAAAGGGTACAGTGCCCCGGATCAGATCATTGACAATCACCTCACCTTCGGTGGGGACTTTGAGTCGGATAACGTGTGCTTCGCCATCAGCGCAGCGCGCCTGCGCTTCGACTGGAGATAAACTGCGGCAACGATTATCGTAGCGTGGTTGCTGGTGATGCGCCACTTGCCAGCGTTTCAGCTCCTCGAGGCGGGCGGACGAACAGAAACAGGGATAGGCATGTCCCTTTTGGATCAGAACATTTAATTGTTCCCGATAGATGGACAATCTCTGGGACTGGATATAGGGGCCAAAATCGCCGCCCAAGGCTGGACCCTCGTCAGGTTGAACGCCTGCCCATTGCAGGGCATCCAGCAGGTTTTCCACGGCACCCGGAACCTGGCGGCTTTGATCGGTGTCTTCGATGCGCAGGATGAATCGCCCCTGATGCTTGCGGGCAAACAGATAATTGTACAATGCCGTGCGCAAACCACCGACGTGCAGGAAACCTGTCGGACTGGGTGCAAAGCGAGTCCTAATCATTTACGCTTACTCCTAAGGATTTGCGTTTATGGCGCAACCAACCGATGCAGATCAGTAGGATAATAAATAATAAAAGCAGATTGGCAATCGTGTTGTACTGCTGCACCGTCTTCCTGATCAGATCCCAGTTTTCGCCTAACAGACGCCCGACCTGGAATATCAGCCCATTCCAGAGCACGATACTAATTCCGGTGTATAAAAAGGACCGTGATACTTTAAGGCGGGTAAAGCCGGCGCTTAGTGCCAGGATGAATCGGATGCCGGGGATAAAGCGTCCAATAGCCAACATCCAGTAACCATATTTGTGATAATAATGGTCAACCAGGGATAGTTTTTTCGTCGACACGAGGCGGGAATGCCTCTGCTCTATCAGCGAGCGTCCCCATTTCAGTCCGATAAAAAAAACGACAACGAATCCTAATACTGCGGCGACTACAGTCAGGATGAAAGTTAAATATGAGTCCAGTATTTCACGTCCCGACAGATAAGCCGAAACAAGCAGAACGAAATCACCCGGCACGAAAGGCACCGCGTTTTCTAAAAATACGAAAATAAAAAGTAC
>CAZPQN010000009.1:0-72269 GCA_964588795.1 uncultured bacterium | reverse complement strand
AATCACCCGGCACGAAAGGCACCGCGTTTTCTAAAAATACGAAAATAAAAAGTACCGTGTAAATAAGGTATGCGTTGTGAGTGTTGATGAAATTGAGAGCCGTATTCATGGTAAGTACAGCAAGACGGTTGCCATTGACAAAATGCCCTCGCCGCGTCCCGTAAAGCCCATGCCCTCGGTGGTTTTGGCTTTGATGGAGATGTCTGTTAGGGGCAGATTCATCTCCCGGGCCAGATTTTGGCGGATCGCGGGTATCTGCGGTTGCAGTTTGGGTTCCTGCGCGACGATTACCGTGTCCAGATTGCCGATTTTGAAACCGCGCTGGGTGAGCATTTCCAGCACCTGACGCAGAAGCAGGATGCTATTGATATTGCGATACTGGGGGTCATCATCCGGGAAGTGCGTTCCAATGTCATCCAGTGCCGCCGCTCCCAGAAGTGCGTCAATAATGGCGTGGGTGAGCACATCGGCGTCCGAATGTCCGGCGAGACCCTTGGGAAAGGCGATCTTGATCCCCCCCAGAATCAGGGGGCGTCCCTCGGTAAAACGGTGGGCGTCGAGCCCATTGCCAATGCGATACTTCATGAGTATTGTCCTACACGTCTCAGGTGGGCTTTGGCGAGTTCGAGGTCGCTCTGACAGGTGATTTTCAGGTTATCCGGAGAACCAGGTACAACCAATATTTGGTAATTCAGTCTTTCGACCAAACTGGCGTCATCCGTACCCGAGAAGTCGGTTTGGCGCGCGCGCTCATAGGCGGTTTCCAAAACTGTCCGCCGGAAGGTCTGCGGGGTCTGGGCCTGCCAGATGGCTTCACGAGCTATGGTTTTTCGGATGATCATATTCTTTACGCTCTTGAGGGTATCGGTGGCCGGAATAGCTACAATGGCTCCGTCATATTCTTGACAAGCGGCGATGGTGGCATCAATCAGGTCAACCGCGACAAAGGGTCGCACACCATCGTGCACGGTGACGATTTCCGTCGCAGGATGGAGATGCTTGAGACCATTGGCTACCGAATCCTGGCGCCGCTCGCCGCCGGCAATGATTTTGATAGGCTTGCTGGCGTCTTCCGGTAGGCAATCTTCCAGACAGGGCGAGTTGATCTGGGCACGGTTAACGACTAAAATGATTTCATGGATATATGGCGATCGCAGGAAACGGTCAATCGTATAGGCCAGGAGTGGACGCTTCTCCAAGAGTAGAAATTGTTTGGGAGTGGCACTGCCCATACGGCGCCCAGTTCCGGCGGCGACGATTATGGCACTGGTTAACGGCGTGTACTGCACGGTTTCACAGGATAATCATGGCATCGCCAAAACTGAAGAAGCGGTATTTGCGCTTAATGGCTTCCTGATAAGCGCGCATCACCAGCGCATGTCCACCAAAAGCCGAAACCTGTAGAATCAGCGTGGATTTTGGCTGGTGAAAATTGGTGATCAGGACGTTGACCATCTTGAATTCATAAGGCGGATGGATGAATTTGTCCGTCCAGCCCCGGCGCGGACTGATCTGGAATCCAGAAACCGTCACCGTTTCCAGAGCTCGCACCACTGAGGTGCCCACGGCGATGATGCGTTTATTTTTGGACTTGGCTTCGTTGATGGCGAGGGCGGTTTCGGCGGAGACTTCATAATATTCGGAATCCATTCTATGCCGTCCTAAATCTTCGACGGTAACCGGGCGAAAGGTTCCCAGTCCGATGTGCAGGACAATGGGATAGATTTTAACGCCTTTGTCGGTGATTTTTTTCATTAGTTCAGTCGTGAAATGCAGGCCGGCGGTCGGGGCGGCCACGGCGCCGCGGCGCTTGGCGTACACAGTCTGATAACGCACCTTGTCCTCTTCGGTCGGCTCACGATCAATGTACGGCGGCAGGGGGGATTGCCCGACGGCGTCGATCAGTTTGTAAAGGACTTCGCGCGGGATATTATTGAAGCGTACCACCCGCCCGCCGGAAACGGTGTTATCGATTACATCACATTGTACGCCTTCGGCGATGGTCAGCTTATTGCCAATCCGCACTTTCCGGGCGGGTTTGACCATGACTTCCCAGAGATTATTTTCCAGTTCACGAAGCAGGAAAACTTCCACTTTGGCTTCCGTGCGATCCTTGAGCGCCCAGAGTCGCGCCGGGTAAACCTTGGTCTCGTTGACGACCAGCAGGTCGCCCGGATTCAGGTAGTCGGGCAGATTGTAAAAGCGTTTGTGCGCGATGCTGTTCTTGGCGCGGTCAAGCACCATCAACCGGGAATGATCGCGTTGCTTGACGGGGAACTTGGCGATTAATTCTTCGGGGACCTGGAAATCAAAATCAGATAGTCGCATAAGCGTCTCCTTCTATGAGAAAAGGGTAGTCTGAGGTTCGGATTTGTTCTGGCGGAAATACTGATAGGTAGCCGGAGTGGCCTGGCGCCCGCGAGCAGTTCGCTGCAACAGGCCTTTCTGAATCAGATAAGGTTCGTAAACGTCCTCGATCGTCTCCGCTTCTTCACTGATGGCTACCGCAAGGTTGTTCAAGCCAACTGGTCCGCCAGAGAATTTATCCACAATGGTTGACAGAATCAGCCGATCCATATTGTCGAGACCGTATTCGTCAATATTCAGCATTCTGAGAGATTCATGAGCGACCCGCTGGTCAATCACACCCGCTCCCTTGACCTGGGCATAGTCGCGCGTGCGCCGCAGGATCCGGTTGGCCACCCGGGGGGTACCGCGTGCCCGCCGGGCGATTTCCAGGGCGCCCTCGGTGCGGATTTCGATATTGAGGATACGGGCGGTGCGCAGGATGATTTTATAGAGATCGTCGGGCGTGTAATAATCTATGCGCAGAATGACGCCGAAACGATCCCGCAGGGGCGAGGTTAAATGCCCCAGCCGCGTGGTTGCGCCAATCAGGGTAAAATTCTCGAGATTGAGTTGAATACTGCGGGCGTTTGGCCCTTTGTCGATAACGATGTCAATGTGATAGTCTTCCATAGCGGAGTAAAGGTACTCTTCCACGACGCTGTTCAGGCGATGAATTTCGTCAATGAAAAAAACGTCGCGCCGCGTCAGGTTGGTCAACATACCGGCCAAATCACCGGCTTTTTCGATGACCGGCCCGGAAGAGGTGCGGATATTGACCCCCAACTCACGGGCGACGATGTAGGCCAAAGTTGTTTTTCCCAATCCCGGCGGACCGAAAAGCAAAACGTGGTCAAGCGCCTCCCCGCGTTCCAAAGCGGCGGAAATATACAGCCGCAGATTGTCCACCACGCTCTGCTGACCGATAAATTCTCCCAGCGCCGAGGGGCGCAAGCTTCGCTCATACTCGAGGTCTTCAGTCAGACGCTGCGGATCGGTTAATTCGGACGGCACCGGTCTATCTTGCTCCGCGCAGTGGGTCTAAGGCCAGGTGATGTAGCAGGTTGAAAAATGCAGGATGCGCGACGGTTAAGTTATTTTTCTGAAAGATCAATCCGGACAAATAATTCCCTGAAAAAACGCCGTAATTTAATGAAAATTACAGCGTTAATCAATAACCGTTAAAGTGCTCCGCTTCATTATTGCCGGGTCAGCAGTGGAAAAAGCGACCGAAAAACTGCTTTTTAATCCTGTCAACAGTTTTTTATCAGCTTCCAATAATGAGCTAAAGAATGCCGGGCACCGCGCAGGTGGTGCGGGCAGAAAAATCTTTTGTATGCCGTGACATTTGTGCTTAAAATATACCGTTATTTGGAATGTACGGCGCCAAGGTACCAATAATTACGTAGAACAATGCCGTGTGGATTTGTTTTCAAAGCCCCGACGATTGTGCGATTGATTATCTGGTGAACAACCAAACAGCCGCGATGAAGGCTGAAGCATTTACTTCTGAAAAGTTATGGCCGACTCATGACTTTATACGAGGCTTCGGCGGAAGTGTATACAAAGGAGGTTTGCATGTTAGGTAGCAAATTATACGTCGGCAACCTAAAATACTCGGTTACGAATGAGGCCTTAGAAAAATTGTTTGCTGATTTTGGGACCGTGAAAAGTGCCAACGTTATCAGAGGCAAGGGCTTTGGCTTTGTCGAGATGGGCAGTGAAGAAGAAGCCAATAAAGCCTTTGAAGCTCTCAATGGAAAGGAATTCAACGGTCGGCCCCTGCGAATCGCCGAGGCGCATCCGCCGCGGACGGAGCGCAAAGAAGACCGCGACAAATAATCCCCCACTGTTTTCTAAAACCAGCTGTTTATTGCTTAATCCGGTAGCTCTCAGCCTACACGGTAGGTGTTTCTTTTTTTTCGTAAATTCCGGCGGTGACGAGCGATGTTAAATATTCACCGCAGGACGTCTGTTCCTAACCGGAACGTAATCCGGCGTTTTAACCTTTCAGTCCAGGTGGCGTCTAATCCAGTGCGACAAGGATGTTGACAGTTTGACTTTTGTGAAAAAAAAATCTTCCGGATATGATGAACAGTATTTCAATCAGTTGGTCTATGAAAATCACCAGCGTATTTACAATCTCTTCCGACGGATGGTCCAAACCCACGCGGAGGCCGACGACTTGACGCAGGAAACCTTCATCAGAGTCTATCAGAATTTAGGTACCTTCCGCGGTGAAGCCGCACCTGCGACCTGGATTTACCGCATTGCAGTCAACGCCGCGCTCAATTATCTGCGTAAACAAAAAATTCGCCATACTCTCAGCCTCGAGCTGGCCCGGTCGGTGCAGGCCGCCGATGAACCGGAAAATGTTCACCATGAACAAATTTTATTGCGTCGGGCGTTGACGAAATTGCCCGCCCGCCAGCAAATGATCGTGGTTTTGCGCATCTATCAAGAACTGCCCTTTCGGGAAATTGCCAGCATCTTGAATTCTACGGAGAACGCGGCCAAGGTTAATTTTTCCCACGCCGTGAAATCGCTCAGACAAATTCTTATCAAAATGGGGGTCAGTCATGACCAGCTGTGAACAAATCTCCAGTCGACTGGCACTCTATCTGACCAACGATTTGGATCCGGCGGAACATGAGCAGGTCACCCGTCATTTAGAAGTCTGTCCCGCCTGCCGCCATGAACTAACGGATATGCAGGTAGTCAGACGGTTATTAAAAAAGCGGGTGCCGGATCTTCCACCGGACTATGGCGCAGAGCTAGTTGTCCGACTGCATGAGCGTCTCGACCGCCGGCGGGTCTGGAAACGTCGTTTTTACTGGGCCGTCCCGGTATTCGGTGCCGCTTGCCTGCTCCTGAGCCTGAGTCTGTTCAATGTTTTCAAACATCCCGCTGACCAAAATGCTACGAATGGTTTGCTGGTGGATCTCTTCACTACCTTGAGTCATTCGGGATATTTCAGCCACTTGCCGGAACAGGCGATTGGTATTCTGGATGAGGAACCCAGTCCAATGGAATCACAGACCCTGTTGCGGAATACCGCTAACGTGATACTCTACGAGCCGGAAAACGCTACGGTAGACGACTATCTGATGGTGACAGCGCCGCTGGATGATGGTGAGTTCCGGGCCCTGCTAAATCAGCTCAACAACCTAGCCTTATGAATTGGAGGGTATAAATGAACACCAAATCTATCTTGTTTTTGGGATTAATGCTACTCAGTGTAAACGTACCTGTGTCGGCTCAGGATGATTTTTTCGAACCACCTTTTGAGGGTAATCCTCAACGGCGGGAGCAGATCGAAGCCTTGCGGATCTATAAAATGACCGAATTTCTCGACCTGACCGAGGAACAGGCGCAGGCCTTTTTCCCCAAACTGAAAATTTTTGAGGACCATCTGCGCGCCAAGCAGAGAAAACAAATGGAACTCGTACGCGAAATCAATCAGAAGCTCAAGAGCACCGATTTCAAACCCGCTGAGACAGATGTCCGGCGTTATGCCAAACAACTGGCTGATTTGGAACGGGAAATTATTCAGGAAAAGGAAAAATTTATCAGTGATTGCGGTCCCCAATTGACATCTCAGCAACAACTGAAATTTATCGTATTTGAAAACCGGTTCCGCCAGCGTCTCTTGCAGACCCTGAGCGGACACGGTCGTCAACCAATGAAACCCGACAGGAGGTAAAACATGTCGAAAAAAATCGTATTTGTTAGTCTGGTAGTACTTTTACCGCTTTTAGTGTTCGGACAACCGGGCAAAGGCATGAGTGACCAGCGTCAGGTCATCGTAAAAAAGGAAATGCGTTGTGCCAAGTCCGCCATGGCGGAACAATTAAAACTGGACGACAAGCAGAAGGAGCAGATCGAAGCCCTGCAGCTGAAACTCCGCCGCGACCTGATTCCACTGAAAGCCCAGTTACAGCTGGCCCGGCTGGATCTGCAGGACGCCCTGAAAAAGCTCGATCAGAAAGCCATTGATGCCGCCGTCGGCAAAATTAACGAGGCCAAAGCCCAGCTGTTCAAATTGCACGTCGGCCAACAGGTTGAATTCCTGAAATTACTGAGCGAAGATCAACGCAAGCTGCTGCGTGAAAAATGTCACCCGTCCCGGATTATGCGACACATGCAGATGAAGGCTCCCGGCATGGGATTAGGTGCTGATGAGCCACAACCGGCTTTCGGTTGGATTGGTGAAGATAGCGACCCGCTAATCCTCGACCTGCCGCTTGAAGAAATTGAGCTGGACATTGACACGGACGAGTAAAAGGTGCTAAACAAAATCATCGGCTGGTTACAGGATGCCGAAATTGGCGAGGGCGATCTCACGACTGAGAGTGTGACGCCCTACGCCTTGCATTGCACGGCGGAATTGATTGCCCGGTGCGAAGGGCTGTTTGCCGGTCGTTCCGCGCTCGCAGCTCTGTTTGCTACAATGGGCGAGCGGGTCCGGATCGAGTGGCTGGCGGAGGACGGTGACAAAATCGCCCCTGATGTGGCGGTGTGCCGTTTGATAGGTGCCGGCGGCGAGATTCTGAAAAACCGCCGCCTGATGGAATGGCTGGCAGGTCGTTTGTCAGCCATCGCTACCGCCACGCGTGCCGCGGTCACTTTTCTGGAACCACATGGCAAGAAATTGGTCGCCGGTCGGTATGTCACGCCGCTTTTTGAAAGCCTCGATAAGCTGGCTTTCGAGGCGGGCGGTGGCGAATGGCCGCATGTCGGATTGCAGGATAGTATCTACCTTACCGCGACGCATTTTGCATATGGCGGGCAACCGGAAAAGGTTATCGCCCAGGTAATCGAGGAATTAGGAGTAGTCCGAAAAAAGATCAAAATTGAAGTGGAAATCAATACTCCGGCGGAGCTGGCGGCAATCCAGAACCTCGATTGCGATGCCATCCACCTCCTGCACCTGACTGCCGCCCAAATCAGGGCGATTTTCGAAAAGGGCGACCTGATTCGCAAGCCGGTTCTGCATCTCGACAGCTTGGCGGAATTTGACCCAACCTACGCCGCATATTTTTTTCGCTATATAGCCATTGAAAATATATTACAGAACATCATCCCGCTTCATTTCCAGTTGAAAATCAATCAAAAGGAGTAAATATGCCTAAACGAATTGCTTGGCTAACAATGCTGGTCCTACCGGTGTTAGTTTTGATGCAGTGCGATGTCACCGATACTGAAGATAATCTGATCACGGCCCTCAAAGAATTGATTACTGCCGATGAAATCATCGGGATTGACGGTATTGATGATCAGGGCGCTCAGGATGTCCAGTACGATTACGGGACGCTGGCCAAAGTCGCAGGTGATATTTACCCGGCTAATCTGCGCTTGGTACGTTTCGGCCGCAAACTCGACGCCAAGCCGGCCCGGGAAGTAGAGATATTAGCTACCAATGACAGCATTGCCATTGCGCTTGTAACAACGACGGCGACGGGACAATTCAAGGTCGTATTGATGGATACGGTCAGTCATACTGTCGCGGATTCCGTGACCAAGACTTTCACCGAAGTGGCGAAACAGAAAATCAAACTGCGCCGGGTGCGCTGGACTGATCGTCCCAGAAAAGACTGGCGCGTCGTGGCGGCCTCGCCGATCGTGGCCCGCACAGTAGGTAATTCCATCGAGATTAGTCGCATTTCGCTTATCGCCCGCAATGGCGGCAATAGTACGATGCTGGAGTTGGTCAACGATGCCGAAGACAGTGTGCTGAATCATTTCCTTGACCGCAGTGTGCTGATCGGTATGCGTCCGAATGGTCTGTACGACCTTGAGTTGGCTTTGACCAATGCCAATCCATATCCGGTGGCGCCCGGGGAACTGGTTACGGTGCATTACGGGGTTAAGCGCGGCGTCTTGAAATTTCGGCGTCCCTTGCAGGATCCCGAAAACGACGACGTTTTCAACGGTGTCATTGGTTTGCACGGCTACCGGGCCGGCATGTGCCGGATTTTCTTCGACGTGATTGACTACGCGGCGATTTTCGATGAAGCGGCGCCTTTCAATGCCACCTACTGGGCTGTGCCCTACCTCATCAAGAACTAAAGATCCCTCTCCTCTATCGTCTCCCGCCCTGCGCCGGCTTCCCCAGCTGGCGCAGGGTTTTATTTTTCGATTCCCGGACGAGCGATGACACCCTGCTGGAAATAATGCTTGACGGCGATCATTTCGGTAACCAAATCGGCGGTGGCAATGAGACGTGAATGGGCATAGCGGCCGGTAACGACGATTTCGACGTGCGCGGGGCGATTGCTGATAGTCTCAATTAACTCGTCAATGCTGAAGAGTGCGTAATGAACCGCGATATTGGCTTCGTCCAGAATCACGAGGTCATAGTTCCCCGATTGGATGATTTGTCGTACTTCTGTTAACCCCGCTTGTGCGGCGCTGATATCTGCCGCCGTCGGTTGATTTATGATAAAAGCTGACCGACCGTACCGCCGGAGGGTAATCTGGTCGTTCAGTTTTTGCAGGGCTGTGGTTTCCGCTGAGGGAGTGCCTTTCACGAATTGACCAATGAAAACCTTTAATCCGGCACCGGCGGCGCGCACCGCCAGGCCCAGAGCCGCTGTCGTTTTCCCTTTACCATCGCCCGTATAAACCTGCAGGTATCCTTTCATGCCCGTTATCCTTTTTATTTGAAATCTGCTGGAAATTTAATTACTTACCCGCATCGAACAGCATACAAAATGACCGACGCACAAAAAGTAACAATCAGGTTTGAACCTCTCGGGCGGACGATCGAAGTGCCGCGCGGGACGCCGTTGCATGACGCTCTTTTTGAACAGGGGGTGGAATTTCCCTGCGGCGGACGCGGTGTTTGTCGTAAATGCCGCATCCGTTTGCTCGACGGCGATTTGCCGGTGAATGAGGTACAACGTCGCCAACTATCGGCCGCGGAACTTTCCACTGGCTGGCGTCTCGCCTGTCAGTGCACCGCCGACGAACCCATGGTGATTGAACTGGAACAATGGAACACCAGCATTTTAGCAGACGGCAACGTCCTAGACCTTGATAAAAAGGCCGAGCTGGGAGTGGCGGTGGATGTCGGAACCACCACGCTGGTCGCCCAAATTCTGGATTTAAGATCCGGAGCTGTCCTGGCGACTGAGGCCGCGCTCAATCCGCAGGCGCGTCACGGAGCGGATATCATGAGTAGGATCAACTTCGCGCTGCACGCTTCCGGAGCGCAGACCCTGCGTGAATTAATCCGCAGGCAAATCGGGCAGCTGCTCTCGAATCTAATCGCGAACTGTGGCTGTTCCGCTCTGCCTCTTAAAGCTATTCACCTCGTCGGAAATACGGCCATGCACCACCTGTTTGGCGGGCAGGCAATCGATGCCTTGGCGCGCTATCCGTTTGAGACGCACCGGGGCGCGGAAATCCACTGGTTCGCGGCTGAGATCGAATGGCAACTTGCCGGCAATCCCGAAATTCGCTTTTTGCCCTGCCTGGGAGGATTCGTTGGTAGCGACATCCTGGCCGGAATTATGGCTGTCGGTATGCAACACAGCAAACAACCTGTCGGGTTGATTGACCTCGGCACCAACGGTGAGATTGTAATTGGCAATCGCGAGCATATCATGTGCGCTTCGACTGCGGCAGGCCCAGCGTTTGAAGGCGCTCAGATCGGTATGGGGATGCGGGCTACTACCGGGGCGATTTGGAAAGTCTACGTCCGGAACAGTCAACTAATCAGCGAGGTCATCGGCGGCGGGACGCCGCGCGGTATCTGCGGCAGCGGATTGGTAGATGCCATCGCGACCGGACTTGACCAGCAGTGGATTGATAAATCGGGCAAAATTCTGACGCCGCATCGTCAGATCAGCCTCGCGGCCCCGGTCGTCTTGTCTCAGGCCGATATACGCGAACTGCAGTTGGCCAAAGGCGCCATTGCGGCGGGCATGGACATCCTGCTTCGGCAGATGCACCTGCGTGCGGCGGACATCGAAAAAGTCTATTTAGCCGGGGCGTTTGGGAATTACGTCAGCCTGCCCAGTGCCACCCGCATCGGCTTGCTAAATTTCCACCCCGATCAAATCGAACAGGCGGGCAATACAGCCCTGCGCGGCGCTAAACTCAGCCTGTTGACTGGGGCGGAGTATCGGAAAGTCCTGCCCCTGGTTGAACACTTTCCTATAGCCCGCGACCCGGAATTTCAGGAGTTGTTTGCCAAGAACATGCAGTTTCCCACCTGACTAAAACTAATTTCCATCATGCCAAACCTTAGAATCCATTTGACCGGAACAATGATTGCCCTGGGGATCGGGTTGAGCGGCTGTGCCATTTTACCCGTCGGAGACAGGGAAACACAAACCGAATCAGCGATCCAGTCCGCTGCGGCCTGGTTCAGTCGTGGCACAGCTACCAACGATCCGCAACAGCAATTGGAATATTTCAACCAGGCCATCGCCCTCAAACCGGACTTCGCCAACGCCTACCTGCGACGCGCCAACGTTTACTTTGATCTCCAGCATTATGATTCGGCGCTTACTGATTATGCGCAGGTCATTACTCTTAATCCGGCGGTGGAGGAAGCATACCTTAAACACGCCATTTGCCTGGAACAGACCGGACGAATGGACGAGGCGTTAAACGACTACCACCACCTGATAGAAATGAGTCCGAATAACGCGCAAGCCTATGCCGACCGGGGCACTTGTTACGAACGCCTGCACCAGTTTCCAAATGCGCTGAGCGATTACTCGCACGCGATTGAATTGCGTCCTGAACCCGAATATTTGTATGCCCGGGCGCGGCTGTACAAGGAACGTCGCAATTATCCGGCGGCGATTCGGGATTATGACCAGATGCTCCGGGTGAGTCCGGAGCAAGCAGAATATTATGCCGCCCGCGCTTTCTGTCACCAGAAACTGCGGCATTATCCCGAGGCCGTACGCGATTACCAGCAGGCGATCCGGATCAAGCCTCAGGAGGCTGACTACTATTATAACCTTGGTTCAGTTTGCTGGGTGGCGGGAAAATGGAAGGAGGTCGTCGCCAATTGGGAAAAGTGTCTGCAGCTGGCCCCCGACCATCCGCGCGTCAGCCAGTACCTGCCGGCGGCTAGAAGGAAAGCTAAGTACCAAAAGTAGTTCGTATAAAAATTTTGTAACCTTTTCCAGAAGCGGTCTCTAAAAACATAGTATTTGATTTTTTAACCGGATTCGATTATTATTAACCCAGAGGAAAACCGATGCGCAAGATTCTAATTTTAGGAGCCGGTACGGGCGGCACGATGATGGCAAACCACCTGGCACGCAAGCTGGACCGCAAGCAGTGGAAGATCACCGTTGTCGACGAGCATCACACGCACTATTACCAGCCCGGGTTCCTGTTCATTCCGTTTGGTATCTATCAGCCGGAAGACGTCATTCGTGAAAAAGCGGCGTTTTTACCCGAGTCGGTGGAATTTGTTCAGGCGGCCGTCGAGACGATTCAGCCCGCAAAAAGCCAGGTGCTTTTGAAAAACGGCCAGACCCTCGATTATCACCTCCTGATCATTGCCACGGGGGTCAAGATTGCCCCCGAGCAAATAGCCGGTTTGTTGGACGGCGGCTGGCGGGAAGACATTTTCGATTTCTATACGATCGAAGGCGCAACCGCCTTAGCCCAGAAATTACAAAACTGGACGGGTGGCAAATTGGTGTTGCATGTCGCCGAGATGCCGATTAAATGTCCCGTCGCGCCGCTGGAGTTTGTTTTTCTGGCGGATGCCTTTTTTCACGGGAAAAACCTGCGCGACAAAGTCGAGATTACCTATGTCACGCCCGCGAGCGGCGCATTTACCAAACCGCAATCATCAGCCGTTCTCGGTCATCTATTGACCGAAAAACAGATCAAGATCGTCCCCGACTTCTACACCGAGCGTGTGGATGGCACGTCCAAAAAGCTCATTTCCTACGGTGGACAGGAGGTCGCCTATGACCTGTTGGTTTCTATTCCGACCAACATGGGCGATGAGGCCATTGCCCGCAGCGGAATGGGCGACGAACTGAATTATGTCCCGACCTACAAGCACACCTTGCAATCGAAAAAGTACGCAAACATTTTTGTGATCGGTGATGCCAGCGACCTGCCCAGCTCCAAAGCCGGCAGTGTGGCGCATTTTCAGTCGGAAATCCTGACCGACAACATCCTGAATTATATTGCCGGTAAACCATTGGAAGAAGGCTTCGATGGACACGCCAACTGCTTCATCGAATCGGGTTTTGGCAAGGCTTTTCTGATTGATTTCAATTACGATGTTGAACCGGTCGCCGGGCGTTTCCCATTTCCGTTTATCGGGCCGATGGCGCTTTTGAAGGAGACGCGGCTCAATCACTGGGGCAAACTGGCCTTTAAATTCATTTACTGGAATATTTTACTGCGCGGCTGGCCAATGCCCGGCATCCCCACCCGCATGAGTAAACTGGGTAAAAAATTAACCTGAAAATAGGAGCATATTTATGGCAACCAAAACCATCGCCGGCGTAACGCTGGACATCACCGAGGAAGGTTATCTGACCAATCCCGCCCAATGGAATAAAACCATCGCCGCGGAACTCGCAAAAGAGGAAGGGATTCCCGAACTGACTCCCGCGCATTGGAAAGTCATCGAATTTCTGCAGCAGGATTATCGCGAAAAAGGCGCCTTGCCCACCATTCGGCGCATTAACGTCGCCTGCGTGCCCACGAAGGAATTTTATGTCCTGTTCCCCGGTGGGCCGCTGAAGAAAGCCGCCAAGATCGCCGGCTTGCCGAAACCCGCCAGTTGCGTCTGATGGCGCTCTTGATTAAACGTAAAAATCTTTGGAATAATTGATAATGCAAAATTTAGGAGTGCACAATGGCAGAAAATCCTGAAAAGATCAAAAAGGTCTCGATCATTGTCTCTAAAGGTTCCCTGGATGGCATCTATCCCGGGCTCATCATGGCCAACGGCGCCCGCATGGAGGGGATCGACGTCAACTTGTTTTTCACGTTTTTCGGTTTGTATGGCATTTTGAAGAAGTATAACAACAGTATTAAAATCGCCACGGTTGGCAACCCGGCGATGCGCGTTCCGGATGCCAAAGGCCTGCCCTTGCCGACGTTGGTCGGCTTGATTCCGGGGATGTCGGCCTTTGCGACCTGGATGATGAAGAAGGAAATGGAGAAATTGGACATCCCGCCCATTCCGGAGATGTTGGAAATGGTACACGACGCCGGCGCCAGAATCTTTGCCTGCAAAGCCACCGTGGATATGTTCCACCTGACCATGGCGGATTTCATTCCGCAGGTGGAGAAGGTGCTTACCGTCGGTGAGTTTTACGAATTATCCGCCGGAGCTCAGATTATTTTCACTTAATCGTTTGTTGCGGCCATTTTTCAACGCATTAATGAAAATCCAGCCCTCGCCTATTAGTCATCCGTTGCGCTTCAAAATCCGCAAGGGTTTAAACCTGCCACTCACGGGAGAGCCGGAGCAGAAAGTATATGAAACCCGATCCGTAACCCAGAGCGCAGTTTTGGGGATTGATTTCCCCGGCCTGAAACCGGAATTCGTTGTCGGTCTGGGTGATCATGTGCAAACCGGTCAAACGCTTTTTGTGGATAAAAAAAAGCCGCAGATCAGATTCACGGCTCCTGGGAGTGGGCGCATCGTGGAACTCAATCGCGGAGCGAAGCGGGCTTTTCTGTCCCTGGTCATTAAGCTGGAAGGTCAGGAGGAAGCAGTTTTTGAAACTTTGCCCGAGCAGGAGTTGACGCGCGCGGCAATTGTGGATCTACTGCTCAAGTCCGGGCAATGGGTGGCTCTGCGGCAACGTCCCTTTGGTTACGTCGCTGATCCGGAAATTGTCCCGCATTCCATTTTCGTCACCGCACTGGACAGTAGTCCCCTCGCGCCTGATTTAGCCGTAGTACTGCAAGGCTGGGAACGCGAGTTCGCCTACGGTTTGCGGATTCTGCTGCAGCTTACCGAGGGACGGGTTTTTGTCTGTCAGGCTCCCGGGGTGGATTTACCGCGTATAGAGAACAGCCGCCTGCTAGTAGCTGAATTCAGTGGCCCGCATCCGGCAGGTTTGCCGGGCACCCATATCCATTTTTTAGATCCGGTAAGTCGGCAGCAAGCAGTCTGGCAAATCAATGCCGAAGAGGTCGTCGCCATCGGATATCTTTTTAACACGGGACGACTGCTGACCGAACGCACAATCGCCCTGTCGGGCCCGGGATTGATCAGGCCACGCTTAGTGCGGACCCGGTTAGGTGCGCAGGTGACGGATTTGATGACTGATGAATTACGTCCGGGTTTGAACCGCGTCATCGCCGGTTCGGTGCTGAACGGTCATGCCGCGGCGGATGAACTACGTTTCCTCGGTCGCTTCCAGCGGCAGATCACAGTTTTAGCAGAAGACCAACAGCGTCGGTTGTTCGGCTGGCTCACCTTGGGTCGCCAGGAATATTCCGTCAAGCGCGTCGTGTTGTCGCGCTTCCTGTCACGGCGCCGGTTGGCATTGACGACTTCCACGCATGGAAGTGCGCGAGCGATAATACCAGTCGGTAGTTACGAAAAGGTTATGCCTTTGGATTTACTGCCGACCTTTTTACTTAGGGCTCTGGCGATGAGTGATTTGGAGGAGGCGGAGAAATTGGGCGCTCTTGAACTATTAGAAGAAGACCTGGCGCTTTGCACCTATGTTTGTCCGGCAAAAATTGATCACGGGCAAAACCTGCGTCAGGTGTTGGCTGCCATTGCGAAGGAAAATCTGTGAAAGCGGTGCGCACCTTTTTGGATAAGCAGGCGCGGCACTTTGAAAAAGGCGGGAAACTGCACCGCCTATTCTTTTTATGGGAGGCCGTTGATACTTTTCTCTACACGCCCGGCAAGACCACCCGCGGAACGGTGCATGTCCGCGATTTCATGGATTTGAAGCGGCTGATGATTGTCGTTTTCGTCGCCCTGCTTCCGGCGGTTTTCATGGCGCTCTATAACACCGGCTGGCAGGCAAATAGCCTGTTGATCAAACTTGGCGCAGATGCAGAATTGTCCTGGCAGGCACGGCTGGTGGCGGGCCTCGGTGTAGCTCCCGATCCGACCAATTTCTGGTCGAATATTTTACTCGGCGCATTCTATTTTTTCCCGGTTTATATTGTGACCTTGGCGGCAGGCGGCTTCTGGGAAGTGCTTTTTGCCTCGGTGCGGCGGCACGAAGTGGCGGAAGGCTTTTTCGTGACCAGTTTGCTTTTCCCTCTGATACTACCGCCGACCATTCCCTACTGGCAGGTTGCCCTCGGAATCAGTTTCGGAGTGGTAATTGGCAAAGAAGTATTCGGGGGCGTTGGTTATAATATTTTCAACCCGGCTTTGGTCGCGCGGGCATTTCTGTTTTTTGCCTATCCGGCCCAAATTTCCGGTGATAAGGTTTGGGTTGCCGTTGATGGCGTCAGTCGCGCCACTCCTTTAGCAGAGCTGGCCGATCCACTGATGCAATTAACTGTGACCTGGCGGGAAGCCTTTTTGGGCTTCATTCCCGGTTCAATGGGGGAAACTTCCACATTGGCTTGCTTAATCGGCGCGCTGATCCTGATCGTTACCGGGGTCGGTTCCTGGCGGATCATGTTAAGCACGCTGACCGGGATGGTAGCCCTCTCGGGGCTGTTCAATTTAATCGGCAGTGCGACCAATCCGATGTTTCAGGTGCCTCCCTACTGGCATTTGGTCTTGGGTGGTTTTGCCTTTGGCATGGTTTTCATGGCTACCGATCCGGTCACGGCCGCCGTGACGATTCCCGGCCAATGGCTGTATGGTTTGCTGATAGGCATGTTGGTAGTACTGGTCAGGGTGATCAATCCGGCCTTTCCGGAGGGCATGATGTTGGCGATCCTGTTTGGCAACATGTTTGCCCCGGTGATTGACAGGGTGGTAATTAATATCCACAGCCGCAGAAGAAGGAGGCACCATGGCCTCTGAAACCCGCAAGACTTTGCTCGTTGCGCTGGGAGTCTGCTTGGTATGTTCGGTATTGGTTTCCTCCGCCGTGGTCGGGTTAAGGCAGACCCAGGAGAGAAACCGCCAGCTGGATCGTCTGAAAAACATCTTGATCGCGGCCGATTTATACACTAACGATGCGACGGTCAAGAAAATTTATAATGAAAAAATCCGGACCGATTTAGTTGACCTGACGACCGGCGCGGTGGTCAATACTCCAGCCGATGCCCCTCTATTATCGCCGCAAAAATTCGATCTGAAAGTTATCAGCAAACATCCCCTGTACAGCACGGCCTTGCCCCCGCAAAACGACCCGGCCAACATTCTGCGGCGTCCCAATTTTATGCTGATTTACCGCGTCGTCGAAGCCGGACAAACGAACAGGGTCATTCTGCCGGTTTACGGCAAGGGCTTATGGTCGACGCTGTACGGCTTCATCGCTTTCGACCGGGACCTGCAGACCGTCAAGGGTTTGGTGTTTTATGAGCATGGCGAGACGCCCGGATTGGGCGGCGAAATCGAAAATCCACGCTGGCGGCAGAGCTGGATTGACAAACGCGCCCTCGATGCCGAAGGACAGGTACTCATCGAGGTCATCAAGGGACACGTCATTCCTGGAACTCCGGCGGCTCAATTTCAGGTGGATGGATTGTCGGGGGCCACGCTGACCACGCGCGGGGTCAATAACCTGGTGCGGTTCTGGTTGGGTGAAAATGGCTATGGTCAGGTCATTCGAACCTTGCGGGAGGCTCTGGCGCACCATGAGTAAAATGCGCACCGTTTTTCTGAATCCGATCATCAAAGATAATCCGGTCGTGGTACAAATTTTAGGTATTTGCTCCGCCCTGGCCGTGACCTCGAAGTTGGAAACCGCGCTGGTCATGGCGCTGGCCGTGACGTTGGTGACTGGATTTGCCAACTTCGCGGTCAGCCTTATCCGGAAGCAGGTTCCCGGCAGTATCCGGATTATCGTCGAAATGACGATCATTGCCTCGCTGGTCATCATCGCCGATCAGTTCATCAAGGCATTTGCCTTCAATATCAGCAAGCAGTTATCCGTTTACGTCGGTCTGATCATCACCAATTGTATTCTGTTAGGACGCACGGAAGCCTATGGTTTGAAGAATCCGCCCGGGGCCAGTTTGCTGGACGGCTTGGGTAATGGGCTGGGGTACAGTTTGGTTTTGTTGGTGGTGGCGTTTTTCCGCGAACTGTTGGGCGCCGGGAAATTGTTGGGCGTGACCCTGTTGACTCCCTATACTGAAGGCGGCTGGTATGTACCCAATGGTCTATTGGTATTGCCCGCGAGCGCCTTTTTCCTGATCGGGCTCCTGATCTGGGCTTTGCGCACCTGGAAACCGGAGACGCTCAAGGAGTAAAAAATGCTGGAACATTACCTGAGCCTGTTCATCCGCGCTGTGTTCATTGAAAATATGGCCCTGGCATTTTTCTTGGGGATGTGCACTTTTTTGGCGGTTTCCAAGCGCCTGGAAACGGCTTTTGGATTAGGCATTGCCGTGATCATCGTCCAGACTATCACGGTTCCGATCAACAACCTGATATATCGCAACCTGTTATCCGAGGGAGCGCTCGGCTGGCTCGGTCTGGGTCAGGTAGACCTGACCTTTTTGGGATTGATCACCTATATCGGAGTAATCGCGGCGATTGTGCAGATTTTGGAAATGACCTTGGATCGCTACTTTCCCAAACTCTATCATGCCTTGGGCATTTTTCTGCCCCTGATAACGGTGAACTGCGTCATTCTCGCCGGTTCGCTGTTTATGGTTGAACGCAGTTACAATTTCCCTGAAAGTGTGGTTTTCGGGTTGGGTTCCGGCTTGGGCTGGGCCCTGGCGATTGTCGCCCTGGCCGGCATCCGCGAGCGTTTGCGCTACAGCAATGTACCACCGGGCTTGCGAGGACTGGGCATCACTTTCATTACGGCCGGACTGATGGCCATCGCCTTTATGCTGTTTTCGGGAATTCAGTTATGACCGGGATAAATACATGAGCGCACCTGGTTTGATTTTACTGGCGGTCGGCATGTTTACGTTCGTGGTGCTCAGCTTGGTACTGCTGATTCTCTGGGCGAAATCGAAGTTAATCCCGACCGGTCAGGCCCAGATCAGTATCAACAACGATCCGCAATATACTTTCGAGACGCCACTGGGCGAGAAACTGCTTAACACGTTGGCCGGGCGGCAGATCTACCTCGCTTCCGCGTGCGGCGGTGGCGGCACATGCGGCATGTGCCGGGTCAGGGTGGTTGCTGGAGGCGGAAGTCTGCTCCCCACCGAAACCGCGCATATCAATCGCCGGCAAGCCCGGGAAGGTTATCGGTTAGCCTGCCAGCTGGCAGTCAAGGGCGACCTGCAACTGGCGATTCCTCCCGAGGTTTTTGCCATCCGCAAATGGGTTTGCACCGTGCGCTCCAACCGCAACGTCGCCACTTTTATCAAAGAACTGGTATTGGAATTACCAGCCGGTGAAAGCGTGGATTTCCGGGCCGGCGGCTATATTCAGATCGAAGTCGGCCCGCACCGCGTGGCCTATAAGGATTTTGTGATTGAAGACGAGTACCGAAGCGACTGGGAGCGCTATGACCTGTGGCGTTACGTGTCAAAAGTGGACGAGGAGGTGGTGCGCGCCTATTCGATGGCGAATTATCCGGAAGAAAAAGGAATCATCATGCTGAATATCCGGATCGCCTCCCCGCCGCCCGATCATCCGAATGTGCCGCCGGGCAAAATGTCTTCCTATCTTTTCAGTCTTCAGTCGGGTGACAGGGTCACGATTTCCGGTCCATACGGGGAATTTTTCGCCCGGCAGACCGACCGCGAAATGATCTTCATCGGTGGCGGGGCCGGCATGGCTCCGATGCGCTCACACATTTTCGACCAGTTGAAAAGACTGCGCACCGACCGGCGCATTTCTTTCTGGTATGGAGCGCGTAGCCTGAAAGAAGTGTTTTATCAGGACGACTTCGACCAATTACAGCGGGAATTTCCGAATTTCCACTGGCATGTCGCCCTCTCCGCTCCGTTGCCGGAAGATAACTGGCAAGGCCATTGCGGTTTCATCCATAACGTCGTCCTGAATAATTATCTGCTGAACCATCCGGCACCGGAAGACTGCGAGTATTACATCTGTGGGCCGCCGCTGATGAACAGCGCCGTGATCCACATGTTGGAAGATTTAGGAGTGGAATCCGAAAATATCCTTTATGATAATTTCGGCTAATTCTTATGAGGAAGCGTAAGCCATGAAACGAGCCATCGATTTAGTGTTGGAAAAAGACCGTTCGATTATCAGCGTCACGCCGCAAACAACCATCAGGGCCGCCATAGAAATCATGGTCGCCAACAAGATTGGCGCCATCGCGGTCCAGGAAGGTGAACAGTATGTCGGTATCTGGACCGAGCGCGACCTCCTGAACTCCATTAATAAAGCCGACTTTGACGTCCAGCACGCGCTGATCGGCGATTATATGAGCCGGGATATAAAAAGTGTCAATTACGATGAACCGATTTATAAACTGCCCGATATGATGTTGGGCCTTTTTATCCGGCATCTGTTTGTGATCAGGGAAGGTCAGATCATCGGTCTGCTTTCCATCGGTGATGTTTTCCGCGCTTGTCTGATGGAACGTACCCGGGAACTTGAAAGCGTCAGCTGGGAGTATTACGAGAACTGGCGCTGGGGCAGGAAGCGGAGATAATGCAGTTAGCGGCGCTTTTCGGAACGACGCTGTTGGCGGTAAGCGTCTGTATAGGCTTGCTGATGGTCGTGCTGAAATTAGTCCGTTACAAGGGTGAAAGCCACTCATCGCCGCCAGCAGGTTGTTCCTGCGGAACGCACTGCGATCAGCATTGTGGGCAACTCCCCGCCGACTGACCGGTGACGATCACAGCTCGTCGTCTATTCCCCGGTAACGACTTCAATTAATTTTAGTCAGAGAATTTCTGATAATCTCTGCTACTGCGTGCGGAGATTGGTCGGGAGCGACCTCCACCCAAACGGCTTCCGGATACTGATTGCGGAACCAGGTCAGCTGCCGCTTGGCATAGCGCCGTGTATTGCGCTGAATGTTAAGGCCCATTTCTTCTTCGGTACAGTGTCCATCTAGGAAATGCAGGACTTCCTGATAACCAAGGGTCAGCAGCTGTTCCAGTCGCGCTCGCCCGCCAGCCGCAATCAAACGCCGGACCTCCTCGACCAAACCCTCGCTCAGCATGTTTTGCACACGCTGATCAATCCGGCGATAGAGTTCTTCGCGCGGCATGTTCAGGATAAAAACTTGATAGGGAAAAGGCAAGGGTGTGTTTTGGCGACGGTAGTGCTGGCTGGGTGGCTGGCCGGTGATGGCATAGATTTCGAGAGCACGGGTGATGCGTTTGTGGTCGTTAAGATGGGTCTTGAGGGCGGTCGCCGGATCGATTTCCAGGAGGCGATTGTAAAGTGCCGTACTGCCTTTGGTCTGCAATTCCAGGTGCAACTGGCGCCGGATACCCGGGTCAGTCTGGCTGGACTCGAATAAACCTTTAATGAGGGCATTGGCATACAGGCCACTGCCGCCGACAAACAGGGGGTGATGGCCGCGGGAGCGGGTCGCGGCGATGGCCGCCAGCGCCAGCTCGCGATAGCGTCCGGCGCTAATGTCTTCGTCGAGCGTCAGGATGTCGACTAAATGATGGGGAACGTCTCGGCGTTGCCGCAGGGTCGGTTTGGCGGTGCCGATGTCCAACCCGCGATAGACCTGACGCGAATCCAGGGAGATGATTTCGGCGTTGATCATCCGGGCCAATTCGATAGCAGTCAGAGTTTTGCCGACCGCCGTCGGGCCGAGCAGAAAGATGATCGGCAGGCCTGGCTCAGATCCGTTCAAAACGTTTGTCTAATTCCTTCAGGGAAAGATTGACGATGATCGGTCGTCCGTGCGGACAGTGATAGGGATTCTGAGTGGCGAAGAGATGATCGACCAGCGTCTGCATTTCTTCGGTAGTCAGGGAGTCGCCGGACTTGATGGCGGCTTTGCAGGCATAGGCCGCGGCGACTTTTTCCTGCCGGCTGGTATCCTTTGTACCGTATTCCTGGTAATAATCGAGAATTTCCTTGATGATGGTCTTTTCATTTCCCCAGCGCATGCCGGCCGGAACCGCTTCGATGGCGACGGTCTGTTTGCCGAATTCTTTCATGCGGAAGCCGAGTTTTTCGAGAAACGGTAAAATTTCCAAAAGCACCGAAAAATCGGTAGGAGTCAATTCCAGGATCACCGGAAAAAGCAGTTGCTGGGCACGCCAACTGGTATGTTGCAGGGATTCGAGGGCTTCCTCGTACAGGATGCGTTCATGGGCTACGTGCTGGTCAATGACCACCAGCCCCGATTTAATCTGGCTGAGAATGTACTTGTTATGTAATTGAAAAACCTGGGCGCCGGGATGCCGCTCGATGGAGTCGGCGGGTAGATTTTGTCCGCTGAAACGGCGTGCACGTTCCTGCCATTTGGAAGTGCTTTCAGTCGACTCGGAAGGTGCGACGTCATCGGTTTTCTGAGGGGAGGCGATGCGCCGGATCCTTTTTTCCGGGGTTATTATCGCTGCAGGAGGTGTCAGGGTCAGCTGTTCGACCGGCACTCCCGAGGCAGGCGGCGGCGGTGGAGTATAGTAGTACTCCGGCCTAAAAATGCCTAAATCCGGAATGACCGCCAGAATACCCTGCAGGCTGTTTTTAACGGCTTCCTGACAGAACTGATAAATCTGTTCCTGTTCGCGGAATTTGACCTCCATTTTGGTGGGATGAACATTGACGTCCACCGCGAGGGGATCGAGCTCTAATTCTAAGCAGTAAAACGGATATTCATTGCGCGATAACAGACTGCCATACGCGCTAACGATGGCGTGATTCAACAGACGATCGGTAACAAAACGCTGGTTGACAAACAGAAACTGCTCGCCGCGCCGCGCCCGGACTAAGTTCAGATTACCGATATAGCCCCTGATCTGCAAGTCGGCGGAACCGTGGGTGACAGCCAGGAGATTGGTGGCATATTCAGAGCTGAACAGTTCGGCAATGCGCTCGGGCAGAGGCTGGGGTTCCAAGCGCATGACTTCCTGCTCGTTATGGATTAACTGAAACTGGACCAGCGGTCGACTCAGGGCAAATTTCTGAACAACTTCGAAAACGTGGCGGTATTCTACTTCAGCGCTTTTTAAAAATTTGCGGCGCGCGGGAATGTTATAGAACAAATTGCGGGCGGAGATGGTGGTACCGGGTTGCGGGGCGGCCGGCTGGATGTAGCGAAAACTGCCGCCTTCGATGCGCAGGGTGTGTCCGGAGTCGGCGCCGGGTAGGGTTGAAGTGGCCTCTACGACGGCGACCGCCGCGATGCTGGCCAGGGCTTCGCCTCGGAATCCAAGCGTCCGGATATTGAGCAGGTCTTCCACCGTGCTGATTTTGCTGGTGGCGTAACGTTCAAAAGCCAGCAGGAGATCATCGCGAGACATGCCTTCGCCATTGTCGCTGACTTCGCACAGCGTTTTGCCTCCGTTGCGGATGTTAATCGTGATTGCCGTCGCTCCGGCATCTAAACTGTTTTCGACCAGTTCCTTGACCAAGGAAGCCGGGCGTTGCACCACCTCGCCGGCGGCGATTTTATTAGTGAGTTGCTCAGACAGGATGCGAATTTTGGACATGCCCACCTGTCAGACGGATAAAATTTGTTTTTCGACCAGACGCAGGATGCGGCGTACCTTGCGTTGGGCGAGATGCTGAAGAGCGTCTACCTGCTCACGCTTGAGCGCGGCATAAGGGGCGTCACCGGTGCCCGGCAGGTTGATGAGCACGTTAAAACGCGCCGCCCGGAGCGCAGTCTCGGCGGTCAGAGCGGCGACCCCGGCATCGCTGATGGAATTGATATTCCCAAAACGCGCGACCTGGAGCGTCAGATCCAGCAACTGTTGCACCGACTCCAGCACCTTAAAAGGCACTTCGGTTGCCCGCTTGGTGGCTTGTTGGATGGCTTGCAGACGCTGGACTTTCTCGGCCTCCGTCTTGCGGGGCAGACGCAGGCAGTCCATGACCGCATTGAACGCGGCGGTGTCGCGATCAATGTCGAGCAGGAATTCGTCTTTCAATGCCTGCGCCCTGACCGCGACGTCACTCAGGCGCCGGAAATGGCGTTCATAACCTTTTTTACCGACGGTCAGATTGGCAACCATGGCGGTCAAGGCCGCGGCGAGCGCGCCGCACAGGGCGGCGACACTGCCGCCGCCGGGAGCGGGCGAATCGCTGGACAGCTCGTCGCTGAAGTCGCGTACGCTCAGGTCGGTGAGGGGATGTTCGAATTCACCGAACTGGTACTCGATGATTTTTTTCGATGGATCGAAAGGTGCAATTTCACTCAAGCCCAGGGATTGGGCGGCGAGACGTACGAGTTCTTTTTCCGGAACGCCTTCCGATTTACCCTGCCGCCGCAGATAATAACGACCTGCCATCAACAGGGCTTGCCGCGGGATCAGGCCAACCAGTTCCGAGCCGGTGACCCGCAGACCGCGCGCTCCGGCTAATTTTCTGATTTCCTCGAAGACGCTGTGCAGAGGCGTAATCTCGTAATCCGTGAGATTGATGGAAACCTGTGCCATCCTGTATTTATCGAGATACCAGCCGACGGCTTTGGTGGCTTTGAAAATCCCGGGTTCGTAAAGTGCCTCACCCGCTTCATCGCGCAGGATGCCGCCGGCGGCATCGCGCCGCAGGCGACCTTTCTCACGAATGGTCAGAGCGATGTCATTGGCCAATTTGCGGTCGCGGGTGTTCAGGTTGACGTTGTAGGCAATTAGAAATTTCCGCACGCCGATGACCGTTGCTCCGGACTTAGGGTTAAAAACGGCGGCGCCGTAATCCGGAGCCCATTGCGGGTCGGCGAGTTTGGCGGGCAGACCCTCGTATTCACCCTGCCGGATGTTGGCCAGGTTGGCGCGCTCGGGCGACCGCGCGGATTTTTCGTAAAGATAAACCGGAATGTGCAGTTCTTCGGCGACGCGCCGGGCGAGCTCGTGCGACAGCCGGACGCATTCCTCTTCACTGATGCCGGAGACCGGAACGAGCGGACAAACATCCGTCGCTCCAAGGCGCGGGTGAGCACCGTGATGCTGGCGCATGTCAATCAGTTCCGCCGCCTTGGCGATGCCCGCAAACGCCGCCGCCAGGATTCCCTGACGTGAACCGACGAACGTAACCACCGTCCGATTCGTGTCGGCACCCGGATCAACGTCCAGCAGTTTGACGCCTTCTACGGACTGGATCGCGGCCGTGATGGCTTTGATCAGGTTAAGATCGCGTCCCTCGCTGAAATTGGGGACACACTCAATGATTTCCGGCATGTTTTGCTCCCTGATTTTGGGTAAAAATTCTCCCCATCCGCTCAACATTTGGCGGCTGAACCTGCATCACTTCTCCGAATGATTGCCTTGCGTGGGTCATCCTAAGTGGCGCAGGTAAAAGTAGATAATCAGCACGACCACAATCAGAAATATGGTCCACCATAGCGGACGGCTGACTGCGCGTCGCGCATTGCTTCTTAAGCGTGCAAAGTGAATTTTGCCATCCCGACGCTCTTCCAGCTTGTCGGTGATAGAAAACCGGCGGGGTTGCCATTTTACCATCAGATACCTCCCAACAGATGTGTGAAAAATCTGACAAATGGATTGATCAGCAAACCTAAAATTGAGACATGGGTCAGCATTCCGAACAGGATTAAACCCATCAGGATATAACCGCCGTACTGCTCCAACCACAGTGCTTGGTGTTCATATCGATCGGGCAACAGTCCGAACAGGATCTTGGATCCGTCTAACGGCGGAATCGGGATCAGGTTAAAGATCGCCAAGGCGAGATTGATCTGCAGGCTCAGTAATACCATTAGATAAAGCGGCTCCAGAGCGATGCCCGGAAGCCAGGTAAACAGTCCGGCATGAAAACCCCGGATCAGCAATCCGCTCAACCCGGCCAGGAACAGGTTAGCTAACGGGCCGGCGAGTGATACGATCAAAAGGTCGCGTTTGGGATTGCGGAAATAGCTCACATCCACCGGCACGGGACGCGCCCAACCAAAGCGCACCAGAAACAGCATCAGCGTCCCGAACGGGTCAAGATGGGCCAATGGATTCATGGTCAGCCGGCCGGCAAGTTTGGCGGTTGGATCGCCCAGACGATTGGCCGACCAGCCGTGCATGAATTCATGAAAAGTCAACGCGAGCAGAATCGGGGGAAGTAACAGAACGATCGTTTGCAGGTTCATCAATACCTCGGGTGAAATGTGCGATGCTGTTCGATCAGGTAGGCGTGGTCTAAATGCGTGTAGATCTGCGTGGTGGCGATATTGGCATGTCCCAGCATTTCCTGCACGGCCCGCAGGTTGGCACCTCCTTCCAGGAGATGCGTGGCAAACGAGTGGCGAAAGACGTGCGGGCTGATCGGTTTGCGGATGTCAGCCAGGCGGACATATTCCTGAATAATTTTCCAGACGCCCATTCTGGTCAAGGGCGCACCGCGCAGGTTGAGGAACAAATGGTCACGGCTCTTCTGATAGCGCATCAATAAGCCGCGGACTGCGGTCAGATAGGTTTTGACCTCCTGAGCCGCCCGTTCTCCAAAAGGGACGATGCGTTCTTTGCGCCCTTTGCCGTAAACTCTCAGAATGCCTTGGTGCAGAGACAGGTCGCTCAGTTTTAAATTGATCAGTTCCGAGACCCGCACGCCGGTCGAGTAAAGCGTTTCGATAATCGCCCGGTCACGGATTCCTTTCTGGGTCGTATGGTCAATGCTGTCCAGAATCATTTCGATCTCGTTTACCTCCAGCACCCGCGGCAGGCGACGTGGCAAGCGGGGCGACTGCAGTAAAACTGTCGGATCCTCACTGGTCAGATTTTCGTCCAGCAGAAAGGCATGGAAGGCGCGGATTGAGCTGAAGTTGCGCGCCAGGCTGGCTGGCGCCAGTTCCAGCTCGGATAAGACGTTGATATATTCCTGAATCTTACCGAATCGGATCGCGGAGGGATCGGTAATCTGATTCTCGGTTAAAAACTGGCAGTAGCGTTCCAAGTCGGTGCGGTAAGCCTGGATGGTATTGACGGATAGATGCCTTTCGACGCGTAGATAATTGATAAAATCCTGGACCAGGTTCTGCATTCAAACCAACTGATCTCACCTTTTGCCGTACAAAGCGGACTCGAGCAGGTCGCAAAGAATGTGTCCGACGGTGATATGCGCTTCCTGAATGCGCTGGACATTGGTTGAGGGAATTCTGATTGTCAGACCGGCTTTTGCGGCTAATTTGCCGCCAGTTTCTCCGGTCATGGCCAGCGTCTTGATTTGGGCCATATTGGCGTACTCGATCGCGCGAATGACGTTGGGAGAATTGCCGCTGGTGCTGATGCCGATCAGTACATCGCCGGACTTGCCAAACGCCTCAACCTGCCGCACAAAAACCAAATCGTACTGGTAATCATTGCCAATGGCGGTGAGGATCGAGGTATTGGTCGTCAGGGCCAGGGCCGCAATCGCAGGGCGTTCCAGCTTCAGGCGTGAAACCAGTTCGGCGGCTAAATGCTGGGCATCGGCGGCACTGCCGCCATTGCCGCACAGCAGGATTTTTCCCCCTTTGCGGACTGCATCAATTAAAATTGCACTCGCCTCCTGGATACTCGCGGCACAGGTGGTCAACATGCGGCGCTTGACCTCGGCGCTTTCCTCGATCTGGGTGATGATTTGCTGTAGCAAAAGGTGCTCCGGATGACGTTTTTCAGGCATTTTCACGCGTATGTATTGCCCGGGCAAATTCACCAACCAGCCGTAGTTGATTATCATCGTCGAAAACATTGCCAGTGACGACAAATGTCGCGCCAGCGGCAATTTTCTGGTGCGCCTGTTCCGGTGTCCGGATTCCGCCTCCTACGATGACTGGAATGTTGATGTAACTACTGACCGCCTTAACGATCGAATCGGGCACCGCCTGGTCGGCGCCGCTCCCGGCTTCCAGATAGACCGTCTGCATCCCCATATACTGCGCGGCTAAGGCATGGGCCATGGCGATTTCCGGTTTGTTGGTCGGCAAGGGGCGGGTGTTGCTCATAAATTCCGCCGTCGTGGTGCGCCCTGATTCGAACAACATGTAACCGGTGGCGATCGGTTCGATGCCTAACTTGTGGATGATCGGCGCCGCCACGACGTGTTCCCCGAAAAGGTAATTGGGGTTGCGTCCGCTGATCAGGGAAATGTACAGGACGGCATCTGCCTGACTGGAAACCTGCGCCACCGAACCCGGGAAAATGATGACGGGAACCGTGCTGACTGAGCGCACCGTTTCCAGAGCCTGCTGGAAATCGGAGCCGATGATCAGACTGCCGCCGACCAGTAAAGCGTCTACTCCGTCATCGCAGATTGAGCGGACAAAATCCCGTAATTCCGGCAGGGAACGGGTATCCGGATCAATGAGGATAAAATAACCGCCCCCGCGGCGCCGTGCTTTTTCCAGTAATGCAGTAAATATTCTCATGATGTCAAAATTTAGCCAAAAATTTTACAAAATCATGCATTTCACGCTGGGTACGCTTTTCCGTCGTCGCGATCAGCAGGTGATCCTGCCAGGTGGGGCGGTAGCGCCCCAAATCGATTCCGGCCAGGAACCCGGCCGTGCGCGCGGCTTGGATAATCTCTCCGGCAGGCCGAGGCGTAGTGACGACAAACTCCTTGAAATACGGAACCGCTCCGTAAGGCAGGGCGTAGCCGGGTAACTTGGCAATCTGTTCCGCGAGATAGTGGCTGTTTTGCAGGCATAATTCAGCGGCGTGCCGCAGACCGTTTTTACCCATCAGTGCCAGGTAAATAGTCGCCGCCAAGGCCATCAACCCCTGATTTGTGCAAATATTCGAAGTCGCCTTCTCGCGGCGAATATGTTGTTCGCGGGTTTGCAGAACCAGGACAAAGCCGCGGCGTCCGTCAAGGTCGCTGGTTTGTCCGACGATCCGCCCGGGCATCGAGCGCACGAACTGACGCTTCGTGGCGAAAACGCCCAGATAAGGTCCCCCACAGGACTGGTGGAGGCCAAGCGGTTGACCTTCGGCGACGGCGATGTCGGCGCCCCATTCGCCCGGAGTTTTAAGCAGAGCCAGGGCAATAGGGTCAACCGCCATGATCAGCAGTGCCTGCCGGGCATGGACGCTATCCGCCACCCCGGAGAGGTCTTCGATCAGCCCTAAAAAGTTGGGCGACTGAACCAAAACACCCGCCGTGTGTTCATCAATTTGCTCCGCCAGCTGTCCGAAATCGGTCAGGCCATTCTTTTCCGCCAGATAAGAGAAAGTCATTCGGCGGGTTTTCAGATAGGTCTCCAGTACCGCTAACATCTGCGGATTGATCAGCGGCGAAACGAGAAATTTGTTTTTACGGGTAATCGAGGCGGTCATGATCGCGGCTTCCGCCAGGGCCGTCGCTCCGTCGTATAGCGAGGCATTCGCCACTTCCAGATCCATCAAATGGCAGATCAGGGATTGATATTCATAAATGGATTGCAGGGTGCCCTGACTGACTTCCGGCTGATAGGGGGTGTAGGCTGTATAAAATTCGGAGCGGGCGAGCAGGAAATCCACCACGGCGGGAATGAAGTGATCATAGGCTCCCCCGCCTAAAAACGATACGTAATCCACCGCCTGAGCGTTTTTCCGCGCCAAATCGTGCATCAGGCGCGTCAGCTCCGGCTCAGAGAGCGGCGCAGGCAGGTCAATCCGACAGCGCTTTAAAAATTGGTCCGGTATGTTGGCGAGCAGGTCCTCGAAGCGTTCCACGCCGATGGAACGCAGGAGTTCTTGTTCCACACCGCGGGTGTTCGGAATATAATGCATAGTCTATCCAACTAATTTCGAATAGTCGTCCGGACTCAGTAACTGTTCCGCTTCAGCCGGATGGCTGATTTTCAGGCGAGCGACCCAACCGTCAGTGTAGGGCGCCTTGTTGAGTAGTTCGGCGGCATTTTTCAGAGCGTCGTTGACGGCGATGACCTCGCCGCTGAGCGGAGCAAAGACATCCGCCACAGTCTTCACGGCTTCGATCGTTCCGAGTGATTCGCCTTTGTTGACGCGACTGCCAATCTGGGGCAGTTCAACGTACACCACGTCACCCAGTTGGCCCTGGGCGTAATCAGTTATTCCGATCACCGCCTCGGGGCCTTCGATCAGCGCCCATTCATGGTCGTTGGTATACTTCAGGTTTCCAGGAACGTTCATTAGAGCATCCTCCTAAGTTTTATTGAAATTGAATGTGTTTAAGAAATTGATATTGAAAGCGCCGCTCCGAAAGGCTTCTTCGGCTAAGATGGCCTGGTGGAAGGCCACGGTGGTCGGAATGCCTTCGATGATGGTTTCTTCCAGAGCGCGTTGCATCCTCTGCAGGGCTTCCGCGCGGTCGCGACCGTGGGTAATAAGTTTGCCGAGCAGGGAATCGTAGTAGGGGGGGATAGTATAACCGGCATAAACGTGCGTGTCCATGCGGACGCCCAGCCCACCCGGGGCGTGAAAGGCCTGAATCTGTCCAGGAGCAGGCAGGAAATTGCGGGTCGGATCCTCGGCATTCAGCCGGCACTCAATGGCATGCCCGCGCAGGCTGAACTTTTTCATCCATTTGGGTATTTTGGCGCCATCCGCCAAGCGGATTTGCTCTTTCAGCAGGTCAATGCCGGTGACCATCTCGGTGACTGGATGTTCGACCTGGATGCGGGTATTCATTTCCATGAAGTAGAAATTCTGCCGGTTGTCGAATAGGAATTCGATGGTTCCGGCGCTGGAGTAGTTGACCGCCTTAGCCGCGCGGATCGCTACCCGGCCCATTTTTTCCCGCAGTTCATTGTTCAGGGCGGGAGAGGGCGATTCCTCGATCAGTTTCTGATGCCGACGCTGAATGGAACATTCACGCTCGCCCAAATGGATGATGTTGCCGTAATTGTCGCCGATAATCTGAAATTCAATGTGACGGGCATCCTCGACCAATTTCTCGACGTAAAGCCCGGCGTTACCAAAGGCTTTGAGGGCTTCCTCCCGGGCGGTCGCATAGGCATTTTCCAATTCGGCGATCTGCCGGACAATGCGCATGCCCCGTCCACCACCCCCGGCGGTGGCTTTCAGGATGATCGGATAACCGATCTGTTCGGCGATTTTTTTTACGGTTTCGATGTTGTCCACCGTGGTAGAAGAGCCGGGAATGACCGGAACGCCGGCTTTGCGGACGGTTTCCCGGGCGGTGGCTTTATCGCCCATGGTGCGGATCGCGGCCGGTTTCGGGCCGATGAAAAGAATCTCATTATCCTCGCACATCTGGGCAAAATCGGCATTCTCCGCCAAGAAGCCATAGCCGGGATGAATGGCGTCGGCGTTGGTCACTTCGGCGGCGCCGATGATCTGGGCCATTTTGAGGTAACTGTGCTTGCTTTCCGGCGGGCCGATGCACACCGCCTCGTCGGCGAAACGCACGTGCAGAGAAAGTTTGTCGGCGGTCGAGTAGACGGCCACGGTGGCGATACCGAGCTCCTTGCAGGCGCGGATGACCCTTAAAGCAATTTCTCCGCGATTGGCGATCAGCAGTTTTTTGATCACTGGTTCAGACTGACTTTCTTACTTCTCAGGATTTTTCGATGATGAACAGCGTCTGGTTGTATTCGACGGAATGGGCGTTCTCGACCAGAATCTGGGTAATTTTGCCTGCGACTTCGGCTTCGATGACGTTCATAATCTTCATGGCTTCGATGATACACAGCGGCTGACCGACCGCCACCGCACTGCCGACCTTGACATAGGGTTCGGCATCCGGCGCCGGCGCGCGGTAAAAGGTGCCGACGATCGGCGACTTGACTTCGACCTGATTGTGATTGATCTCCTCCGTCACGGCCGCTTTGGGTTCAAACGGGATCGTCTCCGCCAGCTGGTGGTGCGGCGGCTTTTTGGTCTTGTGAGTCTCGGATGTGGTTTCGATTTCCGTGACGCCGCGACTGACGTTCTTGGCGACGCGGATTTTTTGTCCCCAGCGCGAAACCTCGATCTCGTCTACATTATGCGACTCGAGAATTTTGACCAATTCCAGAATTTTTTCTGACCTCATTACCCCTCCGTGTTTATTTAACACGCTCACAGTAGGTGCCGGAACGGGTATCCACCCGCACAATATCCCCTTCATTGATAAATAATGGTACCTGCACGGTGAATCCGGTTTCCAGCACCGCGGGCTTGGTGGCCCCCGTGACCGTGTCGCCGCGCATTCCCGGCTCGGTGGACTTTACGACTAAATTAACATGAGGTGGCAGTTCGACGTCGATGGGCGTTTCGTCGTGAAACAGGACCCTGACGATTTCGTTTTCCTTGGCAAAATGGGAAGCGGATTCAAATATCTCACCCGGGACGGCGATCTGTTCGTAGTTTTCCAGGGACATCAAAACGTAATTATGACCATCGTGGTACAAGTACTGCATTTCCCGCGCTTCCAGACGGACAATCTCGATTTTTTCACCCGAACGGTAGGTATTTTCGATGACCTGTCCGGTACGGATTTTTTTAAATTTGGTCCAGATGCGGGCGCCGCCTCTGCCCAGCTTGATATGTTGAAACTCTATGACGCGTGCCAATTCGCCATTGAAATTGATTACCAGACCATTGCGGATGTCGGCTGTCGTTGCCAAAAAATTCACTCCTTTCGAAAGACAAAAATGCAGGTGAATTTAAGGGCAATGCAATTAAGTGTCAACGAATTTTCCCCGTTTTAAACCCCAAACGCCATAAACCGACTGCGAAAAATCTTGTTAGTTCGGTCGGGTAAATGATAGATTTTGCCCAATGCAGGTATCTGTTGGGATAGCGATAGAGCCGGGCTGGATCGCGGCGCTGATGATTGTCTGGCTGTACGCCGAGATGCACCTGCGCACCCGTTTCTGGCGTGGACGACTCTTCAAAAAAGAGCCCGAAATCGTCTTCGACGCACCCCGGCGCGTCGAAACCGACTATCTGCCGGTCGCCCTCGTCATCAAAGACGCACACTGGTTCCCGGTGACGCTCGCAAAGGTTTGCCTGACCATCAAAACACTCGACCAAGCTGACCGTCAGGAATTCTGCTTCCCGGAAAACCTGACCATCAATCAGAAATGGCTGGTCAGAATATACAACCTGCCCGTCGCGCACCTGAAACAACAGCAAGTCACTGTCTGCGGTCGGGCTTTTCTGCGTACCGCGCGGCGTGCTTTCCAGGTGCACAACGATAACTATGCGACGTTGTCACACCGCCCCCTGACGACTTTTATTGACGACGAACCTCGTCCGGCGGCGCCCGGCTGGCACTGGGGCGACCTGCATCTGCATTCCCACTGGACCGCGGATGCCGTGGAATTCGGGTTGCCGGCGGCTTACATCCCCGCTTTCGCGCAACCCATGGGTCTATCATTCGGAGCCCTGATTGAACATTCCTATGATCTTGATGACCAACCGGATTCCTGGTTTGCAAATGATCCCGAGCTCCACAAGTGGCAGGATTATTTGGCCGAGGTGCAGGAAATCAATCGCAGTAATCCGGCTTTCGTCCTGCTTCCCGGCGAGGAAGTCTCGGTGGACAACGGCCTGGGACGCAACGTGCATATGGCAGTCCTCAATTCTGCGCAATTTTTCCCCGGCACCGGCGACGGGCTGGAAAAATCACTCGGTTACGCCTCCGAGTCGCATTTTGCCCGGATATTAGACCTTCTTCCGGAAACGAGTCTGGCTTTTGCCACGCATCCCTTTACCCACCCGGTTTTCAGCCACCGCCTGATCATCCGGCGCGACACCTGGAACCCCTGCGACTGGCACCGCAACCTGAGCGGCTGGCAGATCCTGAACGGACACACGGGTGACGATTTTGAGACGGGCAAACGGCACTGGATCAAGCATTTGCTGGCGGGTCGGCGCCTGCGCATATTCGCCGGCAATGATGCCCACGGCAATTTCAACCGCTTCCGCCAGATAAAGGTGCCACTCTGGTCAATGCATGAACACGATCACCAGGTCTGCGGTGCATTCGTCACCGGCGTCAAGGTGGCCGGTCCGCTCGCTGTAACGCAGTTGAGCAACAGCCTGAAGTCCGCACCCAGCCTGGTTTCCAATGGCCCCTTTTTGGCTATCGACTGGGAAAAAGCCGCTGACGCGAATTGCTCCGCCGGCGGATTGTTGAAATTGGATGTCCGTTCCAGTTACCATTTTGGTTCTCTGCGCCGCTTAATTATTTATGCCGGTGACGTTGATCGGGGGCGCGAACAGGAATATAAAACTTTCGACTTTCCGGGCGGGGCATTGAGTATTCAGCGCCAAATCGGCCTCGCCGAAGTACCCGCAAGAGGTTACTGGCGGGCGGAATTGTACACCCGCACCGGTCATTTTGCCCTGACCAATCCGCTATGGCTCAACCAGTGCTGATGATTATAAATAAGTGCCTTTAAGTCCACTGGCGAATCACTACGCCAGACAGGCAAATAAAACTCTCCGCCTGGCGGCAGAAACGCCAGTCAGGCGGAGAGCCAAATCAGCTTTCTTCGGCTAAGCGTTTATACTTTTTATAGCGTTCAACGACCTCATCGGCCAACTTGGCCCGCAGACGTTGCGCCTCTTCCGGGAACGACTTTTTCAGGGTCGCATAGCGCACTTCGCCGTCCAGGAATTCCATCAGTTTGCCGTTGGGTTCCTTGCATTCCAATACGAAGGGGTTCTTGCCCTCGGCTTTCAACAGCGGATTGTACCGATAGAGCGGCCAGTAACCGCATTCCACCGCCTGTTTGGATTCTTCCTGCGACAGCATACCCTTGTAAATGCCGTGATTGATGCACGGGCAATAGGCCACGAGTAACGAAGGCCCGGGGAATTTCTCGGCTTCGAGCGCGGCTTTCAGGAACTGGTTCATGTTGGCGCCCATGGCTACCGAAGCGACATAGACATTCTTATAGTTGACGGCCAGCATGCCGAGGTCTTTCTTGCCGGTTTTCTTGCCGGAATAGGCGAATTTGGCGACCGAGCCGAAAGGTGTGGCTTTCGAAGATTGCCCGCCGGTATTGGAATAGACTTCCGTATCGAGCACCAGGATATTGACGTCATAACCCATGGCGATGACATGATCCAGACCGCCGTAGCCAATGTCATAAGCCCAGCCGTCGCCGCCGATGATCCAGATGGATTTCTTGGTCAGCAAATCACGCTGATCCCAGATGGCGGTCAACTGCGGATTACCCTGATACTGGTCAGCCAGTAATTCCCTGACTTTGTCGCCCGTGGTGCGGGAAAGTTCGCCGTCGTCCTTGGCATTCAGCCAGGCCTGCAAGGCTTCCGCCAGTACGCCGGTCGTATTTTTGACCGCCGCACTCACCAGATCGGCGAGTTTTTCACGTCGTTGAATCATGGCGAGTGCCATGCCGAAACCGTATTCGGCGTTATCTTCGAAGAGTGAGTTGGCCCAGGCGGGGCCGTGGCCTTGGGCATTGACCGCGTAAGGGCAGACCGGAGCACTGCCGCCGTAAATCGAGGAACAGCCCGTAGCATTCGCCACTAACATCCGGTCACCGAACAACTGCGTGACGACCTTGATATAGGGAGTTTCGCCACAGCCGCCGCAGGCACCGGAGAATTCGAAGAGCGGTTGCTGGAACTGACTGCCCTTGATCGTGTCCTTGCGCATGACCTGGTCCTTGACGGGAACCTTCTCGAAGAATGCCCAGTTGGCGCATTGCTCCAGCTGGCTCTCGAAAGGCTTCATCTCCAGGGCTTTCTGACCCTTTCGGCCCAGGCAGACGTCCACGCAGTTACCGCAACCGGTGCAATCCAGCACCGAAACCTGAATGCGGTAGTCAAGGTTCTCCAAGCCTTTGCCGATCGCCTTGATGGTCTCGAAACCCTTTGGCGCCTGGGCTTTTTCCTCGGGCGTCAACAGCGCCGGACGAATGACCGCGTGCGGGCAGGCGAAACTGCACTGGTTGCACTGAATGCAATTCTCCGGAATCCAGTGGGGAACTTCGATCGCGATGCCGCGCTTTTCATAGCGGCTGGTGGCCACCGGGAACAATCCGCCGGGAGTAAAAACGCCGACCGGCAGTTTGTCGCCCTGCTGGGCGTTCATCGGTTCGAGAATGGTCGTGACAAATTCCGGGACCGTCCGCTGAGCGACCGCTTTCTCCGGGAAATCTGCCCAGCTGGCGGGATATTTTACCTCGTGCAGGGCATTGATCGCGGCATCTACCGCCGCCCAGTTCTTCTGTACGATTTTCTCGCCCTTGGCGCCATAGGTTTTCTGGATGGCGTCTTTCAGGTGCTTGATCGCCGCGTCGAACGGCAGGACTTTGGAAAGCGCGAAGAACGCCGTCTGCATAACCATGTTGATGCGTCCCGGCAAACCCACCTCGGCGGCGATTTTGGTGGCGTCCACCGTATAGAATTGTAATTTCCGGCGGGCAATGGCACGGAGCAGAGCCGGCGGAAGATTCTGTTCCAGCTCCGCGTCATTCCAGAGCGTATTCAGGACGAAAATCCCGCCTTCCTTGATATTTTCCGTCAGGTCGTAATTAAAAACATAACTCTGCTTGTGACAGGCGACGTAATCGGCGGCGTTGATGCGATAAGTAGAGCGCATGTCGCGGGGCCCGAATCGCAGAAAACTGAGCGTCAGCCCGCCCGATTTTTTCGAATCGTAGGCGAAATAACCCTGCGCAAACATGTCGGTGTTATCACCAATGATCTTGATGGCGTCCTTGTTGGCGCCAACCGTACCGTCGGAACCAAAGCCCCAGAAAATGGCCTGCACCGTGCCGGCGGGCACCGTGTCGATTTTCTCGGTAACGGGCAAACTGCGGAAGGTGACATCGTCATCGATGCCGACGGTGAAATTGTTTTTCGGCTGGGACAGTTTCAAATTATCAAAAACGGCCTTGGCCATCGATGGATCGAACTCTTTTTGCCCGAGGCCATAGCGTCCGCCGATGATCAGCCGCTCGTCTTTGGCTTGCTGTAAAACGGCACAGATGTCGGTGAAGAGCGGCTCGCCGAACGCGCCGGATTCCTTGGTGCGGTCAAGCACGGCAATACGCCGGGCCGTCCGGGGCAATACGCTGAGAAAATGTTTGGCCGAAAATGGGCGATAGAGCCGCACCTTGATCAGGCCGACCTTTTCGCCTTTTTGGTTCAGGTATTCGACGGTCTCATGCGCCGCCTCGGCGCCGGAACCCATCATCACGACGACGCGCTCGGCTTCCGGATGACCGACGTAATCGAAAAGCTGATACTGCCGTCCGATGACCTGGCCGACTTTCTGCATGGTTGCCGCGACGATCTCCGGCACAGCGTCGTAATATTTATTGGCGGCTTCCGCGACCTGGAAGAATATGTCCGGGTTCTGCGCCGTGCCGCGCAGTTGCGGATGCTCGGGGTTGAGACTGCGGGCGCGGAATTTTTCAATATCCTCCAGATCAACCAGGTTCCGGATTGTATCGTAGTCAATCACGGCGATCTTCTTGACCTCGTGACTGGTACGGAATCCGTCGAAAAAGTGCACGAACGGGATGCTGGCTTTCAGCGAAGCCAGGTGCGTGATCAGCGCCAGATCCATGACTTCCTGCACCGAACCGGAGGCCATCAACCCAAAACCGGTCGTGCGCGTCGCCATGACGTCCGAATGATCGCCATAAATGGAGAGCGCTTCGCTGGCTACCGTGCGCGCCGAGACATGAAACACGGCGGGCATCAGTTCGCCGGCAATCTTGAACATGTTCGGGATCATCAGCAGTAAACCCTGCGAGGCGGTGAAGGTCGTCGTCAGCGCCCCGGCGGAAAGTGCGCCATGCACCGCCCCGGACGCTCCCGCTTCACTCTGCATCTCGACTACCCGCAGTACCTGATCGAAAATATTCCGGCGTCCCTGCGCCGACCATTCGTCAGCCAGCTCGCCCATGACCGAGGAAGGCGTAATCGGATAAATCGCCGCCACCTCGCTGAGCGCATAAGCCACGTGCGCCGCCGCCGTATTGCCATCCATCGTCTTCATCTGCTTAGCCATTGTACTTCTCCAGTATATTTTTGGTTAATAATTGACACGGCAATTCTCTTGTGCGTGCTCTGAATGCCAAATAGTCCTGTCATCGGTAAAATTAGGCATTAATCCGCAGAAATTCAAATGCCCCCCTTCCCCCCGCGAGGTACCAAAACCCAACCCACGCCTTCACCCGCGGAGGAAACATTTCCGTCTCCCCTAAAAACGCAAACAGGGCGATTTGGTCGCCCTGTTTGCTTGACCTCTTTGAGAGGAGGGAGGAGGGAAATGTTATGCTTTGTTGCTGGTCATGATGAAGAACGGTTTATGTTCGAAGCTCTTGTACTGCGGACGATAGCGCTCCGTATCATAAAACTTTTCCACATCCACGACCTTTTTATAACTGGTTACGACTTCCAAATTGGTATGTCCGTAAACGCCGTTTTTCAGGTTCACCAATAGCCCACTGCGCCCTTTCAGAATCAGGTCGAAGGCAATGTTGCCGTAGACCATGGGCACGATGGAATCGAAGGCGTCCGGGTCGCCACAGCGCACCAGGTAGCCGAGTTTCTGGCCAATGACGTTGATCTTGCGCCCCTGATTGTACTTGGCGGACATGTCTTTCAGTAACTTGGCAACAATTTCACCGATGCCGCCCAATTTCTTATGTCCGTAGGCGTCTTTTTCCTCGCCCTGCGTGATCATTTCGTCCTGCCCGCTCGGCAGTGCGCCTTCGGAAACGATGGCGACGGCATAGTGGCTGGGATTGGTAAACCGATCTTCGACCAGTAATTGGGCCAGACGCTCCATGTCGAATTTGTATTCGGGAATGACGCAACGATTGGCGGCGCCCGCCATGGTCGGCAGGAGTGCCGTGAAGCCGGCGTAACGCCCGAAAACCTCGATGACCAGAAAGCGTTCATGCGAACCGGCTGAGGTACGCAGGCTGTGGGTCAGTTCGAGCGTGCGGGTGATGCAGGTGCTGAAGCCGATGCAGTAGTCGGTGCCGGGGACGTCGTTGTCCATGGTTTTGGGAATGCCGACGACCTTGAAACCGGCTTTATGCAGGGTGACGCCGTAGCTGAGCGTGTCATCACCGCCGATCGGGATCAGATATTCGACGCCTAAAAATTCGAGATTCTTCAATACTTCCGGAGTCAGATCGTTGCTTTTGGCGTTGTACTTGTCCTTCAGGTGCGGGGGCACGGCGTCTGCGGCGACGTGGCTGGGGCGCGTGCGCGAAGTGTGCAGGAAGGTGCCGCCGGTGCGGCCGGCCTTGTTGACGATTTCGGCATTGAGTATTTGGAAGTTGTTGCTGTTGTCGGCGTCCTTGTCGCGGATGATGTCCAGCATGCCACCCCAGCCCCGCCGGATGCCGATGACTTCAAAGCCTTCCTTCAAAGCGCGTAAAGTAACCCCGCGGATCGCCGGGTTGAGCCCCGGGACATCACCTCCACCAGTCAGGATTGCGATACGTTTTTTCACTCACTGCTCCCAAAATTCAATTCAACGGCGGCAATATTAATAAAAAAAAATAAAATATCAAACCCTGTTTTGAGAAAATTCCCTCAAAATATTTCAGGTACGCAATTTGCCATTCGTTTTGCACGATTGGGAAGGCGCGGTCATTTGTTCCCGTTCCGGAGAGCCTGCTGGGCGGGCAGGGAATACCTGCCCCCGCAACTTACGGCCGGGCTACTCATTAACCGGATTAATTTTAGTTCAACCGATTACTGCCGAAGCTACAGCCCATGACCAATACAGGCTGTCAGTTCATCCCGCGAGTTAATCGCTAAATTCATCGTTTCGGTGATGAATCCCGCTTCGGCATAATGCTGGGTTCAGAGCAGATCGCCGCCCCGCGCAATGCAGTAGATTTTTTTACCAGCCACGCTTTAAGCCTTGCCCTTTGCATCCCCAATCAAGGTTAAGAATTCAATCAGTTTCTCGAGATAATAACGCCAGCGCAGATTGCCATGCCGGTCGGTAGAAACCACAGCCGCATAATCGGCGTCGCCTTCGCGGTAAACAGCGCAAACTCCAATAGAATATAAAAAATTGTATATAAAAGATGGCTTTAGCCGGTCAGAGCGCGTAATGTTGGCAATGCTGGATTAGTTCGACTCTATTTTACACGCGCTCCCGTTTGAACTTGATAAAGCCAATCACGCGCCAGAAAATCCACAGGATGATCCCGTACAACAGCATCAACCCGAACGTCACCCAGTAGCCGAACAGGCTATTGTTGAAGAAGTTCATCGGCACGTTCAGCAGGATAAGCAGAGGCAGGCCGAAAAAGAGGGCGATGCCGCTGGAATAAACCAAATCTTCCGCCACCGGCGTTTTGAATTCTGGATCGGTCACGCGGATCATCACCAGTCCGGAGTTCAGGGTGCCGGTCATTTCGGCAAACACCGCCGCGAAGCGTTCGAAGTGATAGTCGTCGAAAGCGCGGTAGCAGACATAGCGGAGCATATAATAGGTCGCAATCCCGCCCAGAATGGACATGAGCAGAATCGGCGCCCAGTATTTCCAGACTACCGCCAGACTGATGCCGCAGATGGAACCGACAATCAGGTAGTCCACGAACAATCCCGCGGTGCGCGTCATCAGTCCCCGGTCAATCAGATAGCCTTTTTTCATTTTGTCCATGATCTTACGACAGGCGAGTGCCACCAATAGCGCGATGACGAAATGAAACGCCCAGACCGTCGACACAAAGCCAGCGGCATTGATGCTGACCAGGCACCAGGCTAACCCCTTGGCAACCCAGAACGACACCAGGTACACCACGCCGATCACCCCCACCTGATAGGCCAGTGGTTCGATGGCCTCCAGCGAGAGGGTCAGGAAGCCGGCGATCTGTTTGTCGCCGTACTTGACGACGCCCGTGCGCATATCGCTTGAGATGCTGTCAATGCCCTTGATCAGCGCCGTTTCGCCGTTCTTGATGCCCTTGTTGACGATGACCATTCCGGCAAAATAGGCAATCAGGTAGCCCACGGCGGCGATAGTCAGGCCCGCCATGCCGCCTCCCTCGAAACCGAATTTTTCCCAGCTGCTGCCAATCGTAAAGGCCTGCCCGGGCCCCATCCCGAAACCCATCGGCAATAACAGACCCAAGCCGGGAAACAGTTCGGGTTTGGTGGTATAAACGAAAATGAAACATACCAGAAGCCCCAGCGTGCCCTGAATGATGTAGCTGGTGAGCATCGAGAGACTGAAACTCAGCGGTCCTTTGCCCCAGCTCGTCTTTTCCCCGCGCAGGCCAATGGCGACAAAGGTCAGCGCCAGGAGATGATAGACGTACAGCCCCATGCGCTGGCCGTCGAGCGGGACGAAAATGCGTCCGATGAGGCCGCCGAGTCCGATGGCAGACCACAGTTTTTCGAACGGGACATGCCCGAGAATCTGCGGCCCGATCAGCAGGCCGATGAACCCGGCAATCAGATTGTTCGGAATCAGATACTTCTGAAAGAACAATCCGTAGCGCCGGAAAATCGTGCCGACGATCAGGAAAACACTCATAAACGAAAAGTCCAGGACCAGCTCCTTGAAACTCAACTGAAAATCCCATAGCCCCATACTGACCTCCTTACCTTGGTGAGAATCCTGAGCGGGTCAGTATCGGCCCGCCGTGTATCAGAATCGGATATGTTCGGTGATTAATAATTTAGCAACCGGCGATGAACAGATGCTATTTGGGTGTGTAAAAGCACACTTTGGGTGAAGTGACCTTGCCCTGCTTTTTCAGCGCGGCGATGAGCTTGGCGACTTCGGTTTTGTCCATGCCGAGCATCTCGGCCACGTCACCCGCCTTGACCGGCTGGCCGGCTTTTTTCATGGCTTCTAATACTTTGATTTCCTTTTCAGTCATAATTCGCCTCTACACTATTTAATAGTTAAGTGGTTGTACAGCGATGGGGGAGATCGAGCGCCACCGGATTCTGCAGGCGGGCAATCACGCCGCTGGTCAGTTTTCCGGATTGGGCGCCGTCCACGATGCGGTGATCGAAAGTGCCGGCCAGCGGCAGGATGTCGCGGATTTTTATCTCGTTGTCAATGACGACCGGTTTGCGGGTGAGCGTGCCCATGGCGATGACCGCCGGCAATTTACCGATGGGAAAAAGCGCCGGGAAGCCGTACTGCAGACCGAAACTGCCGATGTTGGTCAGCATGATACTGCCGAAAGGATCGGGTGGAATTCTCAGGAAGGGAAACGTCCAGCCCATGTCGAATATCCACCACTTGATGAATTGGAAAAAGGGGCGACGGAACGGCCAGGGGATGCGGGCGATGACGTCCTTGGCGGCGAAGGCGCCGCTTTCCTCTCCGGCGCGCTTGCGCTCGGCCGTCTGTTTAATCTGCTCGGCAATCTCGGACGCGGAGAGTTCCTGGCACTTTTTCAGCACCATACCGGACATGTTGGCGCCCGCGATATTGATGGTGATAAAAACGTCCGCGTCCGCGCGGTACACCATTTTTCCGCGGCGCACGAAACCGTTGATGTCCGGGACGTCTTCGAATAACGTGCGCGCCAGAGCCGCCGCGGCGAAATGCGTGATGGTCAGGCGCTGGCCCAACGCTCGCCGCTCGGCGATGTAACGCACCGTCTCGGTTACGTCAATCTCGTAAGTGCCGTAAATGCGGCTGTCGAAAGGGGCTCCATAAGTCGCAATCGCCACCTTGCGCCAGCTGGTTGTGGAATCTGTTAAATGCCTCAAACTACCCTTTTTGAAAAATCCGGCAGTAATTTAAACCAAACGATTTAAAAAGCGAATTTTTACCATTCTACCGACCCGAACCGTCGCCGTTAGCCCTTTTTGCGCTTGGCGATTTGGGCGATTATCGTAAATTTGGACGTACTTAATAACTAATGAGTGAGATGTAATGAAAATTAGAATAATAACGATGGGGTTACTGCTCGGTACCAGCCTGAGGCTATCTGCTCAGCAGGTGACCGGTTTGAGCGGCTGGAACATTTTCCTCGACCCGGGTCACAGCCAGAAGGAAAACCCGGGTATTTACGGCCTTTCCGAAGCTGAGAAAAACCTGCGGGTGGCACTTTGTCTGCGCGACCTTCTGGTGCAAAATACCGACATTGACACCGTCGTGCTTTGTCGTTATACCGACACCGAAAATGTTACCCTTACTGCCCGTACCAATCATGCCAATAGCCTGGGAATGGCCTGGTACCATTCGATCCACAGCGACGCCGGTGACGCCACCTATACCAGCACATTATTAATGTACGGCGGCTGGCGGGAAAACGGACAAACCGTCGAGAAGAATCCGAAGGGTGGCAAGGTCATGGCAGATTACATGGTGGATCTGCTGACGCGCGGCATGCGCGCCCCCACGCGCGGCAATTACGCCGACCGCACTTTCTACCAGGGTTTCCCGGACAATCACGCCAACAAGTACCCGTATTTGCACGTCAACCGCGAGACGGTCATGGCCTCTGAACTCGCCGAAGCCGGCTTTCATACCAACGCCGTCCAAAACCAGTTGAACATGAACGCCGAATTCAAACTCCTGCAGGCTTATACCTACTATTGGTCAATTCTTAAATATCACCACATCACGATTCCCCCGATCGGCATCTGCACCGGGATTGTCTACGACATCGAGACCGGCGTGCCGATCAACGGAGCGACGCTCCGCTTGAATGGCGAGACTTACACTACCGACACCTACGCCACACTTTTTTACAAATATTCGACTGATCCCGAACAATTACACAACGGTTTTTACTTCTTCGACGACCTGCCCAACGATACCCTGAGGTTAAATGTCAACGCGCCCAATTATGTCGGCGATTCAGCCGACGTGATCATCCGCCCCGATTTCTTCACCTTCCGCGATTTCAATCTGATTTCGACCGTCCCGCCCTATCTCGTTTCGACGACTCCGGTTGACGGCGATACGGCTTTCATCGTGGGCACCAAAATCACGCTCAATTTCAGTCGTCCGATGGATCGGGCCTCGGTTGAGGCCAATTTCAGTTTAGTGCCGGCGGAACCCGGGGTTTTCAAATGGTCCACCGACAGCCGCCAGCTGACCTTCACCACCGACAGTCTTGATAATATGACGACTTACCGGCTCACGATTGGCGGTCTGGCAATAGGCAAGTACGGTCATTTGTTTGATGGCAATCATGACGGAGTCGGCGGCGATAGCCTGGTAATCACCTTCCGCACCAGCCGCGATGTCACCGCCCCCAAAGTGGCGTCGGTCTATCCGGCGCAGACCGCGACCAATATCGAGTTGCGCCCGCTCGTCACGATCATCTACAATGAACTCCTGGCCGATACGAGCGTGCACCCCGGCTCGGTAATCCTCAAGCACTTCAACACCCAGACAGTTGTTCCGGGACAATTGGTACATTATATCGTCGGCACGAAAAGTGTTCTGACATTCTTTCCGAGCGAAAACCTGCGTGCCAACGAAACCCACACCATCTCCATTCCCGCCGGCCTGACCGACATCTTCGGCAACCGTATCAATACCGCCGCCAGCTATTCCTTTAAAACCGGCACTACGGATTATCAGGTGACGACGATTGACAATTTCGAAACGGGACTGACCAGTAACTGGTGGACTCCTCAAACCAGCGGCTCTACGATCGGGATTCTGCCCGCGACCAGTCGGGCGGAAAACACGGCCTACCTGAATTTGTCCGTCAACAGCACCAAATCCCTCGCGTTGAATTATGCCTGGGATACCGGTGCCGGCGCCTGGCTGATCCGCGAGTACCTGACGGGCGGGGCGCCGCGCGACGTTACCTTCGACAACACTTACCTGTTGCAGGTCTATGTCTTTGGCGATGGCAGCGGCAACCAGTTCCGCTTCGCTGTGGATGACGCCGCCGGCCACGAGGTCAGCCCCTGGTATACAATCAACTGGATCGGCTGGAAACTGATCACCTGGGACATGGCCAATGACGGCTGTGGCACCTGGATCGGCGACGGAACGCTTACCAATCCCCTGCGCATTGACAGTTTTCAACTGACCTATATCCCGGGCGCCACCGCAACCGGCACCATTTATTTCGACGACCTGCGTTTGGCGAAGAAAGTCAGCGTTGGGATCAAACCGGAAAAACCGCTTTTGGCCGAGCACCCGCAGCTCCTGCCGAATTATCCTAACCCGTTCAATCCCACCACGACTTTGCCGTTTTATCTGCCGGAACGGACGCGGGTGACGCTCAGCATTTTCAACGTGCTCGGGGAAGAAATCCGGCAGTTGCTCAATGAAGAACGAGAAGGCGGCTACCATGCCGTGGAATTCGATGCCAGCCTATTACCGACCGGCGCCTATTTCTATACGCTGAAAGCCGGGACGAGCGTGCTGACCCGCAAAATGGTGCTGGTGAAATAGACCGCGGCTTGACTAACGGATAAACCCAAAAAAATCGAGGTGGTGATGATAAGGCGCTGGGGCTTACTCCTGTTAATCTGGGCGTCGTTTATAATGGCCCAGAATCCGGCCGGCGATAAACCGGTTTACCGTATGAGTAACCGGGAAATTGACTCACTGCTGACCGCCGTCAGTCAGCGCAACCTGACGATCACCGAGCGCATCAGCCTCTATTCTGAAAAATTTCTCGGCATGCCGTACAATTTGACCTGCGCCGGCGACGGTCCCTACGCGCTCTACGAAGCCTGGCCACTGGTCAATTTCAATGAGACCAATTGCATGGTTTTCTGCGAGCATGTTTTGGCGCTCGCCATTTCGGACAGCTGGGATAACTTTTTTAACAATCTCCAGCACATCCGTTACAGGGACGGCCTCATCGGGATGCGCACCCGCAACCACTACACCATGGCGGACTGGATGCCCGAAAACAGCTGGCTTCTCGAGCATGTCAGCGCCAGGGTCGGCGGTCCGGCCACACGCCAGGTCACGCGTACAATCTCACACCAGAAATTCTTCGCCGGCAAAGGCATTACCGATTTGCGCTACGTCCTGCCCGACCGCACCCTCACGCTCGACTACGTGCCCAAAGAAGAACTCCTGAAAGTCGCCTTGAACATCCGCAATGGCGATATCCTCTCTTTGCTGTTTGCCAACAAAACCGACATCTTCTCCGCGCATATGCTGATGGCAATCGAAAAGGATGGGCAGCTTTTCATCCGCGAATCATCCAATAGCAAGATGACGACTTTCGATACACCCTACCAAGAATGGGTCAAGAACCTTTTGTCCAAGGACAAATATCTCGGATTGTGCTTCATGCGCATCCGCGAGGAATTGAACACGCCCGGCCGGATCATCCTGCCCGGGGAGATTGCCGGATTGAAATTAAACAAATAATCCGCTGAGCTCGCCGTAATAATTCTGATCGGCTTAGCCTGCTGGAGGCGACGGAGGGTTCCGGAGAATTAATAAATGTGCCGGCAGGATTAAAAATTGTACCCGGCGGTAAAGTACAGCAAAAGGCGCTTTTTACCGGGGTAAAAGACGCTCTTATCGCCGTAACCGAGCAGTAGATTGAATGGCCCGACCGGCGAGACAAATTTCACCCCGCAGCCATAGCCGTATATCGGCGGCGGTTTCAGTCCCGGCGCCAACCAGCTGTTGCGCAGATTGAAGGCGGTATTGAAACTGAGCCGCAGAAAGAGGTTTTTCAGCAGTTCATAAGCATAGTCACAGCGGGCGACACCTAACCGCGTCCCGATGAGCTGGTCGTACTCCACGCCGGTAAAACATTCCGGTCCGCCCTGATAGACGAAGCGGTTGGAAAAGCCCTGCAGGTAGGCATAGCCATAGTAGCCGTACAGCCGCAGGTAATGATGATGTCGCGAAAAATGCTGATTGAAATAAAACTGTACCCGGGTGTATTTGGAATCTTTCCAATCGTCGCGATAGGCGCGCTCGTAGCTGAAATGGGCCTGTAAGCCCGTCCGGGGCGCGAAAGCATTATCCAGTAAGTCGAAATTAGAAGCCAGGACCATTTTCCAGAGCCGGTCTTTCCAGTTACTGAAATCCAGGCTGTTTTCTGCGGCAATGTCCGGGCGGATATCCACATGTTCGAACAGACCCTCGGCTTCGAAATTCCAGTAATTTTTCCAGAGCAGGCCGAATCCGACTCCCGCCTGGGTGGAACGGTCGAAGTAGCGGGCAATCTTGTTACCGCGCAGGCTGTAAAGGTAGGTGGGAATATGCCGGGTGTCGAAGTGTGCAAACGGGTAAAGAGGATAACTCAGGCGCCGCGAGGGATACAGCGCGCGGAGCTTGAATTGGTCTAAACCGATGAATTGCCACTCGGCATCCCAGCGCAAGCCGCGGATCAGGGCGCTGGTGGACTGGTAATCGAGCGCCGCAATTAACTGGTGGTAATCGTCGTAGCGGACGCCGACGCGCAGTTTTTGGGGTGGCAGTTCGGTGACCTGCAGTATCAGGCGAATGTAGGTGCGGTTGAGCGGCTCGATTTCGTAGTAAATGTTCTTGAAATACCCCAGTCCGTTCAAGTAATTGATGCGTTCCTCGATTTCGCGCACCGCAAAAATATCGCCGGGCTCTACCCCGAACGACCGGTAAATGAAATCAAATGACAGCCGTTTGTTGCCGCGAATATCCACGGCATAGATGATGGGGCGCAGTTCTTCTAACAGGCGAATGATGATCTCGACGGTGCCATCTTCAAGGTTGACAACCTCGGAACGAATCTGGCGGTAATCGCCGAGCGCCGCTAAGCGGTCCAATCTCACTTTCAGGGTGTCGGCGACATAAGGATCGCCTTCGGTGAGGTTCAGGCAGGCGCGGATGGCGGTCTGCGGGATGGTTTGGTTACCGGTGATGGAAATTTTGCCGATGACCGTAACCGCCTGCGGAGATGGCCGGGATTGTTTAATAGTCGAACGGGTCAGGTGGTACTGCTGTTTGAGGGCCAGCAGTTTGTCTAAATTATTATGGGCGGCTATTTCACCGGTCGAAATTATGCGTCCGATGCGGGCATTGATGAAGTCCGCCGGCGTGGAGCCTTTCAGGTAGCACCGGATCAGAATGTCTGCCTTATCGGCGTTATAGTCCAATTTATTGTCCCGCAGGATATTGAAGGACTGGGCCAAGACATCTAACGTGGTGCGCAATTCCTGTTTTTCTTTGTAGGGGTTGCGGACAACGGAAGCAATGACGAAGTCGGCGCCCATGTCCTGCACGACGTCCACCGGCAGGTTGTTGAGCAGACCGCCGTCTACCAGGAGCGAGTCGCCCCATTCCACCGGGCTGAAAATGCTCGGGACCGCCATCGTGGCGCGCATGGCTTTGGGCAATGAGCCGCTTTTCAGCACGACCTCGTTGCCGGTCATCAGGTCCACTGCCACGCACCGGAAAGGAATCGGCAGCTGGCCGAAATCGTGGACGTGCAGGTAAGGCAGAACCAAGCGCGCAAAGGTCAGGGCAATTTTCTGGCCGGCGATTACGCCGCCCTTGTCTACCGGTCGAAAATCACGAATGCCAAATTCAAACTGGAATTTTTCGGCGTCTATTTTCTGGAAAAAAGGCAACAAGGGGCGCGTCGGCTGATCGGTGAAAAGTTCCTGCCAATCTAAAGAATAGGCGAGCGTCTCGATTTCGGCTCCGCTGTAGCCGACGGCGTACAGGGCTCCGGCGATCCCGCCCATGCTGGTGCCGGCGATGTAATCAATCGGGATGTCGAGCGAGTCTAAAAGTTTCAGGGTGCCGATGTGGGCGAAACCCAGCGCGCCCCCTCCGCTGAGCGCCAGGCCGATTTTGGGACGCGCAGGCTCCGTCTCGCCGGCAAGAAGGCCGCTCAGCATCAGCAGGCAGGTGGCAAGTTTCAGCCAGGGTATGCGATAGAGACGGAAAAGCATATTGTGAAAAAAGCGGTACGACGGATCAACGTCGTCCGACGGTCGCTCTGCTCCTGGTCAGGCCGGATGTCATTTGGGCTTTTCCAGCTTTTTGACGAGTTTGGTAGCGTTGACTTCGGCCTTGGTTCCCGGATAATTGGCGATGATCAGGTTGAGGGTCTCGATGGTCTTCTCGAGGTTTTTAATCTTTTTGTTGTAGATCACGACGGTTTTTTCCAGAGCCTGGACGGCTTTGTCCGATTGCGGGTACTTCTGAAAAATGCTTTGGTAGACCTCGATCGCCTGCTCGTAGCGTGCCTTGGAGTTATACAAATTACCAGCGGCCAATAATGCCTCTTGTGCCGCGGGCGTGTCGGGATAACGCTGATCGATCAGTTTATAGGTCGTTACTGCTTCCTCGACCATGCTCATCTGCGTGGCCTGGATCACCGCCCGTCGGTTGAGAACCGCAATGGTCTGGGGCGCTTGCGGATAGCGGTCGGCAAATTTGAGGTACTCCTGCGTCGCCGCTTCCCAGTTGTTCAGGTTTTCATCGTACATTTTGGCCAGCCGGTACTGGCAGTCCGCCGCGAGCGTGTCGTCGGGAAAGCGCCGGATATATTCGCGACAGGTTTTGATGGCATTTTCAAATTCGGCGAAATGCTGTTGCTGAATTTGCCCGGTGAGATACAAACCTTTCTGGAAAACGGGTTTGTCGGGATAAAGGAGCATGATTTTCTGCCAGGTCAGGAATGCGCTATGCGGCTGGCCTTTCTGCAACTGCGTTTCTGCTATCCATTGCTGGACGAGTGGAGCCGTAGCGGAATAAGGGTAGAGCAGAAGGAATTGCCGTCCTTCGGCGATGAAATTTTCGCGCACGGCCGCATCCGGCCAATCTTTGAGCATCTCCACAAATTGGAAATTGGCCTTTTCCTGGTCGGCTTCCTGCGGAACGCTATTCACCAAATCGGACAGAAAAGCCATGTACGGTTTGAAATATTTCTCGGTCTGGAATATGGCACTGCGGATATTTTTTACTTCCTCATATAGTGGCGAACCAGAGTGCAGATACAGAAATTTGATCAGGTATAATTCGGCTTTGGCCCAGTCCGCGGTGCGGATATAAACCTGCGTAATGAAATCCAGCACCGAATCTGCGCGGGCATCCGGGTAATACAGGCGATAGTAGAAAGCCAGCTCATCCAGCTGGTAGGGAGCAATATTTTCGATTTCGGAGGAGAACAATTTCCCGGTTTTGCGCTTGTTGGTCTCCATCTTGAGCATTTTGGTAAACTGAAAGAGCTTTTCCTCCTGCACCGGATCAAAACTCACCGGCCCGCTCTGCAGGAGACTGAAACGTGATTTCTGGATGCGCAGGCTGTCCAGCAAAGATTGGTTAAGAGCTTTCAGGTCCGTTTGTTCCGCCACCAGGTTCTGGATCTGATTTTCGTAATGGGATTCAAGGGAATCAAGCAATTGGTGATACCGTTCATCGTAAAGCAGGCGCAGGGAATCGGCGATGAATTGCCGCAGGGTGCTCAGGTCACCGCGGGCTTGTTCCTCGATGGATTTCTGAAACTCGTAGTCCTGCTGACCGGCAACCCGGTCGAAGGGCGTGGCTTGCTGGGCGGTCAGTTGCCGCGGTAACAGTCCGCTCCAGAGCAGGATGATCAATAATCCGCTGTTTTGCATGCCTTTCATCTTAAACTCCCTTGTGTTAAGATACTGCCTGGTCTCACAATAGGTAAATTAGGACAAATCGTTATAAAACTCAAACCTGTGTCGTAAATTTTTTATTACTACGCCGAACTTTTTCAGTTTGCATTTGACCTTTTCTGGTTATATTAACTGCAAATACTCGGGAATCCGGATACAATCAAAAGAGGTTAGTATGCAGTATCGTCTTCCTCCGACCTTGCGCACAGGAGCTAAGATCGGAGTCATAGCGCCAGCCAGCGCCGCCAAACGCCGCTCCACCACGCGGGGCCTTGCCTATCTCCAAGAGCAGAAATTTCGGGTGCAATGTGCTCCCAACCTGAACCGGGGGAAGTTTTTTTTGGCAGGTTCCGACACGCTCAGGTTGCGGTACCTGCAGGAATATTTACTCGATCCCACAATCGACGCGGTTATTTGTGTGCGGGGTGGTTACGGTTTGATCCGCCTGGTGGACAAGCTGGATTATGACCGGCTGGCGGCGCGACCGCCCAAGGTTTTCGTCGGCTATTCGGACATCACTGCCCTGCAGCTGGCGCTCCTGGCCCAGTGCGGTTGGGTGACTTACAGTGGACCGATGGTCGCATCGGACATGGGTGGTGATTTCAGCGACTACAGCGCCAAGTGGCTATGGCGCATGGTGATGGAACATCCCTATCCAATCGAACTGACTAATCCACCAGAGCAACCCCTGCAAGTCTGGCGCGGCGGAGAGGCGACCGGACCGTTGATCGGGGGGTGTCTGTCGCTGATCACGCCTCTGCTCGGCACTCCGTGGGCGCCGTCGTTCAAGGGCGCGATTTTGGTCATTGAGGACATCGGTGAGAAGACCTACCATTTGGACAAGCATCTGCAGATCATGCGCCTGCACGGTATTTTCAAGCAGATCGCCGGAATGATTGTTGGGCAGTTTACCGACTGCCTGCCGAAGAATCCGCACCGTTCCTTTACGCTGCATGATTATCTGACCGTTGCTCTGCAGGATTACGATTTTCCAGTTCTTACCAATTTAGCCTATGGACATCTCAAACAGCGTCTGACCCTGCCGATTGGGGTACGGGTCAGATTGGAAACCGCACCACCGCGCATAACTTTGCTCGGAGTATAAGATAACCAGATCAAAGTCCACCACTTGACCAAGCCAGGATGCCGGCAAGTACGGAAAATTCAATTTAATTTATTAAGTTTGGCGAGTGAATTGGTGCGTAACCTGAAAACGGAGACTGATCTTGAAAAAAACGTCGGAAGTGCAAATCAACGAGGCCTGGTGTAAAAGCTGCGGGGTGTGCGTCGCCGTCTGTCCCAAGAAAGTTTTAGTACTGGGCACTTTCACGGCGCAGGTGGCGCATCCGGAACTGTGTATCGGTTGTCGCATGTGCGAGAATCTCTGTCCGGATTTCGCCATTACGGTGCAGGTGGCGGAAGCAGAACCGGAAGTTGTCAAGTAAAGGGAATGCAATCGTGGCTACATTAAAAAAAGACATACGCATGATGCAGGGCAATACTGCCTGTGCCGAGGGCGCCATCGCGGCCGGTTGCCGCTTTTTTGCCGGCTATCCGATTACGCCCTCTACGGAAATCGCCGAGGTCTTGGCGGCGCGCTTGCCCAAAGCCGGGGGCAATTTTATCCAGATGGAAGACGAGATCGCCGCCATGGGGGCGGTATTGGGTGCTTCCATTGCAGGGGTCAAGTCCATGACAGCTACCAGCGGACCGGGCTTTAGTCTCAAACAGGAAAATATCGGATTTGCGGCGATGGCAGAAATCCCCGTGGTGGTCGTTGATGTTCAGCGCGGCGGGCCGAGCACCGGTTTGCCCACCCACGTTTCCCAAAGTGATATGATGCAGGCGCGCTGGGGAACGCACGGCGACCATGGCATCATTGCGCTGTGCCCGTCCACAGTACGCGAGACCTTTGACCTGACCGTGCGCGCTTTCAACTTGGCGGAAAAATTTCGGACTCCGGTTTTAATAATGACGGACGAGATCACCGGCCATCTCTATGAGAAAATCGAGATTCCCGACCAGACGGAACTGGAGATCATTGAACGCCTCAAACCCGCTGGGCCGCCGGAACAATATCTGCCCTATGCCATGACGCCTTCTGATATTCCACCCATGGCCAATTTCGGCGAGGGCTACCGCTATCATATAACGGGTTTGGCCCACGACGAAAGCGGTTTCCCGACCAATAATCCCGACAAGGTGGAAGAGCAGATGCGACGCCTTAACCGCAAGATCGAACGCTATCGCGACGAGATTGTAGAGGTTGAACAATTTCAGACGGACGATGTACAGGTGCTGGTGATCGCTTACGGTGCCACCGCCCGTTCCGCCAAGAAAGCCGTACTGATGGCCCGGGAAGCAGGAATTAAAGCCGGCTTGCTGAAACTGAAAACCATCTGGCCCTTTCCGGAAAAGGAAATTCTGGCCGTCCTGTCTTCCGTTCAGACAATCGTCGTTCCAGAGTTGAACCTCGGACAAATTGCGCATGAGGTCGAATGGGCGATCGGACGGAGCCGCCCCGTCATGCGCGTCAATCGGGTCAATGGTGAGCCGATCACGCCGCGTGAAATTTATTCAGCAATTGCAGGGTAATGCCATGGATTATTTACACTATCTGCGTCAGAGCAAGATGCCGCATATCTGGTGTGCCGGTTGCGGGCATGGAATGGTGCTGAAATCATTATTGCGCTGTATTGCCAAATTGGGCTGGCAGAAAGACGACATTGCCGTCGTCTCCGGAATCGGTTGCTCCAGCCGCACCCCCGGTTACGTGGATTTCAACACCCTGCACACGACGCATGGGCGAGCCCTGGCCTTTGCGACCGGTCTGAAAATCGCCAAACCCCGCTTGCATGTCATTGTGGTCACCGGAGACGGCGACGCCGTCGCTATCGGTGGCAACCATTTCATTCACGCCGCCCGGCGCAACATTGACATCACGACCATTATCTACAATAATAACATTTATGGAATGACCGGGGGACAGGTTTCGCCGACTACGCCGACGGGTAAGAAAGCTACCACGGCCCCTTACGGTAACCCGGACGCACCCTTCGACATCGCTCGTTTAGCGGCCGCGGCCGGAGCCAGCTACGTGGCGCGTTCGACGATCTATCACACCGCGCGACTCGATAAATTCATCGAGCAGGCGCTGACCAAGCGCGGCTTCTCGGTGGTGGAGGTGCTTTCCCCGTGTCCTACCGCCTACGGACGGATGAACAAGGCCGGCGGTCCGGTGGAAATGCTCCTTTTCCAGAAAGACCATACCGTGAGTCTCGAAAAAGCCGCCAAAATGACTCCCGAAGAACTGACCGACAAAATTATCGTCGGAGTTCTGGTTGACCGCGAACAGGCGGATTATCAGACCAACTACCAGCAAATTATAAATTTTGCCCAACCGCAAAAAGCCTAAAAGGTAGGAGAGCAATTATGCCATTCCGTTATGAAATCAGGTTGAGCGGCGCCGGTGGTCAAGGCTTGATCCTGGTCGGAAAAGTCTTAGCCGAAGCCGCCGCAATTTATGACGATCTGAATGCCACTCAGAGTCAATCCTACGGGCCGGAAGCGCGCGGCGGAGCGAGTCGCTCGGAAGTCATCATCTCCGATGGTGAAATTGACTATCCTAAAGCCGAGGAAATTGATATCATGCTGGCTCTGACTCAGGAAGCCTGCCAGAAATATATCGGCGATTTGAAACCCGGCGGCATCCTGATCGTTGATGCCCAGATGGTGACCCGGATTCCGGAAGGTGATTTCCGCGTGGTGAGCCTGCCGATCATTCAGCAGGCGACCGACAAAATCGGAAAAGCCATGGTCGCCAACATCGTTGCCCTGGGGGCCATCTTCAAACTGGTTGGGATAGTTTCCGAGGGTGCCATCAAATCGGCTATTCGGGCGCGCGTCCCCAAAGGTACCGAAGAGCTGAATCTCCATGCTTTTCAGCTCGGAGTAGACATGGCGACGGACTGGTTGCAGTCCCATCCGGTCTGAGACGCTCCTCGCTCATCCCGTGAAATCCGCCATTCACTACTCGCTGAATGACCTGCTCGCCAGAGCGGCGGAGTTAGGCAACCATTTCAGCAAATACATCTTCAATATCCGTCAGCGTTTTGATGACCTGATTAATCTGCTTGATGAACGCGGGCTGGTGGATCAGGTGCATCTATTGCGGTTGGCGCCCCAACCGCGCCGGGAAATGCAGGTGATTGTCGAAATAATTCCCGAAGCGGGACTGCGTCAGGAACTATTAGGTTGCTACTACGGTCTGCAGTTTTTACTGCTGGATATCAAAGCCCTCGATGTCCTGCAGATGAAAATGAGCACCGGCTTGGACCGCTATCAGGGCTTGCGGACCTTCCTGATGCGCACCGGCAACGATTTTCGCCGGCTCACGGCCGCTTATATGCAGACCCTGCTGAACCTGTTTCTGTCCGGCGAAACCCGCCCTGGATTCGTCGTATGCGGGGTCGGCACGCGGGTGGATCAGGACGATATTGACCTCGGCATCATAGACACCGGCGAGGCGCAGCGTATGATGCTGACGACTGCATTCGGCGCACTGAATACCGAGATGCTCAAGTACGCCTGCGCCCTGCATTTCCATCTTTCTGAGCATGTCGGCACCAGCGGTTATTCGGCTTCCGTGGCGGATTATCATGCCCTGCTGGACGATGAGATCGGGGATTTCGTCATCTTGAGCGAAATGGTCAACGCCGTTCCGATTCTCGGCGACGTCAACCTGTTCGCTGATTTCCGGAACGAAATTCTTAGCCGCTATTATTATCGCCACGGCCAGGACAACCGTTATCATGAGGGCTTTTTACGCGGACTATTGGGTGAGATACGCGATCTAATGTACAAGGAGCCGCTGGAAAATATCCTGAATCCCAAGCGCGACGGACTGCGGATGCTGAAAGCGATCTTGTTTGCGCTCAAAACCTGGAAAGGGCTCGCGGGCAACACTTCGCTGGAGGTGCTGGACGTTTTACTCCAGAGCAATGGCGCCAGCTTAGAAAGTTATCATCAGATATTCAAAGCCCTGACCTTTTTGGAGTCGTTCCGTTTTCTGTACCAGATGATGGTCGTCCAGGAAGAGGAAGTTCATTTGGATAATCCCGGAGTACGGGCGAATCTCCGACCGGTGGCGCAGGCTTTGGGCTACGCTGATAAGAGTTATGCCGATGCCGTCACCCAGATGCTGACCAATTATTACGATCATCATCAGCTGGCGCGCCAGGGAATCGAAACACTATTGCTGGATAGCACCGAGCATCTGGCGGCGATTTCTGTTTTTCATCCCATCACGCATTTTAATACCCGCGAAGCGCAACCGGTTACGGCACTCAACGTACCCATGGATTTTATCAGGACCAGTCGGTTTTTCCAGGGAGTGCGATTCTGGGATGATCTGCTGAACAGCCTGAACAATCCCAACCAGGTGCTTCTGCGGCGCTTTGTCGAGGACTTCAACCGCCTGCCGTCTGACAAACAGACCGCCCTGATTAAAACCTTCGTCCGCTGGGGTGTCGGTTCACCATATTCATTGATCACCCTGTTCACGATTCTCGCTCACCGTCGCCCGCAGATCACGGAGACCGATTTTTACCGGGGATTCATCCGGGAATTCGTCCAAGGGCTTGAGAGCACGCTCGAAACGGTTACGCGCATCAGCCAGATTCTGCGATTCGCGCCGCAAACCCTGAATAATTTTTTAGCACTGCTATCGGTGGAATTACTGGAAAACATCATTTCCATATTCGAACAACCCGCCTGGAAACCGGAAATTGAGATCCTCAAGAATACCACGATTCTGCTCTGCCGCCTGTACCGCGACAGCAGTTATTATTTCAAACGTTTCGTCCAGCGGGTCTTCAATACCTATGCGGATTACTTGACCTCCCTGAGCAATCAACTGAAACTCAGTCAGCTGGCCGAAGGACTTTTTCATAACATTGATAATTTCGATTCCCTGGAAGAGAAAACGGAACGCCTCGGCGACTATTACGATTTCGAATATGTGCGCCACGGCATCAGTCTGATCAACGGCGCCCCCTTTGCCAAGGTCAGCCGCGAGTTCACGACTTTCTCCGACAACTACCTGCAGGTGCTGTTCGAACTCTGCCGCGAGGAAGTCGCCCGCGCCATGAATTTCACCGCCGCGACCCGTGACCTGCTCGCGTTGTTTGTTGCCGGCGGACATGCCCGCGGTCAGGCTTTTGATGACGATTACGACCTGATCATTTTACTGAACAGCGATGATAAAAGCATGCATGCCTTCAGCAATCGGGTTATTCAAAAAATGAACGAGCGCATCATCCGCCGCTCGATAATACCGCAGTACCGGTTTGCCGATCGCTTCCGGTATTACGTTACAACCTTCACCGCTCTGCGCAATCTGTTTGCCGCTCCCGATGAAAACCTGTACATTGACCAGTCGCAACTGCTCGGTGCTCGCCCGGTGGTGTGCAGTCTCCACTTTCAGGAAAGCTTCCTGCGCGAAATTGTCGAACCCTATATTTTTGCCCGGCGGGAGCAATTCATCGCCGCCCTGATCAGGGACATCCGCCTGCGTCGTCAGGCGACCTTTGCGCCGGATGTCTTGGACCTGAAAGAGAGCCCCGGCGGTTTGCGCGACTATGAAAATTGCCTATTTATTTTGAAAGCCCGCCTCGCGATTAGCGCTCCTATCTCTGGCGAACTGATCGCAAATATCTGCCGGCTTCTGCCGGAGCAAAAGGCAAACCTGCGACAGCTGACGGAAGGCTACCACCTGCTGAAGCATGCCCGCGATCTGTACCGGCTCATGGTTTCCAATACCGACCAGTTGCAGATCGAGCACCTCTCGCAAATCGTCAAACCGCTGACTAAAGCTCTGGAACAACCGATAACCGATGGGAAACACCTGTGCAGGATTTTGCAGAATACCCTCCAGAGCAACAGCACTCTGATCGAAACGCTTCTTGTACAAGAGGAACGCCTCCTGTCCGCTAATAACGTTTGAGCGCCCGGGCAAATAAGCCCGCCGTAGTGACTGGGCGGGGATGTGGTAACTAAAGCAGGATTAAAGGTTCGTGATTTTTAATTCCAGTTCGGCCACGATCGTCGCCCCGGGTTGAATTTTAACATCGAACCACGGGATGATGACCGAGCTCTGGTAAACACGCTCGAAGCCGGCTTCGGAGAGTGAGACGGTCTCGACAGGGAAGTGCCAGAATTCGACCGCCTGCGGGGCCCGAACCTCTGCCTGGAATTTGTCCCATTCATTGACTACGCCCAGTGCCTCGATGCCGGTTTGAATACCCTGGCTGTTGAGTGCCGGCTGGGCTATTTTCTGTCCGTCGGCGATGTAGTAGCGGTCGGGGGAATTGCCACCCAGCAGGGCGAAATTGAACTCCGGCCCGAAGCGGAAGATGTTCTCGCGCTCGCTGAGACTGGTGAGGTGGTAGACGATTTTCAAGGCGTTTTTCTCGAAGGTGATCGCCTTCTGGAGCTTGAATTTCTGCCAGTTGACGCCGCCGGTTTTGGTCAGCGTCACGGTACGGGTTTTGGCGTCAACGGCGAAATCGAATTTGCCGAAGATGAAGTCGCTGTCCTCGAAGTATTCGCCGTCGCGGAACTTTTCGAGTGAGACGGAATGGTGGATAAAATGATCGAGCAGATTCTTGCGCGGGTACTGATCGTACTTGAGGTACTTTTCCAAACCCTTTTCCTTGGCCAATACCAGGTCGTGAATACTGCCGCTGGTCGGGGAATTTTCCTCTTTGTCGGCCAAAAAGACCTTGCGGTGGTAGGATTCGCGATAGCGTTTGATGGTATTGAGCAGGTTGAAGGATTTATCCATCAGCGAGAGCTCCTGCATGCATCCGCCGCGATGCGGGGCGAAGGCGGCATGCAGATTGCCGTAATCAATGAGGATTTCGTTTTCGCCGTCGGCGTCGCAGTCACCGACCACGGAGTGAAAGGCGCTGCGATTTTCGATCTTGTTCAGCAGGGCTTCGCATTTGAGCAGTTCCTGATAGATTGCCTGGCGCAGGTGCGGCAGATACAGCCCGCCGAAAATACCATGCCAGTAGGCGCAATTGCAGGTGCCGCGCCAGAGATGCTGGCGGGCGTCGTCGAGCATTTTTTTCTGGTGGGCGGACAATGGCCCGGAGGCGAGTTGCCGGCGACGCAGGGACAGCCGGAGCATTTTTTTCTGCATCCAGTTGCCCTCGTCATATTTGAAAAGGAAATTGCGCCAGATGCCACCCTTGAGGAATGGACGCACCTCGTCGATACGGTTTTTATGCTCGAATTCATGGATCAGGTCACTGAATTTTTCCCCCGCCGCCCACGGCAAAGCCCACTCGCTCATCTCGAAATAGGAAGCGGTGGGCAGGTAGATGCGCCCTTTGGGTGGCTGGTGCTGGTACCAATCGGCGAAGGTCATAGTGTGAATCCAATCGCGATTCGCATCGAGGGCCTGGAGGAATTTTCTGAGCCAGCCGGCTTTGAAAACCTGTTCATGAGTGCCGGGCCAGACGCCGAATTTCTCGCCGTCATCCGCCATAACGATGCAATTCCCGCCGTTGTCGGTAGCATATTGCGCCAGGTGGTCGAGCGTGACCTGCGGCTCCTGAAAGGGAATGGCGTAGCGCAGTTTCTGGCTGATGGGAAAAATTCCCAGCGTCTGCCCCTGCTCTTCCGTCAGAAAGTAACCAGTGAGTTCCTCGGCAGATTTGCCATTGCTGAGGAAGTGGTAGTCGTCCACGGTGATGTATTTGATGCCGGCTTCGGCAATGGGTTTGGCTAAATGCGGTTCCCAGACGCGTTCGGTTAGCCAGAGCCCCGTGGCCTCATAATGGAAACGCCGCTTGATATAATCATTCAGCATGCGGATCTGTCCGACCTTATCGTCGTCGGGGATCATGGCCAGAACCGGTTCGAAAAAGCCGCCGGAAATGATTTCGACATTGCCCCGGGCGACGAGTTGGGCGATCTGGTCGAGATATTCAGGATGATGGGCTTCCAGCCATTCCAGCAGACAGCCACTGAAGTGGAAGGTGATGGCGACGCGGGGAAATTCCGCGATGATTTCCATAAAGGGCAGATAGCTTTGCCGGTAGGCATCCTCGAGTACGAAGTCGAAGTTGCCTACCGGCTGATGATTGTGAATCCCGAATATGAAGTTGACGGATTTCACGTCGCGTTTATTTGCCCATCTTGAGGATGGTGTCCACGACGCGGCAGCTGTAACCCCACTCGTTATCGTACCAGGAGACGATCTTGACAAAGGTATCGCCGATGACCTTGGTCATGCCGACGTCGAAAATCGAGGAATGCGGGTTGCCAATGATGTCGGTACTGACGATCGGGTCGGTGCAATATTCGAGGACGCCTTTCATCGGACCATTGGCGGCGGCTTGCATGGCGGCATTGATTTCGTCCTTGGTGGCGGGTTTTTCCAGCTCGCAGGTCAGATCCACGACGGAGCCGTCCGGAGTCGGCACGCGCATCGCAAAACCGTCCAGCTTTTTGTCAAGGGCGGGAATGACTAAACCGATGGCTTTGGCGGCGCCGGTTTTGGTCGGAATGATGGACATGGCGGCGGCGCGGGCCCGGCGTAAGTCTTTATGCGGAAAATCCAGAATAACCTGGTCGTTGGTGTAGCTGTGAATGGTGTTCATCAGACCGCGCTTGATGCCGAAATTGTCATGCAAAACCTTGGCGATTGGCGCCAGGCAGTTGGTGGTGCAGGAGGCATTGGAAACCAGTTTGGCATCTTTGGTAAGCATGGCATCATTGACGCCGGGAACAATCGTGACATCCACGTCTTCCTTGCTGTCGGCAGGCACCGTCAGCACGACTTTCTTGGCGCCGGCGGTGAGGTGTTTGGTCATACCGTCGCGATTGCGGAACTTGCCGGTCGCTTCGACGACGATGTCCACGCCTAAGTCTTTCCAGGGCAACTGCGTCGGATCCTTCTGAGCGTAAACCGGGATCTTCTTGCCTTCGACGACGATAGCCGTTTCCTCGGCCTTGACTTCACCGGGGAATTTGCCATGCACGGAATCGTATTTCAGCAGGTGCGCCAACGTCTTGGCATCGGTCAGATCGTTGATCGCCACGATATCGAGTTCCGGATTCTTGTAGGCGGCTTTCAGCACGAGACGGCCGATGCGCCCGAAACCATTAATTGCAACTTTGATAGCCATGGTGATACTCCTTGATTGAATTGTTTGAGATTGGTTTATTCCTCACTGTGAAAAATCGAACAGGAATTTATTTTTTTCTCCACAGACTTCCAAGAAAAACGGTAAGGGAAGGAATGGAGAACGGAAGCTAGACGATGGAGCAGGATTTTATGATCTGTAAACCGCTAAAGCGGTACGGGATTATTAAATGCCGGAAGGCTAGGCTGAATTGTGGGGTTGAATCAAGGGGACTTGAGTACAATACTAGAAATTATGCTGAGGATAATTCACCTGGTTGATCAGAAAAAGATCACTTTTCTCCGTAGAATTTCCTGAAGTCGTAGCCGCGGCCGAGGAATGTTTTTTCGTTCTGCCGGAGCAGGCGGATGATGGTTTCGAGCGCGGTGACATTGGTGACACCGTACTGGATGTTGGCTTTGTAGTCCACGAACAGTTCGCCGCGGTAGGGAGTGCGTTCATCGAAGCGGTCGAAATTGATGTTATCCGGCGGGCGAATGACGTATTCGTACTCGGCGGCGGCGGACTTCGCCATGCCGACCAGTTCAAAGTGTGGCACGCCGTCGCGGATCGCCAGTACCAGTCCACCGCTGAAGCCGCGGTTGAAAGGCGCATCGACTAAAAAATCGCCGCTCCGTTCGCGGTCGCTGAGACTGACCAGCCCGCTGGTGACCATTTTGTTGCCGCGGGGAAAACCCAAGAGATAGACATAATTGCCCCAGTCAAGTTCGCTGGCTTTGCCACGCGGGAAGTCGAACACCGGGGCTAAATTGGTCATAAAAGCGGAAAATTCACGCGCGACGATGGCGAAATCCGCCTCGCGATTCAGATACAGGATGCTCATTTCCCCGCCTTCCGTAATATCGGTGATATAATTATTTTGTTTCTCCTTAAAGGCGATGCTCTGCACTGAAACAGGCTGGTTCTGCTCGTTGCGGTTGTACCGGACGATCGTATCGGGGAAATCCACGATATGGGCACAGGTCATCAGGGCAATGCGGTGCGGTTCGCTCAGGATGACGGTGGCGGTTCCGGAGGCGGTATTGTTGAAATAAATTATTTTGGTGGTGCGTTTTTCCAGGACGGTGCGATTGATTTCGCCCAGTTTCCACTGTTCATTTTCGGGTAATAGGTAGGCTTTGTAGTAGGCAATCGAATTCAGCAGGTGCGTGGTGCTGCCGACGGTGGCGATTTCACGGGAGCAGGCGCCGTAGGGGAACTCGGTGTCGTAGCGGCCGTCAGCGAGCGCCGGATGGGCGATGTTGTAAATCTTGCGGGCGCAGGAAAGAAGCAGGCAACAGGCCAGAAGCCCGAAAAGCCCGGGAAAAAGGCGCACAAAGCGTGAGGCTGTGGGATGCATATTTTCCTCCTTTAGATGCTGGGTCGGGTGCATCAGAAACCGAATCCCCGGCGCCGTCCGCCGCGTTCCTCATACTTCAGGTCGCGCAGGGTGGGCGATTTGACATTGATCAACAGGCTGTACTGCTTGCCGAATCCCGATGGCGTCCAGCTGAATGCCAGATCCCAGCAGTGCAGGTCGCGCTCGACCCGGAAGTCCTGATTGACCAGGCGCTTGGTAATCAGGTCGAAGCTGGCGTTGTGACTGACGTGCCATTTACTGGTCACATTCAAGCGCAGAGAGGTTGACATCCAGAAGGTTTTGGTGACCTTGGCGGGATCGTAGCTGGATTGGCTGTAACGCAGGCTGAAGCTGGCGCTCCAGAGTTCACCGCCCTCGCTCGCGCCGGAACTGGTGCCGGGTGTGCGGGGAGCGTTGCTGTAAGAAGGATTCAGCAGATCGGTTTCGGTGGTGTCGGTCAATTCACCGGTCGGCGATGGAGTAGGCAGGCGCGTGCCGAAGCGTTTACCATTCAGGGTAAAACCGGTCGAAGCACTGACGGAAGTCAGGCGCGGCAGAGGAATGCCTTTGACCACCCGATGCCATTTGTTGACACGGCGGTTATTTTCGAAAGCATACAGATCATGATGGGCGCTGAGATTGATGGCGATCTTTTTGGTAACTTGGGTTCGGAAATTAGTCGAGATCGGCGCCCAGCGCAGGCTATCCGCGGCGAAGTTGTAGCTGGTGGAAGAGTTCAGGGTGAACAGATCGAACTTGCGTGACGCGGCACCTTTGCCGACTTTGGCCTGGACAATGTTGCTCAGGCCCATGGTCAGCGACTTCTGTTCACCGGAAGGCGTCGCCCCCAACATGGTCGAGCGCAGAGGATCGAAAGTCCAGATCCGCCCGGTGGAATCAGTCCAACTTTGCACGTAGCCCGGATTCCAGCCGAAGATGGTTTTGGTGAAATCCGGCTGATAACGCAGCCCGACAGAAGGCGTCATCACGTGCCGGACGGCCTGTAAGCCCGCCACCCGCAGGGGAAACAATCCGTAGACTTTGGTTTGCGCGTTCAGTGAGGCGCTTCCGGTATGACGGGCTTTGAACCCGCTGACGGTGCGACTCTTGATCGCGCCGCGTTCGATCACAAAACCGCCTGTCGAGTCCCGCAGTGGCTCGTCGTATTCAAAGACCCAGCCCTCGTCGAAATTGGCGTTCTGATTGAGCGTGATAAAGCCCAAAAGTTTCTGCGAGGTGTTGAAAGCCAGCGCATGGGTGATGGCGCTTTTTTTAATATCATTTTCCACCCAGTCAAGAGAATCGTTGCTCTGATAGAAAATATCCTGACGGTTGCGCAACTGCGAGCTGGTGCTGAAGTAGATGTTGTTGTACCACCTGGCGCGGGAGCGTTCCTGGTAGGCTTTCAAAGGTACCAGCGGTTTCTGACTGCGGGTGAAGGAGACATTCGGCAGGGCACGGCTGATATAGGTGAATTTTTCGCCGACGCGGGTTGGGGTGGCAGCTTTGAGAGTTTTGGCTTGCAGGTTGACGGTCTGGTTAAGATTCATGGACATGGCATAGGGTGTGCCTGGCCAGGACTTACTCAGCGTGGCGTTGCTGATCAGTTGCTGGTCGAGGCGCGTGTCGCGATTGATCCCCATCCGCCGGTAATAATCGTCATTTTTACTGACGAAATGTCCGTCGGCGTTGAGTCGCATGGTGGGGCTGAGCGGCTGATGGTGCTGGATGTCCAGGGTCCACTTGCGTTCGGGGATGTCGGCAAAGAAACTGTTGGTGTAGCGTCCGCCGATTGAGCCATCGAATTTATAGCGCAGGGCGTAGCGGGTACGGTACTCGAAGATCACGCCCTTTTTATCGTAGAAATCGGTCGTTAACCGGAAATCGTAATAATCGCTGGGCGCCCAGAAATAGCCCAGACCGCGGATGTAGCCGCCGGTGTTTTTGTTATCGCCATAGGTCGGCATCAGCCAGCCGGAATGGCGGCGCCCTCCCTGATTGGGAAAGATGCCGAAGGGCAAACCCAGCAGAGGAATGCCGTGAATATAAAGCACAATCGGGCGGGCGATGATCTTGTCTTTGAAAATCAGTTTCATCTGATTACTGCGGAAGTAGAAATGCGGTTCGGGGGCGTCGCAGGTAGTATAGAGTCCCTGCGAAACGTAAAAGACTTTTTTGTCGACCTTGGCGATATTGTCGCCGTAGTAATAGCCATCCTGTTCGCGGGTCTTGCCCTCGATGATACGCCCGCGTTGGGTTTTGAGATTATAGACCATGTTTTCGCCGGCAAATGGCTCGCGGTTGGTCTGATAGAGAGTCGGCAGATCGGTGCCGCCGGAATCGTAGGGCGGCGGAAACAGCGGATTGGCGTACAGCAGGTTTTCGTTCCAGTGGACTGAGATTTTGCCGGCGGTCAATTCCACGTCACCCGCCCGGATGGCGGCATTTTGGTAGAGATCGGTAAGCTTGGTATCGAAGAAATAATCAATGCGCTGAGCACGGTAAACGACGGTCGTGTCGAGGTCGCGGTTGGTGGCATGCGGCACAAACTGTCCTTCGGTGCCGCCGATGACCACGATCGTGGCCAATTTCCGGTCGCGGAATTTCATGCGGATCGTATCGCCGCTGATCTCATTCAGACCTTTTAACAGGCTGTCTTCCAGGACATTGTACTGACTGGTGGCCATGCCATAGACCAGCACCGAGTCCGCCTGTCCTTCCCGGAAGTAGATTTCCATGAATTTGCCGGTGATTTCATCGTAGGTTTTGACTGAGTCGCCGCGCGTTTTGCCCGTCGTATCGGCCGGCAAGTAAGCTTTGCCGACGGCATTGGCGCGGGCATTGGCGTCAATCCGCAGGGTATGCAGATTTTCGTCGCGAAAGTGCAGGGTCATCAGCTTCCCGGTCAATTCCTGTCCGTCGCTGACGACACGCGGATTTTCGGTCAGAGTGGCGATTTCGAGCGAATCGAGATAGGTCAGAGTACGCGCGTAGGCGGTGAAATCTTCGCGCCAGATTTCGACCTTCTCCTGAGCCAGGAAATTGCCGTCTTTCTCGTTCAAGGAAATCAGTTCAGCGCGAATGCGAAAAGTCTCGGCTCCGCTCGAATCGAAGCGCGTCAGAACCGGCTTTAAAAAAGCCTCGATGTTGCCGGTGTCGTTGAAGTAAATTAAACTGTCGGCCGCCAGCGCGGTGCGGCGGTGGGCATCGTTGATCTGCGCCTGCTCCCGGGCGATGGATTTTTTCTCCCTGGAAAAGTAAGTAACCCGCTGGGCGGTGACGTTGCGCGGGCCATCCTCGAGGTAAACTGCGCCGCGTGCATGAGCGATTTCATCCTTCGACAAATAGCTCAGGTTTTTAGCCCTGATCAGCAGGCTGTCGTCGGTAAGTACAGGCTGACCATGCGCCACCAGCAAATCACGGTCGTTGTAAAAGGTCAGTGTATCGGCCTTCAGGACTTTTTTCTCTTTGGTGACCACGACCTTGCGTAAAAACTCTGCGCGTTGCTCCTGCTCGAACCAGTACGCCAGTTCGCAGGCTAACTGCAGTTGCCCTTTCTCGAACAGCACGTTGCCGGTCAGTTTCTTGACCGGTACGTTGCCGCGCATGAATTGTTCCAGTTTGTCGGCGCGTACCAGGCGCAGACGTTCCTGGTTTTGGGCCTGAGCAGAGCCAAGTGCCGCGAAAAGCATGAGGCCGACGAACAGCGCATGGAGGCGATTGATTTTCATCCCTGCCAAGCGGAGTCTGCGCCGACTCCGGTTTTGCTGTATTGCACGATACTCATCATACAAATATAAAAATTCTTTGGCATTCTTCTTAGAATTGATTTCCGGACCGCCGGAGCCAAACCGATGGCGGGACGGGAATCGGTCGGTTATTTTTTTTAACTTGTTTTTATCCGGTAGTTGATGAAAATTTGCCGACAAATGGCGAGCAAGCACAGGAGTACTCACATGAAATATAATCCGGTTCTTTCAACGTTGATCCTTTCCGTGATTTTGATATTGACCAGCCTGTCCGGTTGCGCCCGGCAATCCCAGAAACATTATGAACTTGGCCAATGGTACACCGAGAAGGGCTTGACCAATGAAGCCATTCTCGAATTCAAGGCCGCGGCCCGGCTCGATCCTGAATTTTACCAGGCCCACCACAGCCTGGCAATTGCCTATACCAAAAAAGGCTGGTACGACTATGCCCTGAAAGAAGCCGAAATGTCCTTTGAACTGCATCCGTCTGACGAAGCTTACAAACTGATTCAGCTCATCAGGCAGAAACAGGTGTTGGAACCGGCGCTCTCCGCGGGTGCGGATGATACGCTTTTGAAATAAAAGTTCAGCGGGGCTTTGCCACAGTCCGCTAACATTTACCTGCGTCCGATCATTTCCGCCAGTCGGCGCACCGATCTTCCCGCTTTTTACGGAGAATGGTTGCAGGCGCAGGTCAGGCAGGGCTATGTCGAATTACCCCAGCCATTCAGCCGGCGCATCCGGCGGGTTGACCTGAATCCGGCCGCGGTGGGCGCGTGGGTTTTCTGGTCGAAAAACTACCAGCCATTTTTAAGTACTCTCGACTTTCTGGCTGGGGTCTACCATCACCGGTTTCTGTTTCACTACACGCTTAATGGCTTCCATGCCGAGGCCGCCCGCCTGCTGGAACCCGGCGTGCCGCCCGCTGAAATCTCCCTTGCTACGTTGAAAGAATTACTGTCGCGCTTTGGTCGCGAATGTATCAGCTGGCGTTTCGATCCTATTATATTTTCTAATCTGACTCCGTACACGGAACGGCTGGAGACTTTCAAGATTTTGGCGGAAAAATTATGTGACCTAGTGGGACGTTGTCATATCAGTTTTGTCGACCTGTACGGCAAGGTTGCGCGCCGGCTGAGAGCGGTCGAGAGTCGCGGTGGGCTCTACTGTCAAAAACCGTCGTTGGCGGAGCAGGTCGCCTTCGCGGAAGAATTGCGCCGGACGGCCCAAGCCTTACGGATGCCGCTGTACACCTGTTGCGAGGATGCGATTGGCGCGCAGGCAGGCATTACGCCGGGGCATTGCGTCGATGCAATTTTATTGCAGGAATTATATCCCGGAGTGGTTTTGGAGGCGGAACTCCGCCCGACCCGCCATGGTTGCGGCTGTTATAAAAGCATTGACATCGGGCAATACAATACCTGTCGCCACGCCTGTCTTTATTGTTACGCGTGTCGCTGAGTACGGAGGCGGGAATGGCTCAGGGCGTCGCCTGATATTCTTCCATTTCGTATTCGTCTTCTTCGCCGCGTTTTTTCCGGTCTTTTTCCTTTATGCCTTCATTGATTTTGTAGGAAACGCCCAGAAATAGGACGCGGCTGTCACGAAACCGCCGCGTAGAGGTCTCGAAATTATCGCCGTAGGTGGTCTGGTTGTCGGTTTTGGTTTTGAGCAGGTCGCTCACCCGCAGGAAAACGACGACCTTGCCTTTCAGCAGTTCCTGCTTGACGCCAAGGTTGACCGCATAGCGGGCGCTGGTGCGTCCCTGCCCGCCGCCACCCATGAAATAACCGCCGCGTCCGCCCCCGAAAGCCATCGAGGAAACCACCGGTGAAAAGTAAAATATTCCGAGCTGGGCATCGGTAGTAGGAGACAATCTGAGCATGGAATTTACCCGGGCGCGCCAGCTGGAACTGGCATTGGCCTGGGAGACGTTCACCCCGGTGCCGGAAAGTTCAGTATGGAAGTAGCTCATGTCGGTATTGATCCGCCACCAGCGGGCGATTTGGTGGTTGACGACAAGTTCCAATCCATAACTGCGGCTGTTATTGAGGTTTTTAAAGGTCGTGTAGGTGACACCGTCGTCGCGCAGACGGGTGATGCGGGAGATCATGCCGTTGACCTGCCGGTAAAACAGGTTGGTGTTGATCGCGGTTTGCCGGGTTTCGTAAAAATGTCCGATTTCGATCGCGTCAATGTATTCCGGTTTGAGGCGCGGGTTACCAAAGCTGATGTTGGTCGGATCCGAATAATTGATGAACGGATTCAATTGTCGTCCACGCGGACGGTTGACCCGGCGGCTGTAACTGGTTTGCAGACCCTGCGATTCGGTCAGGTTGTAGCGCAGGTGCACGGTGGGGAAAAGGCTAAAGTAGCTGTAGCGATTTTTCTCCTGTGCGGTCACCTGATTGGCCAAATTGCTCGCCAGTTCCAGGCGCAGGCCGGCCTGCACCTGCAGGCGCCCCAGAATACTGGAAAGAACGCCATAAGCGGAATGAATCTGTTCATCGGTGATGAAACGGTTAGTAGCCGTGGTGTCCGAAATCCAGACTGACTGGTTGTGGTCGTAATTGACCAGTTCGTAATCGGCGTCGTTGTAGCGGAAAGTGCTCTTGTACCCGGCTTCGAGACGATTGGTCGTACCGAGTGGCTGGACGTAGTCGGTTTGTAAGGTCAGGAGGCGGTTGCGATTGTCCGAATAGGTGTTTTGCAGGAACGGAGCAGAGGGTAGAATGGTCAGCACGGAATCGGTGTTGACCTGTACAGTCGCGAGGTCGTCATTTTCCTTTTCGGTGGAAAAGAACAGGTCGCTGGTCCACTCTTTGGAAGACTGGTCGTAGGTGCGTTTGTAGTTGAGGGCGAGCTCGTAGCCATGGTCTGCAGAAGCACCTTTCACATTCCGGTTATAGCCGTTGATTATCTCATAGAGATAGTCACGATTGATGTAATTTGTAAATTCCGAACTTTTATGACTGCGACCGTTGACCAGGGCTGACAGTGACAGCGTGTTCTGATTATTAATGAACCAGTCGCCGCCGAACCGCAGATTATTGAACTGCATGCGGCGGGAGTTGTCGCGATTCTGGTTGAGATAGTAGGTGGTATCGTTGCGTAATGCCTCGCGCTCTTGCCTGGTCCAGCCGGTCATCCGTCCCAAACGGTTGTCGTAGGTGACGAACAGGTTGAGCCGGTTGACCCGGTAGTTGAAATTGACTGAGCCATTGTATTTGTCGCCGGTGCCGGCATTGAGGAGGAGCATGCCATTGTAGCCCGGGGAACGTTTCTTTTTGAGGACGATGTTGATGATGCCCGAAGTGCCGTCCGGATCGTAACGGGCAGAGGGATTGGTGACGATTTCCACCCGGTCAATCATGCTGGCGGGGATTTCGTCGAGGCTGATGATCTGGGACGGGCGGCCGTCAATCAGCATCGTGACGTTGCTGGAGCCGCGCAGGCTGACGGTGCCGTCAATATCCACCGTTACTGAGGGTATGGTCTGTAGAACATCAGTGGCCGTGCCGCCCATGGTGGTGAGATTGTTATCAACCGTGACAATTTTCTTGTCGAGGTTGTACTCGATGGCTTTCTTTTCGCCGGTCACGGTGACTGCATTCAGATCGAGCGTGGCAGGTTCGAGGTACAGGAGGCCGAGATTCACTTCCGGATTGCGCGGCAGAAAGCGCAAATCGTCAAGCACTCGCTTTTTGTACCCAATAAAGGAAACTGTGGCCCGATAGCGCCCAACCGGGATTTTTTCAATACTGATAAAGCCGTCGGCGTTGGCGATGCCGCCGGTGACTAAATTGGAATCGAAAGTACTCGTCAGTGTGAGCGTGGCGTATTCTAATGGTTTCTCGGTGCCGGCGACGACGATGCGCCCGGTCAGTTTACCAATTGCCGGACGCTCCCCACTCCGCGGGGGTTGACCCCAGACGGAACCGGTGAATAGCAAACTGAGAACAAAGATGAAAGTGTAATAGAATCGGCGTGACTGGTATTGCATTGGTATTCCTGTTGTATGCATGTCTATCCTTAGATACGTCAAACGGCAAATGGTTAAAAGACCTGGATAATGGGCGAGGCTACTTAAAACCCAGACCAACGTTGAACTGGATCAGGCGCAGGCGATCAAAGAAAGAGTAGGTCAGTCCGGTGTCGGTGCGCGCCAGCAGATTCATTACCGACAGACTGCTCCAAATATCGGCATGCCGGGTTCTGAGGCGATAGCTGGCCTGCAAGTCGACATCGGCCCGGGCGGTCAGATTGGTAAAGAACAAGCCTCCGCCCGGCAGGCTGGTATAACCCAACTGCCGACCCTCGTAGAAGCCGCGCAGACGCAGGTTGAAATTTTTTTCTTGAAAATTGCCTTCCAGATGAAATTTGACGTCCGGCTTATTGGGAAAGAGCCGCGCGCTGGAAACATCAAGCCACAGTGCTCCGCCGCTGAGTGTGAATTTATCGCCGCTGAAGCCCAATGTAAAATTCAGGTCGTAGCCGTCAATAGCGGCATGCAGGGCATTCAGGGTCACCGGGGTGCCGTACTGCCAGGGTTTATAGTAGATTTTATCGGAAAAGTCATTGCGGAAATAGCTGATTTTCAGGTTCAGGCGCCGGAGGCGCTGTGTTCCGGTGGGGAAAAACCGGTCCCAACTCAGCCCGATTTCCGAGCCAATCACCCGCTCCGGCAGGATGGACGAATCGGCATAAATGGGCGAAGGCGTCACATCGTTGAGGTAAAGATCATAGAGGGCGGGAAACCGGCTGTTGGCACCGTTGTTCAGGAAAATGTTATAGGTGGACTGCTTGGTTTTGCCACCGAGCTGCAGGCCGATTTTGTAGTTGACTGCCTGATACTTTTTGGTATTGGTGTGGGGCGCCAGCCAGGGCTGGGTTTCATCGTAATTGAACCGGCTGGTGGCGCTGTGATCGTAACGCATGCTCCAGTTCCAATCCATCCACGGCAGAAGCACCATCCCGGTTTCGGTATGCACACGCACGACTACAAAGGAACCCAGGCCGCGCCGTTTTAATTTCTGCCGGAAATTGACCGAGTCAATGCCTGCCGCATCCACGAAATCCCAAAGCGTGCGACCCGAGAAATTGCTGGTGTTGAGTTCTAAGCCAGTGTTCAGGTTCCAGGTAGGATAAGTCCAGGTTTTTTCCAGGCGACCGCCGCGATACTGATCGTCAATACGGTTAGTGATATCCCGGGCCTGTGGCTGATGTACCTGCGTGGGTACAAAATAGACATTGCGGTCGGAGTACTGGCGGTAAATCGCCTGCAGGACGACATCCCGGCACCGCGGCAGATCACCCCGATACTGGAGCGTGGCCAGCTGGCGTTGCTCCTCGGTGTCATCCTTCGCGCCGACAGCCTTGAAGTCGCGGTCGGTACGCATTGCGCGCAAAATGAAACGATTGACCGGGCCAATACGCCAGGTCGTCGCCAGGTTATGCGAGCGCGTGTCGGTCTGCAGATCATTGGTAAAATCCTGGCCGGTGAAGTCGGCGTTTCGCAGGCTGAAGCTGTAGTGGGCCTCTAACGGACCAAAAGTATGGCCGAGGCGTGCATAGCCGTCGCGCAAGGCGTAGTTGCCTATGCGTCCGGACAAGGTCAGGAAATAGGGTGAAGTCGTAACCGGTTCAATATTGAGCACTCCGCCAACGCCACCTTCACCGTAAACGGCGGTATTACTGCCCTTGATCACCTGGATTTCCTGGATGTCGTTGAGATCAATCCAGGAAATGTCGCCGACATCGGTCCGCGTGCTTTTTAGTGGGATGCCGTCGTAAAGGATAATGACCTGATCCGGATTACAGCCGCGGATCGAAACCGACTGGAAGCCCGGAGAAGTGCTCTCGATCTGAATCGCCGCTTCACTGCGCAACAGGTCCCCTAAATTGAGGGGTGCCCGATCCTGGATGGTCGCCTGCTCGATGACCTGTACATCTACCGGTAAATCGGTCTGGAACTTTTTCTTTTCGCCGGTGATTTCGACACCCTGGAACAGAATCGGAATAGGCTCCAGGAAAATCAACGCCTGTTGGCGTACTTCGGCGGCGGAAATTTGTCGGGTGCGGAACCCAACGTGTGAAAAATTGATCAGGGCAGAGTCGGTAAAAACGCCCTGTAAAATAAAGACGCCCTCTCTGTCGGTAGCGGCGCCGATTGCCTGTCCGCTGATGGTGACGTTAACCCCGGTGAGGGGACGCTGGGTTTGGGCATGGCAAACCCGACCCCGCAATTCTTCCGCCAGCAGTCCGGAGGACTTCATCAGAAATAATGCTACCAGTATGTAGAGTAAGCGATTAGGGAATTGGATAAAATTAAGCACGGAGTAATTTAACACTTCCGGTTTATCCGGGCACAAGTTTTTCAACCGGGACTAATATCAGCCGCTGTGGATTTACCGCAGAATTACTTCAGCAACAGGCATTTTGTACGTATTTGGGTCGCGCCATTGCGAACTTCTACGAAGTAAATCCCGGTACTCAAATCAGTTAAGGGAGCCAAGTCGAAATACAAACTCGGTGAATTCGGGAAAATTCGGTAGGATTTAACCGGACGCCCAGCCAGATTATAGATCGTAATGCGGACAGGGCCCGCGACCACGGGCGCAAATCTGATGCAAAGAGCTCTTGTGACAGGATTAGGAGTAACCTGCAGAACCGGCGAGGCCGGGAGATCGTCCATGTTGGCCGGGGTGGTGATTGAACGTTGAGCGACGGTTGCTCGCTCGCCCTGATAACTCATGCTTAGGATCCGGTAAGAGTACTGACGGTGCGGCTGTATGTCGGTATCGGTGTAGTTGTAGACGCGCCCCACCGAGGAGGATCCAAGACCGACCAGGCCGGGCATGGCGGTGTAGCTGGCGATTTCACGGTAATTGCCGGCGGTGAGTTTTTCGATGATAAAACCTGCATTTTCGATTTCCGCCGCAGTTTCCCATAGGATGGAGATACCGCAATCGGTGTACATTAATTCGACGCGGGAGAGGATCACCGGTAGCGACTGGTCGCCCTGGTAAAGGCTGACACCCTCCGAGT
>CAZPQN010000008.1:0-78952 GCA_964588795.1 uncultured bacterium | reverse complement strand
CCCATGTAGGCATACTGATCCCTAGCGTCGCCGTCTATATCAGCCGGCACGCCGATCGTCCAGCAACCCAGGTCATTATCGCCAATCGAGGCTCCAGCCAAGTGTAAATCAGAAGCCGAAACGAAATTGACGTCTTTCCAGACCGAATGTACATCATTACCGGTTTCGCGCCAGACGTCCCAGGTTTTGTTGTCACCGCCCCAGTTGGAGAACATGCAATTAACTGTGTCAATATTAAACCAGTTATTGCCATCTGAGACCAATCCTCCGGAAATCGGAAGAGCGGCGAAGTTCAGCAGATAACTCTTGAAATCATCTTCATGATTGACAAAGATATTATTATTAATGTTGTTGATACCATTGCCATGTACAATTCCCATGTATGACAATGCTCCGGCGCCAATATCCGGCAGTTCATTCATTACCACCGTGTTGTGATAGAAGGTCACACCAGCGGTAGCCGAATTATTCCGGAATGCAAATAAACTACCGGAAGGATTTGTCCCCGTTACTTCGAATCCGGTGATCATATTGTTCCAGATGCTCCAGGAACCGTTGGTCTCGATGTTGATCGCCCCGGTTCTTGTCGCCGCATCTTCATTTTTCGTGGAGATCTTCGAAAAGCGGTTGCGGGTAATATTGACATTGGAATAATAGGATCCCTGTACCTTATAGCCATAAATGCCATAGGAATTGAGTGCACTGGCGACATCCTGATTGACAATGATCTCGTTATTTTCAATGTCAATCGAATACACGATCAGCAATACGATGCCGTAACGTTTACCTTCGATCTTGCTGTTCTTGACCTTGATATTGTAAGCCCAGCTGCCGGCCGGATCCGGAGTCGAAGAATAGAACGTCATACCAGCCGCATTCTGCGGATTGCTCGTAGTGAAATTCGAGCTGATGTGGCAGTTGTCGAAGGTCAGATCATGCGGTGGATACTCCGTGCCTCCGGTTTGGGTCGTCAGCGAAGTCCGGATATGCACCGCCGCAACGAACATATTCCCCGAAGTCGAAGGTGTGGTTAGCTCGACCTTATGGTAGATGTTCATATTTTTCACTATGACGTCATGCACATCCGCCACGATTACCATGGGCAGACCATTGCGATGCGAATTGGTCGTGCTCTGGATTGTGAGGTCGCGGGTCGTGCCACCCACCGTATTCGAGCCATCGAAGATAATGTTGCGGGTTTCTTTCCAGTCACCCCAGGCAATGCGATGGTCGGTCGTTTTCAAATCCGGAATACCGATGATATTGGCACCCGAAGGACCGGTGGTAGCATCTGACGGATAGTGAATCGAAACTACCGGCTGTACTCCTGTATAGGGCTTGAAAGTGATCGTATACTCACCCGGATTGACCGCCAATCCCAAAAAGCCCGTTGCAGTGCTCGCCGTGTCCAGAACATCACTGGTAAACAGGATCCGCGTATTGCCCGCGATTTTCCCTACGTTCAAGGCTTCATACGCCAAGCGCAAATTGCGGAAATTGGGATTCCTGCCACCGGGTGCCGTACCGGGATTGCCGACATAATAGTCACCTGCCAGGTAGAGTGGATCAATTACATAAGCGCCGTAACCATTGTTCGTCGAAAGTACGTACATGGTGAAGGTGCCGTCGCCGTTGTCCTTGAAATCCACATCGCCGGTGCCGTTGGCGTTGGCATTTAAGCGCTGGGAGGGAGTTATGGCATAAGTCTCGGCCAAGGCTGGATCGCCAATCGGAACTTTCACGATTCGGGCGTTTTCGTTACCGGCGCCATACTGATGGGTGATGAAATACTCACACCCATTGAATGTCCCAAAATAGCGAATGGCAGAGGAACCCGTGGCGACCACGGAACCGGGAATGGTACCGACTAAAGTTCCGTCGGCATTGAACTTCATCGCACTGCGTCCGCCGGCATTCCAGTAAAAACCACCGTCTGACAGAGGACCTACCGACGAACTGCCGGCTACGTCAACGGTTCCCATATCCAAATTGACGATGACCGGCGTGAAGGTCGCTCCGTTGTCGGCTGTCGTGAATTTGAGAACCTTTTTCTGACCTGCTGTGGAGGAAGCCGCCCAGATGATCAGCGAGTTGTCTGCCGCCGATCCGGTCACGGTCATCTTGTCGCCCAGCCGGATACCTTTGTTGATGTAATTGATGACCAGCGTGGGAGCCAGTGTGTCGGCCGTCCACTTGTACACCTTGAACAAGGTATCAGTCCCACTGCCAAGGCACAGGTTTGCGACATACAGAATACCATCGGCTGACACACCGGCATCGTTGAGGGTATAGGTACCTCCTGCCATGCCGGTTGTGTTCAGATGCGTGATGGTATCCCCGGTAGCGACGTCTATTTTATAGACGAAGTTACCGCCATTGCGGGTCACTACGTAGAGATAATCCTGCCCTTCGACCTTGCCATAGGCCAGTCCGCGCGTCAGACTCCCGTTGTCGAACCAGCCGGGCATGGTGGTGTTGATGGCCGTTTTTTCCCACAAAACGGTCATCTGCCCGAAGGCGGTCGTCCCCAGTAGTAAAACCAGCACTACTGAAAACAATTTCTTCATAAGCACTCCTTTCGTTTGAGTTGTTGTTCTCTTAAAATCCTATACTGATGGCCGTCGTTTGGACATTGCCAAACAGGCCGAATTCCTGATATGCAAAATCAATGACTATATCGGCGTAGGGAATGGGTACGTTTAGCCCCATGCCCAGTGTCAACCCCTGTTCTCTTTCAGTTCGAAAGAGCGTCTGGTATCCGCCGCGGATACTCAGGATACGCATCACCTGCGCCTCAGCGCCGACGTTCATCGTCTGGCTGTTATCAGTGGGACGCACGACATCGGCGGCTACCATAACTTTCAGGCTTTTAGTGATAAATAATGGCATGGCGGCACCGACACTGAAAGTCAGTGGAATCGGCCAGTTATCGGTTTTGAGCTTGGCGACAATGGTCTCATTATTACCTTCAGCATCGGGATCGAGATCAATCCGGTTCAATAGATCGCGACCTTCCATGATTAATTCGCCACCGAAGTTACGCATCGTTGCGCCAATCGTCAAGCCATTGAATTGCGTAACAAAAAGCAGACCGAGATCCAGGGCGAACTGGCTGGCGGATTCGTGCCAGATTTTTTCCTGGATGTATTTGACCGTCCCGCCAATCGAAAAGCGATCGGTCAAGTTGCGCGCATAAGTCAATGAAAACGCCATGTCGCTGGCTTCCCAGAATTCGCCCGTGCCTTCCGGTTGCGCAACGGTAGTGACCTTCTCCCGCGCACCGTAATCAAGACTATTAAAGCATAATCCGATGGCATCGGCGTTAGTGACTTTAATTTGAGCCCCCAACCATTGATGCTTACTGTCCACCAACCAGCTCGTCTGGGAAGCATAGACCCGACTTTTTACCGAGCGAGACAAAGCGCCGGGATTCCAGTACAGTGCAGTCGGATCGTCGGAAATCGCCGTGAAGGCGCCACCCATGGCAATGGCCTTACTGCCAACCGGTATCTGTAAAAACTGGGCCGCGGCGGTCCCTACTTTATCCTGCGCGTCAATTTGCTCAATCGCCAACAAGGTCACGAGTATAGTTAGGAAAATTATTCTGTTCTTCATATGACCACCATCACTTGATAACCGCGAGTTTGCCGGACTTTTTACCTACATCGGACTCGACGATATAAAAGTAAATCCCAAAGGCTACATCGAGGTTCTCTTTGGTTTTCAGATTCCAGGCGAGAGTCCCATCGTGGATACTGCCGGCATGGTTCAAGGTAATTACATGCGCTCCCGCCGAAGTAAAAATATGTACCTTGGCGTCATTGGGTAACTTGCGAAATTCGATGCGCCGTTCACCGCGTCCGCTGGTAATGGACGGCGGCAGGGGCGCTTCCATATTGTTGGCCACTACGTAGGGATTTGGCACAACCTGGATCGCATCCAATTCGGCTCGGGCTTTGCTACCGACGGCAACGGGGAATTCAGGTGTGAATTCCAGAACATCGTCGCGTCGTAACGGAATCGTGGTTTCAACATGCAATTTATCACCTTTCGCAAAACGTGGTGAGACGGTTGCCAGGCTCGAAAAACGCATGATCCAGCTGTATTGGTAGGTGCTGTCAGGCTTGATAAGAAACATCTCGATTAAGCCGTTTTTGGCCAGTTCGTATATTCCCGTGTTTTTATTCTTGGCGACCATGCTGTAAGTGAAAGGAATCTCCACCGAATCCACTAAATCAATAATCTTGAAATTGGTTTTTTTCAATTCCTCGATGCCTAACATGATGTATAAATCCAGGGTGGCGTCGCTCAAGGTAGGTCTAAGAAATTTGAGCAGTTTGCGGGGATACTGGTAAAGTACTTCGTTTGTATCTCCGACAATAATCTCATAGCGTGAAGGATAGGCGACCCCCGTCAGTATCGTACCATCCGTCAATGACGACATATCAGTCTGGAAGGAAAAGTCTAAGGTGGCTGATTGGGTTGACCAGTAGCTGAGCGAATCAATCTTGGCAATCGACCAGGGGTTGGCGAATTTCAGGCGCACACCGTCAAAGATGTCCGAGTCGAGTGTCTCGTCCGCGTAGGGACTACGTAAAATATTGGCACTGCGGTAAACCGGAAAATACTGGTAGGACACCTTGTAACTGCCCTTGATCAGGGCGCTGGTGGGTTTAAGCCGCAGTTTGCCGTGCAGAGTGTCAATCTCAAATTCGCTGAGTGTCAAATAAGTAGCCGGATCAGCCATAGTCGAGATGAGTATACTGGGATAATGCAGATGTTTGAAGCTAAGATAGGTGAAACTCGTATCCAGCGTGACCGTCTCACTTATGCCTGTCAAATCCAAAACCGAGTAGGTTGTCGTCAGAGGAGCATATTCTTCCTGATCTTTCCACTCAAAATTCGGTTCGCCAACATCGGGAACGCCGTTATTTTTAGTGCCATTCGGATCAACCAATCCCCCCGTATCGTGGATCAGCGGATCCCAATCATCATCGTTGTCAATTCCATCTGTCCGGCAGTCGGTAAAAGTTACCCGGTAAGTATGTCCGGTTATTTTGGTTTCATCAATGATTTCATAATCAACATAACCATTGGCATTGCCACTCAGGTGCTCCAGCCGGCGATCATTGTTACGATTATCATAACCGGCGACCTTGACCCCGGGTCGAATTACCACCGTATTGATGTCGGTGATGATACTGCCATCGGGCTGAATCGACACGAACTTGGTATTTTCAGAAGGAAAAATATCTTCCTCCACATCGCCGTGGTCATAAGCGACCACCGCGTAAAAATAGCGGCGTCCGTTTTCGACATCTTCATCCACGTAGGTATGCACCAGGCCATTGTCACTGCCCAAATTGTAGGTAAAACCGGAGGCTTCCTGGAAGAGATCGGCACTGGGATAGAAGACACCTTTCACCCCATTGACCTTATCAAACTGGGCTACGCACTGGTAACCGGTGACGACGCCGTTGACATCCGTCACGACTCGGACGTCGTTGAAATCCGGGTCGGTGGCTTTATAGATTTTATAGCCTTCGAAATCGCGTTCCTTTGTCACCGGATCAACAGTCGCCTCAGCTACGCGATCCCAATAAAGAGTAATCTTGCCATCGCCGGCGATCGCCTTGACGGTTGGTTTGTCCGGCGGTTGTGGGAAGCGATAATCACTGTCGTAGATTTTCTGAACGGTCTCCCGATTTTTCAGCAAATCGTCAATGTTATGTCCATATACCAGAGCAAGTGAAAAGCGCTCGGTCTTGCCTGCCGGCAAAGGAAAATATCCTGATCCGTAAATGAAATCGCCGTCCTCACCGGCAATCGGCTTGTTATTTTGAATACTGTTGGGAACATCAAAATAACCCGGTTTTAACCAGTCCCAGAGCCTTTCGTCGTCTGCCATGGGATACAGATTGGCGGGCGTAAAATAGTTGAAACTGGTCAGCCCGATCTGGTCGGATTCATCGACATCGGTGCGGTCGAAATTGGGCTCACCGGCCGTCGGACGACCGTCACTTTCACCGAGATCGTAGGTATTTGGTTTACCATCGGCGCCGACATCATCGAACTCGACATTCCAATCGCCATCGTTATCAATTCCATCGTCGCGCCGTTCATCAATCAGCGGATCTCCCAGCCCCTGCCCTGTCCGGTAGTCAATGTACGCCACAGGATTAAGGGTGTCAAAAAGGACGACACCATTCTGATCTACCCGGCGTTGCCGATAATGTAACAGATAATTTTCATCAATCAGCCCATCCAGGTCGTTGTCAATTCCATCATAAACGTTAGGATTAGGTGAGCCATCAGCCAACATATTGCCTTCAATCAATTTGGTCTTTCCGGCAATCACGGTGATGCTTGCGCCGCGGGTATGAATGACCGTCGTGTCACTGGTCAGAGTCACCAGTGATCGGTTGAAATTATTATCAATGACGACGACCTGATCGCCTTTTTGGTACATTATCGAGTCGAAATCTTCGGCGGCAAACAGCGGGGCCGTGAAAATCAGCTTGGAATTGGGTGGCTGTTTTTCGAGTTTATTGTCGCCGTCGTTGTCAATACCGTCATAGGGATTGCCGGGGCTTTCGAGAAAGGCGTATCCGACTAAACCGACCGGTCCTTGCCACTTAGGATTGCGCCGGTTATTATTGGGATAGTCACCGGTATAGGTCAGATCGCGCTGGACGTCAAAGAAGGAATAGTCGTCGTCATATTCCTGGGGCGAATCATCGGTGCCAGTGACACCGTTGTAAGTCCCGGCTAACATCCCAAAAACCACCTTGTCGTAATTGGTGGTACTTCTATTGGTGATTTCATAGAGCCAGAAAATGACATCCGACGCCAGAAATTGCTGCCATTGCATGCCGCGTACTTTGACTTCCAGCCCTAATCCGTTGCGCATAATGTTCGTACTGTCCGGTTTGAACTTGACGCCCCGTTTCAGCGGATTGGCCCTGATTACGACATTATTGGAAAGTGAATCGTTGAATTCCTCATCGTTATTATCATTCATGACAAAATAACTTTCCTGATCGGCATTGGTGACACCTTTACCGAAAATCCCGTTCCACTGCCCCGGCCAACCGGCATCTTCCGGATCGTTCATTTTGTCCGGCCACGATGGCGGCCAGGAAGCCGGATCGGTGCTCATGGCCACCTTTTCCGAATTTTCATTGAAATAGCCGGAAACGGGTTCAAAGGTCCACTGTTTGCCACTGCGGGATTCCTCGCGTGCGGTCGCGGGTCGGTCTACCGGACAGACAACCACACTGTGGAATTTGATCGTGGTATCCAGCGAACGATCATGATACAGCACTTCGGCACCGACTAACGGACTGACATCGCCAATATAGCCGTTGGTATCGTAAAGCCAGGCGCCACGGGGTCCTTTTTGAGCAGGCTGGCCAATTACTCCCCAGTTCCCGAATACCGACCGGACTAAATTGGCGTTATGAATTCCGGTTCGGCGATATTCTTTTCCACTAACCGTACCCTGGGCGAGAACAGGCGAATCGATCATAATGATTAGCATAATCAGTACATAAATATTTCGGAAATTGCTTTTCAGGATGCTCATAGACTTACCCTCACTCCGACTTCAACCCGGCGTGGTTCTGCAAAATGGGTTGCATTTGTAAAATATTCGTGCACCGAATTTACGGGAGTTGGAACGTTTAGGGCCTTGACTCGCGCTTCGTCGGTTGTAAAACCGGCGCGACCGGTATCATTGAAGACGTTTACTTCGTTCAACGTATCAAACAGATTCTGAATCCTCAGGAAGAATTCCCAGCTCGCGCCAGCCATTTTCATTCGATAATAGCTCTTTACATCTACCGTGAAGTTCGGCGGTTTGTTGTCAGCATTCGTCAACAGCGAAGTGATATCTTCACTACGGCGCGGTGTAAACGGCAAACCGCTGCCATATCGACCGATAAAGTTGATGCCATAGTGTTTACTGTTGTAACCGACGGTGGCATTGACCGTGTGTCTTTGATCCCATTCCAGAGGATTGAGCTGGATTTCGGGCAAAGAACCGCCGCTCAGGGCGTTGCGATAGGCTTCCGGATCCGATGCTGTGCCTTTGGCGATTTGCAGAGTATAATCCAGATTGGTGTACAGACCATTGGGATTTTGCTGATTCAGGGCAATCGTTATGCCCTTAACGACCCCAAAATCGCTGTTCACCAGGCGGGAATAGGTAGCCGATCCGCCGAACACCTCAATCTCTTCCGCGCGGGTACCCGTCAAATCACGAATATCCTTCAGGTACGCAGTAATATCAAGCGAAAAGTTATCGGACAACTGTTGTTGTACCCCGATCTCACCCACGATAGTCTGTTCAGGTTTCAAATCCGCGTTGCCAATTACACCCTGATTACCCGTCCCACTCCCCAATTCGAAATCCGGATTTTGGTACAGGTATGTAAAATTGGGAATCTGAAAAAAGTATCCATACGAGAAATGAAACACGCCCCGATCACTGATTGGAAATGAGATGCCGATGCGCGGACTGACCTGGTATTTTGCTTTGGCGGGTTTGTACCAGTAACCGCGCCGTTCGGCGATCGTCACCGGAGTCTCCCCGATATCCTGAATGCCATTGTTATTAAGATCATGATACCGGTTCCCCGGTTTAATGGGGTCATAAATTTCGGGATCACTCGGATCTGCGAGAATGACTCCGTCCGGTTCAAAATAATCGATCCGGAAGCCGATATTGACAATCAGTTCGGTGAATTCCATCTTATCCTGGAGGTAAAAAGCCAGCTCGTGGGGCTGATGCCGATAATAACTGGAATAAATTGTACTATCCGGCAGTATCGTCGGGTGAATATAAGGGCTGAAGGTCGTCGGAATATCCATCCCGGAGGCGACATCCACGTAATTTTCACCCAAAGCAGGACGTACCGTAAACTTGCGTAAGGACAGGTCGTGCTGACGAACTTCGAATCCGGCTTTCAACTGATGTTTCGGATTGACCTGGGAAGTCATATCCCATTTCACCAACCGGGTCTGCGAATTGCGGTACTCGTGGTCATTTTGGGTGCCTCCGACATGAAACTGATAGGGAAACTGCACCAAATAATAGGGATGGACATAAGTCGTGGAATCGTCGTAGGCGTTCTTTGGCGAAAGGCGACCGGTATACTTACGGTAATAATATGAACCGGCTAAAGTATAAAAAGTTTTCGGACTCAACTGCTGCTGAAACTTGACCAAATGAGTCACACCGGTCAGGTTTTTCTTCAGCAAACCCTTGGGATTATATTTGAACTCACGATCATAATCCTGATAGTCCTTGTCATCGTAAAACAGACTATAATAAATGCTACTGCGATTGGACAGACGCAGAATAATCTGACTCTGCAGATAAATTTTATCGTTCCAGTTTAAATTGACCCACTTATTATTGCCCAGCATCGCCGTCGAATCCCACAAGATCAAATTGTTGGAGGTATCTACCATGCCCACGGCCACTGGTTCGAAGCGTTGCTGTCCCTGGTACCAGCCCCCGAAGTAAATCTTGCGCACATCACAATAATAGAAGAGGCGGTCTTTCAGCAAGGGGCCGAATAAACTGAGTTCATAATTACGGATATTCAATGGATTGAATTCGTTGATATTGTCAAAAATGTGATCATGGGTACTGAGGAAATCGCCAAAATAAACTTCGCCTGAACCGCCGAATTTGTTACTACCCTGTTTAGTGGTGATGTTTACGATACCCGACATAACTTTACCATATTCGGCGTTGAAAGCACCTGAAATTACCTGGAGCTCCTGGATCATATTTTTATTGATGTCGATGACCGTTCCCCGGTCGTAACTATCCGTCACCGGGACCCCGTCAATCAGGTAGGCGACCTCCCCCTTCCGCCCACCGCGCAGGGTGCCGTTTACGTATCCGGCCTGCATTTCCAGGGCTTCCGAGACCTCGGTTATCGGCAAAGATTCCAGCTCTTCGGCCTGCATGTGAGAGGCGGTAGCAGTCATGTCCTTGACGATCATCTTGCGTTCCGCGGTGACCACCACTTCCTCGCCTTCTAATACCTGCGTGCGCATCTCGAAGTTGATCGTCGTGGTCAGGTCAACTGAGACGATCACTTTTTCGACGATCCGCGTCTGGTATCCGATCATCTGCGCTTTTATCCTATATTCTCCAGGTGGAATATTCAAGATAATGTAGCGTCCGTCGTAATCAGACGCGGCGCCCGAGTAAGTGCCTTCTAAGATTATGTTACAACCCATGAGCGGTTGTCCGGTATTCCCATCCATGACCAGCCCGGTCAGTTTACCGGTAGTCCCGGCATTCCCAATTTGCCCTAAACCAAACCCGACGATCAGGATTAAACCACACTGCCAACCTTTCATTGCTAACCTCTCGTGATTGCTCATTTTTCCTTTAAATAAACCCGCGCACAGCGGGGCGTCAGGCGCTGACCTTCTTCATCATTAACGCTCAAGACCAATCGCCATTTATGAGGTTCCGATGTCAGATACTCACTGGCACTGACATTCCAGTATTTATCAGACAGATTCAGGACTACCCGAATGATCTCATCCCGCGTTAAGCGCTCGAATACAAATATCCTTTTTTTATCATCCGTCAGAACTGTCCGATATTTCCCACGCCGCAAAGCCGGATGAGATTGGCGCAAATTTATCAGAGATTTGTAAAAATTTTTTAGTTCCAGGTCCGCGGAAACAGGAACGGAATATTTGCGATACCCAAAAGGAGTTACCTGCTCCGGTTCATAGGTAAATTCTTCCCAGAGCATTGGTTTCCGGCAATCGGGATCATCAGCACCCCACATTCCAACTTCATCGCCGTAAAATATATGAGGAGTACCTACATACGTGTATTGAAACACTAGAATTTGTTTCTGAATCCGGATCTGGTTTCTGTTCGGCCGGTCAATGTTGAATTCCGGATTATATTGCAAATTGCAGGCATGGTCAAGCCACCGATTGGGATTAGCAACCATTGAGGCTAGGCGCTCGGTATCATGCGAATTCATCAGATTCCAGGAAATGAACTGCGCATGCGGCGGATATTGTTGTCTTATTTCTCCCAATGCGCTATTTAATTGCGAAGGAGAAAGGCCTGGTACATCAACAACGGCCTTTAAAACCGCATCGGCAAACCGGTAGTTCATTACTCCGTCAAAAATATCTCCGCGCAACCACTCGCTTGCATTGAACATTTTATTCTTGGGAAAATCTTCCCACCAGATTTCGCCGATCAGAAGCGCCTCCGGATTAATGTCCCTGACCCAGCCCCGGAATTCACGCCAGAAACTTTTGGTCACCTTTTCTGCGACATCCAAACGCCAACCATCGACGCCGTCGGAAGCATCGCCATCATCATTTGGATCACCCCAGCGCCTGACAATCGCCGCAATATGCGCTTTAAAGTCAGGCGGTGGGCCGTCTTTATTTTCCCTGATTTCCGGCAGATCGGGAATATCGTTCCAACCCTGATAAACAAATTCATTCTTGGCGGTGCCGGGATCATCGAAAGAATGAATAATAAACCAACCGGCATAATTGCTCGCCCGATCGTACTTTAAGACGTCCTGAAATGCCCAGAACGGAATGCCGACATGATTAAATACGCCATCAATGACGACCTTTATCTGCCGGCGATGAGCTTCCTCGATCAACCTGAGGAATAATTTATCCGCTTCCGTCCAGCGCCAGGTTTCCGGGTCAGCGGGATTCTCCTGGCTCCAGATCGCTTCATCACCGCGCGGATCCGGACCAAAATTATTATCAATATGGTGGTAGAACGTCACACCATATTTATGCGCCGAAGCCGATTCAAAAAGCGGATTGAAATATAGCGCATTGACCCCGAGATCCTGTAGGTAGTCCAGTTTGTCAATGATTCCCTGCAAGTCGCCGCCATAGCGCCGCAACTGGGCATTGTAATAAAAACCGCGGTTGTTAGTCTGTTCCCATGGTTGCAGTTTGTACCACTCGGCAGTCCAGGGCATTATTTTCCAGGCGGTTTGCGGCTCGTACGGCCAGGTACCCTGCAGAGAAGCAAGTGTGGGATCATTGGTAGAATCCCCATTGTAAAACCTTTCGGGGAAAATCTGATACCAGACGGCGTCGTAAGCCCAGGCAGGGACTTCGTTAACCTGGCGATTTCGGTGAGCACAGGATTCGGCACTGCATCCTAGAATTACCGCAATGCCTATCGCAATCCACTTGCTCCTCAAAAGCCGGTTCCTCGTCTATTAATTTGTGTAGTTCATTTCTGAGTTACTAAGGTTTAATATATAATAAGAAAAATTCGTAGTCAATACGTTTTTAAACGCGATCAATTTTTCATTCCAAATCAGCTTGGCGATCTGGCCTATTAACTATTTCAATTGACGGATTTCAGGATACTGGCGTCCAGAAAACGGTACAAATTGTTGTTTTTATGGATCACTTCATTGTGTCCCAATTGGGAATTAATGAATATCAAGCGGTTATTTTTCAATCCATCAACATTCAGCTGTTCTTCTGAGACCTTTAAAAATCCGATCTTTTTTTCGTTTAAAGTGGCCATAAGCCTTTCGGTTTCGGATTTTGTCCCGCCATCCTTTGTATAGATATTGATCAGTTTGCCATTGGATTTCTCAATCCAGGTCAGGAATCGCTCCGTTTGTCCGTACAGTGCGTCGAATAGATACACTTCTTTAACCTGATTCGTTAAACCTCCCTGAGCGAGGATGGCTGAAATGACCTGATAAGCACCGCTATGACCGGCGAGGATGATGTCGCCGACTTCGGTATTTTCTATCAGACCGACTCTGAGCATGAAATCCAAAACATCTTTAACCAGGTTTTTAAAACCCTGCGGGTCTTCCAACTTTCCGCCAAATGAGTCAGGAGCCTTGCGGGCGACTTCTGGTACGATAATCCAGGCATTTTTTTTAGTCAGCAGGAATTGTTCAAGAATGTTAAAGGTCTGAATAGTGCTGTCAATATTGTTCCACCAGCCATGAAAGAAAAAGATCAGGTCAACCTTTTCGGCAATTCGATAATAATTCGGGAAAATGACCAGCACGGTATTATCCTGGTAATGTTGTGCGGGCGGGAAAAACTGATCGTGATAAGTATATCCTTCAGCACGCATGGGATGCGGAAATGGGGCGGACTTCAGCGGCAGATAAATCAGATTGGCTTGTTTGATATATTTTTTAGCGTACTTGTCACGGGCAAGGATCTGACCTTGAACTGCACCATACATCATAACCAAAATGATAAGGCAAGACGAAATTCGCTTCATAAATAATCGAGTCCTCTATTTAAAATTAATCACGTCACCGGGAACACGAGTAGTAACCAGGGTCCCCGGATTAAAACTAAAGACTTTTTCGGGGTTTGTCAGGCGGATAATCTTGATATTGGCTATACGTTCTAGTGGTATCACCTGATCACCATAGCCGTTGGTGGCTTTCTGGCTTGACCAGTAAACTAAAGATTTTTCCCCTTTTTTAGATTTGTACCAACCGAGAAAGATCACTGAATGTCCGCCACCCTTTTTCCAGGAAATATTGAGAAAATCGCCTGGACGGGCGTTAGCTGGTTTGATTTCGCGACCCATTCCTGAATATTGCCACAAGGCAAAATGGTTACCGAAGCCATCCGCGTTCCAGTGGCCCCAGAACTTGATGCCATCTTCACGCCGTCCGCCGTCAATTTCCTGCATGCGCAAGGCTTCGTACTGATCGAACTTCAAACTATCTTCACCACCGGGATAGAGCAGATTCATAGCTTCGATAAAGGCGCCATACGTCGCCCCACTGCAGTAGCTGGTTGAGCGTGGCGGAGCCAGCAGGGGTTTCCCAAACAGCTGCAGTTCATAGCCGATCGGTGACTCAGTCGGTTTGGCGTCCTTGCCGGTGAAATAACCTCCCCCGTCCGGGGCCGTCGCCTGTACTTTATCAATCCCTTTAAGGACAAAATAATTAAAACCACAAACCCGACGTCCGTAACGCCGGGCATGATGCAGGTGTTGAGGTCGGGTAGGTAAGTTGCGTTCTGAGAGTACAAACCAACTACCATCGTCTTTAGTCGGCTGTAGGATGAGGTGCCGCCTTTCGCAATTGACCAGCAGTATAAAACCTAAGAAGGGCAAACCGATCCGTAACCATTTGCTTATGCGCATCGCGAAATCTCCGAAAAAAGTCACTTTAATTTAAAACCGGAAAAAAAATAACCAAACGCTAATAAAAAGGTGATGATCGCAAAGGGCCGGAGCTGTCGCGGCTCACCCTCGATAAATAGAACAAAGTTGTCTTTTAGTCGATGCGATGCCGCCACGTAAAGTATTCCGTCGGCAAAAAGTAACAGCCCGGTCAGATAGGGAAACCATTTTAAAAAGGCAGAACTCCGATAATACAAAGTACCAAGGGCCAAAGCGATTTCAAACACTCCGGGGATGAAAAAAAGATCATGTCTGGCAATACTGCGCAGGAGGCTTTGAGCCCAGCGGCCCTGATAGTACAGAATAAAGGCCAGAACCAGCATTATCACCGAAGTCCCTAAATAAAACTTAACGTACATGTCAACTCCGGGTGAAAACGCGATAAAAGAATTCAAGCAATCTGAGGGTCAGCGGCGTCTCAACCGTAATGGCTGAATGGGGACAGACTTCCTGACAGCAAAAACAACGAATACAAGTCGAATAATCGTAGACTGGTGGTCGACTTTTTCCCTCATCTGACCACCGCAGTGCTTTCGGTTGCAGAGGACACTGGTTTACGCAATCGCCGCATTTGCGACATTTGTCATCGTCAATCACCGGTCGGGGCGAAATGAAATTTTTTAAAAACCGATAACGCCAGGCTAAATTGAACCGCATCGTAGGCGCCCGCTGAACATCGAAATCGGGGAGAATAAACTCCTCCGCGGCATCTCCAATTAGTCGAATACGGCTCAGGTCACTGATTCCTAAACCGAATTGCTCGCCATAATAGTTTGTCCTGACCATTTCCGGCGACAAATCAACCAGGTGGCACATGACCGAATCCAGCGCCACAGGATCAACAGAAAGCGCAATCAGATTCATTTTCCGAGTCGTACCACTACCCGGTCCGTTACCTTCCATCGCTTCAATCGCATCGAGAATAGTGAGGCGTGGTTTTAAGTAAGCGCTCAAATCCACCAGTAGCCTTGAAAATTCTTCGACGCTGGGCAGACGAACATGAAACTCCAGCTTATTCAGACCAGGTATGCAGCCGTACAGATTCTTGACCGCTGCGGTCAGGCGGGTCAGGTGATGAGTCTTGAATTTTGGTAGATTGATCAGACCATCTGCCGCCAATACACCTTCCGCAATAAAAAATTGTTTGTTTTGCCGCCCGTCAGGGAATGAGACTGTTTTTCCGTGATCAAAATCGGCAATTATCAGATTCAGTTCCGCGGCTAAATCCCTGACTCCTGTAATTCGGTAGATCTCCTCCAGGCGCCCCCGGGAAGGGGAATCACCGATACTAACTGCTATCCCTGCATCCTTTAACGTCTGAGCAACCGCTCGGATAACTGCGGGATGCGTGGTTACATTTAACTCTGGACGACGGGCGTTCAGCAAATTCGGTTTCAGCAGTATTTTTTCACCGTACCGCGCGAATTGCCGCACTCCTCCCAACAGATCAATACCCCGTCTGACTACTTGCTCAACTTCGTTATTTTCATAACTCGAGCATCTGACAAGTGCGACGGTGGTCTGGCGTGACGAACTTGAACTATTCATTTAACTTGAGAGAACTTAGGATTAATCAGTGTGGTTTTGGATTTCCCTGCCATAACAATCACAATCTCACCCTTAGGAGTTTTTTTTGAGTAGTACGCCAAAATATCGCTCAGCTTCCCGCGGCGATATTCTTCATGAATTTTAGTCAACTCCCGCGCACAGACTGCCTGCCGGTCACCGAAATATTCGACCAATTCTTGCAGGGTTTTGAGCAAGCGGTTGGCGGCTTCGAACAGTACAATCGTCCGCGGTTCGCAGGCCAGTTCCCTCAACCTCGTCTGACGTCCCTTTTTCCGGGGCAGAAAGCCTTCAAACACGAAACGGTCGGTGGCTAATCCCGAAGCACTCAAGGCGGTTAATATGGCGGACGCTCCGGGAATGGCTTCGACGCGGACACCCTGTCGGATAGCCTTTTCGACGAGACGGTAGCCCGGGTCACTCAACAGCGGAGTTCCGGCATCCGTAACCAGAGCGATCTTATTGCCATTTAATAAGTTAACTAATAACTCTCCACTCCGACGTTCCTCAATCTCTTCATAATAACTGATCAAGGATTTCTTGATATTATAATGGTGCAACAAAATAGTCGTGCGGCGGGTGTCTTCCGCGGCTATCAGATCCACGGTTTTCAGTATTTCTAAGGCGCGCAACGTGATATCGCCAAGATTCCCGATCGGTGTGGCAACGAGGTATAATACGCCGCTCGTCATGGTCTTAACTGATTCCAGCATACCAAACTGCCCGACGGGATTGCTTACTCACCATGCAATATAGATAATGTGCAATCAGTTATTGTCAATCCACGTCAAATTTAATGCCTTGCGCCAATGGTAGGTCTTTGCTCCAGTTGATCGTATTGGTCTGCCGGCGCATATACTGTTTCCAAGCATCCGAACCTGATTCGCGTCCGCCGCCGGTTTCTTTTTCGCCCCCGAACGCACCACCGATTTCAGCCCCCGACGTTCCGATATTGACGTTTGCGATGCCGCAATCGGACCCGCAGGTCGACAGAAATTGCTCGGCCTGATGCAGGGAACGTGTAAAAATAGCCGAACTCAGACCTTGTGGAACATCGTTCTGTATGGCAATCGCCTCATCAATATTTTCGTAACTGATTATGTACAGCAGGGGAGCGAAAGTTTCCTCTTTGACGATCGGATAATCATTACTGGCTTCCATTATTGCCGGGCTGACGTAGTAGCCACCCTCGAGACCGGGAATTGTCAAACGTTCCCCACCGCAGAGCAGGCGTCCGCCAGCTTTTCGGCATTCGGCGATGGCATTTTCAAGCGCTGTGATAGCCCCGGGTTCAACTACCGGCCCCATTAGCACCCCGTCTTCCAGGGGATTGCCAATTTTTACCTGCTGGTAGGCCTTGACCAGCCGTTCAGTGAACTGCTTTTTCACCTTGTTTTGGATAATAATTCTCCGCGTGGATGTACAGCGTTGTCCGGCCGTTCCCACTGCGCCGAAAAGCGTTGCGCGCAGAGCCAGATCAAGGTCGGCGTCCTCAGCGATGATGATGGCGTTGTTTCCGCCGAGTTCGAGGATTGTACGCCCCAAGCGTTTACCGACGGCTTCTCCGATCCGGATCCCCATTTCCGTACTACCGGTCATACTAATCAATGGGATACGGCGATCCTGAGCCATAGCTTCGCCGACTTCCGAACCTTTGCCAATTACCAGATTGAATACTCCGGCTATTTCATATTTATCGATAACAGGGGCGATGATATTCTGAACTGCGATCGCCGTGAGGGGCGTGATGGAGCTGGGTTTCCACACAATCACATCGCCACAGACCGCCGCCAAGAGCGAATTCCATGACCAGACCGCCACGGGGAAATTGAAAGCCGTAATGACCCCTACCACTCCCAATGGATGCCATTGTTCGTACATCCGGTGGCGCGGACGCTCACTATGCATGGATAAGCCGTACAACATGCGGCTCTGTCCTACCGAAAAATCCGCGATGTCAATCATTTCCTGTACTTCGCCCAATCCTTCGGCCTTAATTTTGCCCATCTCCAGGGTCACCAGCTGTCCCAATGCTTCCTTGTGATCGCGTAAAATTTCACCAATTTCCCGCACGACCTGTCCGCGTCGCGGGGCGGGCCACATACTCCATTGCAGAAAAGCCCGACGCGCTTTTTCAATTACAATTTCATAATCTTCACGACTGGCCTGAGTCACTTTCGCAATCGGCTTTCCATCAATCGGTGAAACGCTAATAAGCTCTTTGCCGCGCGTTTTTAACCAGCCATCTGCCCCGCCTGTTGTGGCACCGGGATTAATTTCTCTAATTCCTAATTGGTTTAAAAAACCATATTGCATACTCGAATCTCCTTGATTTATCAATAAAAAATATTTATTCCACAAATTTTAACTGGGCGACAACCGGCAGATGAGTCGAGGCCAGTTGCGTCAGCTCGTTATCTGGAATAGAAATGGCGACTGGCAATAATAATTTGTTAATGAAGATGTAATCATAGCGAGTCTGTGGATTTTGAGCCGGCCAGGTTGCAGGTTTATCCCTTAAATACAGTCCGACATCATTGAAATAATAGGCCATTTCATGTATCCGACGATGAGTCGGCCTTAAATTAAAATTACCACAGATAATGATCGGATCCTCACTGCCCCAGTCAAAAACGAAATCCAACAGCTCCTTGATCTGATTGGCGCTTCGCAGGGAATCGGCGCTCAGTTCGGTACCAAAAAAGTGCAAGCGCCGTTCGCCTTTGCGAATAATGATATGCAGGAGGCTTTTAGTTTCGCGGCTGTATCCTTCCTTATAGATTTTATTTTCGGCAAATTCTATCGGGAATTCCGACAGAATGGCATTCCCCGTCCAACCTCCGTCCAGACTGCTGTTGCGCGCGAATGTAAAATTCATCCCCAGGTCAGCCGCCAACCTGCGCGCCTGCTCTTCGTTCATGGCGCGATTGGTTTTGTAATCTACATTGTTCAGACAAACCAGGTGGGGTGATTCCGAACGAATTACTTTGGCGATCCGTGGCAAAGAATGAATCCCGTCATTGCCGTTGCCATAATTAATCGCATAAGTCATGACTTTAATCCTGGTAGGCAATATGATACTGACGAGTTTACGCGGTAGACGGGCCTGAATTTGCTGAAAGCCCCAATATAAAATTATCCCCGCCAAGATGGTAAAGATGAAGACTTTGATCCAGGTGGTGCGGGACTTTCCCATATTTCCGTCAATTGATTTTACTATCAGCCGGTTTATTCATATGATACTTTTACTGCGCAGGAATATAAAGATTTTTCCGGCAAAGAGGCAATTGGTTTAAAACAACCATACCAGACTTCTCCGACTTCGCTTGACAACCCTTTTTGATATTGATCCCCAATAAACGAAATTTGCATCCGTAAACGAATCTCAGAATATAACATGCAAACGATTTCTCCCAAACCAGTCAAATTCTTTGTCGCGGCTCTATTCTCTGATCCCGACCGATTGCGTCGCGCTTGTACCTTATTGGAAAAACAGTTTGGCGCTACCGACTTGATCAGTGCTGATTTTTCATTTGATGTGACAGATTATTACCACGCGGAAATGGGGAGGCCGATCTGGCGTCGCTTGTTGGCCTTTCAACCCTTACGACTACCCGACGATCTGGCGCCCTCGAAAATCCGCACTAACCAGATTGAAATCGATCTTGCCGTCGAAGGTCAGCGTCGCGTCAACTTAGATGTCGGTTATGTTGATTTTGATAAAGTGGTACTGGCTTCGGCAAAGTATGGCATCCATAAAATTTACCTGGCCCATGGAATTTACGCTGATCTGGCCTTGCACTACGAAAAAGGGCGCTTCCTGCCCTACCCTTGGGCATTCCCTGATTTCAGGTCGGAACTTTATCACCCGTTTTTTCTTAATCTGCGGACTCTCTATAAAGCCCAGATCAGGGAATATCCGCAAGCCGCAAATAAAAAAGGGACAGCCTAGCTGTCCCTTGATTTAATTCGTAAGTTGGATTTTACCCCTGCCACATGACAATGGTTTTCTTAAAGGAATCAAGACCGATTTGCTCCCGGCTGTAGCGTAGAACGTCAGCCTTTCTGACCTTGATATATAAGCGTTCACTGGTCTGTCCGATCAACCGGTTACCCAATTCCACTGCAATCATGATCCATTCGTTATCTTTGACGTTTTTCAGAGTATGACCATAGTTACCTAGAACTTCCACAACATCATCCTTGACCAAATTTATAGTGGAATCTTTGATTGCGATCTGTTGTTTCCGAAGTTGTGGTTCCACAACAATCTTTAGACTATCATAGGGTTGCCAGGTATTTAAAGTCAGCTCTTTTTGACGCATTTTTTCTTCGGTCTCCCTGAGGTGACGTTCTGCTTTTTTCAGCATTTCCTCTACGCGTTCCATATTCCTTTCCAGGCCAACCCATCCCAAATCGAGACTACCAACGGGAATAAAAAAGATTACGCCGAACTGATTGAGGTACCAGCCCCGCGTAGAACCACTGACTGCCGTCATCTTTTTCCCAAAGCGTTTACTTAGCACTGAGTTGAATATGCTTTCCATAATCTGGATATCTTTGTCGCCTAAATTATCATATTTTTCGTCAATGTTAATTTTTGTCTTGATTACGTCATCTGTCATTTTACCTTGCCGGTATTTGGTCAGGTCGCTTATTTTGGCACAGGCGCGCACCTGGGTTGGGATTTTTTCCTTGACAGCGAACCCGTAATCCTGGTCAGCTGTGATACGGATATTGACGCAAATCTGGTCTTCAGGTTGCAGGGTTTTCACCGTCGTAGCATAATCCAGGAAAAATTTCATCAGCAGGTCTTTTGTTTCGTTGAGCTTCTCGGTGACCGATTTGCTCTCGATGACGGCCAATCGTTTTCGCTCGATTTCCTGTTGTTTAATTTTCTCCTCGATTTTCTTTTGGGCGGAATAATCTGCTTCAGGGTCGATCAACTCAGGCACCGGGGGCGGCGACGGGATTTCGACAATCTGACGCAGAATCCGATTCGACAAATCGTAAACACCGTAGCTTTCGACATCGAAAAGTAAGCCAAAACCGTCCAGGTAGGCACCATTGACATGGTCGTTAAATTTGAACCAGAGTGGACTCTGCCGAACAATCAAATCATCAAGAATACTTTCAAGGATGGAAATTTCGCTTTTTATTTTTTCTTGCTTCTCAACTGCACCCGGCGTTTGTGGCAGGAGTTTTTCCGTAAACACCAACATAATGATCAGTAACCCGATGAACGGTACGACTAAAAAATCGCGATTGTTTATTTTTCCCATTATTTACCTCCCAAGATAATAAATAATATCGTTGAGTATTTGTTTGTCTTTGAGAAAAAAGGCCTGGCCCATTCCGGAAATGACATGTCAGCGCTCCTGTCGAGATTGGAAATTGACATAGCGGATCAGCGCATTGAGCGCCTCTTCGTTCTCACTGAAGCGTTGCTGAGCACCGACATGGACTTGTTCCATCGCATAGGAAACGAGTTTTAAATCTTCCTGGCGCTTGGTTTCAAAATCCCGGTACAATTCACTGAGCAGTACGGCGCGCTCGGTTTTTTCCCGACGGGCATAATCTTCCAAAAGATTGACGAGCATGGCACTATTTTCTGATTTCAGTCGCTCCATTTCACTACTGCTGAGCTGGGCCGTACCCGGGGCGATTGACCGTGACGGCAGTAGACTCATCTGCAGATTAAAATTACCGTCTTTCAGCGAGATATGCAGATTCGCGATAGATAATAAAATCAGGAATCCCGCGGCGACCCAGGCGAGATTGTGAATAACTTTATAGGACCGGATTTTTTCACCCATTTTCCACCAGATCGGTTTTTTCTCTGTCACAAACGTCAATTTGAGATGCGGATCTTCATCCGGATACTGACCAAGAGTCGTGCGGACTTTCTTTAACTCAGACAACTCCGACCAGCAGGCGGAACAACTCGCTAAATGCTTCTCGAATCTGACCCGATCCTCCGGATTCAGTTCCTGATAAAGATAATCAATGATCAGGTTTCTGGATTCTTCACAATTCATAGCCAAAATCCTCCCGGTCGAGTCCCCATTGTTTGAATACCTTTTGCAGGGCACTCAGACCATAGTACATACGTGCTTTGATAGTGTTAATGGGGACCTGTAGAATTTCCCCGATTTCCTGAAACTTCAAACCGTGATATTCTTTCATAATGATGACTACCCGCTGTTCCTCGGGAATCAGCATTAATGCCTTTTGAAGTACGTGGACCGTATTATGATAATGATGATAGCGTTCCGGTGGATCGGATGGATCAATCGGAACAATGTTTTTTGAATGATGGTCATGCTCTTCATCTACGATTTCCAAACAATCCAGTCGTTCGACCTTCCGGGTTTTGAAATGGTCTTTGCATTGATTCAACGCAATCTGATACAACCAACTGGAGAACTTAGCATGATCGTTAAGTTTATTGAGCGATTTATAAGCACGGATAAAAGTCATTTGAAGCAGGTCTTTGGCCTGATCGCTATCGCCAATATAACGCAGGATGAAATTGTAAATCGGCTTTTCCCAGCGCCATATCAAGGTGTTAAAAGCCTGCCGATCGCCCTGTTTAAATTTTTCAATGAGAAGTTCGTCTTCCATCAACTCTTTAGACTTATCCTAAGTGCAAATAGTTGTAAGGCGGAATCAATATCTGTAAATATTTCCATACCGCCTGTTGTTACTTCGTTTCGCAAGCGATTAATATTTTCGGTTTCGGTTATTCGATCAGCGATGTTTGATTGCCTTTTTCCATCGTGCAATCTTCACCGTTATATTCAATCTCGACCGTAATATGTTCGCACCGAAATTGATTGGCAAAAGCCTTTATTCTCGCCTTGATCGTGAGGATTTCGTCCTTGCTCGTGTCTTCGTTTACGATGACGTGCGTAGTAAGCACGTGTCTCTCGCCATCCAATGACCAGATGTGTGTGTCATGCACCGATTGCACTTTTGGCAGGCGGGATAGTTGGGCGATAATTTCGGTGTTGTTAATGGTGTCCGGTGCTGACTGCAGAAAAACCGCCAGCGTCTTACTCAGATTCCGCATGACATTGTAAAGGATATAGCCACTAATTATCATGGATAATAACGGGTCGAGAAAATAGTAATCAGTGAATTTCAGGATCACTGCCAGCACCAAAACCAGTAACCAACCGAGTACATCTTCTAACAAGTGCAAGGAAAGGATTTGGTGCTGATAATTCCTCCCACCGCGGATTTTGAGGAAAGCATAACCGTTCATCAATACACCCAAAGGAGCCAGAACGATCATGCCATTAACATACGGCACTCCGGGATGCGTGAGACGTGGAACAGCATGATAAATGATTAGCAACGCTCCGCTGATCATTACGAATGTGTTTACGACCGCCCCTAACAATGAATAGCGACGATAACCATAGGTGTAACGCATATCGCCCTTCCGCCGGGCAACTTTTTCGAAATACCAGGACAAGCCCAGAATTAAACTATCTCCGGTGTCGTGTAAAGCATCAGAAACAATCGCTAAGCTGTTCATCCAGATGCCCCCGGCGAATTCAACGAGGGTAAATCCCAGATTCAGGAAAAAAACTAATGAGATCCGGCTTGCGGTATTATCGGATAGTTCAGCAGATTTGGCCACTGCTATATGCCCCGTTTATTCCCTCTGGTCTTCAGCCGCATTCGGTATATCGCTCCCGTTTCCACTTCGGTCAGAAAAAGCGTCCGCCGATCCCGATCGCCGAATTCCAGATTGGTGGGTTTACGACCGGGAGTTACCCAGCGTTGAACGATTGCGCCCTGAGGATTGATTTCATAAACGCAACCACCGCCGAAATGAGCGACGTATAAATTTCCTGCGCGGTCAAATTCGATACCATCCGGATCTCCACCAGGCAGGGTGATAAAAATTTCCTTATTGCCTACACTGTCTCCAGAAAGTTCAAATTTAAGGATTTGCTGACAGGCGGATTCACTGATGAACAAGTATTTGCCATCATTGGACAGCGCCAGACCGTTGGGATAAGCAATTCCGCTGATCAGCGGCTCAACTCTACCATTCCCTAGGTTAACCCGATATACAAAACCGTCGGGATGCTGGCAATCGTAACTATTTGGATCAGTAAAATACAATGTACTGTCGTCGCTGATTATCAGATCGTTGGGACGATTAAATCGCCGTCCCTGGATGCCGGAAGCGACGGGCTGAATTAGATTTTTATCGGTGTACTTCAGGATTTGACCTTGCCCAAAATCGCAGATGTACAACGCGCCGCGAAAATGACATAGCCCGTTAGGATTGTTGCCTTGACCAGTATTTGCTCCGAACGTCAATAAGGTGTCGATTTTGTTGTTATAAATCTGTGCAATCCATTTACCGTAGCAATCAGAAACGAAAAGTGTCCCTACGCCATCCCACGCCGGACCTTCGGGGAATTCGAGACCATCCGCGACCTTTTCCCATTGTGGAGGTTTGTAAATTTTCTGTGGTAAAAAAATGATAAAAACAACGACAAGAAGAGCAATTAATACCTTAATCAGTCCGTTACGAATCATATTACGCTCCCTTCTCCCAGATTCTGACCGCACCCGGAATGATGCAGAACAGCGGATGGGGCAGAGGTTGCTGGATATGTTTTAATTCATGGTACCGTGCAATCGCCCGTCTCTGCAATTTGCTGAGTAAGTGCTGCCATTCAAACAACAACTGCCCTTTGGTTTCGGTGATGGTCACGTGGTGCAAATCGGATTTAATTTTTCCCCGATCGAAATGGTAGCCTCGCCGATGAGTTTCTTCCCAAATCCCTGTTAAGTACAAGTTGATTGCGGCTTCCGGATGCCCCACTGCTTTAAAACGTTCCAGTTGCGGATGATTGCGATACCCGCTCGTTCTGTTTGATAGCGCCTGTCGGGCAAGCAGCGCTTCCCGCCAGACTGCGCCAAGGCCCTTGGCATCTAAATATTGCGGATGAAGAGTCCAGAGTCGCATTGAGATTTACTCATTTTTCAGGAAATCCTGGATTTTCTGCAGTCGTCTGGTCAAATCATTCAGACGGAATTCTATCGAGCTTAGTATCCAGAACTGGAAATGTTCAACTTTGGTCTGTTTATACAGCATCCAGATAATTTTCAGCGAGATAAGCAGTATACCAATTTCTAATGAAAAAAGCGGCGGCAGAGACAGTTCGATATCAAACACCCGACGAAAAAGGTCAAAAAGAACCAGACCCACGATGGCAACGATAAAAACGATATTGATAAACCAATCTCTTTTAATCGAATCATGTCCGCCGATTTGTCCGATGATGTTGCGGATTTTCTCTTGTTCGGTTTTAAAATGCTGCAGGTCTTCGTTTAAGCTTTGTTCTTGTTCGTCCATAGTGCCCTCGTGCTACAAACTTATCCCTATTCCTTTGAATACAGAAATGCGCTCACTCCCCTGACGGACTGATCTTGCCTCATACTCGGTTTGACATTCGGATTTAATCAGAATCTTCAAAAATGCTCCGCTATTCTCATTCTTCAATAAAATATACACATTGTGCTGAATAATTGCTATTTTATCATAGTAGCAATATTTTATGTAAAGGGTGAATACATGGTCAATCAAATGCTCGAACGTTTTTTCCGTTATGTCAAAATTGATACGCAGTCCCAAGAAGGGGTCGAAGAGCGCTACCCCAGCACCGAAAAACAAAAGGATTTAGCCCGTCTTTTAGTCAGGGAATTAAAAGAATTGGGGCTAAGTGATGCCGGAATGGATGATTACGGTATCGTCATGGCGACTCTGCCGTCAAACCTTCCGCCTGATCAGGCTCAGCGTATTCCCACTGTAGGATTAATTGCCCACCTTGATACCTCACCGGAGGTATCAGGCGCCAATGTCAAACCGATCTGGCACAAGTCTTACAAGGGTGGAGATATCCTCCTGCCGGGTGATCAGACTGTAGTGTTAAATATCGCTGAAAATCCGGCGCTAATGAACCACATTGGGAACGATATTATAACTTCTGATGGGACCACCTTGCTCGGTGCCGATGATAAAGCCGGAATCGCGGAGATCATGAGCACTCTGGACTATCTCGTCCACCATCCAGAAATCAGACACGGAAAAATCTGCGTCGGCTTCACTCCCGATGAAGAAGTCGGTGCCGGTACACTGCACTTTGATGTACAAAAATTCGGCGCTGACTTTGCCTATACTATTGACGGCGAGAATCCCGGCGAAGTCGAAAACGAGACCTTCAACGCCAGCGCCGCAACCTACATCATCACCGGCATCAACGTCCATCCTGGCTATGCCAAGGATAAAATGGTCAATGCCCTGAAAATCGCCGCGGAAATCGTCAATTTGTTAGATCAGGAGCCAAGCCCGGAAACCACTGAAAAACGCGAAGGCTACCTGCATCCCTACGTTATCGAGGGTGGCGTCGAGAAAACCACCATCAAAATCCTGATCCGCGATTTCACCGAGACCGGCCTCCAGACTCGTGCAGAGCGATTGGAGGCAATTCGGAACGAAATCGCTCAAAAACACCCTCGTGCACGTGTCGATCTTGAGATTAAGGAATCCTACAAAAACATGCTCGTCAAGCTCGCCGAATATCCCCAGGTAGTCGAGTACGCCCTGGAAGCCGTGCGTCGCGCCGGACTGACCCCTCAGACCCACATGATTCGTGGTGGAACGGATGGAGCCAAGCTGTGTTTCATGGGATTGCTGACGCCAAACATTTTCACGGGAGGGCATAATTTCCACAGCAAGCGCGAATGGATCGCGGTGCAGGATATACAAAAAGCCATCGAGACTATCATTCACCTGCTTCAAATTTGGGTAGAAAAATATTTATAAGGCAGTCTTATTTTCTGAAAGGGTAACCGGTATGCGGAAAAAATGTCTTTTTGTACTGACTAGCCTGAGTTTTTTACACTTAGGTTTTGCGGACATCCGGGAAAGTACACCAGTCGGACCCGGAGTCATACACCATCATGAATATCGTGTGGCCGGACCCTGGCATTTCCAAGTGCTGGAAATTGACCTGACTAATCCTTGGTTGCACCTTCAGACCGCCAAAGCCAACGATCTGCTGGCTGGCTATGAAAAGACCTCGGCGATGGCCAAGCGCCATGATCAGGAAGGGCACCGCGTCGTCGGTGCGATCAACGGCGATTTCTATCTTTCCGGAGGAATTCCGACCAATGCTCAGGTCTGTGAAGGAGTGTTACTCAACCGACCTATTGCCCGTGAGGTTTTTGGCTGTGCGCAGCTTGATGAACTTTTCATTGCAGTCACATCTTTTACCGGTAAATTATTATCGGAAGACAATTTCCCCGCCACTATTCACGGCATCAACGAAGCCCGCGGTGAAAACCAACTCATTGTCTACAATAAATTTTTCGGCGACCGTACTCAGACCAACTATTATGGTACCGAAATCACCACGCACTACATTACGAATCCCATCGTCAATGATACCATAACATTGGTCGTGACTGCCAAAGACAGCATCGGAGCGACCGGTCACGGAAATAACTTGATCCCGAAAAATGGCGTGATTTTATCCGGGCATGGGACGATGAAGGATTATCTTGACCTGTATTGTTTCGTAGGAGACACGATTCGCATGCTTATGCAATTAACACCTGTCACGCAACCCATCCGTGAACTGATCGGGGGCAATCCAACCATAATCAGAAACGGTATAAGAGATGTACCGGACGGCAGTTTTTCCACCGATCGACATCCGCGGACGGCAGTGGGTTTTAATCAGGATACAACGAAGCTCTACTTTTTTGTAGTAGACGGGAGACAACCCGGCTTCAGTGTGGGCATGTCGCTCTACGAATTGGCGGATTACATGTTGGAATGGAATGTCTATCGTGGCGTGAACCTTGACGGTGGTGGTTCTTCGACTATGGTGGTGCGCAACCAGGTGAAAAACAGCCCTTCGGATGCTGGCGGTGAGAGATCGGTTGCCAATGCCCTGTTACTGGTCAGCACCGCACCAACTTCTCCGCTGAATCATCTTCGCATTACGCCCCGCCAGAACTACCTCCTGTACGAACGACAGCAACAATTTGCATTAGCAGGTTTTGACGAATACTGGAATAATGTCGCGGTGCCGGCTGGTACCGCAACCTGGGCTTGTGATTCTACGATCGGCTCAATAACCGCTACCGGACTCTTTTCTGCCGCTTCCGATACAGGCTCCGGGTGGGTTTGGGTTACGGTCGGTGATATTCGTGATTCAGTCAGCGTCCATGTTACCACCGTCAACAAGATCATTATCGAACCGAGTGTTGTCGTCCTGAAGGTTGGTGATCAACAGCAGATGACCGCTACGGCTTACGAAGGTTTTGGAAACATTGTGCCCTTGAATCAAAGTGACTTCACCTGGACGGTTCTGGATAGCGTCGGAACAATTTCTGCCTCCGGCCTTTTTACCGCTTTGGTCCGGGGCAATAGCTACATTAAAGTATCGTATCGCAATATCACCGACAGCGTCATTGTTCAGGTTGGAGGTTCCGCTTCGCTGAACTTTGACGACTTCTCTTCTGTCGCCCAATGGTCGCTAAGTGGCACCCGTGTCGATCTTTCCCAATGCAGTTTCACCCTCGCCTCAAATCTGCATATTTCACCAGCAACATCCGGTAAACTTCACTATTACCTGACAACCGGTGGGACGAGTGCACTTTACCTGAACTGTGCAATTCCCATATCTGGCGAACCGACTTCCTTCGAACTCTGGGTATATGGCGACGGTCGGGGACATTGGTTAAGGAGTGAGTTCACCGACCGGGACAATGAAAAATTTTTAGTAGACCTCACCCCCGCGACGCCCGGCGTTGACTGGACGAACTCTTGGCGGCGCATCGAAGTCCAACTAAAGGATGCCATCCCCAGTTGGGCGAATCCTTCGGCAGTGCTGAATTACCCCATCAAGTGGACGAAAATCTATCTGGCTGAGACTGCCGATACTAAGAAAGACACCGGAACGATCTACCTCGACGATTTTGTCTTCAATTTTATTGAAACCGGGGTCGCTCCCGCTGCTGCTAACTCCAAGGCCGACAAGTTTTCGCTCGTCGGGCATTTCCCCAATCCTTTCAATAATTTCATAAGTTTTTTAATTGATGTGTTCCGAACGACTCCCCTCGAAGTGACGGTCTATAACCTGAATGGTGAGGCGGTGGACCATTTCGTGCTCACTGATCTGAATCCTGGGCGCCAAACCATTCGCTGGCAACCAATTAGCCAGCCCTCCGGAATTTATTTTTTTCAATTCCGGATGGGACAACAGAGCCAGTTAGCTAAATGTGTAATGTTAAAATAGAAAGGTAAACCGAATGCAGTTTTTAATCAATCCCGCGCGGGTAAAAAGATGCATGACTATTTTACCCGTGATCTTTTTAGCAAGTATTTCCCTGATTCAGTGCGGAGAAAAAATGATGCAGTCGAAATCTTCCTTGAAATATGTAAAGGCCGAACTGGATAAATTAGCGCCGGTCGAACTCAAGTGCGATTTAGGTGGGATTTCCGAGAACGATCGCCAGGTGCTGGTACGCTTAGTCGAGGCCGGGCGAATTATTGATCAATTGTTCCTGCGTCAGGTCTCTGTCACTAATCCGGAACTAAGTGATTATTTACAAACAAACCTGAAACCGGAAAATGCGCCCTATCTTGAATTGTTTAATATTATGTTCGGTCCCTGGAATCGTCTCGATGATGACCGACCATTTATCAATAAAAAACCGAAACCGGCCGGCGCTGGTTTCTATCCGGAAGATTTGACCAAAGAAGAGCTGGACAGCTTTATTAAGGAACATCCCGACCAAAAATCTGCGCTCGAGGGTACTTTCACAGTCGTCAAGCGTCAGGATCAGCAATTAATTGGCGTGCCATATCACGTTGAGTACGCGGATTTGGTCGGAGCGCTGGTGAATTTATTGCGGGAAGCGGCTGACCTGTCTAAGGATCCGACTCTGCAAAAATACCTCCGTCTGCGAGCAGATGATCTAATGACCGATGAATATTTTGAAAGTGATATGGCCTGGATGGATTTATCCGGCGACCTGGAAGTCGTCATCGGGCCTTATGAAGTTTACGAAGACAAACTGATGGGCTACAAAGCCGCTTACGAAGCATTTATTTGCGTGGTAGACCACGCCGAGAGTGCCAAACTCGCGATCGTTTCCCGATACCTGAATGAGCTGGAAGCCGCCCTGCCATTGGCTCCCCAATACCGGAACTACAGCCGGGGTAAAATCTCACCTGTCAAGGTCGTTCAGGAGGTGTTTTCAGCGGGCGATACCAAAGCTGGTATTCAGACTACCGCATTTAATTTACCTAACGATGAGCGGGTGCGTACGGCTAAAGGCTCTAAAAAGGTCATGCTGAAAAATATTGCCCAGGCTAAATATGAAAAATGCTGGATTCCCATCGTCAATCGCATCCTGGCTAAGCAACCTCTACAGCAGGTCACCTTTGATGCTTATTTCACACATGTCCTGATGCATGAAGTTTGCCACGGGCTGGGCCCCGGAGTCTTGAAAACCGCCGACGGGCGCGAAACCACCGTTAGCAAAGAGCTGAAAGATTTATACTCAACAATTGAGGAGTGCAAAGCTGACGTTGTTGGATTATTTACCAATCTTTACCTGATTGACAAGGGAATTTTTCTCAAAGAATCAAAATATTCGACACTCGCGAGCTATCTGGGTGGTATGTTTCGCTCCATCCGTTTCGGAATCAATGAAGCTCACGGGGGCGGAGTTGCAATTCAGTTCAATTACCTCATCGAAAAAGGTGCTTTCTTCACCGATCCGAAAGGCAAGCTCGATTTAAATCAAACAGCTTTGGAATCCGGTCTACGTGATCTCGCTCAGGAGTTATTGTTAATTGAAGCGCGGGGTGACTACCAGGCGGCTGAGCAAATGATTACAAAGTATCGGGTCATGACCCCGTTGATGGCAAAACTCGTCAGTCAACTTGCCGACTTGCCGATTGACATCCGACCATCATATCCGATCGCAATGTAAAACAAAAAAGCCGCTCGATGAGCGGCTTCATTTATGTTGAAAGGATTGCTGAGGATTCCCTCCCCGAACGTATTTAAGAGGGGGATTTTGAGGGATATTACGGCACATCCGGGGAGGGGGAGGGGAAATCTATTGCATTTCCGTTGTTTTCGCTATGTTCAAAAATCGCTGGTAATATAACAAATTTTATGCCAATAATCAAAGAAGAATCTGCAAACCTGTCAATTATTTTTTTCAATTGGCTAGAACATGGACCTAAGAAATTGGTTACAACGTTCGAATTATTCCTTGTCTGTTCGGCGGAATTGTCCTTATATTTTCTTATACAGTGATGGATATATAAAATGCGCAAAATCCTTCTCATTGACGATGACGTTTCCATTATCGAACTGGTCACCGAATTTTTATCACAGTATAAATACAAAATCGTCTCTTCCATTTCCGGGAGACAGACAACAGCGTTGGCTTTGAGCGAGGAACCCGATCTTATCATACTGGATATTAATCTCCCGGATGTCGACGGTCTGACCATATTAAATAATCTAAAAAAACAACCAATTACCACCTTCATTCCGGTGATCATGCTGACCGGACAAAGCTCTACCGAATTCCAAGTCAGCGGGTTATTAACCGGCGCTGATGATTATATCACTAAACCTTTCGATCTGAAGGTTTTACATGCCCGTATCGTCAACGCTTTACGGCGTTCACTGCTGCCGACGCGTTTCAAACATGACCAATTTAATCTGATGCGTTATTTAGCACAGGTCTATTCACGACGCGGATATGACATCTTTTCAAAACAACTGGACGGCTATCCGGCTCATCCGCCAAACTGGCAGGGATTCGTCCCTGATATGATCATTTCGAAGTTAATCAAATTACGCTGCTTCAATTTTGAAACCACCCACACCTTGCTCGATGAAACGTTTATTGAGCGCTTGACTTCGCTGGCAGATTGCCGGAAAAATTCAACTGGCCGGTTCGCAGCTGATATTGTCGTCAGAACAAAGGATAATGCTCGTCTCGTAAAAAAATTAATCGCTGAGTATGGATTGGACCTTGCCGTCAAATTAATCCGACGGCATGTCCGGCGTAGCGCGTAAATACAAAACTTAACTGCCGATTATGGATCGGATGATTTCCAGGGCCTCTTCCAGTTTGGTCGGTTTAGAGAACCACTTAACCCGATACTTCTCCAACTTGGTAGCGATGGTATTGTCATGCTCGTAACCCGTCATGAAAATGAAGGGCAAATCGGGACGATAGGAGTGTACTTCATCGTATAATGCAAAACCGTCCTTTTTGGGTAATACAATATCGGAGAGGACAATATCCGGTAAGCCTTCCCGGATTTTTTTTAGGGCTTGATCGACTGTCGCGGCGATCTCAACAGCATACCCATTCTGTTTAAAAAAATCACCATAAAGATCACAGATTAAATCATCATCGTCAACAATCAGTATTTTTTTCTTTTCCATTTTTTGCTCCGCAGAATTTAACGCTTCTTATCCAATCCTTTGCCCATCCAGCGTCTAGCTATCAGGAGACTCACCGGACTGACCATTGCGATGCATCCGTATATCAGCCACATTTTTTCGGTGTTCATTTGTGCCGGTGTCCCTCCTTCCGGGCAATAATTCATCAAAAACCAACCGGAATAAAGACTGGTAATGATCTTGGTTAAAAACCATGGAAATTGTCCAATCCCCATATAGATTCCCGTCATTCCTTTTGGCGCAATTTCAGCAACCCATTGCAGGAAACGTGGTTGCCAGATCGCTTCACCAATGGTCATAATAATCAGATAGCCAAAAACCGCCCAGATGGTCGGACCGGTGGCCAAAATGAACGTCGGCGAAGCCATGACAAATGTTCCGATGATCATCATTTTATACGTGTCTTTTTTCATGGTCAAAGCCGCAACCATCGGCGTCAGAATAAAAATTAAAATCGGATTGAAATTGACAAAAAACTCAAAGTTCGTTGAGACAAAAGAATCAAACGCCCGATGGAAATATTGCGGTAGCGTCAACCAGTTATGCGCAAAAAGAGTCTGGACCGGGATCAGAATGAAAATAAAAAACATGAAGCGCCCGTCGCGGATGGGAAAGTTTTTCAGATAATAGATCAGCTTCTCCTTGACTGTCTGTTTTTCCTCAGCGGCTCTTTCGGCTTCGATTTCTGCCGCAGTTTTAGTACTCGCGTTAGCGATGGCAATTTCGATCGTTTTTTTAGAAAGGATAATAGCGACGACCAGAATCCCGACGACGGTAAGAATCACGTACACCCAATAGACTCCAACGATGTCGAACCTTTTCCGAATTGGCGGTGAGATCAAACCCGGCAGGAAGCCACCGAGATTCATCAAAGCGTACAACATGGCGTAGCCAATACCTGCCGTGCTCTTACTAGAAAATTGCTTAACTGCGGCGTAACACGCGGGTTGATAAATTCCATAACCTAATACGATTCCCAGAATACCCAACATGGCAATGACATGGGCACTCTGCCATAATCCCGGCAGGCCTATTCCCGGCGCTAACGAGAGTAGGACACGACCAACAAGCATACTTGAAAGGGCAATCAACAGCGATTTACGGGCGCCAATAAAATCCACCGTGCCGCCCAAAAACAACATTGCCAAGGTGATCCCTGCGGTCTGAATTCCGACCATGCGGCCGGCATCGATATCGTCGAGTTTAGCGTATTGGTTAAAATACATTGCCAGCAAACTCAGCACGCCGAAATAGGTCAAACCCTCCAAAATATAGGAGAGGTTAATACCCCACAGGGCCCGCGGTGCTTTTAACAGATTAATAAAGGGGTCAATAATCTCGCGCCAGGGATTGCTTTTTTCCGGTATTTGGTCTGTCATTTCTGGAACCCTTCTTTTAAATCACAATTAGCCAGTCCGAATCTAATTATTTATCGGGTTCGTTTTCAAGCAAAATATCGCTCAGCGGTAGAGAGAAAAACATCTGCTTCCGGAAATTTGTACTCCTACATGGCAAGTCGGAATAAAAATTCAAACCAGTTTTCCTGGCGGTCGATGGAACCAGTTATTCATTTTTAAAATAGATATGCGTATTTCAGACTGATCTGCACCAGCATCAACATAACCGGCACTTCAATCAGTACACCGACGACTGTTGCCAGCGCCGCTCCGGAAGAAAGCCCAAACAACATCGTGGCGGTGGCAATGGCGACCTCGAAATGATTGGATGCACCGATCATGGCGGCTGGCGCCGCATCTTCATAGGACAGTTTCAGCCAGCGGGCAAAAAGAAAGTACCCGATGCTGTAAATAAACATCGTCTGAATAAACAGCGGAATGGCGATCCAGAAAATAGTCAGTGGATTTCTGACAATAATATCTCCTTTAAAAGAAAACAGCAGACTAAGCGTCATTAACAGCGCCACAGTACTAACCGGCGTCAGGTAGTGAATGAATCTGTCATTAAACCAGTCAATTCCCTTTGACTGAATAATCCATTTCCGTGAAAAATAGCCGGCGATTAGTGGCAGGGCGACATAAATCCCGACCGAAAGTAGAATAGTCTGCCAGGGAATCGGCATGGCGTTCACGCCCAGCAGAAATCCACCCAATGGCGCATAAAGGAAAAGCATCGTCAGGGAATTGATCGCGACCATTACCAGCGTCAAACCGTCATTGCCCTTCGCCAGATAACTCCACATCAGCACCATCGCCGTACAGGGCGCGATACCAAGTAAAATTGCACCGGAAATATAACTGCGCCAGAGTTCGACTGCCTGACCGGTTTTGATAATTTCAGTTCCGGGCAGGAATTTTCTGAAGAGAACGCCGAGGAAAAGGTAAGCGAATAAGTGCATCGTGAATGGCTTGATCGCCCAATTAATTATCAAGGTCATTAGGACCGGTTTGGGGGTTTTCGCGGCTTTGACCACCTCGGCAAAGTCAATTTTTACCATGATCGGGTACATCATGAAGAACAAGCAGACGGCGATGGGAATTGAGACCTGGTAGACTGACAGGGCGTCCAGTTTAAGCGCCACACCGGGCGCGATTTTGCCCAATAGAATTCCCCCAGCGATGCAGAGCAGAACCCAGAGGGTCAGATATTTCTCGAAGGCCTTAAGCTTTTTCTCCACTGCCATAAAACCTCCTATGAAAGGATTATATAAATTCCACCGAGAATTACCAGTACACCGCAAATCTTTTTCGACCATTGGGCGCTTTTGGATTCAGCGCTCCAGTTCAGATATTTTTGCAGTACTTCTGTAAACGTCCCTGCCAGAATAATTACCGCACAATGTCCAATGCCATAAAACAGCAACAGTAAAATTCCGAACAACAGGCGCGTTCCGGCAGTGCTAAGCACAATTGCCAGAATCGGAGCCATATAGGCAAAGGTGCAGGGGCCCAGCGCAAGGCCGAATACCAGACCAAGAATTAATGCCGCCAATAATCCCCGTTTCCTGACTTTAGTCGGATCAGGCGGCGAGAAAAAGTTCAGTGAAATTACATCTAACAGGTAGAGCCCGACGAGTAAAAAAATGATCACGACTAAGTAATTGCCCAAACGCCCGATATCTCCGAGCATTCGTCCAAGCATACCAGTAATCACACCGATCAGTCCGATCATAATCAAAATCCCGGTTGAAAACAGGAGGGAAAGCCAGAACGCCCGCCGCGTGGTGACATTGCCCTGACCATTAATGAAACCAATGATTAACGGAATGCTGGATAGATGGCAGGGACTTAATAAGATACTTAGAATGCCCCAGGTCAGCGCCGCCAGAAGAGCTACCAGGGGGCTGGCCTGCAGGGCATTTGATAAAATACCGAAAAGCGACCCGATCACTGAATACCTTTTTCTTTTAGCAGCTTCTCGATTCCCACCTGCGGGAAAAAGCCCTCATGCCGGAAGAATTCCTTGCCATTTTCATCGAGGAATACCTGAGTTGGGATGACCCGGATTTTATATTGCTGGGCGTATGGTCGGCCGGCTTCGGTCCAGACGTCATAAAAAACCACTTTAACTTGTTCCAGATATTTTTCTTCGATCGCCTTCATCACCGGTTGCATCTGCTTGCACGGGATACAATTAACCGAACCGAGCTCAATAAAAGTCACCTTCGGAGCAATGTTTTTGATATGCCTTTGTTCAGGTTGATGACTCTCGGCTTTTTTTGAACATAGGAAAACCAACATCAACAGGATAAATGGGAGAATCGGAAATCTCCTCTGCATTTTGACCCCCTATCGCTATAATTGAATTATTGCGGATTTTGGCCTGCTTCGATCATCCAATGCCTCAAAGTCTCCTTTGTCGGAATTTTCCCGCTTGAAACCACCTTGCCATTGATGACCAGGCCCGGCGTGAACATTATACCATAATCAGCGAATTTGGTAAAGTCGGTGATTTTCTCCAGATTCATATCCAAATTGTTCTCGGCGGCTACATCATAACATAATTGCTCGAGCCGGCGGCAGTTGGGACAGCCGGATCCTAAAACGATGACATTCAGCATATTTTCTCCCACTTATATTTAGATAGTTTTGACATTGGCGATATAATCGTTATAAAAACAACGGAATGAATCCTGAATTTCATCGCGTACCCGCCGATAAACCGCCAGAATTTCAGCATCGGAACCGGTGGCTTCGGCGGGATCATCGAAGGCAATATGGAGGCGTTGTTTGACTTTACCGAGAAAAGCGGGACAGGTTTCTTTCGCACCACCACAGACCGTGATGACAAAATCAAAACCACGATCCAGGAATTTTTCAACCGATTTGGTTTTATTGGTGGAAAGGTCAAGACCGACCTCCTGCATGACGCGAATCGTATAGGGATTAACGCGTTCGGCCGGCTGAGTTCCAGCAGATAGGACTTCCAGATCCGCATCAAGTTGTTTCAGAAATGCTTCCGCCATCTGACTGCGGCAGGAATTTCCAGTACATAGGATGAGGATTTTCACTTTACCGTCACTATTATTCATTTTAAAACAATCCTCCAAATATCAGCCCACTGATCGTCGCCATTACGACTACTAACGCAACATAAAGGACGGTTTTCTGAGTGCCGATCACACTTTTAATCACCAGCATATTCGGCAGCGACAACGCGGGGCCAGCCAGCAACAGCGCCAGGGCGGGGCCTTTGCCCATACCGTTAGTGATCAGACCCTGCACAATCGGCACTTCGGTCAGCGTGGCGAAATACATAAACGCTCCCGCAATTGATGCGAAGAAATTGGAAAATATCGAATTGCCACCGACCAATCCGACAATCCAGCGATTGGGAATAATACCCTGCCCATTATCCGGCCCGCCCAGCAGAAATCCGGCGATCAATACGCCGATCGCCAGTAATGGTAGAATCTGTTTTGCGAAACCCCAGCTGGCAAACAACCAGTCCAGTGGTTCACCTTCGTTGATTGAAAGTAAAACACTCAAACCGATAACTGCGGCGATAAATGCCAGCACCGGGATTGACGGAAAAATGAATGTAAGAATAATTGCCGGAAGCGATGCCAGAAGGACCTGAAGAAGCTTCATTCTGATGATAAAAATCAGCGAGAAAATCAACCCAATTCCAAAAAGACCGGTGATCAGCCATTTATTGATAAAAATGAAATGCCAAAGGCCCGAATCGGCGTCGGTTTTGCCCCAATTGACAAAAACGAGGATTAAAACCAGGGTAAAGAAATGGAGCGCAGTTGCCCAGAGCGGACGGATTTCTTCTGTGTCAGGCATGGCCATCTGCATCGCCTCTTTGGCTTGTTCCTCCTTATGATAGATCAGGTGCATAATCAAACCGATGACGACGCTGAATGACACTGCGCCGACAACCCGTGCCACTCCAAGTCCGGCTCCCAGAATGCGTGCAGTCAGGATAATTGCCAGAATATTAATTGCCGGACCGCTGTAGAGAAAGGCAATGGCCGGTCCTAATCCCGCACCGCGCCGGTAAATTCCTGAGAATAGCGGCAGAACCGTACAGGAACACACCGCCAGGATCGTACCCGAAACCGAGGCAACCGCGTAGGCCAGCCATTTTTTCGCAGTCGCGCCGAGATATTTGATTACTGCCGCCTGACTAATAAATACTGAAATTACACCGGCAATGAAAAACGCCGGAACAAGACAGAGCAGGACATGTTCACGGGCATACCATCGGAGCAATGCCAATGCCGCGTTGACCGCTCCGACGAATCGCAAATTCGCCGTCGGGAGACTATAAAGTAAAATAAATCCAGTCAGGAACCAGAGTAGTTTTTTTATTTCATCTTTCCGGTTCATGCTTTTCCATCCCGCAAATGTTTACCCGATCCACGGTCGCCAAACTGCGAATATCGCTTTGAGCCGTCTTGTTATGTATCAATCCGTTGAGTACCAAGGCAGTCAGGCTTTTTACCGGCTCGGAGGCGGAACTGTTGAGAAAATAGTTGACCCATTTGCCTTCTTTTTGATCAATAATATAGCCAGCTTCACGCAATATTGACAGATGTTTGGAGACAGTCGAGATGGCCAGATTTAGGACAGCGGTAATCTCGCAAACGCAGAGCGGTTTTTGGGACAATAAGTTCAGAATCCGCAGGCGACCTTCGTCGGAAAGAGCTTTAAATATTTTGGTAAACTCACGCATATCAACTCCATTGCAAACTCTATCATTTCGTCAGTTGGCGAAATGTAATATTCATAGGGTTAAATTCCAAGCCTTTATTGGATTATTCTCCAAAATTTCGACGAAATAAGAACCGGAACCAGCCGCAAAGAGTCAGTTTCCGCCATAGGTTTTATGCAGATGGTTTTGCTATATTATACTCCGACAATGCGTAACGGAAATCTTACGTGGAAGAACAGCCAAGGATGAACGAACTGAACCAGCAACCGGATATCGAAATACTATTTCAGACCCTGCGGTTTGCGGCGCGGCAAATTGTAGCGGAGCTAGATTTTGACCTGCTAAACAATCATGCCCTAGACATGTTAGCGGATTTCAGTCAGAGCAATTACTTAGCGATGTTAATCCTGAATGATCCGCCAGACTCGGCCTTGATTACCGGTAGTCTGGTCGGTGGAACCTTCAGCGCCCCACAAAGAAAAGTTCCCCTGACTGAAATTTTGAAAAATGTCATCGAAACCAAGCGCGTTCAATTCAAGACGATTACCCCTAACGAATATTGCCTGTTTCTCGATATTCCGATACCACCTAATTTTACGCGCCTGTGTTGTCTGCCACTGGTGGGCACGCAGAACAATGTCATTGGTTTCGTGACTTTCCTGATCCACAATGAAAAGCAACTCAATCGCGTGCAGGAGGAAAGTCTGGCTGTCTTGGCCACGATGATAGCCACTAAAATCGAGAATGTGCGTCTGTTTAATTTAGCGACGGTTGACGGATTGACGGGATTGTACGTGCGGCGTTAATTTGATATCCGTCTGCAGGAAGAAATTGTTCGTCTGAGCCGCATTGAAGCCAGCTTGTCACTGGTCATGACCGATATTGACCACTTTAAAATATTCAATGACGTCTACGGGCATCAGACCGGAGATCGCGTGCTGAAGGAGATTGCCATGATTTGCCGCAATACCGCCCGTAAGGATCTCGATCTGCCCTGCCGTTTCGGGGGTGAGGAATTCGCCCTGATCCTGCCCGGCACCAACCTGGAAGGCGCGGTGGTTTTCGCGGAACGCTTACGACGTCGGTGCGAGGCTTTTTCACTACTGCACGAAGGACAGGAACTGAAGGTCACTATCAGTATAGGTATCGCGGCTACCGACAGCTCGCAATCACATTCCCCGGAAGACCTGATTAAAACCGCCGATACCAAACTCTATGAAGCCAAAAGTGCGGGTCGGAACCGCGTGCGGTTTTAACTTTTATTCAGGAGAATAATCGGATGCTGACGATAATTACCTACCCCACCCAAAATGAAATTCCCAAGCCGAAAAAACCAAGGTATCAGGCTTCTCTGCGTTACGGGCTTGGTTGCATCCTGGCTTTTATCGCCTTGAATGCATTTGGCGGCGGGTATTACGGTTTGACTGGTGCACCGAATGTTCCCAGCGAATGGCTGGAAGGCAGTCCTTTTCATGATTACTTTATACCGAGCCTGATTCTCTTTATCATAGTTGGTGGGGCGTTCATGACCGCGGCGGTAGCTGTATTTGCAGGGTTCCGCCGGTCGCGCTGGTTTGCGGTCGGTGCCGGCGTTATTCTATTAGGTTGGATTGTGATCCAGGTTGCCATTATCGGTTACGTTTCCTGGATGCAACCGGCCATGGCCGTTACAGCGGTCGTTGTACTTATGTTGGCAGGTTGTATGAAAAGTAGTAACTGATATTTTTATAGGCGAGAAAGATTCACAGCGCCCGGTTTTCAGCCTGCCATTTAGTTAAACCACCGCTCAAATTATAGACCTGGCGGAAACCTTGCTTTTGCATTATCTGCATAGCCCGGGCACTTCGCACGCCTCCTTTACAATACACGAGATATACCTTCATCTTATCCAGTTCATTCAACCTATCCGCAAAGTCCGGGGCATTCAGATTCAAATTCAGCGCACCGTTCAAATGTCCGGCGGCAAATTCTTCCGGCGTACGGACATCGAGTAGTACCAGTATATTATTCCTCGCCTGTTTTTCGATGAGATTTTGAGCTTCGTGCGGGGTTATATCTGTGAATGGTTTAACCGACGCACAGGAAATCAACAGACATAGCGCGCCAAGTGTCAGGTACGATTTTTTAGATGACCAACGTTGCAAAATCTTCATCAAACCTTCTCCCCTGTCATATTTTAAATACCTGCAGAATGGTCACCAATTGCCACCTGCCGAGAACCACGATAGGTTCGGAACGTAATAAAAACGGCACAGCCTACAATAATCCCCCCACCAATCAGAGTGCGGGTTACAGGAACCTCCCCCAGCAGAAAATACGCGGCAACGATCCCGTACACTGGTTCCAGGGCGGCTACTATACTGGCAGTGCGTGCCTTGATCGTGCGCATGCCACCAATGAATAAAGTATGCGCCAACGCAGTACAAACTGTACCCAGCAGTAACAAATAGCCGACCTGTACCGGAGTAATTCGCGGTAACGCTTGACAGGTTAACGGCGCCAGTACCAGAAACGCACCGATGTTTTGCCAGGTTGCAACCTTTAAAGCAGAATAGCGCTGAACGTATTTGCGGTTGAAAATTGTTAATAAGGCAAAAAGTAATCCTGAAAGAGTACCGTAAATGACTCCGAGCTCGACACGTTTTCCCGGATCGTAATCCGGAATAATCAGCACAAGTCCACCGAACACCACTACGGCCAACAGCAAGTCGGTTAACTGCCAGCGCGTCTTTATCAGAAACGGTTCAAGAAAAGCGACAAACACCGGAAACGTGGCGTAAGTCAATAAGCCAATCGCCACGCTGGAGACCTGAATGGACTTGAAGAAAGTGATCCAATGCAACGCTAACAGAATTCCCAGCGACGGCAAAACTGCATAATCAGACTTCCGAAGTAAAGCAAGGTTCGTCTGACTCGTGTATAAAATCGGTAGGAGTGCTAGCGATGCAAAAAACGTCCGACCCGCAACGATATTAATGGAGGAAATATCAAGTAACTTCCCAAATAATCCGGCCACACCAAAAAGTAGCACGGCACTGTGAATTTTTACTAGATTGCTGATTTCCTCAGCCTCAAACTTCACGAAATAGTGATTGGAAATTTTTACGAGGTCTAATTTGCCCCCGACAAATCAGTCGGTCTGCTTGATTCATCCGATCTCATATCTGCCTTACTTGGACTCTCGTTATTAACCTTGGTCTCGACGTCAGCCCGCTCCCTGTTATTTACATTCCTTCAATTTTTTACTTCTTGAAATATCCCCGGTACCGCATCTGATTGGTCACGTTCCAGTCCGGATTCTTGGTCAGGTTTTTCGCAATAAAGGCGTCAATTTTTTCGACGCGGTCGAGAATCGAATCATAAGCCCAGTTGGATTCCGGATGCCAGAAATCGCGGGAAGTATTGGCTTTCAGACGCGCCAAAACACGATTCAGGGCGGATGGATCATAGCCGGAACGGTACGCATAAATAATCCCCAGCTCATCGGCTTCGTACTCGTACTTCATCTGGCGTTTTTTCGTCGCGGCCTCATAGCTGTTCAGAGCGATTTGGTCCAGTTCGGCTTCGATTGTGTCGTCTTCGGTCTGCATTTCGGCGTCGAATTCGGCAAAGGCATCCTCCGCTTCGATCATTGTCGAACGTTTTGCGAGTTCCTGGAAGCCATGTTTTTGGACGACATGCGTGATTTCATGTCCGAGCACGCAGGCAAGCTCGGCCTCATCCTGAATTATATCGAGCAAGCCACTGGTCAGGAAAATCATCCCGTTAGGCACAGCGTAGGCGGAAATGCGCTTATCATCGAGAATGAAAAATTTGAATGGGTAATCAAACATATCGGTGTTGTCAACAATAATATTGCCGACCAGATTAAGGTATTTGACCTTAGCCTGATCCTTGACCAGGCCGAGTGCGGCAATTTTACTGGCGGCGGCGAGACCGACCTTTTCCTGCCCGAACGGGATCGAGTGGTCAATATTTTCGGTTTTAATCCGTTTGTAACGTTTGCGAATTTTTTCCGAGTCGCGCCCGGTGTAGGTCTCCTGCCGGAAGCGCAGATATTCGTACGGCGAAAAAAAAGGAACTTCGTATTGATCGAGAAAAGTGGGATCACCTTTATGAAAATCAATAAATTTTTGGGCAAAGCCCTTGACTGCTCCGCTGGCCGAAGCCTTGGAAATCAGTAACGGAGCACCGCCAGTCGTCATACTGCTCAGCGAACCGCCAGTCGCGCCGGTGGCCAGCGCGTTTTCCGAAACCCAGCCGAATTTGTCGGCATATTTGACTTTCAACCAGCCGGCCTGAGTTTCGACGGTTTCCACACCGGCGCCTTTTTTCAGCATTCCAATCAACGGATAATAAGAACCGGGGCCCTCCCGGAAATGGGTATTATCCCGACTGACCACTTTCTGTTCACCTGATATTGAATAGCCGATCAATCCGAAAAACACAACGCTAAACAGCATCAATTTTTTCATCTTTGCACCTCAGTTTGAAAATATCCACGTTAATGATACGCACGAAATTGGTTATTTGACTGTGATATTAAACACCCCCTCTTCGTCGATAAGTTCGGGGTTGGTTAACAGCTGTTGACAGCGCCGAGCGAAGACCCGCGCGACCGGGTCCTCCGGAAAGTGTTCCGAGATCTGCTGAAAAGCCTCACCCGCTTTGGTAAAAGCGCGTTCCCGGTACTGTCCCAGGGCGGCGGTGTGGCGCTTTAAAAAATCCTCGACTGCCGGCGTGATTTCTTCCGGCAGACAAACGACATTATAAATCGTCAACGGTTTATCCCGCCCTTTGACCCGGATATAATCCAGCTCGCGACAGATAAATTGGTCTTTGACAAAAGCGTAGGTTGATTCCGAAATGATATTCTGCGTACCATAGAGTTTATTGACACCTTCGAGCCGCGCAGAAAGATTCACCGTATCACCAATGGCGGTATAATCCATCCGGTTGGCTGAACCGATATTGCCGACAACGAAATTGCCGCTGTTGATGCCCAGGCGCGTAATCAGGGGGATTTTCTGGCCTTTGGTTTCGATCGCAAATTGGGACAGTTTTTTAAATCCCAGCGCCGCCCGGCAAGCCATTTCTGCGTGTTGCTGCGTTTCGAGCGGTGCGCCGAAAATTGCCATAATGCCGTCGCCGGTATATTTATCGAGCATACCATTACTTTCGAAAATAATTTGTTCCACTCTCGTGAAATACTGGTTGAGAAACTGTACAATCTCCGGTGGCGTAAAGAGTTCCGATATGCCCGTAAACCCCTGCAGGTCGGAGAACATGACCGTAGCGACGATTTCCTTGCCGCCCATCTCTAATTTTTCCGGATTCTTCGTCAAATTGTCTACCACCGCCGGATGCAAATAGCGGTTGAATACCTTCTTGATCAGCTTTTTCTCCCGCCCTTCGGTAAAGTAGTTGATCAGCAGGATGGTAATCACCGACAGCACCAGGCCGAATTCAGTGCTGACTACCGGAAAGAAAGTGCAATGCGCACGGAAAGCCCAAACCGCTATTATCAATGGAACGATCAGAATAATTACCGAGATCAGAGCCGATTGCCAGATTTTTACTCTTTGCCAGGCAAAGGTCAGCAGGAAAATCATTCCCGCTAAGATCACCATCCAGATCAGGTTTGGGAAAAAGCGGATATATTCCCCGCGCATGATATTGGAATAAATCGTTGCATAGACCTCGACACCGGGATAAGGTTCGAGCGAACTGAAAGGAGTCGGTTTAAGGTCGAGCAATCCCGCCGCGGTCGCCCCGATAAAAACCGCCCGATTCTTGAATACTTCCGGCTGGATGAGCGGAGTTTGTCCACTTTTCATTTGGATATACGATTGGATAACCTGCGCGATGGAGACATAATGAAAAGTATTACCGGGTCCGCCGGCTCCGTACCAATAAATATTGAAAAAACCCTTCCGATCCAGTGGTATTCGCCTTCTGCCAACAGTTAATGTCCCCTTTTCCTGATCAAACCCAACTGAATCCTGATTTTCGCAGATCATGCTCGCCGCCAGCGCCATATAGGGATAAATCCGGTCTTTGTGGCGGAATAGCAAGGGGATTTGCCGGCAAATTCCATCATCGTCGGTGAAGAAATTGACTGCCCCGGGATGAGCAGCGACATTTTGGAAGCGGGCGATCGGCAGGGTGATACTCGGATAAGAACGGATCAGATGCTCCGGAACAGAATATTCGAAGCGCCGCGTATATCTTTCAGGTTGCGCCTCAAGGGCGGTGCGCGTCGAGTCCTCCATTTGAGTGGCCAAAATGACATTACCTGCAATTTGCATCTGCAAAGCGAAAGCTGAGTCGGCGGCCTCCGCCGCAATATTGACGCGGTCAATGTCAGGCGAGGAGAATATCACATCAAAAAGGATAGCCCGCGCTCCGCACAGGCGCAGGTATTCCGTCACCGCGGCATAAATATCACGTGGAAAAGGCCAGAGCGTCTGATAATTTTTCTCAAAATGATTCAGGCTATTCTGGTCAATAGCGATGATGACCGTTTCATCAGGATGCTGTTCCGTCTGAAAATCGCGATAGAGTATATCCTGAACCTGATGTTCCCACTGCTGGCTCAGATTAAAGAAACTGAACAGACCGGCGATCAGCACGCATCCGCCGGTGACTGACAGGGCAGTGAATATCTTTTTGCGTCGTGGATTCATATAAAGTCTCTTCTTATCACCGCTGTTTATGAATTACTGAGCAGCGATCACTTGCCATTCAAAATCCCAGTCCCACTGATCATAGTACAGGTTACCACCAGACCATTCAACTTCTCCACGCTGGGAATCCACGGTCTCGGAGCGCGGGTAAACCTTGGCTGGATAAAACCGATCCGAAATTCCATCGTTGAAAATCAGACGATAACTGTCCATCCCGCTTAGGTAAAACCATTTCAGTCGCTCATCTGCTGAATCAAACAAACCATAGGTGACATCCATTGGCACCCAACCGTAGGGTTCAAAATATATTTCACCCCAGTCATGCATGCTGTCATCGGGAGGCTGAAATTCCCAGCCCGATTGCCAACGCGCTGGAATACCGTTTAAGCGGCAAAGCGTGATGAAGGTCAGCGTCTGCATTCCGCAATCGCCGTGGCGATTCGCCAGCACATAGCCGGGAATATTGTAAAAGGTCGAGTATTCCCGTGCTGAAGCCCAGGGAATATTCACATCAACCCATTCGAATAGTTTCTGGGCGATGCGGTAAGGATTTTTTTCCTGTCCGACGATAGCGGCCGAAATGCGCCGGATTTCATCGGTAAATAGAATATGCGGCGCTTCTTCTCGGAGATACGGTTGTAAATCAATTCTATCTGCGGTAATCTGTACCTTTTCAGGATCAATTGGCACATACCTGCCACGCACCGTGTAAACGTATTCCACGGAAAATCGGGTCACCGAATCCGCGAGAGCCGGTTGCTCGAAGTAAATCGTCCGTTGAGTGGAATAATCGTTGTCTGCCAGGATGTAGCGTTCAGGCTGACTGCCCAGTATTTTAATGTCGCCTTGGCGCTGGGGAATGACACGCGGGAAAGGAATCCAGGCCCGAAGCATCGCCCCGGCCGGCACAACATGCGGCTGGACCGCGATGCTTTGCTTGATTTTTAACGTCACGGGATGCACAGCAGGCGCTGCGGAAGAAAGCGTCGTCCTGATGATTCGGGCGGCGTGTTCGGCTAATGGAAATTCCTCAACTTTATTTTCGGGATGTTGAGCGAGCCTCAACGAATCCGCGGTCTGTTTGATCTTCTTTGCCTCAGGATCGAGACGAAACAAATTCTGCGCGGCATTATTGAAGTACCATTTTTTGCCATCGATTCTCATAAATTCCAGCGCTTTGGTTCTTTCCCAGCGACTCAAGTCGCTATAGGAGGCGGTAGGAATATATTTGCGAATGTATTCCAGGACATCTTTTTCAGTTTTAGTAAAATCTTTCCTAATTCGGCTGAGACGCAGGAGCTCGAAATTCAATTTCTCACGCCGAGCGACATCGAGTGTGGGATTGCAAAATAATTCAAATCTGATGGCGCGGGTTGCGCGCTTGAACTGTCCCTGTCGGATCATTGTCGAATAATCCCTTTGTACGTTACATGCGCCCAGCGTAAGTGCCGCCATCGTCGTCAAGATTAGCCCTGATAAATTTCTCTTAAGGTGCATAGATTGTTCCCTCTGATTATGATTTTAACATGCGTACAAAATTAGGCCAAAGCGGATGACTTAATCAATATAATTTCCGTGCTTCGACCGAAGTTTATCTGTTTTTCCTAAACTTTCTCTGGCATAAATTTTGACTCATTCTTACCGGATTTATGCATATTCAGAATTTCGGAGCTTAATTAGAGGATAAGATGCCACATATCGCCCGTCACCCGATTCTGCCGATTCCCGAAAATAGAAAAGCGGTGAAATTCCGTTTTAATGATATCGAATTGGAGGGATTGGAAGGCGAAGTAGTATCCTCGGCTCTCATGGCGCACGGCTACCGGCAATTGGCAATTCACCAACGTGGTGATACGCCGCAGGGATTATTCTGCGCTAACGGGCAATGTTCACATTGCACGCTTATCATTGACGGCTTGCCTCAAAAATCCTGTGTCACTGCCCTGCATACCGGGATGGACATAAAAACACTAAGACATTTACCCCGTATTCCTATTGATCATCGCCCTCTGAAAAAATTCATTCCCCGCGAATTGACTTGCGATGTCCTGGTCGTTGGTGGAGGACCGGCGGGACTGACTGCGACTCTTGAGCTGGCCCGATTAGGTCACTCAGTAATATTAGCTGATGACAAGGCAAAATTAGGGGGCAAATTACTACTGCAAACGCACAAATTTTTCGGTTCGATTGAGGATTGTTATGCCGGATCACGGGGCATCGAGATCGCCAAAAAGCTCGAGCAGGAAATCCGGACAGTGCCAAACGTGACCGTGATGACCAATACCACGGTTGCCGCGATTTACAAGGATCAGAAAGCCGGGCTGTTTGTTAATAACACCAATTATGTCGTCGTTGCTTTCAAGGGTCTGATCGTCGCGCCGGGTGCGCGGGAAAAAAGTTTGATTTTCCCCGGCAACCATTTGCCCGGCGTCTATGGCGCAGGTGCCTTTCAGACTTTGGTCAACCGCGATTTAGTTAAAGCCGGTGCCAGGATTTTTATTGTCGGGAGCGGGAACGTCGGTTTGATTGCGGCTTACCATGCTTTGCAGGCGGGAATTGCCGTAGCTGGAATTTGCGATATTTTAGACCGGGTCAGTGGTTACAAGGTACATGCTGACAAAATCCAGCGTATGGGTGTCCCGCTTTTCTTAAGGCATACAGTCATCGCCGCCGAAGGCGATTCGGAAATCGAGCGCATCACCGTTGCCTCTGTGGATGATGCTTTTCGTCCTGTTCTAAAAACCGCAAAAACATTCGCCGTTGACACCCTGTTGATTGCGGTGGGATTGACGCCGGTGGATGAATTTTTCGCGATGGCGAATCAATTCGGTTTCAATGTCATCAAAGCCGGTGATGCCGACGAAATCGCCGAAGCCTCGTCCGCTATGTTCGGTGGTCGAATTGCCGGTCTGCAGATGGCGCAAAAGCTCGGTAATCAGCTCCATATCGATGCAACCTACTATCGTAAAGCCGAAATCCTGAAAAGTAAACCAGGACAAATCTTTCCCCCTACTGCATTTTCACTGACTGATAAATTTCAACCGATAATCAGATGCGACGAAGAAATACCCTGTAATCCATGCACCTCGGTTTGCCCGGTCAATGCGATCCAGCTGGAAAATCGTCTCGGGACGATTATGGATATTCCCCGTTATACGTCCGGATGTACGGGTTGCGGACTGTGTGTGCTGATCTGCCCTGGTCTGGCGATCACCTTAGCCCGTAGAGTAGATGCTAATACGGCCGAGGTGGTTCTTCCGTATGAATTTATCCCCGATTTCCAGGTCGGCGATAAAATCGAACTAACCGCAACCGCGGGAGCTTTTCTGGGATACGGCGAGGTACAGAAAATCCGCTATCATAAAAAGTTCCGCACCTATCTCGTGACAGCCAAAACAACACTGGAAATCGGTATGCAGGCGGCCGGGATCAGAGTGCAGTCACCGGCAATCAGCGAACCTCTCTCCGCGGCTAAGTTCGACTTCCTACCTGACGAAGGTGTGGTATGTCATTGTGAACTGGTGACAGTCCGTGAAGTCGTCGATTTTATCCGGAAACACGCCATCCGCGACGTTAACCAACTGAAATTAATCCGGGTAGGAATGGGCGCTTGCGGAGGTAAAAATTGTTCCGTACTCTTGCCCCAGCTCTTCAGAAAAGCCGGAGTCCCCTGGGAAGAGGTCACGCTCGGTAGTAAGCGTCCGCTCAGTGTCGAGATTCCCATGTCCGCTATTATCAACGAAGCCGACGAGGTTTAGATGAAACTCTACGATGTCATCGTGATCGGAGCCGGAAGTATTGGTACGCCGTTAAGTTTTTTCTTAGCCCGGCGAGGATTGAAAACCCTCGTTCTTGAAAAATTACCTTCCGTGGGAAGAGGTCAGAATCGCGCCGCAATTGGCGGGATCCGCGCGACGCATTCCGATCCGGCGAAAATCCGGATTTGCCAGCGTACGATCGATCTGATGAATCGCATGTATTCCGAACATGGGTTCGATGTTGATTGGATCGCCGGAGGATATCTTTTTCCGGTTTACGATGCGAAAAACGAAGCAGCTTTTAAAAAACTCATCGCTCTTCAAAAAACTTACCACCTTAATGTTGATTGGATTACACCGGATGAGATTGAAAAACTTGCTCCGGGATTAAACCGTGATAATCTGCGCGGTGGCTCGTTTTCCCCCGAAGATGGATCTGCATCCCCGTTAAAGGTCGTGGATGCTTACTATCAGCTCGCCCGCAGAGCCGGTGCGGATTTTCATTTCGCTGAAGGGGTGAGCAACGTCGAAATAAAAAACGCCCGGATTACCAGCGTTCAAACACCTAAAAATCGCTATGCGGCAGACTGGGTGATCAATGCCGCGGGAGCAGAAGCCCGGCAGGTCGGCACACTAATGCAACTCGACTTTCCGGTCTTCCCTGACAGTCACGAAGCCGGTATCACCGAACCGGTGGAGCGTTTCTTCGAACCGATGGTTGTGGATGTACGCCCTGATTCGCAGTCGAGCAATTATTATTTCTACCAAAACAAGGAAGGGCAGGTTGTTTTCTGCATTACACCCCATCCAAAAATACCGGGATTGGATTGCGACAATACTTCAGAGTTCCTGCCGCTGGTGGTCAGACGAATGGTGAAACTGTATCCTCGTTTGCGACACCTACGAGTGCGTCGTACCTGGCGGGGACTCTACCCCATGACTCCGGATGGCTTTCCAATCATCGGATTCACCCAAGAAATCGAAAACCTGTTTTTGGCAATCGGCATGTGCGGGCAGGGCTTCATGATCGGACCGGGGTTAGGTAATATCATTCCGGAAATTATCTTCGACAAAACGACAATCTACGACGATATTCTCCGGCAGTTGACCCTCTATCGCAACTTTAGCGGTCAGGAACTGCTCAAATAAGCCGGTGATTTTATCGGTTTGCTATAACTGATGAATAGATTACATTTTACCCCGTGAAAGTTTATATTCATTCGGAAGATTTAGTTTTTTATAATAAGCGGAGACGGCATGCCAATTAATATTTCCAAACGCGCACTTTCGATCAAGCCATCACCAACATTAGCGGTCAGCGCCCTGACCAAACAAATGGAAGCGGCCGGAATCGAGGTCATTAATTTCGGGGTCGGTGAACCGGACTTTGATACACCTGAATATATTAAAAATGCCGCCAAAAAGGCCATTGATGATAATTTCACACACTACACGATTTCAGCGGGATTACCGGAACTACGTCGCGCCATAGCCGCTAAACTGCTGACCGAAAATGGTCTCGAGTACCGTATAGAAGACATTTTGGTATCACCGGGCGCCAAGGCTTCCATCATCAATGTCCTGATGGCAATCTGTGATCCCTATGACGAGGTACTGATACCTTCACCGTTCTGGGTCAGTTATACTTCGCAGGTTGAAATGTTAGATGCGATTCCGATATTAATGGACACTGATGCATCTATGAACTTTAAAATCACAGCCTCTCAATTAAAAGACACGCTACGCAACTTGAAAAATCCCAAAGCTTTGATCCTGAATTCGCCCAATAATCCGACGGGTGCGGTTTACTCACCCGCAGAACTGGCGGCGATCGCCGACGTCTGCCTCGAATATCAAATTTTGATCATTTCCGACGAAATCTACGAAAAATTGATCTACGACGGTGGTAAGCATTATTCAATTGCACAGGTTGCGCCGGAAGTCCGCGCACTGACTGTCATCATTAACGGCGTCTCAAAAGCCTATGCCATGACCGGGTGGCGCTTAGGTTGGGCCGTGGGGCCAACGGAAATCATTCAACGGGCCGCTTTGATTCAGGAACATACCACTTCCTGTGTCAATTCCATCACTCAGCAAGCCGCGATCGTGGCTCTCAATCTGGACGACGGCAGTATCGAACAGATGCGCGAGGCTTTCCAAAAACGGCGCGATTATCTTGTCAGGGCTCTCAACGAAATCCCATATGTCAAATGCATCAACCCCCAGGGCGCTTTTTACGCCTTTCCGGATGTCGAATACTATTTGAAATACAACACTGCCGGGCTGCGCGATTCGATAGAACTATGTGCCTGGCTGGCTAAGCAACAGCACGTCGCTCTTGTGCCGGGACAGGCATTCGGTGCCGATAATTACGTTCGTTTTTCCTTCGCCACCAGCTTGGCAAATATTACTAAAGGGCTCCAGCGTTTTCGCACCGGTCTGGAAGCGTTACGCTGAACACAGTTTGGCACCCGTCTTCACACCTGTTCAGTCAGGAAGCGAGTATGACGCTTCCGCCGCGTTATTTTTTCTCGGAACGCAGGGTATTTTCAAAACGCCGCTCAGGGGTGGCCGGTTTTTTCTCGATGAATTTATTGAGCCCGTTCGCGGTTTTCACCAATTGAAATTCGTCGTATAGTTGCCCATCAGTAGTAAAGGTACGCAATTCGAGTGTATCCGTCGCCACTGTGACAACCTGAAACAACTGTGTATTCTCCGCCGCCCGCTCCATCCAGCGCTCACCAGTCAATTCATATTGTTTTGGTCCACTCACCGATACAACGTAAACCGGACCAGTTGAAGTATCTACTACTTCCCTGAGCTTACCGATATTATGCCCACGGGCGTATGTGTGATCATGTCCGTTAAGCACCAGATCGACGTGGAATTTCTCGAAAAGCGGGTTCCAGGCCTGGCGGATTTCCTTCTGGTCGCGCATTCTGGCAGCCGAATAAATCGGATGGTGAAAGGCGGCCACCGTCCAGCGATTGGGATTATTACTCAGGACGGTTTCCAACCATCGGGCTTGTTCGGTAATGCGTTCATTGGAATTCAGAATCAGAATCCGTACTCCCTGATAGTCAACGTAGTAATTGCTTTCGGGCAATTCCGGCAATCCGTTTTCCGGCAGGGTAAACTGTGGGCGCCAGTAATTGGTGAGATATCGCTTCTCAGTCAAGCGGTGAAAATAATCGTGATTGCCGGGAGTCAGCAGTACGGGTAAAACGGCATTGATCCAGCCCGCGGCAGTGAACCATTCATGCCATAATTTAAAAGAATCAGATTCTGTCACAATATCGCCGCCGTGGATGATAAAACGGGCATCGGGTGCAGTTCGATAGGCTTCGCGAATTGACCGCGACCAGAGCGAGAGCAAATCCGATTGACCATCGCCCATGAAGATAAATGCAAACTTCTTCGGTTGCGCCGCGGCTGTAGTGATCTGGAACCATTCACTACGCCGGTCTTTACTTCCGACCCGGTAGCAATATCGGCTGGCCGGTTTTAAACCCGTAAAAGTCACCGAATGGTAATTTGCCGCATAGTCTCTCATAACAAGATTCTCGGTGCGTGCCTGGACTTCCTGCATTGTATAGACAAAATTGGGCGACGCATCCGCCAATGCGATCTGTCCCGAAGCAACCTTGGCCGTTGTATCGGTGCGCCAGGTGACAGAAAAACTGGTCGCGGGATCGAAATTCCAGGTGACGACAATATGATCGGGAATGGGACGCGGAGTTGGATCCGTAGCGGCTTCTTTTAAGGATTCGGCACTTATGATTATGGAACTGCCAAAAATCCCGACGGCTATTAACGCGACTTTACATTTCATGAAAGCGAGCATTTTGCGACTCCCGTTTTAAATAATTATCTTCAGCCATTCTTCGATACGGCTGACGACTTGGTTGGTGGTAAAACCGAACTTTTCTGCTAATTTCTCATTGGGCGCAGAAGCCCCAAAGCGCTCGATGGTTATTTTCAATAATGGCGCGCGAACCAGATCACCCCATCCCAAGCCTCTGCCGGCTTCGATGACAACGGTTGGCGTTCCATTGGAAATAACTGATTGCTGATATTCGGACTCTTGTCTGGCAAACAGTTCCAATGACGGCATTGAAACTACCCGAATTCCATCAAGCTGCGGTGCCAACTGCATCTTTACTCGTTGAGCCAGACTCAATTCCGAACCACTGGCAACGATGATCAGTTTGATTGGCGTCGGAGCATCGTCAATGACGTAGCCGCCGCGCAGAATATCACGGTAATCGAAATCAACCCTACGCTTGGCAGGTTCGATTTTCTGACGAGTCAGGATCAAGGCCGTCGGGCCATGGTGATTGCGCAGAGCCGCGAGCCAAGCGGCAGTCACTTCCAGACCATCGGCAGGACGAATGACTGTCAAATTGGGAATTGCCCGTAAAGCCGACACCTGTTCGATGGGCTGGTGGGTTGGTCCGTCCTCACCCACAAAAATGCTGTCGTGCGTGAAAACGTAGATGACCCGCAACTCCATCAAGGCCGCCAAGCGTATCGCCGGCCGCATGTAATCCGCAAATACTAAAAAGGTCGCACCAAAAGGAATAAATCCCCCATATAGCGCCAGACCGTTCAGCACACAGCCCATGGCGTGTTCGCGGATACCGAAGTGGAAATTGCGTCCCTGACGATTTTCCGAAGAAAAAGCAGGGTAATTTTTAAGAAACGTGTTGGTGGAAGGCGCCAGATCTGCCGCTCCTCCGCAAAACCCCGGAACCAAGTCAGCGATTTTTTGCATGATTTTCCCAGACAATGCCCGCGTGGCAGCAGCATCAGCGGGTGCATTAACGATCAGAGTCCTTACCACTTCTTCCGAGATTTCGGCTTTCTGCCAGACATCAAACTGGTTGGCAAGTTCAGGATTGACGACTCGCCATTGTTGGAAACGTCGGTTCCATTCAGAGTAAATTCCCTGCAATTCTACCCGGCGTTCAGCAAAAAAGGCGCGGACTTCATCAGGCACATAAAATTTCTGATTTTCATCCCAGCCGCGATTGCGCTTGGTAGCTTTGACCTCGTCTTCACCGAGCGGCGCGCCGTGGCATTCGGCGTTATCCTGCTTGTGCGGACTGCCAAAACCAATATGCGTGCGGGCGATGATCAGCAACGGCCGGTGTCTTACTGACTGAGCTTTCTCCAAAACCTCGGCAATCTCCGCATGATTATGCCCATCGGTATTCAGCACGTCCCAGCCATAAGCGGAAAAACGTTCCGCAACCGATTCAGAAAAGCTGAGTCGTGTGGAGCCTTCGATCGTAATCTGATTATCGTCGTAAAAATAAACCAGATTATCGAGCTGGAGGTGTCCGGCTAACGAGGCGGCTTCATGCGAAATACCCTCCATCAGGTCGCCATCGCTGATAATGGCATATATTTTATGTGTTCCGAAAAGCCGGAACTCAGGTGTATTGAAGCGAGCGGCGGTCATCTTGGCGGCGATGGCCATGCCGACTCCCGTCGCAAATCCCTGCCCAAGCGGACCCGTCGTCATCTCCACTCCCGGCAAGCAACCTCGTTCTGGGTGACCCGGTGTTCGGGAATCCAATTGCCGGAAATTCTGTAAATCCTCGATCGTGACTGCGTAGCCGGTCAGGTGTAATAGACTATACAGCAACATGGAACCGTGTCCGGCAGACAGGATAAAACGATCGCGGTTTATCCACGCTGGATCCTGCGGATTATGTATGAGAAACCGACTCCACAGAATCGAAGCAACATCCGCCATGCCCATTGGCATACCCGGATGCCCGGAGTTGGCTTTTTGCACTCCATCAACCGCTAAAAAGCGTAAGGTGTCAGCAACCTGCCTGGCTAATTCAGAGTTAAGATGATGGTCTTTCACGTCGTTCCTTTCCGTTTTTCTGTTTGGTTAAGCCGCCGCGAGGGTCAAATTGTATTCCTGACCAATCCTATTGAGGTTTGTGAAAACTTTCGGCTCGAGCGGTACGGTAATGCGATTCCGTTCTTCGGCTTCATATTCCTTTTCACCGGCGACGAAAATCCGCGATTGCCCGGTGGCTTTGGCGGCGTTTTTCAGCATTTGCATGTAATAATCAATATTGCACTGCAATTCATCCAGTCCGAGAAAAGCTGCGGGATTGATCGCGCCCACGAAATGCGCAACCTCTGCGGGGGCATTTTTTTTGCCATATACATCGGTCCCGAGCGCTCCTGAAGACAGCCCGCCGCACAGAATATCTACCATGGCACTCAGTCCGTAACCCTTATGCCCGCTGGTGAGTTCCGTCGCACCGCCCAGCGGCAGGAGCCCTCCACCTCCGCGATTGATCATCAGATCCAACATTCTTACCGGATCAGTGGAGGGCAAGCCATCGGCTCCGCAAGCCCAGCTGTCGGGAATCGGTTCTTCCTTACGGGCATAGACTTCTAATTTGCCGCGCGGAACGGTTGAAGTCGCCATGTCCAGCAGAAAAGGACGTTCCTTTTTGCCGGGGAATCCAATCGCAATTGGATTGGTACCGATTACAACATCCCTGCCGAACGTCGGGACTACCAACGGTGCTGTATTGGTCATAGCAATGCCGATCATATTCTCTTTCAAAGCCATTAAGACATAATAGCCCGCAATCCCGTAGTGATTGGAGTTGCGGATAGTGGCAAAACACATATAATTCTGACGAGCTTTGGCAATACAATGCCTCATAACTGCATGAGTCAGAGGTTGACCCATACCGCCATTACCGTCAACGACCAGTGAAACGGCTGTTTCCCGAACGATTGTAACTCTCGTTTCTGCTCTGATTACTCCTCTTTTCAAATCATCAACATATCTTTGCAGACGTGCCACTCCGTGTGATTCGATACCGCGTCGATCGGCTAACACGAGTACTTCAGCGGTGATCCGAGCGTCGTGTTCGGTCAGTCCACAACGTTGAAATATATCGGCGATAAAATTTTGGAGTTCCTCGACCTTGACCCGTATTTCCTCTGCCATATTACCCGCTTATGGTTATCCTCATATTCGTTGGCGAAATCCCTCGCCGATCACCTCATGAACATTGGTAATGATGATAAAAGCCCGGGGATCAATTTTCTGAATCTCCTGACGCAGGGTTGCAACTTCCCTGCGGGTTACGACGGTGTAGAGTACATTGCGCTCTTTACGGGTGTAGAAACCGCTCCCGCTGATCTCGGTTCCGCCCCGGCCCATGTCCTGCGTAATCAGGGCGATGATTTCATCTTGCTTTTCACTGATAATGTAAAAAGCCCGCGCATAATCAAAACCGTCCAGAATCAAATCCAGCACTTTACTGGAAAAATACAGGCTGATGAAACCGTACAGGGCTAAATTGATATTGCGGAATACCAAACCAGCAAAGGTGATCACAAAAAAATCCACAATCAGAATCCCCACACCCACCGAAACATTGGAATACTTGTTGATTATTTGCCCGACGATGTCGGAACCTCCGGTCGTACCCTTGAAGCGGAAAACAACGCCCAGGCCGATACCCAAAACGATCCCGCCAAAGATTGAAGCCAACAGCGGATCGGTGGTCGCGGCGTCGAGCCGTAATACAGTATCACAAAAATCTGTGACCAATGAAACCACAATGAAGGAAAACAGCGTCCGTGAACCGAATTGCTTGCCAAGCAAACGCAAACCCACAATAAATAAGGGGATGTTGAAAAGCAACATCAACAATCCAACCGGCAAATCGAAAAGGTGATAGAGCACGATGGCCAAACCACTCACGCCGCCGGGAGCGATTTTGGCGGGAATCAGGAAGAACACCAGAGCCAGCGCCATAATTACCGAACCAATCGCCAGTCCACAATATTCGAAAACGATAGAATTGATTTTTTGTTTGATTGCCATAATGTAATTTCTGCTAATTAAAAACGACATATTTTAAACAATCCGGATGAATTTGACTAAGGGTGCTTTATCTGCTTTTTCATTGGTGGTTCAGGCCAATATTTTTCTTTGTTTATCTGCAACCCTTAAGCAAATTCCCAAGAGCAATCGAGGTTAACATGGAATCTGAGAAATTAGACCAGCCATCGCATTCCAAACGCACCCTGCGAACCTTTGCCCTCGCCTCTTTCCTGAACGATATGGGCTCGGATATCATCTATCCTATCTGGCCGCTTTTCGTGACCGAAATCCTGAAAGCCAACATGACGGTTTTGGGATTTATTGACGGATTGGGCGAGGCTGTGGTATCCCTGGCGAAGGCCATTTCTGGTTATTGGTCAGACCGTCTCCGCAAACGCAAAGGCTTTATCTGGACCGGCTACTTGATGGGCGCCGCTTCCCGCGTTGGTTATGCGCTTTCGACGGTTTGGCAACTCCTGATTCCTTTTCGCATTCTCGACCGGGCGGGTAAAATCCGGGGCGCACCACGGGATGCTATCATCGCCGATATTTCTACCGATAACACGCGTGGTAAAAATTTTGGACTCCTGCGCACCGCGGACCACTTCGGTGCCTTCTGCGGTATCTTAATCTGTATCCTGCTTTTCAATTTGCTTGGCTACCGCAATCTTTTTCTAATAGCCGCGCTCCCTTCTCTTTTTGGAGCAATCCTGATCCTGCTTAAAATCAAAGAAACCCGTCCTTCAGACCGTAAAATCTACCGAGGATTACGCTTCGGCGACCTGAATGCCAATCTGCGGTTATTCCTGATCCTCAGTGCGATATTTGCAATGGGCAATTTCACCTATTCCTTCCTCCTGATTCACGCCAGACAGGCCGGATTTAAAGCTGCGTTCGTACCGGTCCTTTATCTGATCTACACTCTCTTCGCTTCGCTCAGCGCCTATCCATTTGGCAAACTCGCCGACCGGATCGGGCGCAAAACCGTCCTGCAAATCGCTTTCCTGTTCTGGGCCCTAGTTTGTCTGACGGTCATCTTTACTCAAACGACAATCTTTGCGATTCTGGTGTTCATCTTTTACGGATTGCACAAAGGCGCCATTGAACCGGTGCAGGGCGCCCTGGTCGCCGAGCTGGCGCCGCCTCAATTCCGAGCCAGTGTCTTAGGGGCTTATCAAATGGTCATCGGTCTCTGCGCTTTTCCCGCATCGCTCTTAGCCGGATTACTCTGGGACTGGATCGGATTTGTGGCACCATTTTACCTGTCATTGGGTCTGACTATCAGTGCCAGCATTTTACTGTTATGGCTGGCCGAACCGCACAGTGCATGAACCGGATCAACATCAACGACGACGGACTAAAAAATTAGACTTGATTCGTGGATGACTGGCCGATGATTTTAATACTATTTATCAATCAACTGTTTGGGATAGAATAAAGTTCGGCAAACTCTTATCGCAACAGAATCATTTTCCGGATCAGCTTGTAATCGTCTCCCTCTACACAACAGAGATAGATCCCGGACGAATTCTCCTGACCATCCCAGGTAAATGTATGTTCACCACGGCTAGGTTGGTAAGTCCCCAGTGCTTCCACCTCGCGTCCATTCAGGTCATAGATACTGATCCTGACTTCCATCGCCTTCGGAAGAATAAAACTTATCCTTGTTACGGTATTAAAAGGATTGGGATAATTTATCGATGCGGTAGTGAGCGAATGTTTGCCTCGCGGTGATTTCAGATCGAGCTTCGTCCAGGGATATTTATAGTCGTACCAATATGTATACTGGGGATCATGGGCATGCATCGGCCAGGGGAATCGTTCGGAAGCATAGGCAACTCCTGCGATGGTGTACACGTATAAATAAACATCAAAACGGTAGGGATCGGTACTGACAAAGGCAATTTCTAAACTCCCGTCGCCTTCCAGATCGCTAATCGCCGGTGAATTAAAACAGGTTACCCAAGGAATGGTCAGGGGTGACCACTCCACCTCGGTACCATCATGATGATAAACATGGTAATGGGAAGAATCATTGAAATTCATATTGTTATCACAAAAGATCTCCAGATCACCATCACCGTCAATATCTCCAACTGTGGGATCTATACCTGACATTTGGTTATTAAATGAATGCACCGGAAAACCGTTAAGCGCTATTCCTGCTGAATTGTACACACGTAAAAAGCCCAAAACATCAACCCAAATAATTTCCGGTTGCCCGTCACCATTGAGATCTGCTCGCGAATGGGGTTCAATGGAATAATTATCTTCCTCCGCAATAAATTTTGGCCATCCATCTAAGAAACCGGAAAAGATCGAATACAGTCCAACCTTATATCCTGACGAGGGAGAACCAAGTGAACCAAGCGAAAGAAAAACTTCACTGATCCCGTCACCATCCTGATCGGCAACAGTTAAACAGCTGATAGTGTGGTCAATTAAGGGAGTAGAAATAGGTCTGCAACCTAACGAACCGTCCGTACGGAAAATATAGAGACTGTCTCCATTCGCTACTAAGATGTCCACCGTGTCAGCGGACGATATATTGCCAAATCTTTAATTGTCCAATCGATTTTTCCCAGCAATTGTGACTGGCCAACCAGGTAAGGAAAAACCTGAGTAGTCAATGATGTTCAAAGTATAATTGCTGGTATAAACGATATCTAATTTCCGATCATTATTGAAATCAAATAGGATTGGCGTTTTGGGTTGATTGCTGACCATGGGTGCATTTTTTGGAAATCCACTATATAAGCGTCCCTGGTTGTTCCAGGCATAAATTTTACTATTATTGTAAAAATAATCCCTATCTCGGGCAACAATATCCGGACTTCCGTCCCCATTTATATCGCCAATAGACGCGTTCTGCTGGGTATTAAAGGTTATACCTTTTGGCCAACCTGATTGAGATGTACCATCATAACGGATGATAAATACCTGATTTCCGGCACTTTGAACAATCTCTTTTTTATTATCGCCATCAATGTCAACTATTATCGGACCGGATAACAGAGGCCCCACCAAATATTATCCCGCGTCAATAGTACGGGAAATCCGGGCTTGATGACCGGTCTGGTACCTGACTGGACTGACAGCGTATAAAAACATATCAATATCAAGATTTTAAAAATCTTCATAATCGATCTCCTCACTCTTTTCAATTTGCTTATATAAAATAGGATTACCTTTTCAAAATAAAAAGAATATATTGAACAGTGAAAAATATGAAGGTAGAAAATGAAAAACCAAAGTGGATTGCAGGCTCTGTTGCTGGCCACAATCATTTGCGCTGGTTTAAGCGTGTTGATTGCACCTTTACATTCCGATACAGACACCCGGGACGGATGGGGAATTGTAACCGATCAGAATGGGACCGAAAAAAAATAACGAGTTAGTCAAACTGTACAAATGGAATGACGCAATGACCGAAAAGACTCTGTATACATCGACGTATACGTATAAACTTGGTGATCAAGATGGTTATTATGCGTTCGATATTGTCACCGGTTGGTACGATATACTGGTCAGAGAAGGTACCGAAGACGAAGGCGGTTGGATTCAGACTTATTTACAGAGTGGGCAATGGCCGAATTTGCGGCGCGACATTGAATTCGGGAACATCATCATCAATAAGTAATAGTTCAGGATCGAGTGTTCTTTTCCCTCGTTAAACTTTAATCACTTTTTTCAAATCCGGAATCGCTCAATATAAGATCGATAATCCGGCTTGATTCGTTGATAGGGCGTCGTCATCAGGGGTGATGAAATGATGTAGTCGGCGGTAGCTCGGTTGCACGCGACCGGAATATTCCACACTACGGCAATGCGTAATAATGCTTTAATATCCGGGTCGTGCGGCTGGGCTTCCAAGGGATCCCAGAAGAAAATCAGGAGATCGATTTTCCCTTCTGCGATATAGGCACCGAGTTGCAGATCGCCGCCGAGCGGCCCGCTTTGCAGGCGTTCAATTTTGCAGCCAATTTTATCTTCCAAAATTTTACCGGTCGTTCCTGTAGCAATAAGATTATATTGACAGAGAGTTTCGCGATTGAATTCCGCCCATTCCAACAGGTCAGATTTCCTGTTATCGTGGGCTACCAGCGCTATGACACGCGATTTCTCGTCACTGACAGTAGATTCTTTAGGCATCTAAACTCCTTTCCAATTTCCCACCTATGCTTAAGAAGCAAATGAACTTAACTTTCCCGGACATCGCGCCCCCAGTTCAATTTGGTGCGCAGGGTATGAAAAAAGGAAGTGCCGGTGAATCGCACAATCCGCAGAGGGAACTGGGCCTGACTGATTTCAACTTTCTGCGCGGCGCCCAATCCTACTTTTACCTGACCATCCTCCACCAACGTGACGGCATCGGAAAATTCCCGGCAGTCAATCATCACGGTGCGATCGGAGGAAATCACCACCGGACGCACGGATAGACTGTGCGGACAGATCGGACTGATCACCACCACCTGCAGTTCCGGCGTCATGATCGGTCCGCCGGCTGAAAGCGAATAAGCCGTGGAGCCGGTAGGCGTGGCGATGATAATTCCGTCGGCGCGATAGGTATTTAAAAATTCGTTATCAACATAGGTACGGATTTTAATCATCGTCGCTACGGGACCTTTGTCAATGACGAAATCATTGATGGCGAAGTGCTCCGCGACGTGGTCAGGGCAATGAATTCTGGCGCTCAGTATATGCCTTTCTTCTATCGTGTAATCGCCGGTCAGGAAAGCCTGCAACCGCTCCATAAAATTAGCCGGGGAAATTTCCGCTAAAAAGCCTAATCCTCCGACGTGGATGCCCAAAACTGGTTTGCCGGTATGTGCCATCAACCGTGCGGCACTCAGCAAAGTACCATCCCCGCCGATGCTAAATAGCGCATCTACCACCATGGCCAAATCACTCGTCGCAACCGTCGCAACCGAAGCGTAATCAGGCAAGACTTGTTCCGGGAGAGCAGTCAGGAATACTTCCTGATTATTCTCCCTAAGGAAAGTAATTATGTCCGACAGTAGATTACTTCCCCGCTCCATCTTCGGACTAAGCAGAATACCTATCTTCATCGCTTACTCCTGAAAATCGGATTCCTGCGGAGTGCCGTCAGCCTTTTCGGTGAGGATCTTAACGCGCTTTTCTAAGGTTTGTAGGTGCGTCTGACATTCTGCGGACAAACGCATGGCCTCTTCGAATAACTCGATGGAAGTATCCAGGTCTTTTTCACCTGATTCCAGCACCTGCAGAATTTCCTCTAATCGGCGCAGGGCTTTTTCCAGCACAAATGATTTTTTAGGCATACCGACCTCTTCTATTTCTTTGGTTGAGATGTAACCTCTTCGACGACCGCATTAAATTGTCCGTTGTGCAGTTCGACCCTGACTTGAGCGCCTTGATTCACAGCAGTGATGGACTTTACCAATTTTCCCTCGGGATGGCGAAATACAATGGCATAACCGCGCCGAAGAACATGTCTCGGGTTCAGCGCATTCAACGTTTGATTGATTACGGTTATGCGATGGATCGTATGCGTAAAAATAGACTTAACGGCCAGTGTCGAACGCTGCTCTAGCTCGTCTAAGCGCTGGACTTTCTGCCGGACTAATTCGAGCGGGCGATTGAGTTCCAGACGTTTGGCGATTGTCGTCAGCTTTACCGATATTTGATCAAAAGTGTTTTCGATGAGTTTTTGACATTTTCCTACTTGTTCGTTAAGAAAAGTCCGGATATCTGCTTGCTGAGGAATGATAATCTCGGCCGCAGCGGAAGGGGTCGGGGCCCGCAAATCCGCCGCGAAATCCGCTAAAGTAAAATCAACCTCATGTCCCACCGCACTTACCACCGGCAATCGGGAAGCGACAATCGCACGCACCAATTTTTCCTCGTTGAAGGCCCACAAATCCTCGATCGAGCCGCCGCCGCGTGCCAGCACGATACAATCCATATCATCGTACTGATTAAGAACCTGCAATCCTTTGATCATTGTATCCGCAGCACCCGCACCCTGTACCTGAGCCGGGTAAATCAGGATTTCAACCGCCGGATTGCGCCGCCGACTAATTTGCAGAAAGTCAAAGAGCGCGGCACCCGTCGGACTGGTGATTAAACCGATACGTTGCGGAAAATGGTTCAGGGCTCTTTTACGTTCAACGGCGAACAGTCCTTCCTGCTCGAGTTTTCTTTTCAGGGCTTCGTACGCCAGATACAGATTGCCAATGCCGGCTGGTCGAACTTGCTGAATATTAATTTGGTATTGTGACTGGGCGGTATACGTCGTTATACTACCAAAAACGACGAGCCGCATGCCATTGGTAATCTGGAAGACTATCGAGTCGGCCACGTTGCGCCAGATGACGCAATTGATCAGCGCCTGTTGGTCTTTGAGCGCAAAATAGACGTGTCCGATGCGGCTGACACTGAAATTGCTGACCTCTCCTTCGATCCAAACCGGGGCAATGAACTGCTCAATCACCCGTTTGACTTCACGGGCGACCTCGGATACTGTGTAAATACGCTCTGTCATAAAAAAGAGTGGTGAAGACGGCTCGTCTCCACCACTCTCCATGCTTTAAAAATCAACTATCTGATTTTCTTTTTGTGACGGTCTCTCCTGAGCCGTTTTTTTCGCTTATGCGTCGCAATTTTTCTTTTTTTCCGTTTTTTGCCACAAGGCATAAACTAATACTCCTTTGACTGTATACTTATTGGTTGTGTTCTGACTCAATAGTGTTTTTAAGCAGCTTCGACGGTTTAAAGACTGGCACAATCCGTGCGGGTAAACTGATTTCCTCGCCCGTACCTGGATTGCGGGCTTTCTTGGGTTTTCGCAACTTTAAGCTGAAACTGCCGAATCCGCGGAAATCAATCCGTTCGCCCCTTTGCAAAGCGTCGCTTATCGTTGCAATAAAACCGTCAACGACAACTTCCGTGTCAACTTTGGTCAACCCGGTCGCGTGAGCAACGATATTCACAATATCAGCTTTGGTCATAAATTACCTCCCGTTTTCCACAGCGCACATGTTTGCTGATCCGTGTAAACGAATCTGACGATTATGGTCATAAAAAACGACACCTCAATTATTTTCTTTCCTGTAAAACAGCCGTAACGGTCAGGAATTTATTTTCTACTTGCTCAGTCTGACCGCTTGGTAAATATTCATAATATCAAACAACCCAAATTTCGCCTATGCATGCCCGCAAAAATACGCCCGTTAGCAATTTTTCACAAGTCTTTTTTCGGAATATTTCACCAATTACCAAATCTTTGATTTTCAGTCAGAATAATGGGCTCAACCGGGTTCATCGCGATACATTTTTCGCTGGGGGGCACAATTGGTACCAATCTGCAACTAACCAGCTGCCGATTTGTAGATCACGATTCGCTGACCGGGATAAATGGGTTTCTTACCGTAAATATCATTCCAGGAGCGGATTTTACTCAAACTCACATTATATTTCTCCGCGATTTTCTGAAGCGTGTCACCCTTTTTCACAATATGCACGATCTTCTTTTGGCCCGTAGGTGTCGTGGTTGGCACGGACTGGGCGCCGGTGTTTTGTCTGATTTTCAGCTTCTGTCCGGGGATAATCTCGTCTTGGTACAGGTTGTTCAGACTCCGGATTTTGCTGATACTGGTGTTATAGTTTTCAGCAATCTTGCTAAGCGTCTCACCCCTTTTTACGGTATGAGTGATGACCGTTGTATCGGATGTCCGTGTCGAAGCATAATAAGGGGTGGTCGGGATCATCAAGGTTTGCCCAACCCGCAACTGATTACGGCTACGCAGGTTGTTCGCGGCAACCAGTGCGGAAACAGTAGTGCCATAGGATTTAGCGATGGAATTGAGAGTTTGTCCACTTTTGACCCGATGGGTGATCCATTCCGGTTTTTGGTCTTTCGGTTCAGGCAGTTTCGCTAATTTTTCCTGGAGACCGGCGCTTGTGCCAACGGGTACCCGCAGAACATAGTTATTGTCATTGGGCGGTGTCATCCAACGGCGCAGTTCGGGATTATGAAATTTTATCACATCCACTGTAGTACTGCACGCCCGGGCAATATCTTCAAATTCGTAACAGCGATCTACGACGACTTCTTCCCACTGCCAGGTTTCCTTCGGCGAACTGCGCATTCCGTATTTTTCAGGATTCTTGGCGATTATCATGCCCGCCATGAATGTCGGTACATAATTGCGCGTCTGCAGGGGTAGAGAACGTAACTTCCAGTAATCTCGGGTGCCTTCGCGCCGGATCGCACGCCAGACCCTTAATTCGCCAGTATTATAGGCGGCCATCGCCAAAAACCAGTCATTAAACTCCTCGTACAGCTTGGATAAATATTTTGCCGCGGCATGCGTGGATTTGATCGGATCACGCCTCTCATCCACCCACCAGTTGCGTTTCAAGCCATAGCGTGCTCCTGTCCCGGCGATAAACTGCCAGGGGCCGGCGGCGTGTGCATAAGAATAAGCGTTGGCATTGAATCCACTCTCAATCAGCCCTAAATAAAAAATTTCCTCGGGAATATTGTACTGTCTGAGAATCGGCAACATATGTTCGCGGTATAATCCGGCATTATCTAACCAAATTTGAAAGCGGCGCGACTCCCGACCGGTCAGGTAACTGATAATGCGGTCAATACGGTTGGAACGTACGACCGGAATATGACCCGGCCGGTCTTCCAGCACGATTAGCGTATCATGACCGATATAGACCGAATCGAGGACAGTTTCGAATATCTCCTCGCAAATATACGCGACAGACGTCGCTCCAGAATCTTCGCTGAGGTAAGCGAAATTATTCTGAAAATCGCTGGTCACCCGTTCATAGAAACGATTGAAATCATCCTGCTGTAACAGTGTGAGAGTATCCAATTCACTGATCTCGGCCATAATTTCGAAAACACGGTCGAAACAATATTTTGCCTCAGAAGTATCCTTATAAAAAGCAGATACCAATCCATCCACGTAAAAAGATTTGGCTTCCGCGAATAACAACTCAAACAAGTCCTGAGAGGATGCATCGGTTTCATTGGGCGTACCATTATTGGTGATGATCCGCTCTTTGGGATCCGAACCACTGACGGAATTGATCAATAGAGTCAGGGTAATAATAAGGCAGATTAAATTCAGATATTTTCCTACTTTCATTATTCTCCATGCCATAAGTTTTCGGGTGCAAAATTATCCCTTATTCTGCGATTTTTCAAGAATAAATCCCGCTTACTGTTGTTTTATTTTTTCAATCAATTGCGAGGAAGAGTTGCCAGCGATTAAGGGAAAAACCACAACCCTGCCCCCAGCTCCCTCGACAATATCGCGTCCCACGATGGTATCAGGTACATAATCACCACCTTTCACCAAAACCGATGGTCTGATGCGGGCGATTAATTCATAGGGCGTATCGTCATCAAAGATGACCACGTAGTCCACGCACTCCAACGCGGCCAATATCCGACTGCGCTGTTCGGCGTTCAATACCGGACGTCCTGCACCCTTCAGGCGTCGGATGGAAGCATCCGAGTTTACGCCGACGATCAGGACGTCACCCTGCGCGTGGGCAAACTCTAACAACTCAATGTGCCCAAGATGCAGTATGTCGAAACAGCCATTCGTGAATGCAATCCGTTGTCCTTTTGACTTTAACTCGTCAGCGATTTGCCTAATGGCATCCAACGAAATCACTTTCTTTTTAGTGTGCATATTTCTCCAGTGGACATAAATTGCAGAGGTTCAATTCACAGAAACGGTGATAGAGTTCGATCAGACCCTGAATCTGAAAATTGTACTCCAACCGATTTTTAGGCATCTTGATTTTGGTAAGAATGCCAGCTACTATGCCTGGAATTTCACCCGTAGCAACCCTAAGGTAATGTTTTTTAATCCGCTCGATAAGACTATGATTCTTTTCCAAAATAGCCACGCTAAATCCAAATGGTAAGAGATGGTTAATCAGCAAATCGTGCAGTCTGCTCTTACCCATCAGCACTTTTCCCGGTTGGCCCTTGAGCAGTAAATGGTTGCGCCATAATCCTTCTGGTTGCTGAAAAAGGTCACTGATTATTTGATAGAGGCGTTCGTAATCCGGGATGGTCGTCAACATCGTGCACCAGCGTTGGCCCGGCCAATCCGGGAATATTTTAAATAATATTTGCGCCAGTGCCGCCAGGCGGCGGATCGGAGAGTTGGCGGGTCGGGAGCCGGCGAAATGCCAGGTTAGATGGAGACAGGGGCTCAAAGCGAAACGCGCAGCTAGTTCCGCCCAGTAATCCCGCAAACCAGCAACATATTGTGAATCGGAAATTATGAATTTCTGCTTATCAACATAAAAAAAACCAGCTCCGCCGAATAGCAGGCTTTCGATCCTGATCAGACGTTCGTCAGGTTCACTGTCAGCTATGATCTGCCAGAGTTTGGATAGGGGCAACCAGCGGGCCAGCGATCGAAACGCTTCACGGTTTCGACTGTAGCCCAATACATCGGCAAGCCCTTCATAGAATATTTGTTCAGCGCCGCTTCTTAAGATCTCTGATTGGATCAGCAGTGCTTTGCGCTGTAATCGACGTTCGGCAAATTCCTGCATGACCTGATTGAAGCCCGCATAATCTACGTCAGGCCATGATGAACAGCGTAACGCTACGGAATCAGTCGCATCACTCAGGTCCAAGACTAACATCGGAACCGTCGCGTTTTGGCTGGTCTTAACCGCCACCAGCCCAGCAGCATTTCTGATAACATGCAAAATTACCTGTTCGTACAACGGGTCATGATCATGGCCATGCCGGTACCAATCGTTCGCCTCCAAGTGCATTTCAATAGCACCACGTTTAAATTCACCGTCAAGCATAATCAGCGCATCGTGGAAATCCGGTCCTTCCAGATCATTGCGTTTACCCGGAGATATGATACTCAAGCTCCTGCCATCGACGGTTCGCAGGTTGGTCTGATTAAAGGCCTGACTCAACCAGGTGCGGTATAATCCCTTCTCGGTTACGTCCAGACTTTTTACTGTTTCGGCGATTTGATTGAGGCGGCAGTTAAGCAAGCAAGGCTTTCCTTTTGCGCAGTTCGTAGGCTTCCTTTTGTCTGATCATCTTCTGACGCAAAGCGTCTATACAATCGTTCAGTGAATGATAATCGGTGATGGTCACGGGCGGATTGATGTAGACCTCTACGATTCCCGGTTTAATACTCAGTCGTTTGTTGGGCACACAGTGGCGGGCCCCGAGAATCGTCACCGGCAGAATCGGCAGATTATATTTTTCCGCCAATCGAAAAGCACCTTTTTTAAACGGCGCAATTTTACCGTCATAACTACGGGTACCTTCCGGGCTGACCACAATACTCAGTCGCTGATGGATTAAATTTTTTGAAATGCGATTAATGGCCACAATCGCCCGCCGGGGATTGGCGCGGTCGATCGGTATATGTCGTGCTAAATTAATCACCCAGCCAAAGAGTGGAATTCGGAACAACTCCTTCTTCGCCATGAACCTTGAGCGCAGAGGAACAGCCGCCATAATGATGGGAATATCCAAAGCACTTTCATGGTTCATAATGATAATATGTGAACCGCGACTTTTAATATTGCGTGTTCCGGCAACCCTAAGTTTAACACCCAATAAAAATAAAAGCCCCCGGGACCAGTGGCGCATAATCAGATTATGCGATGGTGGAAAAGCGATGCTTAAACCACCCAGCGCCGTCGTGCTCAGGATCAGACTCAAGAAGGCCAACATGTTCCGGAACATTCTACCCTTTTCTCCACTTTTTGGGTAATTGATACTGCGCAATGATTCTGGCAGGCGAATGATAATTTTTCAACAAATCAGTGACTTCATCCAGACTAAGTTGGTTGACTTTACCGAGCATCCGGGCTACGGATAATATTTTGCATACATGCTCAGTTCGCTCCATTTTGGCATAGGCTTCCGGCAGGTTGATGCCTCCGGCAACGATGCCATGATTCTTCAACAATAATACATCGTAATCCCGGATAAACCTGGTGACTTCCCGGGCTAATTTTAATGTGGAAGGTGTAGCGTAGGGAACCAACGGAACCTTACCGATGGTCGCAATGACTTCCGGAAAGATGGGGTCGGTCAAATCACGGCCAGCTAATGCGAAAGCCGTTGCATAGGGAGCGTGAGTATGCACGATGGCATTGAAATCAGGGCGATTCTCAAAAATCTTTAAATGCATCCTGAATTCGGACGACGGTTTGCCTCCGCGGATTATTTCGCCCTTCGCAGTGATTTCTGCAATGTCGGAGGGCTGTAAAAAACCTTTGGTAACACCGCCGGGAGTTATTAGTATCCGATCTTCTGTGACACGGATACTGAGGTTGCCATCGTTAGCGGCGATCAAGCCTCTTTGCCACGCTAAACGGCCAAATTCGCAGATTTGACGACGATATTTGTCGGTCTTGTTCAACGGCGTACTTGGATCTGATGGAAGCCGGTATAGGGGTGCAATACTTCCGGAACGATGATCTTTCCCTCATCGGTTTGATAAGATTCGAGCAAAGCGATCATCAGGCGCGGAGTCGCCACTCCGGATCCGTTCAAGGTATGCAGATAGCCGACCTTGCCGTCTTTGCGACGATAACGGATGTTGGCCCGGCGTGCTTGAAAATCTTCGAAATTGGATACACTCGATACCTCGAAATATTTACGCGAACCGGGCGCCCAGATTTCCAGATCGTAACATTTGGCCGCCGCGAAACTGAGATCCCCGGAACACAATTCGACCACTCGATAGTGGAGGTTCAAGGCCTGTAAAACTTCTTCCGCGTCCCGGAGCAATTCTTCATGAACAGTGTAGGAATTCTCCGGAGTGGTGAACCAGACCAACTCGACTTTGTTGAATTGATGCACCCGCGATAATCCCCGCGTCTCTTTGCCATAAGAGCCGGCTTCCCGTCGAAAACAAGCTGAATAGGCAGTGTATTTTTTAGGTAATTGCTCTTCCGGGATGATTTCTTCGCGATGCATGTTGGTCACCGGTACCTCAGCCGTGGGAATCATAAACAAATCATCCTCGGTGGTGCGATACATATCGATTTCCAATTTTGGCAACTGTCCAGTACCGAAAGCCGAGTGGCGCGCAACCATAAATGGGGGAAAGACTTCCGTATAACCATGTTTGTTGCGATGCAGATCGAGCATAAAATTGACCAACGCCCTTTCTAATGTGGCCCCGGCCCCGATGTAGAGTGGAAAACCGGCACCAGATATTTTTGAGGCACTCTTGAAATCCAAAATCCCCAGCGACTCGCCCAGGTCGAGGTGATCTTTTAGCGGAAAATCATACTGCGGTGGTCGGCCCCATTCTTTGACAACAGTATTATCATTTGGTGGTTGACCGGTTTTGACACTTATATGTGGCAAATTGGGTAGGGTAATCAGAATCTTATTAAGGTTATCCTCGATTTCGTGGATTTTAGCATCCAGAATTTTTATCTCATCCCCGACCTGACGCATTTGATTCACTTGCTCTTCAACCGGCTGACCTCTTTTTTTCAGCACAGCGATTTCGGCACTCGCCGAATTGCGGCGGTTCTTAAGCTCCTCGACCCGCATCAATTGCTCACGCCTCTGCGCGTCCCAGGATAAAAGTTCTTCTAACCGGGCACTTGCCCCTTTGGCCTGTAAGCCCTGACGATATTTTTCAGGTTCCGATCTAATCTGTTTGATATCCAGCATCAACACTCCATTTATGACGGCATAAAATAGAAATTTTTTCGGAATGAAAGTAGAATTTATTAGCGGCTGGGCTCAGCAAATGAGCGCGGTTCAGGCGTAGGCAGTGCGGTGCCGTTTGCGCATTCCCACGAGCAAAGTCTGCACAATGATCTTGAGATCGAGCATAACCGACATATTCTGAATGTAATAGAGGTCGTAGCGTAATTTCTCGCGCACGTCGTCTATGGTTTCATCGTATTTGTATTTGATCTGCGCCCATCCGGTGATACCGGGTTTGACAATCAAACGGCGCGAGTAAAATTGAATGGACTGCTCCAGCTCGTTGACAAAGTATAAGCGCTCGGGACGCGGGCCGACGATGCTCATATCCCCGATTAGCACATTAAAGAATTGGGGAATTTCGTCCAGTCCGGTTTTGCGCAACAACCTCCCAAACCGGGTTACGCGGGGATCGTCTTTCTCCGCCCATTTGGGACCGGTTTCATTTTCAGCATCATGGACCATCGAACGAAACTTGATGACTTCAAATTCTTGCTTGTTCTTTCCAACCCGTTTCTGCCGATAAAAAACCGGGCCGTGCGAATCGAGCTTGATTACCAATGCGGTCAACAGCCACACCGGTAAAAATCCAATCAGTACAATTAATGAAATGATGATGTCGGTCAGCCGTTTGAGGAGCCACTCCCAGGTCTTCATGTTGGAATCAAAAAACTTGACTAAGTTGATCCCGTAAATATGACTTGTCCGAAAACCAGTCAGCACGTTATAAAAATCCGGTAAAAGTTTTATCGAAACATTGTAGCGGTTGAACACATCAATTAAATCCATCAACTGGCTCAGATTATTGTCATCCAGAGCAATGATAACTTCTTTTACCTTATGTTTTTTAATTAATCCCGACAGGTCGTCATAACAACCTAACACCGGCACACCCTGGATCAATTTCCCGATATTGCCGTTGGCATGATCGTCAATAAAACCCACGACTTTGAATTTAAGAATCGGGACGCTATTGATTTTCTTGAGCACATCTAAAGCACGCCGGGCGGCTCCGATAATCAAAGTTGGTTTCTTTTTAAATCCTAAAATCTCTCTTGACTTTAAAAAGGTGATCAATAAAAGTCTTCCAACGCTCAATCCAATTATCAGCAGTATCCCGTAGGGTAAAAACACCCGGCGCGTGATGATAAACGGAAAATGCACCTCGAAGCTTAGAAAAAAAAGCACCACTGTCCCGAAGAAGACAATTTTCGCGACGGTGAAAATCTCATCAATCCGCGAAGTATCCCATTCCACCCGATATAGATTATTCAGCCCCAGCAATAAGACCCAGTAGATCACCGACCAACTCAGCCATACTGCCATTTCGTAGTGACCGAGTTGTCGATCCAGGGGTAAAATTGTTACCACTTCGAAAAAATAGGTCAATAAAAAGGTCACCGCGATGAAAACGATATCGCTGAGAAGGAATAGAAAAGCCTGCACAAAATTGGATATATCAAAGGGAATAAATTTCTGCTCTTTATTCCCGTTGCCATTGCCGTTGCCATTGGATTTTGACCCATTACCATTACCATTCGGAACCACTATCAGATTTTTCTCGATTTCAAAATAACCTAAACGTCTTATCAGCAGTATGGCAAGGATGATGCCGCTCATCAATACCGTCAGCACTCCGCGCCGATCCAGATAGATAAATGACAAACCCATCAGACCCGCCAACAAACTTACAAAGTATATGACTTTGACTGCATTTTTATGCGAAAACCCAATGGACATCAGACGATGATGAATATGCTCCTTGTCCGCCATAAAAGGGTGCATATGTTTGCTGGCGCGTCGAAAAAATGCCACGGTGGTGTCCAGTACTGGCAATGCCATGACCATTAACGGAATAAAGATATTCAGGACGGCCGTCTCACCCTCCCGTCCGATTTCGAGGGATATGATCGCCGTCGAGAATCCTATAAACAGTGACCCGGTGTCACCCATGAATATGGATGCGGGATGGAAGTTATATTTTAAAAAACCTAAATTGGCGCAAATCAATAAGACATTCACTAACGCCAGCAGGGTGCGCCCGGTGTGCAGAGCAATAACAGTAAATATCAGAAAAATGATTGTCGAGACTCCGGCCGCTAAGCCATCCAAACCGTCTAATAAATTCATGGCGTTGGTAATAAATACAATCCACAGAATGGTAAATAGATACGACCCTAAACCCAGCTTCATGTCACCAAATAAGGGTAGATCTAGAGTAGTAAACCGTAAACCACCTATCGTGACGATTATCGCGGCCAAAATCTGGAAATAGAATTTTGTGGAGAATCGTAATTTTTTTAGATCGTCGTACAAGCCGACTAATGCCATCAATACTGCCGTAAACCCTAAAAAGTAATAGCGTTTCGGGACAGGACCAGCTACTTCCGGCAGGAGGTAAACTGCCAGTGATATGCCAACCGATACTGCTAATAAAATTGCCGCCCCGCCCAAATAAGGTATAAATTGCTTATGAACCTTCCGCTCGTCAGGCATGTCACCGATATGGTAGTGTATCGCGATACTCCGGGCACCTCGCGTAAAGAGCCGAGCGCTACAGTAAGTCACCAGCAATACCAAGCAAAGCGATAAAATTGTCAACACATTTCTCCACGATAATCTGAAAGACGCATACGCCAAGACAAAAACAGCGTTCTACGCCTTTCGTTTGTCTTGAGTTTTTAAAAGAGGATCAGCCTATTGGGTGGGTAGCAAGTTGTTGGTTTATTTTCCTCTAAAATCACTCATACTGCGTAAATCTACAAGGTTTTTAATTCGAGGTCAAGGATTTTTTTCTATTTGGAGGCTAATATCAACAACTGGATTTGTCTCTGGTTGATTATTGAGACCAATCCAATCAGATTCAATACTAAACCGCTCCAAAATGCCTTCGTCCCGAACCTTTCATCTTTCCAGAAGGTGTATTTACCTCCAAATTCTCGTAATTCTAACAATCTTAATCCACACATGCGGCAGACTACCTTAATCGTCCTTGTGGTAAATCCTTGGATATGAAATGGCGAATAAAATGGCTTAATCCGGCCATATGTATCTGATTCACTCACTATACTATAAGCCAGTTTTTTTACGTCGTTTTCCAGGGAGTCTTCATTGGGTACAACGATTAATAAAACTCCACCTGGCCGGAGTACTCTTTTCAATTCCTTGATGGTCTCCAGCGGATTGGTCAAATGTTCCAGGACTGAATCCATATAAATTGCCGAAAAGTAATCATCCGGAAACTGCGCCTGGAAAATGTCCCCCCAATAAAATTGAGATTGAGTGCCGTGGCAGGGTGACAGATTATTGACGATATCAAGCCCATAAGTTTCGAATCCGAGCGCGGATGCCTGGTCAAGAACCAGTCCCTCTCCACAACCCATATCTAAAAATCTACCGCGGGGAACATTGAGATGTTTTAAAATCAGTTTTAACCGCTCCACCCTTTCTTTTTGGCGCAGTTGCTCGTGCCATCTTGTCTTATGGCAGGCGTTAAAATAATTCGAAGCATACAATTTTTGCCATTCTTCCCGGGTCAAGTCAATTTCCGGGAAAACGAAGTAGTATCGACAGTACTGACATTGTAAAATCCGATAATCATTTTCTTTACAACGTGGAAAATCGGGATTATATCGAGGTCTGCCGATGTAGCTAAAGTAATTTCGACCACAGATTTTACAGGGAACCGACAGTTTTGGTGGATTTTGCAAGGAATTCAAGCTTTCCTCTGTAATCTTTCGCTGGCTTTAACACCGAATATCAAGTCTTCGGTGATGTCCAGATGCTTATATAGTACGGTAAGTAACGTCATGAAAACAATCCGCAAATCCAGTTTCAAGTTCCAGCTTTCCGCGTACCTGTATTCCAGCGCTTGTTTATGGGGCATGATGACTTCTCGGTCATACTTAAAAGGCTCGGGTACCTGCGCTAACAAGTGATCTTCATGGTGATAAAAAAGCGAACCAGCTCCGGTAATTCCCGGCTGCATCTGATAATATTGTTCAATTTCAGCCTCGCTAAGCACACTGGCAATTTGTTCACGCACCAGCGGGCGCGGACCTACTATGCTCATATTGCCCAACGCTACATTAAGCAGTTGTGGTAACTCGTTGATTTTGGTCTTACGCAGGAATTTTCCGAATTTAAAGGGACGCGCATCACTTGTAGTAGTAATATAGCCAAATTTTTCTGATCCTTTCGGCATAGTCGTAAATTTATAGACGAAGAAGTCTCTGCCCCGGTGACCCACTCTTTTCTGGAGATAAAATACATCTTGCTTCTGCCATTTTAAGATGATAGCCACAAAGAAGAATAGTGGCGAAATAATTAGCAAGCCAGTCAGGGCAGTAATCCGATCCAGTACAGATTTGATGAACAATCCGATCCGCTTCTTATTTGCCATTGGTTTTTAACACCTCAACGACACGTCCGATTTGTTTTTCAGTCAAGTTTGTAGACGAGGGGATGTTCAATGTCCGGGCATGTAGCTCAAGTGCTTTTTCAATGTGATAAGTCTGGCAGGTTTGATAGGGTTTTTGGAGATGATTTAACTGCCAAACAGGACGAGTCTGGATCTTGCTGGCTGTAAATTCAGCCATTAAAGCGTCTCTATTTTTCCCATAGACTGCAGAATCGATCAGCAAACAGTAAAGCCAATAATTATTCTGGGCAATTTCCGGAACAGGAGCCAGCTGCAATCCATGGAGGGGAGCAATTTGTTCTTGATAAAGGAGATAGTTTTGTCGCTTTGTTTTTAAAAATTCGGGTAACATCTCTAATTGTGCAACACCAAGGGCGGCCTGAATATTAGTCAAGCGGTAATTATAACCGATTGCATTATGAATATAGAGCACTTCATCATCTTTAGCCTGGGTTGTCAGATAGCGGGCGGAATCCGCGACTTTTTCATCATCGGTCAGAATCATGCCACCGCCACCCGTCGTAATAATTTTATTGCCGTTAAACGAAAGACAACCAACTCGTCCAATCGTACCCGTATGGCGCTTATCAAACGGTTGAGTAGTATAAATCGTCCCCAGCGATTCCGCCGCGTCCTCGATAACTGCGATATTGCGTTCCTCACACACTCGCACTAATTCACTAAGATCAACGGCATTTCCGAATACATGCACCGCAATTAAAGCTGGAATACGTTTACCAGACGAAATATTATAGGAGTATCCAGCTTTGATCCGGGTTTGATTTTTGATAAAGGAGACAGTTTTTTCGACATCCAGACAGTAGTATCGGTTACAGTCCATGAAAATCGGTTCGGCACGCCGGTAGCGTACTACATTGACGGAAGCGATAAATGTCAAGGTTGGCACAATCACCTCGTCGCCTTCCCCTACACCGATAATTTCTAAAGCGATATGCAATGCGGCTGTACCATTGACGCAGGCGATGGCATACTTCGCACCGGTCAGGCGACGAATATCAGCTTCGAACCTCTCGACAAATTTGCCTGCGGACGACACCCATTCTGTGTCCAGACATTCTTTAATATATTGCCACTCATTTCCACGAATAACCGGTACCGAAAGTGGGATGAATTCAGACATTATAAATCTCGGGTTTATAAATTGACAAATGCTCTTTGAGCCAATTAATAGTCTCTGCAAGCCCCTGAACGAGATTGAAGTTCGGACGCCAGCCAGTTTTTGTTATGATTTTCGTATTGTCGCAACGCAGGCGCTCCACTTCGCTATTATCGGGGCGAACACGCTGATCTTCGAGTTCCATCTCCTTTGACGAGTCCATTATTTTTAAAATTGTCCGCGCTAAATCACCGATGCTGGTTTCCTCATTCATACCCACATTGGTGACTTCGCCAAAAAGTTCCGGGCTTTTATAAATGCTGATAAATCCGTCAACCGTGTCTTTTACATAAGTCAGGTCGCGGGTTGGGGCAAGGTTTCCCAACCGTAACGTTTTACTTCCTGTCAGTATTTGTGTAATGATCGTCGGTATCACCGCCCGCGCTGACTGGCGCGGCCCATAGGTATTGAAAGGACGGACAATTTTTACGGGTAAATCGAACGATCGATAATAACTCAGCGCGAGCTGATCAGCCGCAATTTTCGAGGCCGAGTAGGGTGACTGACCGACCAGCGGATGTTTTTCATCGATTGGTACATACTGCGCCGTGCCATAAGTTTCACTGGTGGATGTGATTAATACTTGCTCCAAGTTCAACTCACGCGCCGATTGCAGGACATTGTAGGCACCCTCGATGTTAGTTTTAATATAAGCGAGTGGAGATATGTATGAATATGGAATCCCAATCAGCGCCGCTAAGTGAAACACTACCTGACAGCCACTTACCGCTTTAAAAACTGAATCAAAATCACGAATATCGCCGGTAACAATTTCCATTTCTCCCTTTACGGGTGACGCATCCAGCCAACCCCAGCGATTAGTCGAGTTATATCGCACAAACGCCCTGACTTGAAAGCCCAACTCGACGCATTTTTCAGCTAGATGTGATCCAATGAAACCACCAGCTCCCGTAATTAAAACTTTCATGGATACTCCCTGCTATACATATCTGATTATTTATTACCGATTAATAATTTACCACATCATGGTCATTGCTGATTGATTTCCGTAAAAGATCTAAATATTTCCGTCTGATTCTTGGAAATAAAGGATGCCACTTTTTCGATTTCCTTTCCGTGCAGGCCGGGATGAGTCGGCAGGTTAACGACATGTTCGGCAATTTTTTCTCCAATGGGATTTTCACCCAGGTGATAGTCAAACAGGCTAAAGTTGTCCGTTATAGGATGAATGGGTGACAGAAACCAATCGCCGAGTTCGATTTTTCCGAGCTCGGCTTTTTTGAAAAACTGCTCCCGATTTCTGACCAGTATGGGGTATTTCAGGTAAGTATGTTCAATTTCCGACGGTACCCAGGGAGGTTCAATGCCAACGTCTTTTAGCATACTATCGTAAATCTTAGCAATATTTTTTCGATGGCCGATATATTTTTCGATTTGCTGTAGTTCTTGCAGACCAACCTTCTTCTGGACAATCGAAAATCCTTGGGCGAATCCTGCGGGCATCTCTGTCGATGTCAGTTCTGACCCCTGCGACGAACCTAATATCAGATTATTTTTACTTAACCAGCGATACGTTTTGATGGCCTGCCAATAAAAATTGGATCTCAGCCTTTTCCGAACCGCAATAAGCATTTTCAACTGTAACTGATCCCTGAAAGATGGTTTCCTGCAACTTTTTTCGAAAAAGATGAGCTTTTCGGCTATTTCAGGATTTTGGGCAATCGCAAAGCCTCCGACGCCGGTCGAAAAGGGTTTATTCCACTGCGTACTGAAAAAGGACGCATCCGCAATCGTGCCATTTAATCGGCCTTTGTAATGCCCCCCCAAACCATGGGCGCAGTCCTCAATCACGAATAGGTTGTGTTTTTGTGCGATATTGAACAAGGCATCCAGATCAGGGGCCAACCCGTAGGTGTTTTGCGCTAATATTACTCGTGTGCGGTGCGTAATTTTCTCTTCGATTTTGGCCGGATCAAGAGTATAGGTTTCCGGATCGATATCCACATAGACAGGTTTGGCGCCCAGATAAAGAAGTGGATTGACCACGACGACACACGTCGTAAAGGTCGGCAGGATTATTTCATCACCCGGCTTAATGCCAATCGCTTTTAAGATGGCGTACAGCGCGACCCGACCTTTCCAGAAAAAGGTCACCTGTTCGGGCTGTACCCCTAAAAAATGCGCAATTCTCTGACGCACTGATTTAATCTCCGTCCGATTTCAATAACATTTTAACCATCAAGTGTAATTTACCTGCGTGAAATCTGAGTAAAACCTCTACCGGAACTTTTTTTAAGAATTAAGAAGTCAATTACGCCCCGAATAAATCCATACCCATAACTAAAATGGTATATAAAAAAAACTATCGGCATGAGTGGAATGTACCGCCAGTCTGAGCGCTTGTGACAGGTTATTGTTGTCGCAGCCAGATTACCCAATAGATACGACAAAGCAACCAATATAAAAATCAATCTGAAAGGTTTTAGAAACATAGCGAGCAATCCAGAAAAGAGCAGGCCGCCGACAAACGTCCCCGGAATAATATGCCGAATTGAGGCGGGTAGTCTATGTTTCTGAATCACTCGCACTTTCCAATAGCCATATTGCATATATTGCTTGAATAGTGCCTTCAAGGAAGAACGTGGATAGTACCAGGAGCGAATCAGCGGCGATTGCCAGATTTTCCCGCCCGCCCGTGTCAGACGCAAGTTAAATTCATCGTCTTGATTACGGACTAACTCTTCATCAAACAACCCTATTTTTTCGAAGGTTTCTCTGCGATAACAACCGTAAGTCACCGTATCTACAGGCCCCTCGTAATTTTCACGATGGGACTTGGCCCCGCCAACTCCGAATGGGGATTTAAAAGCCAGCGCGATGGCTTGCTGAATAAAGGATTT
>CAZPQN010000007.1:27953-87007 GCA_964588795.1 uncultured bacterium | reverse complement strand
CAATCGTTTACACGTGTTCCTACGGGTAATACCATTCGCTATTCGGATGTGAAAGGTACACCCGACGGCAAGCATGTATTTATCGTCGGCGATAATATCCTGACACCCTACGAATGTTGCGTCTGGCATTTTGATAATGGAAATATGAAAATGATTTATTATACCGATAAGTCGGCCCCAACCGATGGAAAATTTGGTGAAGTTATGTCTGTTGGTGTCTACGATAATTATGCCTATTTTCAGACCGCGGCGGGATTGTGGGTTTATGACTTCTTACGCAATTCATCAGAAATAATCCCTTCTACAAAAGATGAAGCCCTTGCCAGTATTATTGCACAGGATCGGAATGATGTTTTCGGTTTTGGTTCGATTTGGGTTCATTATAATGGTGAAAACTGGATAACCAATAATGAGCTTTTCTGGGATATTACCTGGCCAAGGGCTGATTTTAAACGAAATTTTGTTGTTGCGGCTGGTATAGCCAGAGACGCCAGTCATGGTGTAATCATTCGCGGCTATCGATAGAATAAAAATCCTGTTTTAGAAACATCGCGGAATCTTCCTATAGTTACCTATCCGCTGGACAGGAGAGAGATTCTCCCATTAGATTTTTTAACACTTTTCAGAAAGGGTATCTATTATGAAAACGAATTTTAAACTGCTTTTCATTCTTTGGTCGAGTTATTTATTCATTTACGCCGATCCGGATTATCGGGCGCATGAAATCGAGATGTCTTTCGAGATTTCCGAAGTGGCGATGTCAACCTTCATTCAAACCCAGGTTTTTCCCCAACCAGAAGGGACGTATGGTACCGATTCGTACAAGATTCGGATCAGCGCTCCGAGAGTTGAATTACATTCTGGAAGTATAACATTCAAGGCTACAATAACCGGATACGTGACAGCTGGTTCTGTCACCATCCCCTATGCTTATACGGTTAGTAATTCCATTAGCATTCCGACGATTGACCTGTCTATTCAGGGAATCATCGGCGTCCTGCAGGGAATACCCGATCAAATCAACAGTCAGAGTGGTCCTCAATGGTTAAAAGACATCATAATCAACGCATATACTAATCTTAATCTTACTGTCTATCCTCAACGCATACTGGATCGCCTGGGCGCTGTATGAACAGGGCTGGGTTATGCAGGAAATGGAAAACCAATCCGGCGATCTGGCAAAATCAATTGGAAAATGTTCGGCCAACATCTTTGCCCAGATTCTGGCGAAGTACCCGGATACCGAAGCCGCCGATGCGGTTCGGGAAATGACCGGTGAAACCACTCCGGAAGCCGAGACCGTTGCCATCCCGCAGCAGTTTGCCCTCAAGCCGGCCTATCCCAATCCCTTCAATCCCGTGACGCATTTCAATTACGACCTGCCAGAAAGAGTCTTTGTCAGGCTCGAGGTTTACGATCTGCAGGGCAGGCTGATCGAGACGCTGGTCAATGCGACTCAGCCAGCCGGGTATTATTCCATCACCTGGAATGCACGCAACCTCCCCTCTGGCGTCTATTTCTACAAACTGATTGCAGGGGAATTCATCGCAACTCGGAAGTGTCTTCTGATAAAATGATCAGAAATCTAATCTGATTCTTCAATACAAAAACCTCCCGCAGGTTATTCCGACGGGAGGTTTTTGTACACATAAGCTTGGTGATTTACTTCGCCTTCTCTGGCATCTTACGCCGCAAGTCATCCGGTTTCTTGGCTATACGCTCGTAGGTATATTTGCGGATGCGGTAGACGTACGGGGCACTACCAGCCTTGACATAGTAATCTTCTTTGATTTGTTTGCCGACTAAAATGGTTCCCAGCTGGGTATCGCCTTTGAAGATCGTTACCCGCAGGCGTGGCAGATCGAGTCCGTAGCTCGCGAGCGGTTTGGGTTGGTACGCTTCCAGTTCATCAACGCTGAAATCACCGAGCGCCTCCAGCCAGCGTTGAAAGAGCGTTTCATCCACCTGAACGGTATCCGGCGCAACGATCAGCCAGTTCGTGGTATCGATTTTCAACGCGGCGTATTCGCGGTTATCGAGACGCCAGACGACGCGATCGGCGCTCCTGCCATCGAAGCCGGTGAGTTTCTTGTTCTGTAAGTCGAAGGCGCCTTTGGTCAGATTATCCACGGCCCAGTTTTCGAGGGTAAAGACCGGTTTGCGGGTTTCTTCCCTGGCGTAGAAGCCACCACCGTCGTTGCGCGCGGTATCGCCAACAACAAACGAAGTCTTCGCCAGACTCTCCCCGATGAAAAGGTTCATCGTAAGCCGCGGGCGATTGAAGCCGTATCGAGCTAAATTGGTTGGCTCTTCGGCGATGAAGTTCTTGACGCGTCCATTCGCCAACCGATTGAGGAGCGAAGTCACTTCATTGCTGTTGGCGGCGATTGGCACCGGCTGGAGGATTTGCCAGTTATCGCCGCTTTTTTCCAACACGACCTTGCCCTTCTTCACGGAATTCAATTCGAGCCGCCGCACATCCGCGGTGCGAATGTGCATGGTTTGTTTATCGCGCAAATCAAAAAGCGATTTACTGACGTTGCTCCACAGCGTTTTAGCAGTGGTATAGACCGCCGCTTCATCGGCGCGTTTAACGAAAATCAGAGTGCCGGTGGGATTTTCGTCACCGATCAGGAGCGTGGCAATCGTCGAATCCTTCGACATCAACCGAACCACGCCCCGCGGCATGGCCAGACCATACGCTGTTAAATCCTCAACCGAATCAGCAATCGTGCGTTCGATATTCGCCTCAACGATTTGTCCGAGGTTATATTCGATGGTCGCGGTATCACCGGCCGTCCGGACGGGTGTAGTAATTTCCCAACTGCCGGAGCTTTTATCACAGACGATCCGTTCGCCGGTGATGAATTCCGCCTGGATGATTTCATCCTTGCTGACCTGAAACAATTGTTTGGTCTGCTTTTCACGGGCAGAACGTTTTTCACCGCCCTTGACATCAAAGAAATAGATTAGCGCAAACAGGACGACGAATATCCCGAGCAGAATCAGAGTGGTTTTGCCTTTCATGGCTTACTTCCTCCGCACGAAGACCAAAATCGCCACACCAAAGGCGATCACCGGCAGAACAATAACCGTCAACCAGAAGACGGTTTTGGTCTGACCGGGGGTCATGTTCACCATGCGGATTTCCGGGTCTTTGGGGCGGATGGAAATCAGGTCTTCATCCGCCAACAGCCAGCTGACCATGTTCATGAACAGATCGCCGTTGGCTTGATTTCCGAAATAGGCATTGGCGGCAAAATCGGAATCGCCGACAACGACCAGGCGGGTTTTGCGTTCACCCTTTTTAGCATCGAGACTAACGGCGCAGGCCAGGGAAATCGGTCCGCGTTCATCAGCCGCACTTTGTGCAACCCGCCCCGTGCGATACACTTCCTCGACATTTTTTACGGCGAAACTCTGCGGGCCGGTCTGGAGCAATTCTTCCACCGTTACATTATAATTGTCACCCGTATCGCGCGGCTTGACGCGGCGGGCGACCGGGAAGAAGGTCATTACTCCGCCCATATCTTTGACGATCGAGTGGGAAGTGTATGTGGAAACCAACGGCACATCCGGGCTGGCGCCAAAAATACGCCCGAAGCCGCTGGCGTCAATCACCAAATTGTCGCCCACATCCACGTACCAGTTCTGCAGATAGGAAACCAGACCGGCAGAGGGACGCGGATCCACCATAAAAAGCGCACTGCCGCCATTTTCAAGATAATTGGTCAGCAGATTCAGTTCCTTGTCGAACAGATTCTTTTTCGGTCCGGCGACCACCACAACGTACACATCCGCAGGTATGGAGTCCTTGTCCGCCAGTAATAATTCCTCGACTTCGTAATTTTGCTCGAGGATGGCTTTTTTCGCATTCTCGAAACCGTCACGGTCGGCGCTGTTGATACTGCCTTCGCCGTGTCCGGTGAGGAAAGCGACTTTCTTGCGTCCCTCGCGGGTGACTTTGATGATGGCGTTGGTGATGGATTCCTCGGAGAAATTGGGAATCTGTTCCTCCTTGCCTTCGCAAAGAATGACGAGATTGCCGTAATCCTTGACTTTGTACTGCCGCGCCATTGCCGGTTTCTCGTCCGGATCGATGATCTCCCAGCTGAGTTTGCGCGAATAGTGCCGGAACTCATTCAGTTTATCTTCTATTGGTCCCTTGTTGATATCCTTGGCAAAGGCGTAAATCTGGATGTCCTTTTTCAAGTTCTTTAAAACCTTGATGGTCTGGTCAGACAGGCTGAAGGTTCGACTGCTGGTCGTGTCCAGGCGCCAGGTGTGGCGCGCCAGGAAAAAGTTCACTAATCCGAGAATGGCAACTACCAACAGCACAATCAGCGCCATGTTTCCGCCATAGATCAGACGCCGGTTTTTCAGCAGGTTTTTAATATCAAGCTGCACCAGGGCGAAAATCGTCGCGGCGCCACCTGCCACCAGCAACAGGATCGATTTCCAATCCCAGACATTCATGATCGAATAGACGATCAGACCCACGAGCAGCAGCGCGAGTCCGCCGGTTAATATCCATTTATAGAGTTTCATCGCTTATCCTCTCCATTTGGCTGATTCAATAGACTGATAGGTCAAAAATAACATCAGGAAGGCGAGCGAGAGATAATAGACGAAGTGCCCGGTATCGAAAACGCCTTTCGAAAAATCCTCGAAATGATTGACAATCGACAGGTACTTGAAAAGCTCGCCGAGAATCTTGCCGGTGAAATCGCCCGCAAATCCGATAACCCACAACAGCATCGTGGCCCCAAACGTGCCAACCGCCGCAACGATCTGGTTCTCGGTCAGCGACGAAATGAAATTGCCCAGTGCGACCAGCGCGGCGCCCATCAGCAGAATACCTAAATAACCCATCACGATTGGCCAGAATGCCGGCTTGCCCCAGATTAACAAAAAGACCATGAAGAGGAAAGTCACCCCCACCATGGTGAAATACAGCAGATAGGTGGCGAAAAACTTACCCAAAATGATCTGCCAGTTGGTGAGCGGCGAAGTCAGTAACAGTTCCATGGTGCCGCTCTTTTTCTCCTCGCTGAAACTGCGCATCGTGATCATGGGAATCACGAACAGCACGATGACACTCATGTTCAGCAGAAACGGGCGAATCATCATCAGGTTGACATTGACAGCCACCTGTCCCTGTCTCTGCATCATCACGGCGTAACTGTACTGCAGGAAGCTCGATAAAAGCAGATAAAAGAAGATGCCTGTAACGATGAGAAACAACCCGATCACCACATAGGCAATCGGCGAGGAAAAGTAGCCTTTCAAATCGCGTTTGAATATTGAATAGACGTTCGACATCTCAGTTGACCTCCTCTTCCTTGGTGGTTAGCCGCAGGAAGATATCTTCCAGGCTCAGTGTTTCCGATTTCATGCCTAACAGACCCCAGCTCTTGCCGACGATCAGCGCCGCCAATGCTTTGCGAATATCGGATCCGCGTTGGGATTCCACTTTGTAAATGGCCACGTCATCCCGGCGCGTCGGCTGAACGCTGACCGAGGTAACGTTAGTCGCCTGGGCTAAGGCAGACTGCACATCAACCACCGGACCTTCGATTTCCAGCGTGATGGATTCGGAGCCCTGGATCTGGGCGGTCAGGTTTTCGGGCGTGTCGATTTTGACCAGCTTCCCTTCGTTGATGATCGCGATGCGACTGCAAGTCATGCTGACCTCTGGCAGGATGTGCGTCGAGAGAATGACGGTATGATCCTGCCCGAGACTGCGGATGATTTCGCGCACCTCGATAATCTGCCGGGGATCGAGCCCGTTGGTTGGCTCATCGAGAATCAGCACCGGCGGATTGTTGAGCAAGGCTTGGGCGAAACCGACGCGCTGTTTATAGCCTTTGGAAAGCTTGCCGATGAGATTGTCCATCACCTCGGTGATTGACATGCGTTCCGCGACGCGTGCGACTTCGACGTTGATGGCCTTGGGTTCGACGCCCTTGATGGTGGCCACGAATTTTAAATAATCCCGCACCCGCATATCAAAATATACAGGCGGATTTTCCGGCAAATAGCCGATCCTTTTTTTCACTTCCAGCGCCTGTTCGAAGACCTCGAAGCCGGCAACTCTGACGGTACCAGCCGAAGCCGGTAGAAAGCCGGTGATGACCCGCATCGTCGTGGTCTTACCGGCGGCATTCGGCCCTAAAAAGCCGAGGATTTCACCCCTTTCCACAGTAAAGGAAATGTCGTCCACCGCTTTGACGGAACCGTAATGTTTTACAAGGTTATTTACCTCTATCACACGATCCTCCTTAGAAATTGTTCGCGTTTGGTTAAATCTATACAGAAATAGGCCCGCTCAATCAGTTCAGATAAACGACTGACGGCGGGAGGTTGATTGGCAAATTTTATCAGGTCGAGCTCCATGAATTCCTGCCCAAAGGCCTGCGCCGCGGCGGGGATTATATCAACGATCTGGAAAGCGGCGAGAATTTCCGCGGTGCTGAGTTCCAGAGCCCGTATGAAATAGCGTCGTTCCAGATATTCACGCAGAATCTCGGAAATCTTAAAACACTGTTGGCGGATTGCTTCGCTGGTTGATCTATCGAGGGTTTTCAGAGCATCTAATTTCTGCAGGGCTACGGTATGCGGTGCTTCTAAATAGGTCTCATCAATCAGCGGCGGGAGGTTGCGCTGGCGCCACCTTTTATAATACCAATAGCCGCCACCACAAATACCCGCGGTCAATAAAATAAAAAGTACTGCGCCCCAGGGAATCCGCCGACTCAGGGGAAAGGGTGGCTTGATGTCTTTAATCTCGGTGTTGCCGGGTGCCAGTACCGAATAGACATTAATCGTTTGGGGTATGGTCTGAAAAGTCAGGATGGCGGTGGTATCGGTGGCTTTACGCGCCTGCAGAGTCAGAGCAGGGATTTCCACCCGTCCGGTATCGAAAATCGTCAGCACAATCTGCCAGTCCTGGCTGTACATCTGGTGCTTCTTTACCGGCTCGCGTAAGCGCTGGTCAACAACTTCGAACTTCCCCAGCTGGCGGTCAATAGTCGGCAGGCTGAAGCGCGTTCCCGCCGGATAATGCAAACCGATATGCAGGGTAATGCGATCGCCGATGGTGGCAATCGTCGTATCAACCGCGGTGGTCACCGTGATGGATTCATCCTCAGCTGAGCAGATTAGAGCCAGAACGAGCAGTATAATCGTGAGCCGAAACAGTCGTCGTTGAGGAAAATAGTCGGGTAGCATTTTACCGGAACCGTCGCTCCCGCATTTTGAAAAATTGAACCAATGGGTCAACGTAGGAACGCGCAGTATCAATTTGAATCAGGTCGAGGCCCATCGTGCGCGTCGCATTGATCAGCTCCGTCCAGCGCTCGCCGACCCAGTCGCGATATTGCTGAAGGAAGGCGCGGTCATTGGTATCCACCCAGAGTTCCGCACCGCTTTCGGCATCCTGCAGTTTGAGCAGACCGCCGGGTGGCAGAGACCGATCGCGTTCATCAATCAGATGGATCGCGATCACGTCGTGTTTTTCGTTCAAAACCTGCAAAGGTTTCAGGTAATTGTCGGCATTAAAATCAGAGATCAGGAACACGATGGCGCGACGCTTCAGCCCTCTCAGCAGGTGTTCCAAACCGACCCGGATGTTCGTCTGTGGCGACGAAGGCTGGTAGTAGAGCACTTCGCGGATGACGCGCAGGGCGTGGGGTTTGCCTTTGCGGGGTGGGATGAACTTCTCCACTTTATCGGTAAATATCAGGAGTCCTACCTTGTCATTGTTTTTGATCGCGGAGAATGCCAACAGGGCGCTGATTTCCGCGGCAATTTCGGACTTGAATTTGCTTGCCGACCCGAACATCGCCGAGCGCGAGGCGTCCACAACCAGCATGACATTCAGTTCCCGTTCCTCCTCATGCACCTTGACATAAGGATGGTTGTAGCGGGCGGTCACGTTCCAGTCAATCGTGCGAATATCGTCGCCATACTGGTATTCGCGCACCTCGGAAAATTCCATCCCGCGGCCTTTGAAGACCGAGTGATATTCGCCGCTGAAGACGTCGTTGACCAAATGGCGCGTCCGCAGTTCAATCTGACGGACCTGTTTGAGGATTTCCCGGGCGATCATAGGTTAAAGGCGGTAGATTTCCGACGGATCAAGGCACTTCGACGGTATCAATGATGCGCCGGATGATTTCCTCGACGTTGACCTCTTCCGCTTCCGCCTCGAAAGTCAGGATGATGCGATGACGTAAAACATCCCAGATGACTTCCCGGACATCTTCGGGAGTGACATAACCGCGTTGCTCGATAAAAGCGTGGGCTTTGGCGGCCAAGGCAAGGTAGATCGAAGCACGGGGTGAGGCGCCATAGGCAATCAGGTCAGCGATATCGGCCAGATTGGCGCTTTTGGGTTCGCGGGTCGTATAGACCAGGTCAACGATATACTTATGGATTTTCTCGTCGATATAGATATCGTTGATCACCTGGCGCGTGCGTCGGATGTCGTCCGCACCGATGATGGGATTGACGGCAATCTGACCATTGGTATGCGCCATGCGCTTGACGATTTCGAGTTCCTCTTCCTTATTCGGATAGTGGATAATGACCTTCAGCATGAAACGATCCACCTGGGCTTCCGGGAGCGGGTAAGTGCCCTCCTGTTCGATGGGATTCTGAGTCGCCAGTACCATGAAGGGATCATCGAGAGGATGGCTCTTGTCCCCGATTGTGACCTGGCGTTCCTGCATGGCTTCGAGAAGCGCGGATTGCACTTTGGCCGGGGAGCGGTTGATTTCATCCGCCAAAATAATATTACTGAATATCGGACCCAACTTGGTTTCGAAGGTTCCGGTTTTCTGGTTATAGATCAGTGTGCCAATCAAGTCGGCGGGCAAGAGATCCGGGGTAAACTGGATGCGCCGGAAGCCGACCCGGATGATGCGCGCCAGTGTACTGATTGTCAGAGATTTAGCCAGTCCGGGGACGCCCTCCAGCAAAATATGACCGTTGCAGAGCAGGCCAATGAGCAAACGCTCGATCAGTTTGTCCTGGCCGACGATTACCTTGCCAATTTCGCTTCTGACATTGGTCAGGAACGCACTTTCCTGACGGATACGTTCATTCACTTCTGAAAGATTGAAACCCATAGCCCGCACTCCGTTATTTCTCGCCCTGGGTTATCGTCTGAAGTTCCGGGATTTCATCGAGTGATTTCCCGAGATTGCGCAGTTCCCAGTCTGCCGACGGAGCTAGGATATGCTGGGGATATTCCTTTAAAAAACGCCGGTAGTACTTTTCGGCCCGTGCCAGGTCCTTGGCTTCGTTGGCATAGACGTAACCGATCATAAACAGGGCATTGGCCGCCCGGTCGGTCGCGGGGTATTTTTTCATCACCCGTTTGTAAACCTTGACTGCGGCCGGGATATCCTCCAGATTGTTTTTATAGACATCAGCGATGGCGAACAGGGCTGGGGCGGCCAGGCTGTCCCCGGGATAGTGGCGTACAAGTTTTTCATATTGAACGATCGCCCCTTTATAATCCGCATCACTGATCAGGGCCAGTGCCGCGTCCCAATAACCGATCGCGGTATTGTCCGGCTTCCCGCATTGCATGATACTACTCATCAGGATAAGGGCGACAATGAGATAAATTCGACTGCGCATCATCAACTTTCTCCTTTAACCAAAAAGTTTTGTTCTATCAATCTGCCTGCCAACCGGTCAGCAATTGTGGCTGTATAACGGTCGTTCAGGATATTTTGTTCCTTTTATTCTCAATTTTCCGGAAAACAATTTTCCCGTCGGCAATCGCGACTTGCAGGGAATCGCCGGGTTGAAATTTTTCCTCCAACATTTCCAAAGCCAGCGGGTCTAAAACCTGACGCTGGATGAGGCGCTTGACGGGACGGGCCCCGAACATTGGATCCCAGCCCGCCTTGGCAATCAAATCCCGCGCGGCGGTAGTCAATTCCACCTCGATATCGCGCGACTTGACACGCTTCAGGAGCCGCTTAAACTGCAGTTCCACGATCTGATTGATTTCCCGGGGCAGGAGCGGTTTAAAGACGATGATTTCGTCAATGCGATTCAGGAATTCCGGCTTGAGCAACTGGCGCAGTTGCGACAATATCGTTTCCTGGATGGAAGCGTAAACGACCTCGATATTTTCTTCATCCACCTCGCTGGTTTGCCCCAGGATTGCCTGAGAGCCCAGGTTGGAGGTCATAATGACAATGCTGTTTTTGAAATTTGCCACGCGTCCCTGATTGTCGGTCAGGCGCCCGTCTTCGAGCACTTGCAGGAGAATATTGAATACATCCGGGTGAGCTTTCTCGATTTCATCGAGTAAAACGACCGAGTACGGTTTCCGGCGAACCGCTTCGGTCAGTTGTCCGCCTTCCTCATAACCGACGTAGCCGGGCGGCGCCCCGATCAAACGCGAAACGGCATGCTTTTCCATATATTCGGACATATCGATACGCACCAGGGCGTTTTCGTCATTGAAAAGAAATTCGGCCAGAGCTTTGGCTAATTCGGTTTTCCCGACCCCGGTCGAGCCGGTGAAAATGAAAGTTGCCAGGGGCCGATTTTCGTCCTGCAGGCCAGCGCGCCCCCGACGGACAGCATTGGCGACCGCCCGGACGGCTTCGTCCTGCCCGATGACACGTTCATGCAATTTGGCTTCCATGTTCAATAATTTCGCTCGTTCGCCTTCAATTAAACGGCTGACTGGAATATGCGTCCAGCGGGCGACGATCTCGGCGATATCTTCTTCGGTGACTTCTTCCCGCAACAAGGCCCGTTTGGCCTGAAATTTCTTCAGAAATTTCTTTTCCTGTTCAAATTGCCGGTTGAGTTCAGGCAGTTCGGCGTGCACGAGCTGGGCGGCGCGTTCCCAGTTACCTTCCCTCTCGGCTTTCTCGGCTTCCAGGCGCCGATTCTCGATCTGCTTTTTCAGATCATTGATGGCGGCGATGTGCTTCTTTTCTTCCTGCCAGTGCGCCCGCAGGGTAGCGGCCTCCTCTTTGAACTCAGCCAGATCCTGCTGGATTTTTAAATAACGCTGATGGGATTCTTCATTGTCCTTTTCCTTCGCCAGGGCGTGGCTTTCGATCTCCAGCTGACTGATTTTGCGCTCGACTTCGTCCAGGTCGGCAGGCAATGAATCAATATCAAGGCGCAGTCGGCTGGCGGCCTCATCAATTAAATCTATGGCTTTGTCCGGTAAAAAACGCTCGGTGATGTATCGCTGGGAGAGTTCGACCGCCGCCACGATCGCCGCATCGGTGATGCGAATACCGTGGTGAATTTCGTAACGTTCCTTGATGCCGCGCAGGATGGAGATCGCATCCTCAATGGTCGGTTCGTCAATCCGCACCGGTTGAAAACGGCGCTCCAGAGCCTTGTCCTTCTCGATGTACTTGCGGTACTCGTTGAATGTCGTCGCGCCGATGCAACGCAGGTCGCCCCGCGCCAACGCCGGTTTGAGCAGGTTCGAAGCATCCACAGCCCCTTCCGCGGCTCCCGCGCCCACGACAGTGTGAATCTCATCAATAAACAGAACTATCGAACCCTGGGCTTCACTGATTTCCCGCAGAACGGACTTCAGCCGATCTTCGAATTCACCGCGGAATTTGGCTCCGGCAATCAAAGCCCCCATATCGAGCGCCATGATCCGTTTGGTTTTCATCCCTTCCGGGACGTCCTGATTGACGATACGCAGAGCCAACCCCTCGGCAATCGCGGTCTTGCCCACCCCGGCCTCACCAATCAGCACCGGATTGTTTTTCGTGCGGCGGGTCAGAACCTGTAAGACCCGGCGGATTTCTTCTTCCCGACCGATCACAGGGTCAAGTTTTCCCCGGCGTGCCAAATCATTCAGATCCCGGCAGTACTTCTTGAGTGCCTGATACTTGTCCTCCGGAGACTGATCCGTAACAGACTGTGAGCCGCGAATTTCCTTGAGTGCTTTCAGCAGGTTTTCCTCATTGATGCCATGCGCGCGCAGGGTTTTCTTCAAATCGCCCCTGGCTGTATCGTTGAGCGCCAAAATCAGATGCTCCACGCTGAGATACTCATCTTGAAATTGTTTGGCGTACTCCTCCGCCGAGGTGAACACCTGATTGGTAGCGTTACTGAGATACGGCTGACCGACATTGCCGCTGACCTTGGGAAAACGATCCAGCAAATTTTCGATCGTCTGGGTAAATTTTTCCGGTGTATCGACCACCTTCTTTAAAACTGCCAAACCGACATTCTCGGCTGTCGTCAAAATGGCATAAAGCAGGTGCTCCGGTTCAATTTGTTGATGATTCAGGCGGGCGGCTGTATCAACCGCATTTTTTAAGACTTCCTGAGCCTTCAGGGTGAACCGGTCAAACGTTAACATGATTGCGCTTCTCCTTTAGAATGAGTAGGGGATTCCGAACTGAATCTGCCAGAGATTGTCTTGATCTTCGCCTTTAATTGGTAGTTTTTTCGCATAATCAACTCTGATCGGTCCTAAAGGAGATGCAATTGTCAAGCCAAGACCGGCGTCCCATCGATATGTCATGCCCAGTAATGTTTTAAACTCATCAGCCATATTGCCACCATCAACAAAAATCTCACCGCCCAATAACCAGAACAGCGGAAAGCGGATTTCAGCCGAGGTCAGGGCTTTCGCGTTAGCACCAATCGGATTCCCACTTTTTCTGAGAAATTCGCGTTCCCGCCAGCCACGCATACTGGTCGAGCCTCCCAGGTAAAATTGTTCATAAAGTGGTGGATCATCGGCGCTCAGGCTTTCCATTAGACCCAATTTGGCGCGGTAGGCCAATACTATCGGGCCTAATATCTGAAAGTACTGGCTGTAACTGACTTCGAATTTGTAATAATCCTGCGTACCGCCGAGAATGGTACCGACGATCTTTCCGCTCGTGGTCAGTAAACTGCCATTCTTAGGGAAGAGAAAGTTGTCGCGATAATCCCGGCGGAGAGTCAATGAAATTGCGCGTTCGCGGTCTAAGGGATTGACCGCCGTCGGGTCAACTTCGGTACTGAACTTGATACCGCGGATTTCCACACCGGATTTCAGGTAGAATCTCCGCTCCGGCTGATAAATCAGGGCTATTTCACCGCCGAAGCTGGTGCGCGATTGTTCCTCCAAAACCTGGTTTTCAAAAAACAACCGAAACGAATTAGACGACCGAAAGCCGAGCAACCAGGGTTCGATGTAGACTATTTCGGCGGCGGTACGGGGCTGGCGGAAGATATCGGTCATATTCAGCGCCGTTTCCAAATTAATACTGAAGCGACTGCCGCGACCGGCAATATTGCGGTTCAACCATTCGCCGGCGATATCGAAAGAGGTATAGGGTTCACTCAGTCCGCGATCCTGACCCAAACCAAAATTCACACCAAAGTAGTGCATATCCAGTTCACGGACGTTCACGATCAGGTTCAACTGGTTCTTGGTGGTATCGAAATCGCTGGGATGGATGCTGACACTTGAAAACAGCCCGGTTTCGTAGATGTGACGTTTCGAGAGCTCGACTTTTTCCAGCGAATAGAGGTCACCGGGCTTCAGCACGATTTCGCGGCGGATGGGACGGTCTTTAACCTTCTGGTTATTGCGGATATGGATGTCCCCGACGTGCATCGTGCGGTTTTCCTGAATATTTAGGAAAAGATGAATACCATCCTCAACCGCGATAGAATCGCGAATTACCGCCAGTGGTTTGCCGATGTTGGCATATTCCGTCTGAATAGTTTTAATGCCATTGCGGATCTGAATCGGATTATAGGGTTGTCCTTTCTTATGGGCGATGATCGCGCGGATTTTCTTGTCCGACAGCAGCTGGGTGCCGGAGACGGTCAGGTCTTTAAAAAAATATTGCTGTCCCTCACTGATTGAAAAAAAAATATCAACGACATGATTAGGATGCACCTGGAAGGAATCACGCACGGTAGCGTACAAGTAGCCGTTTTTCACGTAAGTGTTTTCCAGCGCCAAACGATCCAGGGCTAAAAGGCGCCGGGTAAAAGTCTTCGACCGCCAGATGCGCCGTTCTTTTAAATCTATGAGACGCTTCAGACGCGAAGTTGAAAACTTCTGATTGCCGGTTATGAAAATTTTCCCGACAACATATTCCGTCGCCCGGAAATCGCTTTTCGACTCAAGTTTAGCTGGCAGGGTCGTTATGCAAATTATCAAAACCCAACCAACCACCCGCAAGAAGCAATAGTTTTTCAATAGCGATATTTATAACGGTAGTTGATTCTGAGCAAACCTTCCTGATCGACATCACCGGCAATCGAGATATTGCGATTCAGCCGGTATTCGAGACCAAATAGCTGGTTGGGCTCAATTAGCGAAAAAGTACGTTCATATTTGAAATAAAGGTTGCGGGCAATTTTGCGTCCGAGAACGATACTCCACTGGTCAGGTTGCTGATTGGCGAACAGATTGCCGCGCGTGCGCAGTTCAAATTCATCCAGCCCGCTGATCCGGCTGATGCTCTTCTCCAGCTGGCGCTCGAAGTACATTCCAAACATGTTGAGCGCGTCCGAGGACAGGCGTTCCTGGGTAAAGGCCTGACTTCCGATATTCTGGGTTCGGGTAAGAAACATGATGATATCGCTCTGCGAATAATTGGTAGACTCAAATTCAAGCAGAGGGTTATCGAGATTCCCGGTCAGGCGGACCGTCGCCAACTCGCTGGGACTGGTTTTACCGGTCGTCGTGTCTCCCATACTATAGGATGCCAGATCTACCTGGGCTTCGATGTCCAGGGTAGGATTAAATTCGATTGGATCGAAAATGATGGATCCGCGTTGAATGTCGAATTCCCAACCATAGTAGAAGAATTTACCGCTGCGGATGTCGAGCGTGCCCGCAAAGCGATAGGGCTCATCCCCCGACTGACTGATCCACATCTCTCCTTCCAGCTCGGCATCCAGCTGGCTGTTCTGAAAATAAAGACTGCCGGGTATGATGGTATGGATATTCGTCGAAGTAAAGATTGAGGATGGAGCGGATGGTGCCGGTGCAATTGCTTCCTCGCTGGTGAATTCATTGCGGATGATTAAGTCACCGATATCCACCTCCCCGTTTATCAGCAGGGTGTCACTGCCGGCAACGGTCAGCACCGCGTCAATCACACCCTCCTGTTCTGCCAACAGGGTACGCACGTAGATTTCTTCCCCCAGCACCTTAACATCGAAGTCCGGACGGAAAAAGCGCTGAAAGCCAATCCGACCGGTAATATTCAGGTTGGGCTGATCTTCCGGAATTTTGGGAGGGAAAATCACATCCCAGGTCATGGCTTTCAGGCGATCGCGCCAACGGCTGACCCGCGCCTGAGATTGGGGGCGATGCATATAACCGGTCAGGTTCACGATCTCCATCAGATTATCTTTCATAACTGCACTGCCGGTGACCCCCGTGATGGGATTTTCCAGTTCATTGACGATAATTATGCCATCTTTTACATTAAAATTACCCGTCCGGATTGGACGGCGGGGCGTCCCGGAAATTGCCAGGGCGAGATCGAAACTGCCCCGGATACTCTCGACGTCATCCAAGTAAAGGCTCAGGAATTCCAGCGAAGTAGTATGACTGGAAAAATTCATATTAAGCGGCTCATCCCAGCCGAACTCAGCTTTTAGTGGAGCGAAACATAGGTTGAGTGGTAGATAACCGCGTCCGCGGGTAGTGCCAAGGGCATCGGTTAACAGCAACTCCGTAAATTGCAGTTTACCGTCCTGATAGCCGCCCTTGACCCGGGCTTCCTTACCGCTGATGCGGTCAAAAACTGGGTTGGCAAGTGTGAAATCGTAACTCAGGCGGGGTGAACCCAACCAGTGATAAACCGCTAAGGTCCCATTCAGGTCGCCATCCTTGGCCAGATCCGGCAACAGATAGCGCCGGAATGTTTTAAAATCAAAATTATTAAAAGCCAGCTGCAGGCTGACTGTGTCGGTCGGCGTCACAAAGGGTTGAGCGCTACCCGGTTTTATCTGGCAGGTAAAAAACCCCTGCCCGGTCATTATGCCCTGTTCATTGTCCCTAACCAGAAAATTTTCGACGCTGAAAAGCTTGTCGGATACCTTTCCGGTGAGACTGATTTCCTTGAACCTTTGCCCTAACAGACGCGCGTCAGTCAGATTGAGATCGCCCTGAAAATAAGGACGATTATCTTTTTGCCAGTATTCCAACTTCCCGCCAAGAATCCCACCGACCCCCTGGCGTCCTTTCAGAAAGGCATTCAGGGGATCAACCGATAAATTGGAAAATAATATCTGAGCCGATTGCAGATTATTGTGAATGGCACAACCAGAAACGATCAGGGAACCATCATTCAATCTGAAATGTACTTTTTCTAAACTTAAAGTGTCCCGTTTCCACGAAAAATGGATTGGATCAAGATTATGCAAGATGTTGCCACTCCGGGAAATTTTAATATCCTGGAGGTTAAAATCGGTCAGGGCAATCACATTCCCCCGCACTTCCACATCCAAGTTTTCTCCCACCGCTTTGAGCAATTGTACGTACGTGGTGTCGCCTTCAAAGCGCACGATGAGCGAAGTCAGCGGAATTGGTTCCGGGATCAGAGGCGTGCGACCATCGCTGGCTTCAATAAAAATATCGCCGAACTTTTTTTCCTGGATATTGACGAACCCAAAACGGGCGATACTCTCAGTAAAGTTCAGGTTCGGCAACCCGAAACGATTGCCACGAAACCAGCCTCGCAGGTCAGGAGCCGCCAAACTACCGGTAGCTTCGATAAAGCCATCAATCGTACCGACCAGGGTATCAGCTTTTATGAAACTGGCGATCAAATCCCCCTGTATCGCTCTAAAATAAGCCCGGGCATCGACTGTACGATCATTTAAATCTGCCTCGCCTTCTACTTTCAGCATCGTCTCCCCTAACTGCAGGTAAAAGGTATCGAGGATCGCTACAAAACCTCCCGTATAAATGACCTCGCCGGCAATTCCATTGAAACGCAGGGGGGCGACCTGGCTTTCGGTCAATTCCACCCGCGCATAAATGGTATCAGGTTGGATCACCGGTCCGATGGTCCGCAGCACCACACCGCCGTGCAGTTCGGTATGCACTGGGGTAAGGCCCCAGTCGTAAGAATCCAAACCTGCGAATCGCAGATTGACGGTGATACCTTTGAGGAGGTTACCGGAAATGGCGCCGCTGATCTGCTCCTCGCCGGTTAAAAAGGACAGGGAACTGACGGTAATCTGGTTTTTCTTAATGCCGGCCGTTATTTGACCATCGGTCACTTGACGATTGCGCAGACGCCCGCCGAATTCGCCATCAAAATTGATTTCCGTGCCGATAGTCGTAATCTGACCACGCAGATCCAGATAATCATCAGTCTGAAATATCCCATCGATCTGAGGTAAACGTTCGCTGAGGTTGATACGATCAACGGCTACCCTCACTCGAGTGCGCACTGGTGTCTGCATCAAAATGCTTCCCGCCAGGTTCAATGTGGTGGACTTGTTCCTCAAAGTACAACGGGCTATTTCCAAAGTGTCCCGCCGCAGTTCCAGAGCAGTCTCTTTAAAAGTCAATCGCTCTCCAATTGCCTTGACCTCAAAACCAGCTGAGTCCAGACCAACAGTGAGTGTGTCGCCGCTCATTGCAAGACTACCTCTGAGAAATCCACCGGCAACCAAATTCTGCCCGCTCCGTCGGCTATCGCCAATCCGCAAAGAGCGCAGATCAATCGTTGGAAGGAATATTTTGAGCGCGGGTGGCACAGTATCAGCACGAGCCGGGAGCGCGGCAATGAGAGAATCGAAACTCGCCGGATAGGCACAGTCGAGGCTGTCAATCCGCAGGTGACGCAGGGTATGCTTCGCTTGGAATAAATCCCGCCAACTGTACGAAAGACGCACTCCGCTCAATTCGCAGATTTCATAATCATGTTTATTGACAATCCTGAGTTTTTCGTACCGCAGGCGATAAAGCAGATTGCCGCTCAGTCCTTCACCGATTACACGTAAATCTGTCCGCAGACTTAATTGCCGGTTAATGTAGTTCATGAACAGGTTTTTCCAGTAATCAGTCTTAAGAATCAGGAATCCGGCGGCACTCAGGATAAAAAATACCAGAACCAAGGCAAGGATTGATATTTTGGCGACCCTTTTCATACTCGACCTGATTATCGGATAAATTTAGCTACCTGCATTAAAATTACCAACATTGTTTCCTGTCAATCATCTTCGATAAAGGTTTTAATCCCGTCATCATATTTATGTTTCCGCGCTAGTCAACCTTTGCCACTGAATCCGCACTTCACTCTAAAGATTATTGTCGCAGTGATTATCCGATTTAATCCTGGTACATTTTCTCGATCAACGCTGCGTACTTTTCCAGAACGACTTTTTTCTTGACCTTTAGGGATGGCGTGAGTTCACCGGTTTCGATGGTGAAATCGTGCGGCAGGATACTGAATTTCTTGATTTTTTCGAAACGTGAAAAATGGCTGGTCTGGCGCTCGATTTCCGCCTCCATTAAACTTTTAACCTGCGGCATCTCGATCAAGGTGGCATAATTTTCAAAAACCAGCCGGTTAGACTCAGCCCATTTAATCAGCGCATTCTGGTCAGCAACAACCAGGGCGCTGATAAAAGGTCGCCGGTCGCCCACGACGACGACTTCAGCGATATACGGGCTGAGTTTGATGGCGTCTTCAATGGGTTGCGGCGCAACATTCTTGCCACCAGCGGTAATCAATATGTTTTTTTTGCGATCAGTTAAAAACAGGAAACCATCCCCATCGAAATAACCGATATCCCCGGTGTGTAGAAAACCATCCGGATCAATTACCTCACGTGTGGCAGCTTCGTTTTTATAGTATCCTTTCATCACCTGCGGGCCGCGCACCAAGATTTCGTTATCGGCGGCAATTTTGAACTCGGTCTCCGGCACAGCTACACCGACCGCACCAATCCGCACCTTGCCCGGACCGTTAACGGTGATCACCGGGCTGGTTTCGGTCAGGCCATAGCCTTCATAAATCCGCAGACCAGCGCAAAAGAAAAATTCGGCGATTTCCTTGGAAAGCGGAGCGCCACCGGAAACGAACCGCTGAAGTCGCCCCCCGGTTCTTTTCTGTAACTTATTAAATACCAGGCGGTCGGCGATGCTGATTTTCTGTTTCTGCCACCAGGTGGGCACTAGGCCGTGAAGTTCGGCAAACATGCGCGGACGCGCACTTTTCAAGGCCCAGAAAAAAATCTTTTTTTTCAGAAAAGAGCCGGCATTGACACCGGACATAACCGTCCCGTAAATCTTTTCAAAAAGCCGGGGAACGCTGATCAAAATCGTCGGTTGCACTTCGCTCATGTTATCAACCACTTTCTCGACACTCTCGGCAAAACCGACGGTCGCTCCTAACAACATCGGCACATAATAGCCCCCCATTCGTTCCAGGACATGGCTCAGCGGCAGGAATGATAAAAAGGTATCCTCGGGATAAATACAGATGATTTGCACCGAGTTATCAACGTCCCGGACAAAATTCAGGTTGGTCAGCATCACACCTTTGGGCTCTCCGGTGGTTCCCGAAGTATAGTTGATACAAACCAGATCACCGGGTTCAACTTTTTCCATAAGTTCCACAAAATGCTCCGGCTTTTCTGTATGGAGGCGGTTACCCTGGTTGATAACCTCGGATAAAAGGGTAACCCGCTCGTCTGTCGCAGTCCCATCGAAAAGGATTACATGCTCGAACAGATATCCGGTGCTTAAGGCTTTGGTCAATTGCTCCATATTGCTGACAAATAATACACGAGGTGCGGCATGTCTGAATAGCGCCAGCGAGGATTCAGCGGATAGAGTCGGGTAAACGGGTACCGAAACAACACCGATGGACAAGTTAGCGAGGTCGCTCATCATCCATTCCTCACGATTCTCAGACAGAATCGCTGCGCGATCTCCTTTTTGCATGCCCCAGCTGTCCAAAACCAGGCTGATACTCCGCACCTTTTCGCCTAACTCCTGGTAAGTCAACGGGCGATACTGAGCGGTGATTTTGCTGAGCAGAGCGGGTTTGTCTTTAAATTTTTCCACATTTTCAAAAAACCTGTGTGCAATTACCATGGAATTCATATTTACCTCAATGTTAATCAGCTTTTTGAATTTAAAGAATTAATTCCATAAATTCACCCCGCTTTTTCATACGAAAAACATTCTGTTGGGAGAGATGGCCGAGTGGCTGAAGGCAGCTGCCTGCTAAGCAGTTGTTCCGCCAAAAGTGGAACCCCGGGTTCGAATCCCGGTCTCTCCGCGGATCCCCCTAAAAGAAACGCCACGCGCGCATTATTTTTTCACGAAAAGCAGACATTTCCCCGTCAGCGGCGGGAAAAATCGGCAGAGAGCACCTGTAGCAACGCTGTTCCCGCTTCCGCCGGCAGGGTCGGTCCAAGCCCTTCCGTGATAATATATTGACCGGTGGTGTTGTTATAAACCAGCTTGGTGGTTTCATTCAGCAAGCCAAATCCGTTATTAAATGTGTAAAAGGCAAACGACCGACTGCGGGGATCGAGGATGTCCTTGCCAAAACGGTAAGCGGGATTGCTAATCTGCAGTTGCCGGAGTAGAGTCACCGGCAGATCGTTCTGCGCGGCATATTTGGCAATCCTTATTCCACGTTTCTGCAGTGCTCCTCCGAGCCATAACATCGGAATTTGAAATTTGACGATGGCGTGATTAGGCAGATGACCAATAAACCGCACGCCGTGGTCAGGAACCAGGACGATCAGAGTCTTCGACCACCAGGTGCTTTTTTGCGCCCGCCGGATGAATTCACCCAAGCAACTGTCAGCATAAAAGACCGCGTTACGGTACTTATCAGCCCGCGTTGTCCCAATAAATTCCCGACATCCCGGAACGTCAAACGGTTCATGACTGCTCAGGGTCAGAAACACATAACCAAACGGTTGAGGCGTCTTTTCCAAATCTTCCAGCAACCGCTCGAACATAATATGGTCATGGACGCCCCATTTGGCATTATAGGTAGTCGACGGAAAATCGGCCATGCTGACAATCGTATCAACGCGATTGATGACTAGGTACGCTTTTAAATTGGCAAAGTCGATCTCGCCGCCATAATAAAATCCTGTCCGGTAGCCGACAGCGTTTAAATCCTTATACAGCATCGGCAGGTGCTGCACTTTGCGGGGATATTTAATGATCTGGCTTTGCGGCAGAGAAGGATAACCACTCAAAATCGGCACGATGCTTTTATCGGTGCGGTCACCGCTGGCATAAAAATTAGTGAACAGTATCCCTTCGCTGGCCAACTGGTTGAACTGCGGAGTCACGTTTGCTTCCCCGCCGACGGCGGCGACCACCTGCGACGCAAAGCTTTCCAAAATGATAATCAGGATATTCGGACGGGTGGTCTTCAGCACCGGTTCCGGCGCACCTTCCACTGGATAGAGCGCTTCAACCATTGCCTGCGCTTTGTCCGTATCCATAAAATGATACGAACAGTGCATGGCTTGCTGTTTGGTGAGTGAGTAAACGATGTTCCAGGGTAAATTGATAGCGGCGTGATTGGCGAAGGCATTTTCGTGGAAATATACTCGCCCTAAATTGTTGGGCGCCACCCCGAGGCCGCCCCGAATCGGCAACAGCAGTGCAAGAGTCAAAACTAAAAAGACGATCGGTACTCGGAAATAGTTCACCATCCAACCCCGGGTAAAGGGGAGAACCACCCGCCGCAGTAACCAGTCAAATCCGGCGACCAGCGCAACCCCGATCGCAAGCGGCAGGGCAACCTCCCACCAGGCGATCGAAGCCAGGGCTTCACCCGGTGTCTTCAGGTACAACAGAGGTGTAATGTCGAGTCGAAATCCCCAGTAACCATATAATACCATGTCCGCGACGGCAGCCAGTCCCATTCCAATCAGTCCAATCAAACTATAGATCCTTAAAAAAACCGGATAAAACTGACGACGCATAAAACCGGACACCATCACCAGCAAACCGGGTAATAACATCAGGTACCCCGCCGCTGATAGATCCAATATCAGACCATGAGTGAAAATCGCGATCCGATCCATCCAGGATAGAGGCGCAGCTTCCGCCCAGTTATAAACAACAAACAACAGCCGGGTGAGGATGAAAAACACCAGCCAGTAAAAATAGGTCAGGCAAAAAGTCATTACGCGCCGCGCCATGAGCCCATCACCAGAATAAAACGATTAAATCATAAAAGGTGTGAGTATAGGCCGTGATGCCGTAGCCGCGCAAAAGGTATAGAATCGCCAGAAACAAACCCGCACCAAAACGCACGATGCCGGTTTTCCACTCGAATACCTCCCCGAAAGGTCCCAGATAATGAAAAAGGGCAAATATTACCGATGCCGCCAATACAGCAAGCAGGTAGGCAAGCAATCGATTGAGTTTGATGATATCCTTCAGGAAAAAAACAAAACCGGTTACTAAAATGAATCGGAAGACGAACTCTTCATAAATTCCGGCCCCCAACGCCAGGCTAATTCCCATACGGCGTGTACTGGCGGATACACCCATCGCGAGCAGGTACCGCCCGGCATACTCAACCACGAAAAACAAAACGAAGGCGTACAAGATACTTTCTAAGGTCATCAGGAAAAAAAACTGACCCTCCCATTTAACCTTCTTACCGGAACGCGTCAGAAAATAATAGGCGACCAGGATCGCTCCTAAAACCACCAACCCTACGACATAAAAACCGTACACATTAAACAGACTTAACGCCTGACGCACAAGTACATCCGCGCCGTTGCGCAGACCGATGATATCGGAATGATTGAAAGTAAATACCATGACCTCATAGACGAGTAGTAAGGGCAGGGCGAAAATGATACTGTAGAACGGAGTCCGTGAATATTGCCAGTAGGTCTTCAGAATTGACATAAATCTGCGGCTTGTTACGAGTTTAATGCTCCATTTTTAATACGGCTAAAAAGGCTTCCTGGGGCACCTCCACCCTGCCGATTTGTTTCATGCGGCGTTTACCTTCTTTCTGACGCTCCAACAGTTTCCTTTTTCGGGTGATGTCCCCGCCATAGCATTTCGCAGTGACGTTTTTACGCAAGGGACGGACGACCTCGCGCGCGATAATGCGACTCCCAATCGCCGCCTGAATTACCACTTCGAATAACTGGCGTGGAATAAGCTCCTTAAGCTTGGCACACAACTGTCGTCCGTGGTGATAAGCTTTGTCTTTGTGAACAATTTGGGACAGCGCATCTACCGGTTCACCGGCAATCAGAATATCTAATTTCACCAGATCCCCTTCACGAAACCCGATTGGTTCGTAGTCAAACGAGGCGTAACCCCGTGACACAGATTTCAATTTATCATAGAAATCGAAGATAATTTCAGCCAGGGGGAGTTCATAATTAATTTGTACTTTATCCACATCCAGGTAGTGAGTGCCCTTAAAGACACCTCGTTTTTCCTGACAGAGCTTGATGACATTACCCATGAACGAGGGCGGCAAGATGATTTCCGCCTTGACGTATGGTTCCAGAATGGCCGTAAAGGAACCGGATTCCGGCATCAGGGTGGGATTGTCGATCTCCGCAATATCGCCATTATTCATCAAAAGCTGGAAACGTACGTTGGGTAAGGTCGTGATCAGGTCGAGATTAAATTCCCGTTCGAGGCGTTCCTGAACGATTTCCATGTGTAAAAGACCCAGATACCCGCATCGAAAACCGAAACCCAACGCTGAAGAGGTTTCCGGTTCGTAAATTAACGATGAATCGTTCAGCCGCATTTTCTCCAACGAACTGCGCAAGTTTTCGTAACCTTCACTGTCGATCGGATACATACCGCTGAACACCATTGGCTTGATCACGCGATAGCCGGGCAAAGCTTGGGGAGTCGGTTCGTCGCGGCGGGTGATCGTGTCACCGACGGTGACTTTGGAAATATCCTTGACGCCGCCGATCAGATACCCGACCTCACCCGCTATGAGAGCATCCGTGCGTACTTTTTGCATCTTGAAAATTCCGACTTCCGCCACCTCATAACTTGTTCCGCTGGCGAAAAAGCGGATGACATCCCCCGTTTTGACGGCGCCCTCGAAAATCCGGATATAGGGAATTGCACCACGGAAGGCGTCAAAGGTCGAATCGAAAATCAGTGCCCGCAGGGGTTTGTCCGAAGCGTCCGGAGGCGGAGGAATACGCTCGATGATCGCTTTGAATAATTCCTCGATCCCGATGCCGGTCTTGGCGCTGGTCAATAGAATGTGCTCATCCTGACAGCCGATTAAATCCCGCAATTGCCGCCGGGCTTCCGCAATCCGTGCCCCCTGCAGGTCAATTTTGTTAATGACCGGAATAATCGTCAGATTGTTCTCAATTGCCAGATAAGCATTGCTGACGGTTTGGGCTTCAACCCCCTGAGTGGCGTCCACCAAGAGCAGAGCACCTTCGCACGCCGCCAAACTGCGGGAGACTTCGTAGGAGAAATCGACGTGCCCCGGAGTATCGATCAGATTCAGTATGTATTGTTGTCCGTCGGGAGTTTGGTAATCCATCCGAATCGGATGCGATTTGATGGTAATGCCCCGTTCCCGCTCCAAATCCATATCGTCCAGCACCTGGGCTTTCATTTCACGCTGGCTGATGGTGTGCGTGTACTCTAACAGACGATCAGCCAGGGTAGATTTACCATGGTCAATATGGGCGATGATACAGAAATTGCGGATGTTCAATTGCACGGCGGCAAATTTAAACCCGCGAGGAGCTGATTAACAAGCCGAAGGCAGAATCAGAAGCGGCTACACAGCGGATTTCTTCAAATTGTATCGCGATATAATCCGTTATCGTGGATATATTTTGCCACAGCGGGCTTCACCCATGCATGGATGTCCCGGCCATTTTGGACCGCCTGGCGGATCGTGGCTGAGGAAATTTCCATCAGGGGAGTCTCGAGCAAATGCGCCTGATTTAAAAATCCGGGCCTGACAGCGCTCAAATCGTATCCCGGACGGCGCGCGACAATGACCTGCGCCACTTTGAAAATCTCTTCCGGCTTGCGCCAATTCGGAAAATCGACCAGACTGTCGGCACCAACCAGGAAATATAAGTTATCCCGCTCAAGGTGCAATTTTTCTCTGAAGGTGTAAATTGTGTCAATTGAATATGACACACCACCGCGTTCGATTTCAATCCCGGACACGGTGCAACCTGACTCATTCGTGATAGCTAATTTCAGCATCTCCAGTCTTTGGGTCGGCGTAGAGCTGCGCTGGTGCTGTTTGTGAGGCGCGATAAATGCTGGTATGAAAATCACCTGACTGACTTCAAACTGGTGTCTAACCGCCGCGGCAATAGCGAGATGTCCGTTATGCGGCGGGTCGAAGGAACCCCCAAAAAGACAGACCTTCAGGATGTTTTCTTGTGTTCTTCGCGGGCGATGCGTTTTTGCTCCCTCAGGTAGATTCTCTCAAGCAAGGTCAGTTCCTCACTGGTCGGCGGGAATTTTTTCTGAATCTTGATTTCCTTCAGCAGCTGCTGATATTGGTCAAACTGACGCAGGCGAATCAGGCAGTGGGCTTTTTCCAGTTTGGCTTTGGTAATCCATTCGGTGTCGTAATACAATTCGAGCGTCTTGTCGAGATAAATAATGGCACTTTCCCACTGCTCCAATTTCCGATAAAGCCGACCGCTCTCATACATTTTACGCGCCAGCCTGGAGCGGATTTCGCCGATTTTGCGCTCGGCCTCCGGATAGTATTTACTGTTCGGGTAAGTATCAATGAAATCCTGAAAGCTCTGCAGGGCGCTGAGTGCATACTCCTGATCGCGTTGATAGCGCGGGGCCTCCTTGAATTGAGACAAGGCAATCTTGTAGTTGGCGTCTTCTGCCAAAGGACTATAAATATAACGCTCGGTCAGGCGCTGGTACTCGGAGATGGCCAACAAATATTCCTTGCGGTTGAAATAGCACTCACCAAGATAAAACTGCGCATCATCCGCCAAGTCACCCCCGGGGCTGTTCAGCACTACCAGTGTGAAATTTTCGATGGCTTTGTCCCAGCGTTTCTTATTGAACGCCTCCTGCCCTTTTTGAAAATACAAATCATAATTTTCTACTGCCTTGGTCTTTTGGGAAGCACATTGAAACAAACCGTTGACAGTTAACCAAAGGACGAGCGCTGTGCCCCCGGCACCGAATGCGATTCTTTTCATAATTTCCTAATAGAGTCTGCTCAATTCTATGAATTAAAATGCCAGAGAAAAAGACAACCCGGTTATTGGCTGGCGTCTGCGGATGTCCGTTACCAAACCGACATGCCAGCTGACTGCTTTTTCCTCCGGCGGGCGATAATGTTTCGCGGCAATTTGGGCATGGAAAGCGCTAAACAGGTGGTTGAACATGATCACGGTCGCGAAATTGGTCGCCATTTTGAATGCCTGATTCGAAGCGTAGCGGTCATCTAAATATTTTTCGCGGCGCGGACTATTTTTAACAGGACTGCGCCGGTTGGTGTCCAACAGGGCGATATTGAAATCGTCCCAGCCGGTGGCAAACTGGTTATATTTTCCGATATTTTCATAATAATCGCGGGTCCGGATCTCCCGAATAGTCTTATCCTTGTATGGCAAATTACGTTCAGCGATCAGGGTCAGATCCCAGCCGGGAATGTACTGGTTGAGGGTTTCTTCCTTGGCTTCGTACTCGAGGCCGTTGTATTCGATCCAGATGGAGTGCGAGCCGAAGCCTTCGCGGTTGATCCCAAAATAATCGGTATAACCGATACTGTTAACGTACCAGTTACCAATATTCCAGTGGGTATCGGCGAATTTTTCGTAGCTGGTTTCCATATTTTCCCCGGCATTTTTACGATTGAAGTACACCAGCCAGGAAATCATTTCAATGCTAACGAAAGCCGCCGCCCGATATTTCGCTCCGACATAAAATTCACCCGCACCGGGCAAAGCCGCGGATAGCAGGAATGCCAGACCCGGTGATTTATGATACTCAAATTCGAAAGTGTCCGGCTCGGTCTGTGCATATTTCAGGTTATACAGTAACTGGTCGCGCACCGTGATTTCACGGTCACCATTGAAAATAGTCTGACCAAATATTCGGAGCGGCACCAGCCACCCGAGCAGTAAAAAGACGGTTAAAATTCGCTTTGGCATTTTGTCTCCTTTATAGACCAAATAGAATTGTCAGATAGGTGCGCCATTCGCGCCCATAGGTGTGGCTAATCCCCTGACGATCAGTGATCTTAAAACGATCCAGGCCGTAGACCCAGTCAAGGCTGATCGCCGTAGGATAGGCATAGAAGGAGAATCCACTTAATCGCAATTGCACACCTGCGTCTCGTTTGAAATCTCCCATAATACTCCGTAGCACGCCCGTTGGTTCCTTTTGAAATTGTGTCCAGTGTAAACCGGGATAGCCTGCCACCTGATTCCAGGCATTCCCGGCTTCAATATACATCCCGACAAAGGCATTTTGCAAATTAAACGGCAGGATTTGAATACTTTTCTCGCGGAACAGCGGCCAGCGCCAGGTGTAGTGCAAACTGAAAAGATTGCGCCCCTCCAGGCTGTAAAAGGGATAACCCATTAAACCCGGCAAACCTCCGGCAAAGAAATTGAAAAAGGAATCGACATCGGGCTTGGAGATCCAGCCGTAACGCCATTTAAAATTACCCGTTAGTTGCGGAATGACCGGGTACTTATGCGCCCACAGTCCCTCCTGCTCAATGCGCCAGTAATAATTTTTCCGAAAGTCCACCTGCAGGGTACTGAAGGAGTCATTGATCTTGAATCCGCGAATAAACTTGTCATAGTTCCGGGCGATGTAAGTATTAATCTCAAAACCGTTATCCGGATTGGTTTCGGCGTTGACAACCGGCAACATTTTCCGCATCTGCCAGTGCAAGCGGAAATCCATCCCACGATAATAGTCGTAGGAGAATCCGTTTTGATATAAAGCTGCGTGCGGTATCTTTTCATCGGTGACGGTGCGGTATTTGGCCAGGGTCAGATCAAAACGGAGACGATTCAAGCCGCTCACAGGATAAGCAATCCCAAAATTAGCTTCCGTCAAATAGAAGGTATAATCGAGGATGGCTGGCACGAAATTAATTTCGGATTCGACATCGAGGACATTGCGACTGATGTTGTAAAACTCCATGAAAATCGTCGGGTACCACTGATGATACTCGAGCGTCAGAAAGAGATCACGGTCCTTGAGCCGGTTCACGGAGGCTCCGCCCAAAATATTAAACCGGTTGAGAATTTCCGAGGAATAAAAATAAAAACCCGGTTTTACCGTACCATAATCTATTAAAAGGCGCGGCAGAAAAAACATGCGCGCAAATTGATCCTTGTATTTCTGGGGCGGGGGCATTTCAATGGTTTCTATCGTACTGCGTGCGGGAATCGCTTCTGGATAATCTGTATAACGCGCCTGGAGTGGTTCGATTGCCCGTGGATTTTCGATCAGATTAACTTTGTAACTGGCGTCGTCGTAAAAAGTGTAGATTATTTCTCCCTGAGCATTGGTGGCCGGCATGAAGGCGCCGCCGAGCACATTGGTCATCAACTCTTTTTCTCCGGTCGTGACCGATTGCCGATAGAGATTGAAAATGCCCGTTTCATCGGAGGCGTAGTACAACCAACGTCCATCCGGACTAAAACAGGGATTCCGGGTATCAAAGGCATTGTTGTCCCATTGAATCAGGGAAGTGTCTGCCAGATCCAGCAGGGCGATATCCCGTCCGTGAGCGACACAGTAATCAAAAACGATCTTTTGCCCGTCCGGTGACCAGCGTGGCCCGAAAACTTCCTCACCCTGGGTAAAGTGTGTCAACGGTCGCGCTGTCTTTGTTTTCAGATCGAACAACATCAAATTGGAGGTACCGTCTCTGCCGGTTACATAAACGAGCTCCTGCCCGTCAGGTGAAACCGCCGGATTGTATGCCCGGGCGAAGTGGGTTACTTGTTCTTCCTTTCTGCGCGCAACATCATAGTAATAAATATCGTAGAAAATTGAACCGTGTTTATCGGGTTTACTCAGCCGTGAATAAAATATTTTGCTACCATCCGGTGCAAGGGAAGGTTGTGAAGCGGCTCTCCGAACTAATTGACGTTGCCGACCGGTTCGCCGATCATAAACAAACAACCCGGTCTGGGAATAATAGTCCCGCCCCTGGTTGGATAGATAGTATATCAGCGTATCCCCACTCCAGGCTGGATATAACTGAACCGAGCCCTTATCGCATAGGACTTGTCCGGTAATTGTATTTTGGGAAATAAAAGCGGTGAGCCCAGCATAACGTCGCTCAAGATACTGCCCCCAATCTTGATGCAGACTTACGCCCGGAAGGCCCGAGGCTTTTAACAATGCCAGGCTCACCGAGGTCTGTGTAGGTTTTGCTAATTCGTTCGCGAGTTTTGAAAGAACCTGGTAACCGAACCGATTACCTATATAATATACAAAAGAAAAACCTTGATTGTAAATACTTTCGTTACCAATTCCTCTTTTTCCAAAAGTGGCCATCTCAGAAAATGACAGTAATCGACGATGAAGCACCCTGTCCCGCAGAACCATATCGCGATGCGAATCCCAAAAATCGTGCGTATTTTCCGGAAACATGTACTGCGCCAACCCCTCAGCCAGCCACATGGGCATCACCAACCCGGGCCAGGGATAAGAAACGATCATCCGCGGGTAACCATATACCACATCTTCCCGCTTCTCTTTTTCATAATCCAGTACCTGTAAATAAAATCCGGGCACAGAGCGGGAAAATTTCATCGACTTCTGCAGGGTCACGATATGGGTGAATTCATGGGTGACCACGTCCCGTAACCAGCTATGGTTTCCCCGAAAGGGAAAATCTAACGGAGTCGCCCAAATTTCGATTTTGTTATCGTAATAATAAGCCGCTCCGTTGGATATATCGTCCGTATCCCGGATGATCAGGTCGGTTTTACTATCCGGTTGATAGTTATAGCATGACGTCACCGGCCCGTAAACCGCTTCAGCGATTTGGGCGACTTCCCGAGCAGTCCACTCTGTTCCCGTATGGTAATGTACCTTGAAATGAGCCGTCTCGAAGGTTCGCCATTCCAGTTCGGGATGATTATACTCGCCAAATTGTCCCAGCGCCAGCTGAAAAAAAAACAATAAACCGGAAATGGTTATCAGCAGATTGCGGTTATTGTAACCCGACACTGCCTTCACCTGATCACCAGAATTTTAACAATTTTGGTTTCGGTAGTACTGCCGGAGGAAGCTGTAACGACCGCGAAATACACCCCACTGGCGACATTAGTGACGTGCCACGTTTTTTCATTGTAGTCACCGACGACAGGCGATTTATCCTCAAGCGAAGTAATCAGTTCGCCGGCTAAGTCATAAATATCGATCTTGATCGTACAGTTTTTTTGCGGAAAATACCGGAGATAAGTTCGATCGTTCAGCGTGGGATTAGGCCAGTTAAAGGTTCTGGTCTTATCGAGCAGAGCCTGTCCATCGCCCGGATGAATCTGTGACCGCCGGGAAAAAAAGCACTGTCCCGCCGCATTACCCAGATAACAACGCCAGGCATCACCGGACAAATGCTGGGCACTCACAAACGACGCCTGAATCGTACCATTTTCAGAGTTTGCATTACCCGACGTAAAGGACACTCCGCAAAAGATCGTTCCTGAGGGTGAATCAATTAAAATACCTGAATTCCTTGAATGTGCGGGAAAATTTAGCGGGAAATTCGCCAGCAATTTACCCTTATTATTAAAGCCGATCAGCCCGCCTGTGGTCGCGACTAATATGTCGTTTTGCCCATCACCGTCCAGGTCGCTTATCAACAGGCCAGCTCCGCATTGTTGCCCCGTCAGCTGCGCTGGTATGGGTACGGGAAAATTATTCTCGACTAATAGATTAGCATTGAAGGCATATACCTTATCGGATGTCATAACGATCGTCTCTACGCAATTATCATCATCCAGATCACCAAAGGCAATTTCCGGTAAAAAGTTGCCCTGAAACGAAATTTCCGTTTGATTAGTCGTTCCAACGTTGAGGATTACATTCAATGCCTGAGAATCACTCCAGACCACGTCAGAATAATCATTATCGTCGAGATAGGCGATCCCTAAGTCGCCCGAAGGCGGATTGGAGAACAACGCCACTGCCGTCCAGGTCAAGTCCGTCTCCCATATCCGGACCAGCTGGCTATCTGTCATTGCAAAAATATTCCCAGCACCACCGGCCAACCGGCGGATCTCAAAAGGAATGGCCTTCTTGGTTACCAAATGTTGTTGCGGATGATAGCGACAAAAGTATTCAGTTGCATCCCGCGTATCTCTGGCCGCAAATAATGCCCCATCGTCAGAAATTAAAATATTGGAAAGGAGGGTCAGGGGAGCTGCGGAAACGGTATCAATCAGGTTGAGGGCTCCATTCGGTGCGATTTGCCAGGCTCCCAAATCAAGCAAATCGGGAGTGATACGGTAAGTAATTATACGCAGATCATCACTAATTCCCGCCACCATGTGTCCGCAATTATTTGCGCTGACAAGACGGTCACCATTATAATTAAAAACATAAAAACTGTCGCTGGCTATAAAAATTTGCTGGGCGTTGTCCGTCGAATCGAGGTCAATCGGGAAAATGCGCGGCAGGTATTGGGAGAATGACGGCCGCAGGGGAAATTGGCCCGGTGAATTGTCCAGCGTTATCCGAAAGGACATCACCTGCTGGGCAGAACCGATACTGTCAATACGGATACCGGTATGAAAGGCATGATTGCTCATCGTTGACGGATTAGTCGTTGCGGTAAAGCCGACGCTACGAGCGGCGTCGCGAGGATAATCGGGGTTGAGGTGAAAAAATCCCTCGTTTCCGGCGAACCAGGGATCAAAATACCAACCGAGGTTAACATTGCTGGCCAAAATACCGGCATCATAGCCTAAATCCTGGGCACCATCCCCTTCCTCCAGATCCACACCCCGCCGGTCACGGTCAACATTGACGCTGTTCGTGCTGAGGTTTGCGTTAATGATATCTTCATCAACATGCCAGATAAGCAGACCCGATCCCGGTAAACCATAATCATAACGGGGCGCAGTTAGCAAAACTCCCGTCGTTGGGGAGATGGTCGCGTGCAGGTTATCTCTAATTAAAGGAAAAACCGAAGGCCAGCTTTTTTCGCCGCTTTCCTGATACAATCGATATTGAATGCTATCGAGACTGACTCCCGGACGCACATGCGCGTTGCGATTCTCGACTAAAAAATATTCTGTCTGCGTAATCGGTACTTTCCACATCGTTGTGTCACTACCAGACCCGACCGAACTCAGGCTCACCGTCTGATGACCCGCGGCGATTTGCGGCATTTCCCAGCCTAAATAATAGCGCTCCCACGCAGATGGAACGGCTGGCAATAACCCGTTCAGATTCGCAGAACCCTGATCCATTAATCCGAATTTTCCGATGCCCGTCGTACCGGTCCTGGTATCATACAAACCCGGTAATCCCAAATAAAACCCGAACATGAAAGCGAACGTGCCATTCAATCCAATCTGGTACTCACAGGCATTCTCAGAATCACCAAATACGTCCTTCCAGTTGGAATATAGCAGGTGATTCTGGCTCTCAGGCAAAATAATACCGCTCGTGATATGATGACTGCCGCCTTCGACCGGAATGCCGGCATACTGCGCATCACCCGGACTATTGAAATGCATCAGATCATTGCGGTTCAGATAGGCAGAGGGGATGTCATAGGGCGTCGGATCGAGAAATAAGTCAAAATCCTGTCCGACACCGGCATGCAAGATGACGACGACATCGAAATCGCGAAAATCAACCACGCTATCCGCGAGCTGCACTGTTTCCGAAAACAATTCCGCCAAGCGTAAGTCAACCGAGTCTTTTTTTAAAAAAGGGTGATAATAAGCCATTGGTCGCGAAACGCAGAAAGCCGAGTCATCGTCCAGCGGAAACACCTGCGAATAGGCGGTATCAATGCATGTCTTACCGGCAGATACATGGAGATAATAATTAGCCAGCGCCCGGATATGATCACGGAAATAAGCCCGGTTATGCGGAGGCGGATCAACCACAAATTCCTGGCAGGGAGTGTTGATTGTACGTAGAAATTGACCATTCCCGGTGGTCGCGGCATTATCATCGGGTGGAAATTCCACCCGCAGAGCACAAATCCTGATTGTGGCGGGCGGTGCCACGGTTCCGGATCGCGACTGCGTCTGGCGATAGTTAGGTTTAAGCAATTGCCCCGCCGGCATTCGTGTCCACAACAACAGCGGGATTCCCAAACAGATCAAGGCGGATTTTGTCATAAGGAAAAAACCGGAGAATAGTCGGTCAAGAAAATGGTGGTGGTTTGCTCCCGGTTCTCAGAATTTGATATTCAATGAAAAGAGCATCGTATTTTGACGGGGATGTCCCGCTTCGCCTGCTGTATATCCGAAATCGAAGCCCAACCCAGCCCACCGCAAACCAGCGCCAAAGGTCGGCACCGGCCACTTATCCTTCATCAGAATTTTTCCGATTTTATCGTAGATAAAACCGACGCGGATTGCGAAAAGGTCGGAGTACCAATATTCGACTCCAAAATTGTGGGTCAGTTTTTCGATTTCTCGCTTGAATGAGCCATCGTTGGTGTTGCCATCCTTGTCGGCCGCGCCGATTCCGTCAGCTTTAGAATCATAAGTCAGTAGCCAGTCATCGATCCAAGATGTAAAAATGGCTTTGTACCATTCTTCCGAATATGCTGTTTCCCGCTGGCCCTTTTTGTTAAAATCCCCACCCGTAAAGCGGTGACCATTATCATTGTAACCGCCGACGGCCCCATCTCCATCAATATCACGATCAGGATATGAGGTTACCAAAAGTTTGTTGATATCGTAGGCTACGGTCAGGCGGTTGTATTCACCTTCCAGGGAGTATGCCAGACCAAGTTTCAGGTTGGTCGGCATCGGATCGGCCTGGGCGGCGTCAATAAAGGCGATTTTCGGACCGATATTAGCAATCGTGGCACCGAGTGAGAGATTCTTTAGAAAAAACTGACGATTAAGATAGCCGACGTCAAAGCAAAAGTTCGTCGATGTGCCTTTGCCTTTCTCCGCTCCGGCGCCCTGGTCGGTAAGGTGCTGGTGCACCATTTTCACGCTAACACCGATCGCCGACTGGCGGGTCAGAGCCGTGCCATAGGACGCGGCAGAAGCCAGCATAAACGAATTGAAGTCGCCTAAATAATTGCCCCATTCGTCAGTACGCTGTTGCTCACCGAGGTTCATCAGGATTATATGCCCGCCGAGGGTGCCAATGTCTTTCAGGTAGTGACGATAACCGAGAAATTCGTAATATATATCGGAAGCCAGGTTGGGCAACCAGTTAATATGCGTCATAGCGGCTTCGCGTCCCTGTAGAAATCCCATTCCGGCGGGATTCCAATAGCTGGCGTAAGCATCATCGGCAATGCCTACCCCTGCCTCGCCCATTCCGCAAGGACGCGCTCCGGGATTTATCAACAGCCAGATGGCACCGGCTTCACTCTGCGGCCAGGCGAGATTGATCAAGACCAGCATACTGGCCAGTACCTTAACTGCTTGTTTCATTCATTCCTCCTGAGAATAAAAAACCGAACTAATTACGCTGAATTCGGTTCGGATAATATACACAATGGAATATTTTTATTGAAGATTAATTATCGGCTATTCCGTGCGCTTGTTTAGCAAATTTGGCGGTTGTTTCTCCTTGATAGCGGCTTAAAATTTTTCGGCTTCTTCCACCAGCATAATCGGGATATCGTCCTTGATCTCGTATTTTAAACGACAGGCCGAGCAAATCAGTTTTTGGTTATCTGCGTCGTAAACTAATTCGCCTTTGCATTGGGGACACACTAATATAGCCCGTAGATCTTCGTTCAACATCTTGTTACTTTTACCTGGTGCTAATTAACACTGAAATGGTTTTACCGGTTGTGATAAAAATCATCCTTTCATACTCGACGTGCATTGAAAAGTTCCAGATATCCCAATGGTTCAGGGGGTCATTCTGGCAATATGATCCTTGAATTCGCCGATGTCTTTGAATTGCTTATAGACTGAGGCGAAGCGGATGTAGGCCACTTCATCCAACTCCTGCAGTTTCTTCATGACCAGTTCCCCGATCAACGCGGATTTGACCTCGCCTCCGGATACTTCTTCCAGGCTTTTCTCAATATCCATGACGAGCGCTTCCAACTTTTCCCGCGGCACCGGTCGCTTATTGCAGGCGATTTTGATGCTGTTGAATAGTTTGGTGCGATCGTATTCCTCGCGACGGCCATCGTTTTTTATGATTTGCAGGGGATATTCCACCACATACTCGTAGGTAGTAAAGCGGTGACCGCAGTCAATACATTCCCGGCGCCGGCGGATGGCGTTGTTTTTCTGTGCCGTGCGGGAATCGATAACCTTGTTTTCCTGGGAGTTACAAAAGGGACATCGCATATTGCATCCTATACGTTTATTTCCTGATAAAGGGGGAATTGCGTGCATAACTCGCGCACTTCCGCTTTGACCTGCTGACGCTGGCGAGCATTTTCCGGTTCAGCCAATACCCGATTGATCAGACTGGCAATCAGTCGCATTTCAGTAGTTTGCATTCCCCGCGTAGTCATGGCGGCCGTACCGATCCGGATGCCGCTGGTAACAAACGGGCTCTTCTGATCAAAGGGCACCATATTTTTATTGGTGGTGATACCCGCTTCTTCCAGCAGATTTTCCGCCTGTTTGCCCGTGACATTTTTATTGGTCAGATCAATCAGCATCAGATGATTGTCGGTTCCGCCGGAAATCAGCTGGTAATCCATTTTTACTAATTCCTCTGCCAGCGTCTGCGCATTCTGGACAATCCGGCGCGTATATTCCCTGAAAGATGGCTGCAGGGCTTCCCCGAAAGCCACCGCTTTGGCGGCGATAATGTGCATTAACGGTCCGCCCTGAATGCCCGGCATGACGTTCGAGTCGATGATTTCCGACATCAGTTTCAAACGTCCGGTTTTGGGTGCAACCTGATTAAACGGATTTTCCCAATCCTTGCCCATCAGGATCAGCCCGCCGCGCGGGCCGCGCAGGGTCTTGTGAGTGGTGGAAGTTACGACGTGGCAAAATGGCAGCGGATCGGGATGCAAATCGGTGGCGATCAATCCCGCCGGATGCGCCATATCGGCAACCAGAAATGCCCCGCACTGATCGGCGATCTCGCGGAACTTGGCATAATCAATGAAACGCGGATAAGCGCTACCGCCGGCGATAATCAATCGCGGACGGTGTTCCTGAGCAAGGCGAGCTAACTGATCGTAATCAATGCGTCCGGTTGCACGCTGGACGCCGTAGGAAATGACATTAAACAACTTCCCGGAAAAATTTACCGGACTTCCGTGTGTCAGATGCCCGCCGTGCGCTAAATCCATGCCCAAGATCGTATCCCCAACCTTGAGCAGGGCGAAATACACCGCCATGTTCGCCTGCGAACCGGAATGCGGTTGCACATTGGCATATTCAGCCCGGAAAAGTTGCTTGACCCGCTCACGGGCCAAGTTCTCGGCCTGATCAACGGCTCCACAGCCACCATAATACCGCTTGCCGGGATAACCTTCGGCATATTTATTAGTCATGGAACAGCCTGCCGCTTCCAAAACCGCCGGACTGACAAAATTTTCCGAAGCAATCAGTTCCAGCGTCCAGCGCTCCCGCTCCATTTCTGCCTGGATAGCGGACAGTACAGATTGATCCTGATGGCTGAGATACGAATAATCCATCTTAATTCCTCTCGAGTGCGCCGATTTTGGCGATCCGGCGTTGATGACGATCATCCGTGGACACGGCAGTATTTACGAACGTTTCAAATATGGCCAGCGCCTCTGTTTCGGTAATAAAATCGGCACCTAAGCAAAGTACGTTGGCGCCATTATGCAGGCGGCTCAGGCGGGCGACTTTTTCATTATAACCGACAGCGGCCCGGATCCCTTGTATTTTATTGGCGGCGATGCTCATCCCAATGCCGGAGCGGCAAATCAGAACACCCAAATCCGCCTGCTTTTCGACGAGGGCATTACCTACCAGACGCGCGTATTCCGGATAATCAACCGCTTCATGGTCAGCGGTCCCGAAGTCACGCACCGCATGCCCTTTTTCCCGGGCATAGATAACCAGGGCGTCCTTGAGTTTATACCCGCCGTGATCGGCACCAAATGCAATGCGCATCAGTCTTTCTTGGGTTCAGCAGTGATCCAGTTATAGACCGGGTTCCGCGGACGAAAACTGGTCCGACTGTTGCCTTTCTCATCAAAGCGATTGAAGAACCAGTCTTCCTTGGTAGGAATCAGGTATTCCTGTAAATGATCAAGGCGACTCTTGACGGAAATATCGCCCAGTTCGAGTGCCCGGCGATAATCATCGTAAGCTAATTTATAGACCAATTTATCTTCAAAATTGGATTGTCTTCCGCTGGTGAAATAGTCCGCCGCATTGTAATAGAGATCTGCTCTGATCTTGAACGCCAGCGCGGAGCTGGCATTGATGTTTACGGCTTTCTCTGCCCAAATCAAGGCAGTCGGATAATCCGCTAACTGCTGACACCCCCGACAAATTTTCTGGAGGACGTCCAGATCCCGCGGCGAAATTTCTTTATGGATATGTTCAAGTATTTTAATGGTTTCGGGCGTTTTATTTTTGAACTGATACAGATCGGCTAAGCTGGTATAGACTTCCAAATTCTTGGCGTCGAGCTGGGCGATTTTGGTATAGACTTTGATGGCCTTATCGAATTCGCGTTGCTGTTTCAATGCAGAAGCATATTCCAGGCCATAGCGGATGTTGGTTGGATTTTTTTCCCATTGCTCGCGCTGAATGGAGGTGATGTCCTTGCCCAGCTTTTGATATGCAAAAATCCGATCGTTGATGGCCTGTTCATCATTGGGGTTGATTTTCAGAATGGCATTGACAGCGTCAATCACGTCATTATAGCGTTGCACATTGATATAGAGTTTAACTAGAGTCCGCCAGAGTTCTACATCATCGGGGGTGATTTCGAGCATTTTTTCGTATTCACGAATTTCCAGATCCGCTTTGCCCTGCATCCGGTGAATATAGGCGATGTTTTTTTTCAGGTATAAATCCTTGGGCAGATATTTTTCACCTTTCAGAAAAACGAAAAGTGCGCTGTCCAAATAAGCCTGATTCTCGGACGCCAATTGCTGATAGGCTCGTCCCCAGAATGTGAAAATGTCCTGGGCATATTCCTCTTCACAACCGTAATTAATCATTTTTTTATAGTTCTCGATGGCGCTTTTCCAGTTTTGGTTCTGGTAATAACTGTAGGCAAAACTGAGATAAAGGTCGCATTTGGCGCGATCAATGGCAGGCTTAGGCTGTTCCACTGGTGTAATCGGCTCAGTCGTTGCCGATGACGGCGGAAGACACTGCATCGTGCTGATGCCAACCAGAACGACCAGAACCAAAATCAAACCGGAAATTAAGCGCAGTTTCATTTACTCACCTCATCAATTTAACGCTTTTTGTATCTAATAAACCACGGTTCACCACTGGTAAAACCAACCTGGAATGTCAGGCTGTGCTCAGGTCCGTAAACATCGTCAAGAAAACCCTGACGCTGACTGTAAGTTAAGGCAAAATCAAGGCGATTCAAATCATGAAAAAAGGGTATGCCCAAACCCGCAGTCACACCGACTTCGCTGACGCTGACGTTACCCGAATAAAACGGCTCGGTCCGATAGAAGCCGCCTATCCGATAAAACAGGCGCTGGTAAAATTTCTCGGCGAAGGTACGGACGGGAGACTTTTCCAAGCCAAATCCCAGGCTTATCCCCGATTGGGCGGCTACAGGCTTGAGCAGGGCGAATTTTTCAAATAATTTAGCGTCAACGATATGATACCCGAAGTCGGCATTGAGCGCCAAACCATATTGGAAAGCTTTACTCAGCGCGAAATTGACCTTTATCGGGTAGGGGATACTGCGGTACGCGGTTGCGCTGTCCGGCCCATGATAATAGTCGTACTGCGTGTAGTAACGGCAACCGAGCCTCTGCTCCAATGTCAGCCCTAAATTCAGGCGGTGCTGGGTTAGCGTCGTCCAGTAACCCAGGGTCAGCAGAGTGCCATTGATAGCCGTCGTCTGACTGAAATAACTCGACATGGCGGTTCCGCCGGTCAGGGTGGTTTCGATATCCTTAACGTAGGTTCCGAACAGGAACTGGAAACGCAGTCCGAGGCTGGTCTGTGGATTTAGTCTGAAGCCACTCCCGATAAAGAATTCCGAGATGCCACCATGCAATTTGACAATGCTATTATAAATGACATCGGGAGACAGTTGGACGCTATCTTCAAAGGATTTTTCGGCACTCATCCGGGCCAGAGGCCGCAGACCCAGCGCCACACCGATTCTCCGACCGACGGGGAATTTGAATGCAAAACCGGTAAAAAGTGCGGAGCCACTCTCGAAACCGGTATCAGGGAGCCGAAGTAAGGTATTACTGATCTGGCCCTGCATCGAGGTGCTGAGGAACCCTTGCCAAAGGGCCGGATTTTCCGTGTTCAGGCTCATTGAATCGGCCACTGCTCCGCCAGCGTAGCCCATCCCGATCATCCGTACTGGCTCCTGGTGACAGCGCAACCCAAAGCCGTATGGTGCATAATAAGAAAGCTGGGCCAAGAGGTTGCTAATCAGCCCAAAGATCAAAAATACGGTTATGAGTAGTTTGTTCATTCTTCTTTCATCACCAGGATTTCGAGATGCGGACGATACTGGACTTGCTCGGAATTGGCGGCGTGGAAGCCCAGTAAAGCTGGACTGACATTGCTTGGGGAAGCCCAGAGTGCCACACCGAAATTCTTATGATAGCTGCTGGTAAAACGCTGGATGGTTATGGGGATCTTCAGAACCACCGCCGTATCGGTAGTAGTAATCGTCTGGCGCAGGTCATAACTTGAGGTGTTAGGAGCATAAGCCGGATCATTCCAATCGCTGGAATCAAGCAGGCTCAAATAAATGATCTGACTACGGGAATAGCGCCGGGTAAGGTTGGTATCGAGACTCAGGTGCAACTGCGCGGAGGCGATGAATAAATTCGGGTCAGTAATCAGGTCTTCGACTTTGAATTTCATAAAAGTATACCCGGCCAGTCCGCCGCTGATAAGATTACGACCAGATACATTAGCAACACTGCTTCGATATTTCAATAAGGCGATATCTGCGCTCACTGCAATCGCTTTAGTGACTGCCACACCGCTTGCCTGGTATGTAACTTCCAGGAAAGGTGGCATATTGGTCTCACCGGAATAGAAATAACCGAGTGAAGGACTGGTGTTGCTTTGGCGCAATACGATCCCATGGTTGGCATTGTTAGTATTTCTCCAGTGCCTGATGACCGTATCCGGTAAATCGATGCTGTATGTGTCCTGCGCCGCACAATTGAATCGGGCAATTTCCGTCAACTGGTAGGCACTGAAATCGAAGTCTTCCAGTTTGAGCGAATCTTCATCCCATCGGGCTAATCCGGGAGCATCCAACAGCAGGACGCTGACTTCCAGAGTCGTATCGTTCGTCAGGGGCACCAGCGCATAAATCTGGAGGCGCAGACTTTCGATGGAATCGAGGGGATCGGGCAGGGCGCTGAAATTATCGAATCGCAGTAAGGACCAGGCTTCCTCGATATTCTCATCGTGTCCGACATATAAATAACTGGAGCCGCCCATATGAGGGCTGACAATGCGCGTGGTATCTTCTATCTGCATATAGTCGATGCTAAAGGTCTCGAATGCCACCGGCACGGTATCGAGCGGGAGAAGCGGGAGTTTTTCCTCACAGCGTTCTAACCAAAAACTGCAGATTAGGACCCAGCCCAGCCAGCCAAATAGGGCGGCGGTCAGCGGTGTGCAGAGACGGCGGGCAAGCCTATTATGCGAGTTAAATTTGCTCCACCAGACGGATGATTTCATTTGCTAAGTTCTGCCATTCCTCAGTTGATTCTTCCTTACATTCGTAAACGGAAAATTTTCTCTTGTCTCTCTGAATAAGGCTGGAATAAACCGGATCGTTTAAATAAGCCCCGAACAAGTCGTCATTTTTATTGATAAACAGTACATGCTGACAGTATGGAAAAGCCGTGGCGATTACGTTGCGCTCGGCGGCAATCTGACTGCGCCGGGCATAGTTTTTCAAGCCGACTTCGGCGTAATCCCGGTTAGTGAAATTCGCCTGCGGGCTTTTGGAATGTACGATCTGGAGGACTTTCACCCCTTCGAAATAATCCTTATTCAATAAATCGGCGTTCATCAGCAAAGGTATTAAACTCATTTGCCAGTCATTGACAATAATCACTTCGGGCTTCCAGCGCAGATAATTGAGGGTTGTCAACGCCGCGTAGGCAAAATAGCCGAAGCGGATAGCGTTGCGTTGCTCATTTTTTTCCGGAGCGAGAGGATACAGGTCGGTGTCCGTCGTATGATAATAAAAGGGATGCTCTAAAAAATAGACCTGTACCTTGGTGTTGGGAATGAAAGCCGATTTTACGGAAGCCGTGATCTGTTCACTGCGGTATTGCATGGACATTTCCCGCAGACGGATCACTTCTCTGAGAATGTAACGCCGTTCGCTAATAAAGCTGTACTTGGGCATCATGACCCGGAAATCATATTTGCGTTCGTTGAATACGATTGGTATTTCTTTGGAAAAACTGGCCAACCTGTGGCTTTCCGCAAATGGAATTATCTCAGAAGTCAAAAAATAGATTCTTTTAATCATAGGCTTATTTAATTAACTGCTTTGCGTTAGGGACGAATTCGCTCTGTGGATAAAGGTCAATCAATTTCTGCATTTCGATACGGAACCGATCAGGATTACCCAGCTGCTTATAGCATAAACCGATTTTGAACTGCGCATCATCGCCTTTATCAGTATTGGCGAAGGTGCTAACTTTCTCAAATTCGGCGATAGCGCGCTGATATTGCTTCATTGAATAATAACATTCGCCGATCCAGTACTGGGCATTGTCAGAAAGGTCATGACCACGGTCTTCGCCAATCAGTTTGCGGAAACTTTCGATGGCTTCTTCATTACGATTGTTTTGGTGCAGGGTCAGGGCATTCAGATAGCGTTCCTTGAATGGCAACGGTTGACCGGAGGCATCTGGTTTACCACTGTCCCGCTGAGTGATGGTGCGCGATTCTCCGATACTGTTACTCAGCGCCACCAGCCGGCTCTCAAGAATCACCAACTGAGAGAGAATTTCAAAATTGATGCTGTCGGCATAATGCGCCCGAACTTCTGCCACATTTAAACGGTTCTGCAGATTGGTCACGTCGGTACGCAGAGATGCGAGGTTGGCCTCCAAATTGGCCACTGATTTCTGCAAAGGCTCAAGAACCGGAGCGGATTGGCCCGGGGACTGACCTGGAGTTTCCAGTTTAGCCAGACGCGTGGCATAGGAGTTGGAATTCTTGATCAGGGTATTCAGTTTGCTCCTGATGTCTGTCAGCTCTTTATCGAGAGCATCGAACTTCTGGGAGATTTCCTCGGCAGACAGCTTCTTGTCAGGCGCCGGGGCATGCGCCTGGAGCTCAACCGGCAGGTTCATCAGCCAGCAAAGCGCCAAAACCGTTCCGGTTGTAACATAATATTTTCGACTTGGTTTATTAAATGTATTCATATTTACAGAAACCCACGGTGGTTATAAGCTAATCATTTTGACGGAAAAAAGAAACTCAAATCTTGCAGGGGCCTGGCGACGATCAGTATTGCTTATCGGCACTGATATTCATGGCTAAACCTAACAAAATAAAACAAGTCAGCAGAAATGAACCACCGTAACTAATGAACGGCAGGGGTAAGCCGGTGACGGGCATCAGTCCGACGGTCATCGCCACATTGATCAGGACATGCAGACTAATAATGCTCGCTACGCCGACCATACCCAGCGAACAAAACCGATCCTTCAACCGATAAGCCGAGTACAAACACAGCAGCAAAAAACCGAGGAACAATAGCAAAACAATGCAGACTCCGATAAAACCATACTCCTCACCAATCACCGAAAAAATGAAATCCGTGTGTTGTTCCGGTAGGAATTTTAAATGGGTCTGGGTGCCCTTGCCGATGCCCTTGCCCAGCAACCCGCCCGATCCAATCGCGATTTTGGACTGGAGCACCTGATAACCCGATCCCTGTGGATCACTATCAATGTTAAAAAGGGTCAGGATGCGTTGCTGCTGATAGGGTTTCATACCGTTCCATAAGACCGGCGTGACAAAACCGAGCGACAGATTGAGGACCATGACGGTGATCGATACCCAGAGTTTTTCTTTCGTCAGATACAGGATACCGATCATCAACACGATCCAGATAAAATAGGTATAGAAACTGAAGGCAGTGATGATACTCACGACAGGAGCCATGATGACAAACAAATGAAACAACCGGGCTCCCGCCCAGTAGAGCATCGGAAAAAGCAACCCAAAATAGATGATCGAGGTGCCTAAATCGGGCTGTTTTAACACAATGATCAGCGGCAGCAGGGCAAACAAGGTTGGAATTACTAAAGTGCGAAAATCTAAAATTGATTGTTTGGTACCAGCCAAATAACGGGCAATCGCCAACATTACTAAGATTTTCATGAGCTCGGATGGTTGAAAATTAATAAACCCAAAGGAGATCCACCGGGCGGTGCCAGCCCTCGAAGTACTGATAAAGTAGGGTATCAGCAATAAAATAATGCCAATCCAGTAGGAAACATAGGCGATGTCATAAATCAGTTTCTTCTGAATAAAATAAATGATTGCCGTTGCTAATCCGCAACCCAGGAACCACAACCCCTGGCGTCCGATTGGACGTGTGAGAAACGAGCCCTCCATATTTAAGGAAGCACTGAACATAGCTAACAAACCAATCAAGCTTAATAGCACACAAAGCACCAAAATGGTGATATGAATATTCGATAATGAGCCGATAAAGTCACCGAACTGGCGGGAGAGACGTCGTCGCATTGGTTGCCATCATTTGATTAGCATTACGCTGATGCCAGTAATTGAATAATTTACCGGCGATTTGAGCCGCAATGCCCCCGCCGGACTTTCCGTGTTCAATCAGCACGGCCAGGGCAATGGTCTGGTGCGCTTCTTTCATGTAGCCAATAAACCAGGCATGCGCTTCGCCATGTGGATTCTGGGCGGTGCCGGTTTTCCCGAACACCGGTACGCCTCTGACCAGCGCGCCTCTGCCCGTACCACTGGATACCACTTCGTTCATGGCGTTCTCAACGAACTCCCAGGTGGCTGGTGAAATCGTCTGAATGGAATCGTTTTTAGTAACGATTTCATGGGTCAGGTTGGTGGCTTTATCGATATACTTCAGTCCGATATGCGGCTGGACCAGCTTTCCGCGGGTGGCCAGACTGGCACAAAAACGAGCCATTTGTACGGGAGTGACTAATACATCGCCCTGTCCGATGACTAAATTTAGTTTATTGCCGTCGGTCCAACCGTTTAAACCATACTTCCGATTCAGGAAATTTACGTCGGGCATGACTCCTTCTGACTCGGGAAAGAGATCAATACCGGTACACTGTCCAAACCCGAAAAGTTTTCCATATGTCGCCCAATCATCGGTATCCAGACGGCGGATCAAATTGTAAAAATAGACGTTGCAGGAATGGACGATAGCGTCGTGCATTTTCATCCGCCCGTGCCCTTTGGCTTCCCAGCATTTAAAAATCCGCCGTCCTAACCGATATTGTCCCGGACAAAAGGCAGACCAGCTGGGTTCCACCGCTTTTTTCTCCAAGGCGGTGAATATCGCAATCAGTTTAAAAGTCGAGCCGGCAGGGTAAGTGCCTTGTGTCGCCCGGTTATAAAGTGGTTGGTCAGGATCAGTCCGCAAGCTAGTCCAGACTTCGTTGGAAACTACTCCGGCGAATAAACCCGGGGGATAGTCCGGTTTACTGACCAAAGTCAACACCTCGCCATTCTGCGCATCCAAAATGACGATTGCTCCTTTATGTTCTCCGACTAACGATTCGGCCATAACCTGCAGATCGAGGTCGATTGTCAGATAGAGATCGTTGCCCGGTTTGGGAGGTACATTGTCACGATCCTGGAGGCGCCCGACTTCCCGCCCCAGAGCATCAATCTGCAGGTAAGTGTAGCCTCTACTGCCACGGAGGACCTGTTCATATTGTTTCTCCACCCCGCACCAACCGATAAGATCACCTTGTTTGTAACCTAAGTTCTCAACCCGTTTTAATTCGTTTTTTCCAATCTCACGAACATAACCGAGCACTTGTGAAAGGTGCGCCGGCGTGGGAAAAGCGCGAATTGGTTCCAGGGAATATAGCACTCCAGGCAGGTTAACTTTGTTTTCCTCCACCCGGTTGAGCATTTGGAAATCAACATCTTCGACAATCTTTACCGGTACAAACGGACCCCGCCATTTGTTGCGAATCCGGTGTCTGACCTGAGCGGTAGTCAAACCTACAATCTGCGCCACGATTGAATCACCCTCAGCGGTAGTGCGTAATTCATAGGGGACAACTTCGACATTGTACTGGGATTTATTATCCGTAATGATTTGTCCATGCCGGTCATAAATGATTCCGCGCGGAGCTTCGATCGGAACGACCCGGATCCGATTGGCTTCAGCGATGCCACGAAAGCGAGGCCCCTTGACAATCTGCAGATAATACAGCCGAACCAGTAAAATCATAAAAAGCAGGATCAAGGTGATGATAAAACTGTTTTTCCGCAGACTGGAAACCGAATTATGCGAAATATACATACTCAGTCAATATCCAGTTTGAACAGGTATTGCATGATCAGATAGAACAATGCCGTATAAGCTGTGGACGGCAGAATATAGCGCATGAACAGGTACTCGGTCGCGATTTCCAACCCCTTAAAATTGATGAAGTAATAAATCGCGAAATGCAGACCAATGATGAAAATTTCCAAACCGTGTAGCAAAAGAGGATTGTAGCGATGGCGCTTGCCTTTCAGTAGTCCGGCTCCAAAGCCCGCCACAGTCTTGGCTAAGGCGGACAATCCCATGAAAGAGCCAATACCGATGCCGTCAGCTATGAGGCCAATCGTGAAACCATACAATTGACCGAGCACCTTGCCCTGCAGACGTCCGACAAACAGTACTAACATCAGCACAAAATCAGGCCGTACTTCGCGGATCGTCATCCAGGTGCCAAAAAGCAATTGGATCAGAATGACAATCAGGCTGAAGGTGACAATGATTAGTGTTTTTCGAACCATTTTTGATTTAATACCACAAATACTTCTTCGATCGCAGCGACATCCACGCTCGGCTTGATTGTCGCAATCTGGAACAGACCGCTGGATGATTGCCTGACTTCCAGTACTTCGCCAACGACGATATTCGGCGGGTAAATTTCACTGTAGCCGGAGGTAAGCACCACTTCTCCAGGATAAATGACCGCCGTCTTGGGTATCTCCCGGACTTCAGCCAATCCATCTGGATGCCAGCGCATAATGCCAAAGACCCGGGAAATCTGGAACTTTACTCCGAGCCGGAAATTGACATCCATGAAAATCTGCACTTGAGTACTCTGGTCTCCGACCGCAACGGTTTTACCGACTATCCCCCGCGTGGAAATCACTGCCATGTTCGGTGCAATGGCCTGCTGGCGGCCAACGTTGATCAGCACGGAATTGTATAGCGGTGTAGTACCCTGGTTGATGACTTCCGCGGGCACCAGGTCAAGGTGCGTGGTATCTGTAAAATTCAGCATGGAGCGCAGACGCTGGTTTTCCAGATAAGCTTCCTTCATCTGGGCATTAATCAAACTTAGTCGCAGGTTATCTTCCTTGAGTTGGGCATTTTCCTTTACTAGTCCATCCAATGTATCTATCCAGAGCTTCGGATAATGGATAAACCGGAAAAGATCGGCTACGTCGCCCTGCAGACTGCGCACCTGGGGATTTTCATTCTGGGCTAAAATGGTCAGCGCAATTATGACCAGGAAAAGTAACAGAAAGTATTCGTAAAGATCAAGCAGGAATCTTAATACTTTCAGCCACATCCGAATCAGACCAGCACATCGCGGTACTTGTCAATATTTTCGATAATCAGGCCGGCGCCTTTCGCCACGGAGAGCAATGGTTCTTCCGCGACATTGACCGGCAGATCAGTCTCCACTCGAATGCGCTGATCTAATCCTTTAAGGAGGGCACCGCCGCCAGTCAGGATAATCCCACGATCCAATATATCGGATGAAAGTTCCGGTGGGGTCATCTCCAACGCTTGCTTTACGGCCTGAATAATCAGGTCAAGCGTATCTTTCAGGCATTCCCGAATTTCCACCGAAGAGACTTCAATGGTTTTCGGAATACCGGCCACTAGACTGCGCCCCTTGACTGTAATCGTAGTATCGCTGATGGGCATGGCCGATCCAACCGAGCACTTAATCCACTCGGCGGTGCGTTCGCCTACCAATAAATTATGCTCAGTCTTAAAATACTGCCAGATGGCCTCGTCCATTTCGTCACCCGCGACTCGGATCGCCTGCTTGGTCACGATGCCATTCAGGGCAATCACGGCGATCTCGGTCGTACCGCCACCAATATCAACGATGATGTTGCCGACTGGTTTGGAAATATCAATTCCGATACCGATGGCGGCGGCTACCGGTTCATCCACCAAAAAGACTTCCCGGGCATTGGCCCGGTCGGCGCTGTCCCGCACCGCCCGTTTCTCAACCTCCGTGATGCCGGAGGGAATACAGATGACCATTTTGGGGCGGGCAATGCGGCTTAGATTGATTTTACGGATAAAACCACGGATCATGGCATCGGTCATCTCAAAATCGGCTATCACGCCGTCCTTCAGCGGGCGGATGGTGATGATATCACGGTGGGTCTTGCCCAGCATTTCCTTGGCGTCATTCCCCACGGCTACCACTTCACCGTCATGCGCGGAACGCGCTACGATGGAAGGTTCATCCAAGATGATGCCTCTGGTTTTCATATAGATTAGGGTATTCGCCGTCCCTAAATCGATTGCGATATCACCGGTAAAAAGATTGAACAAATTAAAAGCCATAAATGCTCCGTGAATTAATGTTTAAACACCCGCTTACCCGTAAACAACATGAAAAGACCCAGCCGATTGCAGGCTTCAATCGAGTCCTGATCGCGGATACTGCCACCGGGTTGAATCACGCCGGATATGCCCTGGCGAGCGGCCTCTTCCACCGAGTCGGCAAATGGGAAAAAAGCATCCGATGCCATCACCGCGCCTTTTAAATCCAGGCCGGCCGCGTGAGCTTTGTTAATCGCAATTCGCACCGAATCTATTCTCGACATCTGACCTGCTCCTACTCCCAGGGTGCCCTCTGCATTGCACAGGACAATCGCGTTGGACTTGACATATTTCACCAAATGCCATCCCAATCGCATTGCCGGATAGTGTTCGGTTTTGGGTGCAACCTGCGTGACTACCTGCCAGGCGCTTTCATCGTCCGGTGATGATTGGACTGTCTGCACCAGCGCTCCGCTTCCGTATCCGCGAATATCGAGGTTTTCTGCCAGATTCGCCGGATTGGGAACCAGGAGCCGCAGATTCTTCTTTTTACTAAGCATAGTCAGCGCCGACGAAGTGTACTCCGGTGCGACGATACACTCCAGGAAACTTTTCACCAATTCTTCGGCTAAAGCGGCATCCACAGGACAATTGACTCCGACAATGCCGCCAAAATAACTGACAGGATCGGTGAGTACGGCGCGCCGGTAGGCATTTAACGCCGTCTGCCCCACGGCAAAGCCACAGGGATTGGTATGTTTGATAACCACCGCGGTCGGGATGTCGGAAGGACAAGTCGCGGTGATTTTATAGGCGGCGAGACAGTCAATATAATTGTTGAAAGAAATTTCCTTGCCCTGCAACTGCCGGAATGGTTCCCAGCCTGCCGTCGTGGCGGGACGATACAGTCCGGCACGTTGGTCGGGATTCTCGCCGTAGCGCAGAGCCTGTTGTAGACGCAGGGGGCGCACCATGATTTCCGGTAAGTCAGGGTCTTGTCCTCCCAGAAAATTAGCGATCTCGGCGTCATAAGCGGCAGTTTTCAGAAAAACCGCCTGCGCCAGGGTCCGGCGATATTCCGGGGTGATGGTTTGTGCCTGATATTTCTCACTAAATTCCGCGTATTGGCCGGGATCCGACAAAATCACAACATTAGCGTAATTCTTGGAAGCCGCCCGCAACATCCCGGGCCCGCCGATGTCTATCATCTCGATTATTTCCGCATCATTTTTATCGCCAGACTGCAGAGTCTCGACAAAAGGGTACAGATTCACGATCACCAACTGGAACGGTTCAACCCCTGTTCGGGATAAATCATTTTGATGTTCGGCCAATCTCACATCAGCCAGCAACCCTGCAAATACGACCGGGTGGAGTGTTTTCACGCGCCCGCCGAGGATTTCCGGAAATCCGGTCAGATCCTCGATTCTTTTGACGTTAATGCCATTCTCAGTTAACATCCGGAAGGTTCCACCAGTGGAAAAAATTTCCACACCGTGGTCGGTCAGCAAATGCGCCAGCGGCACTATTCCGGTCTTATCCCAGACACTGATGACAGCTCGTTTGATTGGAAATTGATTCATAAGCTCCACTGTACTTTATGGTCAATTAATTTGATTTTCCCTTCACAAAACGCCCGGACAACTTCCGGATACAAACGGTGTTCTGCTTCCAGTACCCGGTGAGCGAGACTTTCCGGGGTATCATGCTCCAGAACGGCTACCTGTTCCTGTTTAATGATCGGTCCGGTGTCGTAATGTTCATCCACGAAATGCACCGTGGCGCCGGTGGTTTTGACGCCGCTCGCCAACACCGCCTCGTGCACCTTCGACCCGTAAAGGCCATGACCGCCGAAGTTCGGCAAAAGAGCCGGATGAATATTCAATATTGCTCCGCGGTATTTCTGAACTACCGGTATGGGAATCATCTTCAGATAGCCCGCCAGCACTATCAGGTCTACGGCATGTTGACTTAATACACCCAGTAAAAAATTCACATAATCATCCGGATTGGCGAAGTGCTTCCGGCTGATCCAATAGGTAGGAATCCCTGCCTCGCGGGCGATATCGAAAACGGGAGGCTGAGCCCGATCGCTGATCAGACAAGTAACCCGGGCGGCAATTTCGCCCGCTTGGATTTTACCCAGAATAGTGGAAAAATTGGAGCCTCTTCCCGAAGCGAAAACCGCGATATTTTTCACAAAATGGTTACTTTCAAGATGACTGCCAAATTTATCGAAAGAAACCAGCAGAATCAATCAGGGATTTCGGATTCCGGAAACTTTTTCCCACTCGCCTGGAGTTTCCTTTCAATCTTCAGGGCAGTATTGGCGGATTTCAGCGAGCAGTTGTTCAAGTTTAGCGGTGTCCTCGAAAACATTAAACTGATCGGTCTCAACGATTTTAACGGGTGTCCTGTGCTGTTCCTCCCTGATCCAGCGCTCATAGGACAGGTTCAGACGGTAAATATACTCGGGGGAAATGTCGCGTTCAAAACCGCGGGAACGTTTTTTAATGCGGGTCAGTAGAGTGTCGACGCTGGCGCGCAGGTACAGGATCAGATCCGGCTTTTTCAGATAGGAAGTCATGATCTCGAATAACGCGCAATAATTGTCCCAGTCGCGCTGGCTCATATTGCCCATTTCGTACAGATTACGGGCAAAAATCTCCACGTCTTCGTAAATGGTACGATCCTGAACGGTGCTGATTTCGCATTCGGTCATCTGTTTGTGAGTCTTGAAGCGATGGGAAAGAAAATAGACCTGCAGGTGAAAACTCCACTGGTTCATGCTCGCATAAAAATCTTCCAAATACGGATTGTCAATCACCGACTCATAATACGCCCGCCAGCCAAACCGTCGGGCGATGATGTCAGTCATGGTGGTTTTTCCCACCCCGATATTCCCGGCGATTCCGATGAAGTAAGGACATTTACGCACCGCTCAGCTCTCCCGTTAAGCCATCTTTTACCATAGACATTATTCTAACTTTTCTCAGGCTATTAAACAAGTTTTCTTTACTGACGGCCCGAATTTTCACATAGTTATCGGATAATCCCTGCCATTGCCCCCCTTCAAGCTGCTCCTCAAACAACACCGACAATTCCGTCCCGATAAATTTTTGCATGAATGCCTGGCGCTTAAGCTGACCCACCTGCCGCAGACGTTCTGCCCGTTCCTGTTTTATGCAAGCCGGTACGTCATCCCGTTGTTCCGCCGCCAGGGTTCCGGGTCGCGGTGAATAACGAAAAACGTGCAAGTAGTCCACCGGGATGGTTTCAATGAAACGTAAAGATTCATCAAAATCCCGGACTTCTTCCCCCGGAAAACCCACCATGATATCCGCTCCGATACATATTCCCGCTATCTGCTTCTTGACGGTTTCCAGCAGGCGGGCATAATCGGAAGTTGCATACCGGCGCCGCATCCGGGTTAGAATTTGGTCGCTTCCGGATTGCAGAGGCAAGTGCAAGTAGCGGCAGAGACGCGGCTGGGTGCGCAGCAGTTCGATCAATTCTGATGAGACCCTATCGGGCTCAACCGAACTCAGGCGCAGGCGGGGCAATTCTGTTTCGGCAAAGATCTTACAGAGAAGAAATTCAAGCCCACCATCCGCCACCTGATAATTTCCCAAATTAACACCCGTAAGCACGACCTCTTTTATCCCGCTTGAAACCAGCCGATTGATTTCGGTGACGCATTCCTGCCAGGGGCGACTGCGGGAATTACCACGCAAATGAGGGACGATGCAATAGGCACAAAAATAATCGCACCCATCCTGTACTTTTAATTGCACCCGGATGCGCTCCGGATTCAGGTTGAGAGTGGTAGGGAAAAATACCTCTTTGGTTGCATCAGTTGATTCTGTCACCGGCGGTTGCGAATTGCCGTCACAGGTACGGAGGTCGTCGAATAGCTGATACTTCGATTGGTTATCATACACTCTCCAGACCCCGGGCATTTTGAGCAAACTTCTCGCCTCGCGCCGTGCATAACAACCCACTACAATGATGCTGGCCTGGGGGAAGTCGCGATGGATCCCGGCAATCACGCCACGCGTTTTGGCTTCCGCCTGGACCGTCACGGCACAGGAATTGATTATCACCAGATCCGCCTGTTCAGCAGCTGCCGTCACCGTCCAACCGGCTTTTTCAGCCAAGTACTTGAGCGTTTCGGTTTCCGCTTGATTCAGGCGACAGCCAAGCGTCCGGAAGGTGACGGTCGTGTACAAGCTTAACTGATTTCGATCCGGCTCTGGTCACCAACAATCAGACGATTGACCAGCGGTTTGGTGCCGGATTCCACGATTTGGACATCCTTGCCGAGCAGGCTTGCTTCCAGGCGTACTTTCTGATTGCGGATGACACAGCGCTCGGAAATGATGCTGAATTCCAGCTCCGCATTACTGATTTCGCAGTGCTTGGCAATGGCAGTGTAGGGCCCCACGTAGGCATTGACGATCCGGGTGCCTTGGCCGATGATGGCCGGCCCGCGCACGTTGCTATTGATGACCTGCGCACCATTTTCCAAAACCACCCGTCCCGAAATTACGCTCATGGCATCAACCAGACCTTCTATCCGGGTTTCGATATTATCCAGTACCAAACGATTGGCTTCCAGTAAATCACAGGGTTTACCGGTATCTTTCCACCAACCGGTAATTTCCGAAAAAGTCACCGTTTTGCCTTTATCCAGCAAATATTGATGGGCATCGGAAATTTCCAACTCACCGCGGGCACTGGGTCGGATGTTATTAACCGCTTCGAAAATACTCGGATCATAGATGTAAATGCCAGTCACAGCGAAATCACTCATGGGTTTTTGCGGCTTTTCAACGATGCGTACGATACGACCATTGACGATTTCCGGGACTCCGAACCGTTCCGGATCCGGAACCCGCGCCAAAACCAGGTGACAGTTAGTTGGGCGTTCCTGAAAAGCGGCAATAAAACGCCGTATACCGCCGACGATGATATTATCACCCAGGTAAAAAACGAAAGGCTCTTCGCCCAAAAAGGGCGCCGCAATCTTGATGCAATGCGCTAAACCAGCCGGACTTTCCTGAGGAATATAAGTCAGATGCAAACCTAACCGGCTACCATCGCCATAAACCTCGCGTACCTCATCACCGGCCTGGTTGGTGATTATACCAACTTCCGTGATGCCTGCGTCGCGGACGTACTCCAAGGCATAATTCAGAATCGGTTTATTGGCAATCGGAATCAAATGCTTGTTCTGAGTATGGGTAATCGGACGCAAGCGGGTTCCGTGACCACCCGCGGTTATCAACGCTTTCATGGCAAAACCTCGAGATTTATTAAGCTCATCGTGCGCTCGGAAATTAGCTATATTCTCCTAAAGAAACAAAATAATCATACTTCCATCGCAGTCCAATCCAGGCCTTCCACTCCGCTGAGTTTGACATGACAAAAAGAACCAATCCGGTGCAATTTTGTGGTCTGGAGCCTGACGGTACAATCAACTTCGGGGGCATCCCAGATCGAACGCCCGCTATAACCATCCGGCAACCGTCTCTCCAGCAATATTGGTATCTCTTGCCCCACCTTGGAAAGTGCAAAATCGTGGGCGATCTCCCATTGTACCTGCATCAGGATTTCCTTACGGCGCTCCTTTTCTCCCGCGGGAATATTGTCCCTTAAACCAAACGCCGCGGTGCCTTCTTCAGCGCTATAGGTGAAAACCCCCAAACGTTCAAAGCGCACTTCCCGGATAAAATCAAGCAACTCCTGAAATTCAGCTACAGATTCTCCCGGAAACCCGACCATGATCGAGGTTCGCAGGGCGATATGCGGCACGGCGTGGCGCAGGGCCTGCAAGCGGCGGATCATCCGGGTTCGGTCTGAGCCGCGTTGCATCTGCTCCAGGATGCGGGAACTGCAATGCTGAACGGGAATATCGAGATAAGGACACAACTGCGGATACTTTTCAAACAGGCGATTCAATTTGTTTTTCCAAAAATCGGGATTGGCATATATCAGTCGCACCCAGGGAAAAAGCTGGGCTTGCAGTAGTCTTTCCAAGAACTGATAGAGGTCAATCCGCGGTTTCAAATCCGAACCATAGCGGGTCAGATCCTGCGCTATTAAAATCAGTTCCTTTACTCCCCGCCGGGCTAACTCCGCGGCTTCCCGTAAAAGACTCTCAGGATCACGACTGATCTGGCGTCCCCGGATCAGCGGAATGGCACAAAAAGAACATTGATTATCGCAACCTTCGGCAATTTTTAAATAGGCGAAGTGGCGCGGAGTCAAAAGACGCCGCCCGAACTCATAATCAAGTTCAGTCTTTGTTCCGGTAAGTTCCTGCACGATTGCGGCTTGTGCATCCACTCCGAAAACACCGTCCAGTTCCGGAATTCCCGCTTTAAGTTCACTGGCATAACGCTGCGCCAGACAGCCAACCGCAAGCAGTTTTCTGACACCGCTCTGTTTGAGCCGGGCGGCTTCCAGAATAGTTTCTATTGACTCACTTTTAGCTGGCTGGATAAAGCCGCAGGTATTCACTATGACGGTTTCCGCCTGGGCGGGATCCGCGACCTGGCGGAGATGCCCCCGGCTGAGCGCTCCAATCAGCAATTCAGAATCCACCGTATTTTTCGGACACCCCAAAGTAATGACCGCAAATGTGCCGGGCGGATTGCCTTTCGGTTTTCTGTCAATAATTTTTTGTTTATTTTGTTTCTGCGGTAGTTTCATCGAGTCAGCAGGTTGACGGACAACTTTTATCGCGGCTCTTCTCCCAGCAGCGCCGACACAAATTTCTCAGCATCGAAATCCACCAGATCGGTGAGTTTCTCGCCGATTCCAAGGTACCGGATGGGTAGGCGCAATTGCCGACTGATGGCGAAGACGATGCCGCCCTTCGCAGTGCCATCTAATTTCGTTAAAATTATCCCGCTTATTGCCAGGCTGTTCTGGAAAATCCGTACCTGTTCGAGGCTGTTCTGCCCAATCGTGGCATCCAAAACCATCCATGTGTCATGTGGGGCTCCGGGCATTACTTTGCCGATCACGCGTTTGACTTTTGTCAGCTCCTCCATCAAGTTGGATTTGGTATGCAGGCGACCGGCGGTATCTATTATCAAAATATCGGAGCGGCGCGCCAGAGCTGACTTGACGGCGTCAAAGGCAATCGCCGATGGATCGCTTCCCTGGGGATTGCCCATAAATTCGGCGCCACTGCGTTCGGCTAATATTTTCAACTGTTCATAAGCCGCCGCCCGAAACGTGTCCGCCGCCGCGATTAGTACACTTTGATCCTGGCTGACAAATCGATGAGCAAGTTTACCGATGGTCGTTGTCTTGCCGGTGCCATTGACCCCGACGACCAGAATAATGCGGGGTCTAACTACCGGAATCGTCGGGACGGGCTGACTGAGCAGATTGTACAGAATTTGGCGGAGGATACTTTTTAGGTCAGCCGATTGCCGTTGGCTACTTTTTCGTAATTGTTCGAGGATCTCTGCGGTAGTTTCTACTCCGACATCCGCCAGCAGCAAAGCTTCTTCAAGCTGCGTTAGCATGGATTCATCCAGCCGAAAGTACCGACCCAGCCCGGGCACGCGGGCGGCAAGGAGTCGAGCAGTTTTTCCCAGGCCAAAGTTCAGCATGCGATCCGCATCAGGCCGCCTGCTGGATTTTGCTTCTCCGGCGGTCGCGTGTAGTTATCCAGATTTTTTGTCCGAAGTCCAGGATATATTGAATTCCACTCAGAGTCATGAAAAAGACCGCGCCCCACATGATCGGTTGCACCCACTCTCCAAAGAAGTCCGGATAAAGAAAAGCCAGCACGGTCAAAGCGGTAAAAAGGATCGAAACCTTGCCGGACTTATTGGCACAGGGCGAAATGCCACAGTTATTCAGCAGGTAAACCGCCAGTAAAGAAATAATGAAATAGCGCACCACCATGAACATGAAGAAAAATACCGGCATGCGCTCGTCAATTATCAGAAACAGCATGACGCTTAAAAGCACAACAGCATCCGCGAATGGATCGAGAACTTTGCCGATTTCGGTGATCTCGCGGCTGATTCTGGCCAACCAGCCGTCCAGCATGTCCGAAACAATCGCAATCAGGATGAAAATCAGGGCGACTGAGCCATCGCCCTTGCGCAAATAGTACAGGATCGGTACGGTCAAAAAAGCCCGGGTCAAAGAGATAATATTCGAAGTCGTGACAATCCGACGAGGCGGGATGGAGTTGTATTTATCGGTAACAATCTGTTTAACGTTAGCGGCTGATTTAATCATATCTGTCCTGACATGTTATTCAAAATTAAGACATAAGCATATCAAAGTACAAATCCAGTCCTACCGCATGACAAATGGCGTCTGCGTTACGCAGGGCTGATTCCGGACCATCGTAAAGTATCCGTCCTTGTTTAAAAACAAGCATCCGCCCGCAATGGCGGTGCAGGAGTTCAAAATCATGGGAAATACAGATCAGGGTCTTGCGCAGGGCCAGCTGGGTGACAACCCGGTCAAAAATCGCTTCGTCTTCCGGGCTAAGTGCAATGGTCGGTTCATCAAAAATCAGAATGGCACCACTGCGCGCAAAGCCAAACGCCAAGGCAACCTTGCGCAATTCGCCCCCGCTCAGCTCGAACCCATACCGTTCCTGCAATTTACGATAATCCAACTTGAATTCATCCAGCAGTTGCCGGAAATGATCCTGACCAGCCGGGTCGTGATTCGAACCCAGGATTGTTTCGATTGCCGGTATGATCCGCAGTCCCAGAAAAACCTCTTCCGGCAGTTGTGGCAAATAGGTTACCGACAATGCGGCGGAAGTTCCAGTCTGTCTATTCAACGATACAGTAATGGTGCCGTCCTGAGGTTTGAGAATCCCGGCCAGCAGGCGCCCGAAGGTACTCTTGCCACTACCCCCGGGTCCGTAGACACCAATAGGGGTCTGACCGTCACAGGTGAATTTTTCGATATATAGCTCGAATTCCGCCATACTCTGATAACGAAATCTGAGGTTGTGTATATCAATCAGGACCGGTTCAGGCGGCATGCGGCTTAACCTCCAAGGTGCTGAAGCTAATTACGCGATCACTGCTGATATTCAGAACCCGATCAGCCAAGCTCTGTTCATAGCGGTTCTGGGTTATCCAGATGATGCTGAGCCCTTGCGTAATTAGTTCCCGACTGAAGTCATATAATTCTTTCCGGGCAAAAACATCCAGCAAAGCCGTTGGCTCGTCCAATATCAGCAATTGTGGAGAGCTGACCAACATACCCGCTAAGGCTAAGCGTTGTTTTTCACCGCCGGCCAAATGATGCGGTGAATCACTGCGACGCGCCCACAGTCGCACCCGCTCGAGGGTTTCCTTGACGACTGTCTGGATGCGAGTAGGTTGGACACTTTGATTTTCGAGATTGAAAGCCGTCTCGCGTTCAAGATTGAAATGGACAAACTGGTCGTCAGGATTCTGATACAGATACCCGATATGGAACGGCACGGGGCTATCGTCTGCGACCGGGAGTTGGATGCGACCGACCGAAGGTTTAAGTAATCCGGCAATCAGCTTGGCGAGGGTGGTCTTGCCACTGCCGCAGGGGCCGGTGATGGCTATCCATTGCCGCAGGGGAATTTGTAGATTCAAATTCTCAAATATCAGCCGCTCCGGTGAATAGCCGAACGAGACACCCTGGAATTCTATCTTCACGTTGATTCCAGGATTTCCTTGACCGTACGGGCTGAAGCTCCCATGTTCTCCAGAATGACCTGTCGGGAAGATAACGCCGCCTGTTGATATTCCTCCGGATGAGTCAGAAAGTTGCACAGAACTTCATATATGCACACTTCATTGTCGCAACAGCGTGCGCCACCCGCTTCGAGCAACAACTTGGCTTCCTGGGAATTGGTATAGGTTGGGCCAAATAACACCGGCAAACCTGCCACAGCGGGCTCCATGACATTATGGATCGAACCCCGGAAACTTCCACCCACAAAAGCCAGGTGGGCTTGATGATACAGCTCCGCCAAGATCCCCACCCGGTCTACCAGCACAACGCGTTGCAGTCCCGGAGTTACTTCCCTCTGCGAAAGACGAACGGTCTCGAAACCCTCGGTCAGGAAAGCATCTTCAAATTCTTCCAATACATATTCGACGGGTTCATGGGGAGCGATGATGATTTTCAACTGCCGATACTCACGTAAAGTGCGATAGAGGGCCGGTAAAAGGTGACGGGCATCCTGCGGCCAGAGACTGCCGGCAATAAACACAAACCCATCGTCGAATATCTTCGGTATCTTTTTATAAATCATCTCCCGCGAACGCTGGATAACCTGATCGTAGCGGGTGTCGCCTAAGGTCAGAACGGTAATATTGACCGAACCGATCAGCTTGAGCACCGACTTTTTATGCTCATCGGATATTGCGTAGATATAGTTGAGGGAACGATACAGCTCGCTGAAAAACGTGCGGATCACCGGTTTGAGCTTGGTGCTGCCCTCCCGGATGCGCGCGGAAATGAGATAGGTCGGGATGCGGTAACGCTGTGCAAGATGGATCAGGTTCGGCCACAGCTCGTAGGTCACGAAAATAATCTTCGCCGGACGCAGACGCTGGATAAAACGCCGAGAATTCAAAAATGAATCAAAGGGTAGGTAGGTGAAAAGAGCCACTTCCCGGATACGTTCGGCATTTTTAAATCCGCTGGGTGAAGTAAAACTGGCTACAATCTCAATATCTGGACGCATAGCTTTCAGACCGCGAATCACCGGCTTCGCTTGTTCAAATTCGCCGAGTGATGCCGAATGGATGAGAAAAACGGTATGATTGGCAGAATGCCGGCGGAATTCCTCCAGCTTCAGCCAGATTGTCTTTCGGCCTGTTATTCCATCCCGCAGTTTGGTGTCGAACTGGGCCCAGATAATAAGTACCAAATAAGCCAGTGGAATAAAAATCGCATTATATAAAATTAACCAGAAAAA
>CAZPQN010000007.1:0-27853 GCA_964588795.1 uncultured bacterium | reverse complement strand
GTACCAAATAAGCCAGTGGAATAAAAATCGCATTATATAAAATTAACCAGAAAAATGTCATGTGCGGCTCCTTAGTATCGATTGCAGAGCTTCCCAAACCTGGTGACTGCTGATACGTTCCATACAGTACCTTTGCCGGCGATAGCACAGGCGATCGCCTTTCTGGGAACAGGGTCGGCACCAAAGCTGGGTAAAGACTTCCACGCTGGTCGGGTGGTAAGTTCCGGCGCCAGTCTCGTGCGCCGTCGGCCCCATGATCAGGACAGTCGGTACCCCTAAAGCCTCAGCGGCGTAAGTCAATCCGGTGTCGTTGCCGATTACGGCCCGGCTCAGGCTAATGATTCCGAGTGCTTCCGGAAGCGTCGTTTCACCCATTATCCTGACACTCTGTCCCGGCACCAAATAATTTAGACGCTTAAGATGCTCATCGAAGTGCCCGCCCAGCCATACCACCGCCATTTTTAGTTCTATATTGATCCGCCGGGCGATTTCGCTATATCTTTCCAGCGGATAAAGCTTGTTTGGCCACGTGGCAATCGGGAGCAAGACGACAAAGTCGGATGTGAGGCCATGGCGTTCAAGTATCAAGCGCGCATTGTCGGCGGTTTCTCCGGGTAGAAAAATCTCGGTCAGGGTATTCGAATCGGTCGTAATACCCAGTGGTTTAAGCACCGCCAAATAGGAGTCGAGCAGGCGGAAACCCCGGGGAAAACGATTCCACCGGCAGTAAAACAGGAGAAACCGGAGCAGGCGCGGTTTATGATAAAGTAAGCGCGGTGTCCGACGCAAGTACCATCCCAGCACAAAACTTCGCAAATTGCGATGCATGTCGATGAAAAGATCATACCCGCGCTCCGCCAATTGCCGGCAGAGCCGCCGCCAACTGCAAAATCCGGCCGAGGTCGTGAAAGTCAGAACATTGGTGATGAAGGGATTATTGGCGACCACCGCCGCGATTTCCTGCTTTACCAGGACATCGATCTCGGCTTCAGGGAATTGCTCCCTAAGTCGCCGAAAAATTGGCGTCAGTACGACCAGATCACCTAAGGCGCTGAGGCGCATGATCAGGATTTTTCGGGGGTGGGGCGGGATTCTCATCGTTTCCGAACCTCATTGTAGCGAGCTAATCCGATCAGGGCAGTTTTTGCTTCATTATCCGGAAAAATGCTTAAAGCTTCAATCGCCCGATTGGTCAGCGCCTGCATTCTGGATTCGGTAAACTCTACCCCTCCCGATGATTCGATCAGGGCTACGATCTCATCAATCTCAGCGCCGGTTGGTGAATTGCGCAGTACCCGCTTCACCCGATTGCGCATTTCCGGAGCGACCTGATTCAGGGTGTGAATGAGGGGTAAGGTGATCAGATTGCTTTTTAAATCCCGCGTAATCGGTTTGCCGATGCGCGTCTCCGTCCCCGTGAAATCGAACAGGTCGTCCTTGATCTGGAACGCCATCCCTAAATTGCGTCCGTACTCGAACAACGCCGTACACTTATCCGCTGACGCTCCCACGGTGATCGCCCCAACTTTGCAACTGGTCGCAAAAAGCGATGCGGTTTTGGCCCAGATCATGCGATAATAGGTTGGCTCATCCATCCCGTCATTCTGGCTTTTTTCGATTTGCAGAATTTCACCCGAACTCAGTAATTCGGAGGTCAGCGATAACAATTCCAGAGCTTCGAAATCCCGCAGTTTCAGCATACTGCGCAGGGATTTGCTGAATAAAAAATCACCCAAAAGAACGGATATTTTGTTTTTCCACAAGGCGTTAACCGACGGCTTACCGCGCCTGGTTTGAGCTTCATCTACAATATCATCATGGATTAAGGTTGCGGTGTGCAGTATTTCCACTAAACTGGAACAGATAACGGAACGCTCATTCGGCTCACCGCAGAGTCTGGCGCTCAGCAAGACCAGGGCAGGGCGAATATGCTTACTGGGCAGTGATCGAATGTAGGCAACGATTTGGTTAATCAATTCCACATCAGAATCTAAAGCCTGCCGAAATTCAATCTGGAACTGAGCTAGTTGTTCCGTGACCGGCCGATAAATTTGCTTTAAGCTAATCTCTGGGCGGCTCACGGACGGGAGGCCTCCTCGGTTGTCGGCAGGCGGGGCTTTTTTCGCACGGCCAGCTGGGCAATCCCGATACTGAACACATAAAGTGCCAAAAGCGGAATGCTCATGATGATCATGCTCACTGGATCGGGCGGAGTAATGATCGCCGCAATAATCAGGATAATCACCACGGCGACCCGCCAGTAACGGCGTAAAAATTGCGGTGTCACCAGCCCCAGTCTTGCCAATAGAAAGGTCAGCACCGGCATCTGAAAAATTATTCCGGTGGCCAATAGAAGCTGGAGGACAAACCGGGTATAAAATTCGATCGAAATATTCCGCGCTATGCCTTCGACGCCAATGTTGACCATAAAATTCAGCGCAAAGGGAATGATCACCCAGTAGGCGAAGGCAGCGCCGATCAGAAAAAATAAAGTAACAGCACAGATTATCAGGGGCCCCCAACGCCGCTCTTCTCGAAAAAGCCCCGGTGCAACGAAAGCCCATAACTGGTAAGCTAAGGCCGGTAATGATAAACCAATGCCCAACACAAAGGCTACCGTAAACTTCAGCATTAGCAGCCCTTGCACCTTGAGAACCTGAAGAGACATTGGAATGGTGAGATGGCGGGTCGGGCGAATTAACCAGTCAATGATCTGGTCTGAAAAGGTAAAAGCCAAAATGGAAAACAGTACCACGCTGGCAAGCGCCTTGATCAGTCGCCAGCGGAGCTCCTCCAGGTGCTCGAAGAAACTCATCTCCTTCTCACCCGTTATACGGCTCGTCTCAGGTTCTGTAATCGCCAAAGTATTTACTCACTACCCAACTAAACACCTGCAAATATAACAATCCCGGTGAATAAAAGCATAAGGAATCGCCGTACCCACTTCCCGGCAGCCAGTCTCAGATCTGGCTTAAATTAGACGCCCCCCGGTTCGATTTGCCACATGAACCAATGTCTGCATATGACCTGCTGTAAAAGTTGGTTGCGACGTTGTACGCTTTGGTACTATATTTCGACATTGATAGGAAAGAAAAAATATGAGAAAAATTTGGTTCGCGAGTGGCTTATTTCTTTTGATTTTGGGGCTGTTAATGGTTACTAATTGTTTTAATCGACCGACTGCCGATTTAGCGATCGTTAATGCGCGCATCTGGACCGGTAATCCGGCTCAGCCCTGGGCCGAAGCGTTGACGGTGAAGGCCGAGCAGATTATCGGTGTTGGGGATTATGCTCAGGTCAAATCGCAAATCACTTCCCGGACTCGTGTGCTTGATCTGGGGGGGCGTTTTGTGTGTCCGGGATTCATCGATGCCCATGTCCATTTCATCGAAGGCGGGTTTCATCTGACTCAGGTTCAATTACGTGATGCCCGTACCAAGGCCGAATTCGTCGCTCGCATCAAGGCATTCGCCGCAAAGTGTGCGCCCGGGGAATGGATCACCGGGGGAGACTGGGACCATTCTTTATGGGGCGGAACGCTGCCGGAACGTGATTGGATTGACGCAGTCACCCCCCACAACCCGGTTTGGATCAGTCGCCTGGACGGACATATGGCCCTGGCAAACAGTTTAGCGCTGCAAGCCGCCGGTATTGATCGCCATACTCCAGCAGTCGAAGGTGGAACGATTGTACGTGATCGCACCGGTAAACCGACCGGTATTCTTAAGGACAATGCGCTGTACCTGGTGGAAAAGGTCATTCCTCAGCCGACGATGAGCCAGAAAAGTAATGCCCTAATGGCCGCGATGCGATACGTTGCCCAACAGGGGGTGACCGCGGTCCATCATATGGGTGGTTGGGATGATTTGGCGGTGTTTGAGCAAACCCGAAAGGCGGGGCAATTAATCACCCGCATTTCAGCGGCGGTTCCACTTGGCACCTGGGAAGACCTGACAAAAAAAATCAAGCGCGAAGGCCGGGGTGATCATTGGTTGAGATACGGCACGGTCAAAGGTTTCGTGGACGGCTCGCTGGGCTCCCATACCGCCGCGTTTTTCGAACCTTACTGTGACACAGGCCAGGACTCAGGGTTACTGGTCAATACTCCTGCCGACCTGTATGCCCTGATCAGCGCCAGTGACAAAGCCGGGTTACAGGTTGCCATTCATGCCATCGGTGATCGGGCTAACCGTTTGTTACTGGACATCTACGAACGGGTTAGCGCCGAAAACGGTGGTAAAGACCGCCGCTTCCGCATTGAACATGCCCAGCACCTGTCCCCGGCTGATATTCCGCGTTTTGCCGCCCTGGGAGTCATTGCCAGCATGCAACCCTATCATTGCATTGACGATGGTCGCTGGGCGGAACGCTTTATCGGCCACCAACGCTGTATGACGACTTACGCATTCCGCAGTCTGTTAGATCGGCATGCCAGATTGGTCTTTGGTAGCGATTGGTATGTTGCCCCACCGACCCCATTAGAAGGGATCTATGCGGCGGTCACCAGACGTACACTCGATAATAAAAACCCCGGCGGCTGGATTCCCGAACAGAAAATCTCGTTACCGGAGGCTCTGCAAGCTTACACACTAGATGCCGCGTACGCTTCTTTCGAGGAAAAGCTGCAAGGCTCTTTGGAAATCGGAAAATTAGCCGATTTGGTGGTGCTGAACCGAAACCTGTTTCAAATTTCACCCGAAACAATTAATCAGGTACTGGTGGATATGACTATCGTCGGGGGTCAGTTAGTTTACCAGCGTCCTGATTAGTGTTTTGAACTTTTCCCCGTCGCTGTCAGGCCTCGGCGTGTGAATTTAATTAACCGAACTGCTTGACGAATTCATCGTAGTTCGTGATGATCAGTTGCCGCCCCCGTTTCTGGATATAGCCCTTACGTTGCAAAAGGGTCAGCATCCGGGACACCGTCTCTCTCGACGTCCCCGCCATATTGGCGATATCCTGTTGGTATGGCAGATTCTCGATTACTACCTGGCCCTGCTTAATCACGCCTAAATCTTCCGCAAGCCGTAGTAAACTCATCGCGATCCGGTTTTCCGCATCGCTGAGCGAAAGTCCCTCGATCTGCTGGTCACTACGGCGTAAGCGCATGGCCATTTCCTGGAGCAGAACAATGGCAATTTTGGGGTGTCTTTCCAAAAGATCTAAGAAATCTCCGCGCTTCAGGATGAAAACCTCTGAGTCCTCCAGGGCAATGACATTGGCGGAACGATTTTCACCATCAAAAATTGACATCTCACCAAAAAAGTCGCCTTCGCCTAAAATGGACAGAATAACCTCCCGGCCGTCATCACTCAGGCGGGTTATTTTGACGCTTCCGCGAGTCAAAACGAAGAGCGTATCGCCAAATTCCTCCTCCATCAGAATAATGTTGCCCTTCTTGTAGACACGTTTTTGCATCAGATTGAAGATTTTCTGAACGATGTCATCCTTCAGGTCTGCAAACAGTGGAATGTTTTTAATTACATTGTATTCCATACCCCAACCTCACGATTCGAAGAAAAGTAATTTGGCGCACGTAAAAATCCAAGAAAAACTTTTTCGTTACCTCTTTAGGCGGCTGTTTTCTATCAGGTGGTTTCCGAAGTTTGGATCGGTTTGGATTTGATAAATTTGCCGACGACCTCGGGCACCAACTCGATGATCTTTTCGAAACCAGCGGCTTTTTCATTCAGGCGATGAATTTTCACCTCATCCTTCTGAATCGTGATCACCGCCAGGGGTTCAATCACAGCCCCTCCGCCTAAACCGGTGCCTTTCCCCTTGCGTTTTTCTTCTTCCGGACTTTCACCACCACCCGCACCGAAGCCCAGGGTGATTTTGGTAATCGGGATAACCGTCGCGCCTTCCGCCTGGATTGGTTTCCCGATGACGGTTTCGGAAGCCACAATCTCCCTTAACCGACTCAGTAACGTATCAATCAAACCTTCTAACATCGCTCAATCCTCCATTATTTGCGGCTGGTTCTTAATAATGTCCACCCGCTTAAAATAACAATTGGCAGCAATCGAAACAATCTAATTGAACCGCTAAACTCAATTTTCCCGGCGATTCTTTTTTTCATGAAGTCCGGGCGGATATAAATTTCGTGCATCAGGGGTGTCATGGCGGACAGCGCCACATACGCTCCGAATACCAAACCGGTTGTCATGGGATTCTCCAACCCAATAACCAGATCTGCCGCCAGTTTTTCGAAGCGCGGAATCCGGATTAGCCGGCGCAACACTTCTTGCCCCAAATCAATCCAAACCTTGAGCGGGCGTTTTTGAGCCTTTTTTTTGACCTTGTCCTTTTTTTGCGGCGCAGGTGTCGCTTTTTTTACCCTGGGCGGAGCCGGCACTCCAAAAATCTTGTGGTAAACGGGCAGATACCGACCGATTATGCCGACCATTAGCGTCAGGGTTTTCAGATCACTCTTGGCAAATATTGCGATGGTTCTGCCGCACACCAAGATTTCTGCGCTGAGGCTTTTTGTAGGTTCATCCAACTGTGCCCGCAATTCAAACCAGGTCTTAAAAATCAGGAGCGCCGCCAACAGCGCCAGAATAAAAAGGAAAATCCCCAGCAGTATGTGGAGTATAAGAATCATGTGGTGGAAAGCTTTTTCATTTGATATTATATGACACTTTGAATAAATTTGCGCACTTTTGGGCAAGTATAGAAAGGAAATATGAAAAAAACGCTCTCCATTGAAAAACGCATCCGCCAGGCAACCAAAGCCTACGAATCCAACAAACAGTACCTGACCAAGATGAAAACGGCCATCAAGAAGGTTGAAAGTGTCACGACCAAGTCGGCAGCGGAACCGCTTTTCAAAGAAGCTGTCCGGATCATTGACCAACTTGCCAGCAAAGGCATCATCCACACCAACAACGCCGCCAATAAAAAAGCTCGTTTAGCGGCCATCATTAAAAAACTCGGCTGAGCGACCGGGCGTTCCGTCTAATCCTGCAGACGGTAATTAGGGGCTTCTTTACTGATTTTGACGTTATGCGGATGACTTTCCTGAATGGAGGCCTCGGTGACTTTAATAAAACGTGCACGGGTTTGTAATTCCGCTACGGTAGCTACCCCGCAATAGCCCATCGCAGATCGTAAACCGCCCATTAACTGATGAATCGTATCTTGCAGGGAACCCTTGTACGGGACGATGCCTTCAATCCCCTCCGGAACCAATTTACGAGTGTCGATGCCTTCCTGGAAATAGCGATCACTGCTACCCTGCGACATGGCGGCAATCGAACCCATTCCGCGATAGGATTTATAAACCCGGCCTTCATATAGCACCGTTTCACCCGGACTCTCATCCAGACCGGCCAGTAATGAACCTAACATAACGGTATCGGCGCCGGCCGCCAAAGCCTTGGCAATATCTCCGGAATAGCGTATTCCGCCGTCCGCAATGATGGGTACGTTGTGCTTGCGGGCTTCAACCACACAATCTAAGATCGCCGTCAACTGCGGTACCCCAACCCCGGCAATCACCCGCGTCGTGCAAATAGCGCCTGGTCCGATTCCGACCTTGACGCCATCGGCTCCGGCTTCAATCAGGCTCCGGACTGCCGGCGCTGTGGCGACATTCCCCGCGATCAGTTCTGTATTCGGAAAGCGTTTCTTTAATTCCCGAACCGCCCGCATGACATTCCGCGAATGCCCATGCGCGGTATCCACGACCAAAACATCGACTTGCTGGTCAACCAGTCGCTCGGCGCGTTCTAAATAATCGCCGGTCACGCCGACTGCCGCTCCGACCATCAACCGCCCGAGTGCGTCCTTCGCCGCCAACGGGTGCCGTTTCTTTTTTAGAATATCTTTCACGGTAATCAATCCGCATAAATGTCCCTGAGCATCCACGACGAGTAGTTTTTCAATACGATGGTGTTGCAGAATTTCTTCAGCTTTTTCCAGGGTCGTGCCTTCCGGAGCAGTCACCAGGTTCTGGCTCGTCATGCGTTCGGCAATCAATAAATCAAGGTTGGTCTCGAACCGAATGTCGCGGTTGGTCAGGATACCCACCAATTGGCCATCATCGACAACCGGGATGCCGGAAATTGAGAAACGCGACATCTGATGCAACGCATCACGGAGCGTATGGCGCGACGTCAGCGTGATCGGTTTGACGATCATACCGCTCTCGGAACGTTTGACGACCTCGACTTCACCTGCCTGGGCTTCAATCGATAGGTTTTTATGTAAAATGCCGATGCCACCTTCACGCGCGAGAGCGATAGCCAATTTACTTTCGGTGACGGTATCCATGGCGGCGCTAACGACCGGAATGTTTAACTTGATTTTATTAGTCAGTCTCGCGGACAGATTGACCTGTCCGGGTAAAACTTCTGACTGGGCCGGAATTAACAACACATCGTCGAAAGTAAACCCGTCCGCAACAATTTTTTCGGTCTTCATGTTTTCCTCGACTTTTGCGCTATCTTATGCATATCATTGATAAAACGTCGGTCCGCGAAGAAATCCTTCGCCTGCCGTAAATCAGTAAACATAATCCGGTCAGCTTTTAAAAACTTTACCAACGATCGCACTTTGGCGAAAGCCAGCAGGGTACCCCTTCCACCCTTGAGTGGTAGCCGGAACTCCATCCCTTGGGCGGCGCAAAGGAATTCTATCCAAACGATCTTCTGCAGGTTATCAATGACCCGTAAAAGCTTCAGCGCGGCATTGGGGGCCATGCTGACATGATCTTCCTGATTGGCGGAGGTGGGGATTGATTCTACGGAGGCCGGCATAGCCAGGGTGCGATTTTCGGCACATAAAGCCGCGGCCGTAACCTGAGCGATCATGAAGCCCGAATTTAGCCCGCTGGACGGCACTAAGAAAGCCGGCAGACTACTCATCGCAGGATCCATCATATTGGCGATACGACGTTCAGCAAGATTACCCAGCTCAACCAAGGCGATGGTCAGGTAATCGGCGCCCAGCGCCAGCGGTTCAGCGTGGAAATTACCTCCCGATAATATCTCCCCGGTTTTAGGAAATACTAACGGATTGTCAGTTACCGATAAGATTTCTTTTTCCAGAATTCCCTGTACGAAGTTTAAGGTGTCCCTTACAGCTCCAATAACCTGCGGTATACAACGGAAACTGTACGGATCCTGCACCTTTGGGCAATTGCGGTGAGATTGAATTATGGCGCTCCCTTGCAGAAAATTACGCAAATGCCGGGCGGTTTCCACCTGACCGGCTTGACCACGCACCCGCTGAATTTCTGCGGCAAAGGGCACATCCGTTGCCAAACAGGCTTCGACGCTCATCGCGGCGGCTAATTCGGCAAGCAGTACCAATTCCTCGGCCTGCTGGTATGCAAAGACCAACAGGGCGGTCGAATATTGGGTGCCATTAATCAGCGACAAGCCGTCTTTGGGACCTAATTTCACCGGGGTGTATGTCCCTTGCCGCACTAATTCTGCAGCCGTGTAAATCTGGTTTTGATATTTCACTTCTCCTTCACCAATCAACGGTAAACACATATGCGCCAACGGAGCCAGGTCACCACTGGCACCGACGGAACCTTGGCTTGGGATGACGGGCAATATGTCACGGTTCAGGAGTTCAATCAGCTTCTCGACCACGCGCCGCGAGCATCCTGAGTGTCCGCGTGCCAAATTCATGATCTTGAGGTACAGCATGATCCGCACCACGCTATCGTCAACCGCTGGACCGACCCCACAGGCATGGCTCCTCAGTAAATTGACCTGAAGAGTTTCCAGATCCTGAGTCCCAATCCGCACCTGACTCAGTTTGCCAAAACCGGTATTTATCCCATAGACCGTCAAATCGGTCTGCAATATTTCCTGTACAGTCTGATGGGCTCGCTCAATCTGCTCGATTTGTGGCTTGGTCAGGACTATGGAATGTTTTTTCTGCAGGTATTTCAGAAGTTCAGCAAGCATTGCATAACATACTGAATTTTTCTTTTTTTTCATAGTAGCGGGTGAAAATTTTCCCATATCATGCATATCTTGACTCTTTCCGTTTGGTAATGTATATTCTGGCCGAATGTATGTGGGGAGTCAAATGAAACCGAAAATTTTGATAGCCATCGCCCTGTGTACCGCCCTTTCCGCTCAGGCTCAGCAGGTACTGGAGACAACCGATATCACGGTTCGCGACCTCGGCGATCATCTGCTGAAGATCACCGTTGAAGTGAAAAACATATCCAACAAATCCATCAGTGAAATCGCCGGCTTTCTCGATATTTACGACAAAACCGGTTCGATCACCGAGAAAAAGGATTTGGCGGTGGTTCTGAAAAGCGACGTGCCGCTTAAACCCGAAAAAAACGCCGCCCGCAGTGTGATCATTACTCAGCGCCCCAACATGTCCGGCACGGTGCGGTTTCGGGTCACCAACCTGCGCTTCTTCGGCGAGCCGGAAATTTACTTGATCTGCCCTAATTGCGGCGAGCTCATCCTCAAGGAATAGCCGTCACCGAGGTGACGGTAATTTGTACAGTAAATCATTGATCCAGCGTTTGCTATTTTCAATATAGCGATTAATTTCTGCGGCGGGTACGTCGTTCTGGATCATTAATGCGGCAATCAGGGCGCAGGGTACAGGCAGGTAGCGATTAGGGAGATCGCGGTAAAAAGCATCCAGTCCCTGAATCAGACGCCGACTGCTCGTCGGTGCCAGCAGATCATTGAACAGCGAATCGGCTAAATCCCGCTGCAATTCAAGCGCTTTGATCCGATAGAACAAGCGACTGTCAAACATACCGCTGAGATAGGCATTTTTAACCCAGAAATTGAACTCCGGATTCTGGGCTGTCACCCGATCAATTGCCACCCAGTCGTTGCCATCCCAGAAAAGTTTTTTCTCCTGGGCTAAGTTCACGGACACCGCGAAAATCGTCAACAGAATCAGACCAGCTCTTTTTATCATTATTCACCTGCTTGTTGGTTTTTTTTCAAGGCCAGCAATTCCACTGTTAAGCCGATAAAATCCTCGTAAACTCGCTGCATAGATGGATGCTCGTTCAGCATTCGCCGGTGGGCTTCAATGGTCTTTTGGTCACCGCGGCGCAACGGACCAGTCAGAGTCTCGGTCAGTGATTTGCTCCAATCTGTTGCCGCCGCCTGGCGCATGATGGGCTGAAGAATCGCCTCCAGTGCATCGGGCAGTAGGCGATAGCGGTTGCCAAAACGTTTGACAGCCTCGATCAGCACCACGTTATAGTTGTTGAGCAGTACAGCCGCAAGATGGATGAATTTTTTTTGGCGCTGGTTGAGACAAAAGGGTTTACCACCGAGTTGGGCGACGAGCCCGGCAAGTTCCCTGCGCAGATTACCTTCACAAGTATATATGCAGCTATTCAAAATCCGGATGCCCTCAGCAACGGTCGGAATACTCACGACGGGATGCAGGGAACCGGTACGGGCTCCTTTTTCGCGCAGAGGAGCCAAAATCTGACTGGTATGCCATCCTGAAACATGGATAATCCGCTTTCCCTGCAGTTCCGTCTTCAAGGTGCTCAACCCAGCTACAACGTCCTCTATGGCATCATCGGTCACAGCGATAATAATCCACCTGACGGCTAAAGGCAAATCCTCTAATCGTGTCGTAGATTGAGTAAATTTGATCCAGTTTTCCGCGCGACGTAAGCCCGCCTGCCGGTGATTCCAAAGTAAGACCGGTTGCCACCCAATCCGGTGTAACTGGCAGGCCAGTGCCAGTCCCACCCGGCTGGCACCCAGGAGTGCAAAGGCAGGCTGGGTATGCATTTTATTCATACAAAAAATTTACAATGAGGTCGTGGTTTGATCAAGGATGCTCCGCATCGTACTGTCCCTTAGTGAATTCCCGGAGCTTGGGCGCCAGCCAGTTCCAGACCCGCCGATAACAAAACAGCTCGAATGATACTTCGCCGTTGATGTAGGTTTCAGCCCGGATCTGCGCATTGTCGCGTACCAGGGCAATGGCCTTGGCCGCTGACAGGGGCAGGCGTACCAGTAAATTTATGCCTTCCTGCTCCAATACTCTGACAATCGCCTGCCGCAAATCATCCAGCCGTAGTTGGCGTGCGGCAGAAATAAACACTGCTTCCGGGAAACGACTTTTAGCTCTTTTTAACGCCAGATCGTCGCTACAATCAATCTTGTTAAAGACCACTATGATCGGTTTCGTGATGACACCTAATTCATGGAGCACCTCGTCGACCGTATCCAGGTGTTCCAGGCAATAAGGCGAGCTGAGATCAGCCACTTTCAGGATCAGGTCGGCTTCCTGAATTTCCCGCAGTGTACTCCGGAAGGAGGCGATCAGATCGGCGGGCAATTTGCGAATGAAACCGATAGTATCACTCAATAGTAAATTCTGGAAACCGTTCATCGTCAACTTCCGGACGGTTGTATCCAGTGTTGCAAAAAGCTGGTCTTCAACCTTGACCTCCGCTCCGGTCAGTACATTCAGAAGAGTGGATTTGCCGGCATTGGTATAACCCACAATGGCAATATGGAAACAATCGCGACGACCTTTGCGCTGCACGAGTCGTTCGCGTTCGATAGCCTCCAAAGCCTCGTTAAGTTTAGCGATGCGGGTTTTAACCAGCCGGCGATCCATTTCTATTTGAGTTTCCCCGGCACCGCCGCGAACACCAATGCCCCCGATCTGGCGTTCCAGGTGCGTCCAGCGTCGGGTTAGTCGAGGCAGTAGATATTCTAATGTCGCCAGTTCGATCTGGGTTTTGGCTTCCTTGGTACGCGCATGCCGGGCGAATATCTCCAGGATAACGCTACTCCGGTCGCGGACTTCGCAGTCGAAAATTTCCTGCAAATTGCGCAGCTGGGTTGGCGTCAGATCGTCATCAAAAACGATTTCGTCAATCGCCTGATTGATTAGTATTTCGGCGATCTCATCAATTTTGCCTTTGCTGATCATTGTCGCCGGTTCGAAGCGTTTAGGTTGTATGATCATCACGGCGGCGACTTCGTAGCCGATTGTCGTCACTAATTGTTCCAGTTCTTGCAGGTGTTCGGCGGTAACGGAACGGTTCTGCGCTGTTCTCGTCAGTCCGATCAACAGCACACGTTCCTGAAGCGGACGCGTGACTTTTGGGTTAGGCTGTTTTAAAAATAATGGGCGGCGCATCTATGTGGAGAGACTTAGCTCACGATTAATCCGCCCGATAAAGGTTTCGGCCAAGGCGGTGATCAGGGCAAGGACCAGCAAATACAGACTGAATTCATGGCTTAAGGTCATTTGTTCCAGGCTTCCATCGCGGCTGGCTGTCAATACTGCTATTCGCTCAGGTGATTGTCTGATTAATGTTTTCAGGTCTTCGGACGTAAAGCTCTCACCTTCGCATTCGATTGTCGGGACATTCACCGCAAAGCGTCGGATCATCCGGCCCCCCTGATAAACATTATAGACTCCGGTTTCGGTCGTTTGGGTGAATATGTAATCCGTCGTACGTGAGCGATATTCCGGATAAAAACGTTTACCGCTGGGAGTCTCAACCCACACCCGTGAATCGGGCGCGCCGACTAGTCGTTCAAACCGCAGCGAATCACCCGCGTCGTACTCCGTTTTTTCCAAACTAAGATTGGCCAGGTAGCGTACGGCACGGGATAATATTGCGGGGAAAAATCCGGTTAGCGGCAGGTCAGACCAACTTTCATGTAAACCAGTGGCAAAAAGAAGAGCGCGATTTGCTTCAACAATAAAAGGCGTTCCGTCGTCAAAAGCCATCAATACTTTTTGATTCCGCACTGTCAATATGCCTGGAATGGTAAAGAAATGCGGCGAACTGCCCGGCTTCGCTTCCGGCAACCACAGAGTATTGAAAAGTTGGTGCTCCGTATCGTATCGCCCAATTTTAAGATAAGCAGAGCCTCCCGCGGTGCGTAGACCGTGCCAGCGGGGAAAACCATATTTCTCTGCCCAGTAGCGGTTGTAAGTCTCTTCCTGACAATCGGGTCCCAACCATAACAAGATACCCTTACCGCGCTCAATATAGCTGGTCAGAGAGGCCTGCGCTCCTGACGGTAAGTCATCAACGTTGCTGAAAATTAATAAATCATATTTAGTTAAATCAACCGTACCGAGAGCGCCCAGCGGTAAATATTCCGCCTGAGCTGATTCCGCAAAACCGGCCGATAAAGCCTTGAACAGATAGCGGGTATCATTGGCCGTTCTCCCGATCACTGCGATGCGTACCTGTTCCGGGACTGTGACAATACAGTAGCGTCGATTATCACTGTGATTGTCATCGTCGCCGATTTGCACGTAGGCACTCAGTTTGCCAGTTGTCAACGGGAGGAACTCAAACTGAACTTGCTTTTTACTGGTAGCGGGCAGGTTCATGAGGGTTTGTCCGGCGCGCTCCTGCTCAACGAACAAACTCACCCCACACTCACGGGCACGCGGCCCCCAGTTGGCTATCTGGGTAGCTATCGCAACCGGTGCATTAGGTTCCGGTAACGCTCCGCTCAGGTGCAAATCGCTGACCGCAAAATTGGTAGCTTCCACCCAAACGGGCATTAAGAAGAGCCGCAGGTGGTACTCATGGAACGCCCTCAGGTAAGTCGGTTCCAAGCTGAATTTTGCGCCTTTCCAATTGCTCTTCTGCCAGTCGCTGACCATCCAGACTACGGCATTAAACTCGCGTTCGGCTTTAATCGTGCTGATCACCGTGTGCAGAGCTGCGGTGAGGTCACCTGCCATCTCGCTTCTCGGCACCGTCGCGAGCGCCTGCCGTAGCTGATTCATATCGCTGACCGGCGCCTGAAAAAGGAATTGGCGCGGATTGGTCGCGGTCAGTACTTTTACTATGACCGGAAATTCGGTCTCTGCGGTGGTCGTAAGCAGCATTGCGGTCCCGAGTTCCAACAGACTGCGCCCTTGCGCCACCAAGTTCATCGAAGCAGAATTGTCGATGACAACGTACACCGCCGTGCCTTTGCGGATAAAAAGACCCGGCGCTTTGGCCGCCCGATAGGGACGGGCAAAACTGAAAATCAACAGAAAAATCAGAAGCGTCCTGAGTAGTAAGAGTAAAATCTGGCGCAGTCTCAGCCGACGGATGACGTCGTTTTGCATGTTTTTCAGGAAGCGCAGACTGCTGAAATTGATGATTTGATAGCGGCGTCTCCCGATCAGATGAATGATCAGCGGCAAAGCGGCCAGTGGCAATAAGAACAGTACCGCGGGATTAAGAAAGCTCATCGGGAAGGTTAGGCGCTGATGGGCACGACCAACTGGTTTAAATTCATTGCCTGGTCATTGAACTAAACGAGCAATTTCGTCGGCGGCTTGGGGAAGGTTCAACGGCGTCTGCTGGCCATCGCTCATCCGTTTGAGGATTACCTGCCCGCGTGCCAATTCATCCTCGCCCATAATAATGACCCAGCGCGCCTGCGCCCGGCTGGCATCGCGCAGTTGAGCTTTGAGTGAGCGACGCAGGAAATCCATCTCGACGCAAAGACCTTGCTTACGCAGAGCCGTCAGCAGTTGGAAACCCGCTTGACGAGGCATTTCCCCCAAGGCGATCAGATACAGTAAATTAGATGGCGACTCCGGAAATGCTTTAAGCTGTTCAAGAACTAACAGCACCCGCTCCATCCCGGAGGCGACTCCAATTCCCGGTGTGGGTTTACCACCCAAGTCCGCAATCAGGTAGTCGTAACGTCCCCCGCCGCACAAAGCGTCCTGACTTCCCAGCAGACCGGAAGTAATTTCGAACGTCGTCCGGGAGTAATAGTCCAGACCGCGAACCAACTTCTTATCGAGCAAGTAGGGCACCTGAACTGTTTCTAACAACCGGCACACTTCTGCAAAGTGTTCGCGGTCCTGCTGGTCCAAATGATCAATCAGAAATGGTGCCCGGGCATCAAGTAGAGCCTGGCAGGAAGCGACTTTGCAGTCAAACAGGCGCAGCACATTGCGTGTCAGACGCTCACGGCAGGTGGAACAAAACGCCGCAGCATGCGGTTGGAGCGCCTGCTTTAACAATTCAAGGTAGCGTTGACGGGCGGAGCGACTGCCGATACTGTTGATCCTGACTTGCAAATCGCTTATACCCAACTCGCGGTAAAGCTCATAAATCGTCTGTATCACTTCGGCATCCGTTTCAGGGTAGGCTGAGCCAATAATTTCATACCCAAACTGATGAAACTGACGCAGGCGGCCTTTTTGGGGACGCTCCTGACGAAACAGGGCATCTATGTAATAAACCTTGGTCAAGGGCGCGACCTGCTCCATATTATTCTGCAGAAAGGCACGCATCACCGGGGCGGTGAGCTCCGGCTTGAGCGTCAGGCTGGTCTGCCCCTTGTCAAAAAAAGTGTACATCTCCTTGGCGACTACATCGGTGTCGGTACCGATACTGCGGGTGAATAATTCCGTCACCTCAAAAGCGGGGGTGCGGATTTCCTGATAATTGTTACGGTGCAGGTAATCCCGGATAAATTTTTCAAGGTACTGCCACTTTGCAGATTCCGCTGGCAGAATATCATGGGTACCCTTAACGCGTTGATAAATCATCGGATGACTCGTTCACGGATGGCGAATTTTCGGTTGAGTTTTTTTCTGTGGTCAATGCGCGCAGAATTTCACGCGCCGGATCGGATTGTGTCCGATCAACGTACAGTATGGCAAACGAACCGACGAGGGCGGTACTCTGAATTGCAAAGAGCGAATGCAGGGTATCGGTTTTTTGCACAACCCGGATGCCCGAATTTTCCAAGGCTTCCCGTACCATTCCGGCATAGACGACATCGGAAAAGGTGGCGAGAAGAGTCCATTTAACGTCTGCTTCCTGCTGGGGAGGCAACTGCTCTACGAGCTCGACACCGCAGTCAGGACAGACCTTAATTCCTTCGACAAACTCAAAAAGACAAGCAGGACAAAACGGCATCAGTCGTGGTCAGGATTGGGTGTCATATTTATAGAGTATCTGGGCAATTTCCTTAGACGAAGTCGCTTGCAGAATTTCATCCCGGCACTGCGCATTATTGAGCATCCGCGAAAACTTGCTAAGCAATTTCAGGTGCTTGCTGGGATAACGTTCGGGGGTCAACAGTAATACAAAGATCTGTACCGGCTGGGCATCAACAGCCTGAAAATCGATGCCCTCGACGGCCACTCCCGCAGAGACCAAAACCTCCGTAATATCCGCGGATTTGCCATGCGGCAAGGCCACCCCTTTCCCCACACCGGTGGTCATCAGGTTTTCCCGGTCAATTACCGCTTGTCGGGTGGCGTCGGGATTGGTGATTAGTTTCTCTTCGTAGAGTCGTTCGACCAACGCCGTAATAACCTCGTCGCGCGTGCGGGCTTCCAACGGGTAAATAATCAGTTCCGGTGTCAGAATTTTATGGATATACATTTTTAAACCTGAAAAACTATCACGACGGCTAATTTAAATGACACAGTGCTTTTGTTCAACTTTTATTAAATCGGCTCGGACGGATGCGGCAGTAAAATCCGCAATATCGTTTTTTCATGCGGGCGGCTCGACAATACAAACAACTTGCCACGGTGATATTCGCGCACAATGCGCATCGCTAAACTCAAGCCCAGGCCCCAGCCGCGCGACTTCGTGCTGAATCCTGGCCGGAAAATATTATTGCGATTCTGGCGGGTAATGCCCTTGCCATTATCAATGACATCAATAGCGACAAAACGTCCGTTGGCAGGCAATTGACTAGTGACCTCAATCAGACCATTTTGGGGATCGACCGCATCAATGGCATTCTTGATTAAATTTTCCAGTGCCCAGGCAAATAAATCCGCATTCAGCAATACCTGAAATTCCTCACTCGCCCGGAACGACAGACTTATGCCGGTACCCAACTGCGGTAAGCGCCTTTGATAATAGGTGACCGCTTCGGCGATCACGGGATTCAGGGCGGTCGGCTTTAAAACGGGTCTGGAACCGATCTGGGAAAAGCGGTTGGCGACTTTTTCCAGGCGCTGGAGATCGCGTGCCATTTCCTGAACGTTGCTATTGTCACCCTGTTCGCTTTTAAGCAGTTCCACCCAACCCATCAGAGACGTCAGGGGCGTCCCCAGCTGGTGCGCAGTTTCTTTAGCCATGCCCACCCAAATCGAGCGTTTTTCACTGGCACGAATCACCGAAAATCCCAGGTAGCCCAGTAAAATGAACAGACCGACGATTGAAATTTCAATGAATGGTAAGCGACGCAACTGGTAGATCATGTTCGTGTCGCCATAGTGAATGTACTGCAACTCGCGATCGCCGTACTTGATCGGTATCGGCTGGTTTTCACGATCCATGTCCTGCATGATGTGCAATACGCGCTTGTACGATAGCGAATCATGCTGGTCGGGTGGTACCTCAACGCCGCGCCAGGCAGTCGGCAAACCATCTCTTTTTTCCGACAGTACCATCGGAATATTAATTTTGCGGATGATCTCCTCAAAGACGAAACTGAAATCCTGACTGCTTTCATCCATCGCGGCTTTGGCGTAGATATCGGCATAAAACCGCAATAAGTTAGCCGAATCCTGCCGCAAACGCTCGACGATATTGCGGGTATGCATCAATAGCGTAAATATCAGACCGATGGCGAGAATGAACAGGGTAAGCTTAATCGTCCCGGAATAACGATAGATTTTGACCTGCGACATGGTTTGCACTCCGCGAGTTAGTTATGACCCGGGTAATTTGCGCTGGAAGAAACTACGAATTGAACTGCGCCGCTGATAGCCAAGATAACTGAGCAGAATCAGCCAGACGAAGCTATTAGCAATCGCTGAAATCCGCCGGGCCAGGGTATAACTGCGCGGCTGGAAGATAAACTGGATTTCGTACCTGCCGGCAGGCACTTCAATGCCGCGCAAAACATGATTGACCTGCAAAATATGCGTTTCCTTTCCCGCAACCAAAGCCTGCCAGCCCTTTGGATAATAGGCTTCGGACAGAACCAAGAAGGCTCGACCTTCCGTCTCGACATTGAGGACGATGCGGTTCGGCGTATAGGTAGTAATCTCGACACTGCCGCCGGTGTCCCAATTGACCAAGGAATCAACGGGCTCGGTGGTCAGCGCAAGGACCTGTGGATCAAAGTCCGCCGTATTCATATAACTCAATATCGCACGGGCGTCCGGCATGCGCTGGACCTTCTTTACAAAAAATGCGCGCGGCAGCGCCTCTTCATTCAGATAAAGCACCATCTTCGAACTCTGATCAACATCAAGCACGGTCAGATTAGGCTCGTTCAGCATGCCCGGCACTAACAAATACCGGGCATTGAGCATATTGATGACTGGCCAGTTGAAGCGATCGCCGCGTCCGCCATAAAACAAATTATTGTCCATGAGGTCCTGAATCAACTGCGGTTTGATGGGCGAATAGCCGGTGACAATCTGGTGCCGGTAAGCCAGGTCATTGCTCTGGAACAGATTGCCCAGACCGAATACCCGATACAGCTCCTTATCCTGCTGCATTAGCCTGTCAAAACGAGTCTCGGCAAAGTAACGTCGCTCTAAAGACCGCCTGTCCACCAGCTCCTCAGGACGCAGAAAACGCCGGCTGATTCCTACCATATCCACAGTAACGATCAGAAAAACCCCGATCGCCACAAAATCCGCCCGGATTTTTCCCAATCTGTACGCCACGAGCATCGCCATAAAAATTCCTACAATAAGTGTCATGCGCAACACATCTGCCTGTAAAAATTCCCTGCGCGCCGTGCGGAGCATCTCTATTACCTGAGGATTGTTCATGTACTGTGCATCCTGGGCGGAGGTGTATGACAATATTCCGGGGGCAAAAAGAAACAACAGGCCGAACCCCAGAAAAGCGCCGGCAACTCTTAACGCCGCCTTATATTTCTGCTGATTGAAATCTTCCAGGAGCCCTTTGAGCCCGTAACCCGACATAATGACCAGGATAAAATCCACTAAAATGAGGATCATCGAAGGTACCCGGAACTTGCTGAAATAAGGCAGATGTAGAAACAACGTCTTATACAATAACGGAAAATGCCGACCGAAGGCTAAGAGGATAGCGAAAACCAACAGCACTGCAAGACTGATGATGAAGCCGTTCCGTCGAAAATACCAGAAACCGAGGATGGCTAAAATAACAACCAAAATCCCCATGTATTCGGAGGATTGCGTAAATGGCATATCACCCCAGTAGCCCGGTATGAATCTGTCGCGCAGTTGCGGATAGGCTTTACCGGTATATGGTTCCTGCGAAGTGCCACCGAAGAACCGCGGTACGATCAGCGTAGCTAATTCCTGCGGATGCAGTGACCAGCGAGTAGCATAATCAAACGTAACACCACCGCTCTTGACCTGATTTTCAACCGACTCTTCCTGTAGCTTGACCGCTTGGCCTCCCCGTGTCGAGTAAGGCGTATATTCATTGGCAACGAACAAGGGCTGGGCGGACATACAAATGCTTAGCATTAGACCGCCCGCAAAATACCCGAATGTTTTTCCAAGCCGCCCGTAGGCCTTTTCTTTGATCCACACGACAATCTGCCAGATGCCGATCGTCATGATCAGGAGCAACGAATAAAAAATTACCTGGTAATGTTGCGTCCGTAACTGGAGCGATAGCCCCAGGGCGAAAATCAGCATCGCTACCCAGTTATTTTTCCGAATCAGGTACAGAAACCCAAACACGACCATGGGCAGAGCAAAGACTGCCCGCACCTTGGCAAAATGCCCGACGTTAATCAGCGCCTGATAATGAGGGTAAAAGAGAAAGGCGATGACCGCGATCAACGATAGGTGCCAGGGAAATCCGAGCCAATTCAGAATCAGGAAAAAGCCTGTCGCGCCGATGATAAACCAGCCCAATTTCCAGTCAATCAACGGATTCAATTTGGCAATAAGATAATCGAGATTGAAACTGCGCGGTCCGACAAAACAGTATATCGGCACACCTAAAAAGGTCGAGGGATTCCAAAGGGCGATTTCGCCTAATTCCTTCTGCTGGTCGTTGATCCATTGGTTCTGAGCAACTGAGGCCAGGCCGTCACCGCCCGCAGGTTCAAGACGATCGATGACATAGGGTTTATAGAAAATCACCAATAAAAGCAGTAAAAAAATACCGCTCAGGATAAAACCGTCGCGCGGACGTAACCGACCTAAAAAAGAACTGGGCGGCATTTGCGATGATTCCACCACCGGGGTTTTGACCTTTTTACTCATGCATGGTTCCCTTCTTCATTTTTACTTTCAAAAAGTTGATTAAGATTGGTCTTCCAGGCGCGTATATGACGCCATTTTTTCCAGATTTCCCTGAGCCGCAATTGCTCAATCGGCTCATAAAATCTCCAGAAATACAGGGCAATCGGATAAAGAATGATCAGACCAAGCTTTGATCCTATACGAAGCAGGAGAGGCCATCCGCCCATGCCGAATGACAGTCCGACCATTCCGCCAGCAACGATGATCATTTTAAATATTTTGGCAATTTCGTACGGGACCGGATAGTGCCGCTGGGCGAAATACAACATCGCCCCGAAAAACAGCATCTGGGTCAGCAAGGCCGCCAAGGCGGCACCGAGCGCCTGATAGTGCGGAATCAATAAAATATTCAAACCGATGTTCAGCAGTGACATGGCAACGATGAGGCTGGCAATCAGCTGGGTCTTCTTGACAATTGCCAAACCAATCGTGGCCGTATCTTTCAACATGCCGAACAGAATACTGAAACACAGTAATGGTATAATTCGGAAGGCTTCCCAGTACGCCCGATTGCCGGTAAAAAACTTGACTATTTCCCGCCCGTACAGCGAAACGCCTAAGATAAAAATCATTGTCCCGAACGTCAAATAGGTCATTACCTTGCTATAAAAACGTCGCGCATGCGGCTGATCGACCATTTTGAACATGATCGGATAGATCGCCAGCTGGACCGAAGAGATGATCAGCACCTTAATGGTATTGCTGATTTTAAATCCCAAAGAGTAAACTCCCACATCCGCCAGACCGCCAAAATAATTGAGAATATAACGATCAGCCAGTACTAAAAACATGCCCGCGACGGAGGAGGCTACAAAAGGCAAACTGTATTTGAGCATGGCTTTCAGCAGTTTCCCCTCGAATCGCCACTCAATCTGCCGCACAATAAAGCCGCTCAGGATCAGTAGGTTAAAAACATATCCGGCTATCTGAGCCAGATAGATGCCTTCCACTTTCATCCCCAAACTAACTATGAAAAAAATCGTCAGTCCCAAACTCACACTTAGATTGAGTATATGCGTTACCGAATAAAGACCGGGCTTGCTTTGGACCCGCAGGAGCGTCGAGGGAATTAAAGTCACAACCTGTAAAGCGACCGAAAGCAACATCAACCGCACCAGAAAATCATAGTTCTTGCTGCGGAACAGCCAACCGGATATTTTTTCTGTTAGAGGCAATAGCCCGAGGGTCAGTAGAATCACAACTCCACTCAGAAAAACCAGTACTGTAAAGAACATCGCGCGTTGCTGATGACGATGGTCAGGATCCCAGTACCACCGCATCAGGGCCTGGTACAACTCCAATCCGAAAAGCTGCACCAAAACCTGCGTCGTTACTTCTAGTAATCCCAGGACACCATAATCCGCAGGGGTCAATCTCTGGAGATACAACGGCAACAGCACAAAACCAATCAGCTTGACCGAAAGGTTGCCTAATCCATAAACGAATGCATCTTTGACTGTGGCTCGAATATCTTCTATCAAATTGAAACTTTTAGTTTGCAGGTAATGTACTCAAGATTTTCTCGTAAAAAGCAACTAATTTTGGAAAACATCTATCTCCATCGACTAGTTCCCGCCATCTTTCCCGTGCTCTTTTACGATACTCGCCTCTCTCCTTCTGATCTAGTTCGCTAAATTCGACTACTTGCTGAGCTAAAATGGTGGGATCAATCTCGCATGGCAATAGTTTGCCTACAGTATCATCAATCAATTCCGCCGTTCCGCCAACGTCTGTAGCAAAAACCGGTACTCCAAACGAAAGTGCTTCCATAACTGAAACCGGCAATCCCTCGAAAGTACTGACATTGACAAACAAATCAACTGGATTATTTTGATAATACTCTATTACCAATCTGTTGGACAAATTACCGGTGAAGAGACATCTTATCCACCCGGGTAGTCTTTTGGCTTCCTCTCGTATTATGGGTAAGAATGGACCATCGCCGATATGGGTCCACAGTATATTTATTTTTAATACCGACAGCGCTTCTAATATTAATCCAACGCGCTTGATATTGGAAACTGCTGAGCAAGATAAAAGCCGTAGCGTAAAATCAGTACTGCCAGTATTAATTCCGTTATCTTGAACTCCCAGTCTAAAGAGCTTTATGCGCGCATAGCGGTCTTGATAAAATTTCCTCAAGTAATTAATACCATGCAGGGAGACACACAGTGCATAGGTCATATTTTTAAAAACCATCCTCCTGAAAGGAATGTATCCATTGTTTTCCGGCCTCTCGAGATACAGATCCCCACCATGGAATCGGATAACTTTTAAAATTGTTTTAGGAAACCAGTATATAATCGCCGCAATGGGGGTTGCCCAATAGAAATATACAATCGAAATCTTATGTTGTTTTATTATTGCGTTTATCACTCTTCCGGATAAAATCATCCGGAGGTTGACTGTTGACCTAAACCATTTTTCAAAATTTCCCCTTTTAAACATTTGCGGGACATTCGCCAAAAGGTCAAAAAGAAATTGGCCTACTCCAATAAAATTAAAAATTCCGCTTAAAAACAATTTACTCGTAGTAATATTTTCCGGGCGAATTGGAGGGTAAATGACAATTTCTTTTGCGGTCCAACGTCGGTGAGCACAACCTCCGTAATTGTAGGGCAAAATTACTATTTTATGAAAAATCCTTTTTAAGTAGGATAGCTCCTGCGCGAAAAAAGACTCGCCTTTCCCCCAAGGATATGATTGTGTTACGATCAATAAGTTCGACACGGGTTCAGACAATTAAAATGAAGCTAAAATAATAATTGTGTCCCGCAAACCGGGGAAAAGAGTCAGAATCAATTTCCTGAATAGGGCAAATCGAGGCACCCGGTAACTACCGGTAAAAAAAATAGAGTTGGGCCTCAGTCCTGACTGGACACAAACTTTACTAATAGAATAGGGAGAAAACCACCAGCGATGATCGGAATTGATTTCTTCTCTGTTCCTAAAAGTATTTAGGACATTTCTTAACCGGAATGCATTGGGAACTGATATTAAAACAGAATCACACAATCCTGAAAATTTTAATTTTACCTGCCTTAAAAATTCAATCGGCTGATCCAAGTGTTCTAAGACATCCCCGATAATGATGTTATCCCACTTCTCGGTACTGATTTCTTCCGGCAATTTATCCTTCATAATGTCTACACAATAGCCTGGAAAACCATACGTTTCCGACAGGTACTTTATAGCTCCTGGGTCAATATCGATCCCGATACATTTTTCAGCACTATCAGATAGTATTTTATGAAACCAGATGCCTTTTTTTATCTTGAAATCGATTAACGGGAGATGATCGCAAAATCCGACATGAATAATTTTCTTTTTTTTTACAATATCGACAATCAAAGTGACTCTATCTGTCACTTTTCCAATGTTTTCACGCCAATTCAATTTTGCATTAGTAGCTAGATCTAATCCTTTTAAATGCGTTGTTAATATATCGTCGTACTTTACCATTTATGATAAAATTTAATAGCTATTTACTTTAAGACAAAATCAGTGAAGGCTACCTGCTTGTTCAATATTCCAGTACCCTTTAGTGGATGTTTTGGCACTTTCCATATTAATTAACCGCTATTGGTCGGACTCGAAAAGTGTAATTCTAGTACAAATTTATTATAAACCATATCGTGCAAATAGGCTTTCGAATATTGTCGAGTGCTATTCGCTATCTTTCAAACACCCTCAGCCACATTTCCAGGGCGAACAGTCGCCAGATGAGCGGACTTAGACGCTCATCACCGGCATTAAAGCGGCGCCAAATGGCACTGATCGCTTTATGGTCGTAGTAGTCTCGCCGGCGAAAGCTGGGGGAGTTCAGCAATTCCTCGAGGGTGTTCCGCAACGCACTACGGAGCCAATATTTTTCGCCAGGTGCGGCAAAGTTTACCTTATCACGGCGCTCCATAATCGCAGTTGGTACCACTGTGCGTAAGGCTTCCCGGTGAATATATTTGCCCAGGTTTTGCCTGATTTTATACGCAGCCGGCAGACTGAAAGCAAATTCCACTAACCTGTAATCGAGAAACGGTACCCGGCTTTCGATTGAAAAAGCCATGGAGTTGCGATCTTCAAAGTGCAGAAGCGTCTGGATGGAGGTTGACATCATCAGGTTGTAGAGAAAATTGGAGAGCCGCGAGGTGGGCAGATCGACGATATTGTGCAAGATTTCTGATTCCCGGAATGCGCTGCTCAAGACGTCCGGTAAGGCGCGTTTGGTTTCCTGCTGATAGAGCATCGATTCGCGAAAAAATAAAGCCAGTAAGATTTTCAGGATTTTCGAAGCGCGGTGCCCTTCCTGATTTTTCAGATAAATGGGCAGCTCGTTCGCTAAACGTTTCAATTTTACTTGACTCAATAAATCCGCATAATAACGATAAAAGGCATGATTATATCCGGCGGTTATTTCATCACTGCCCTGCCCATCAAGTAGGACCGTGACCCGATTTTGCCGTGCTGAGCGCATCACGAAATACTGGGAAATGAAGCTCGACCCAACCACCGGAAAATCATTGTGCCAGGTCATCCGTTCGAAATCAGCAAGCATCTCCTCCGGTGTCGGCGATACGAAGTGGGCGGTGATATTGGCTTGACAGGCAACCATTTCCACATAGCGCCGCTCATCGTAACGCGGTTCTTCGGTATAATAGGCAGTAAATGTTTGAAACGGCCGAGCCGTGTTTTTTACGGCTGTACAGACAATCGCTGATGAATCCAGCCCCCCGCTCAAGGCGCTTCCTACCTCGACATCACTCCGCATTCTTAAACGCACGGCATCGGTGAAAAGCGTCCGATACTGCTCGGTCGCTTCGGCGAAAGTCAGGGTAGATGTCTCAAAAGTGGCCGGATCGAGGTCATAATATTTCTGCCGACGCATTTGTCCATTTTCTATAATAATAAAATGCCCGTGAGGCAAAATCCTGACATTTTCGAAATATGTCTCATCACCGTAGCACAAAAATGAGTTCAATTTCAGACTACGATAGACCATCGGCATATTCAAGGTACGATCAACAGGATTAATTAAAATCTGTTTGATTTCGGATCCAAAGATAAACCTTTTTCCATCGTAAAAATAAGCGAACGGTTTTATCCCGAAACGATCCCGCGCGCAAAACAGACGCCTGTGACGAACGTCCCACATGGCGAACGCCCACATACCATTAAAGTGTTGCAGGCAGTCCACGCCCCACTGTTGATAAGCCGCCAAAATCACCTCTGTGTCGCTATTCGAGGTGAAATGGTACCCAAAGTGTTGCAGTTCTTCCCGCAATTCTAAATAGTTATAGATTTCACCGTTATAGACAATCCACAGTGTGCCGTCGGTGTTACTCATCGGCTGATGCCCTGCCGGACTGAGATCCAGAATTGCCAAGCGGCGGAATCCAAACGCTAAATTGCCGGGCGGGGCTTGCAGGATTGGTTGGGTTTGCGACTTGATGACCGCGATGGTATCCTGATGATAACAGGATAGGGTTTTACCAGAAACAGTGTCAATCATTAGATAACCTTCATCATCGGGACCGCGATGACGGACAATTTCGGTCATTGCTATTAGCAGACGCTTATCGACTGGTGCACCATCAAGATTATATATTCCGGCAATGCCGCACATTTAGGCTGTCACTCCATTTTAAAAGGCAGGCATAATTGTCGATATAATGTAATAAGATTTTTTACCGAATCCGGCCAATTATATCGCTCCATAACAGCCCGGAAGCCATTATTTCCCATTTTCTCGCATAAATCGGGATTCTGGTAAAGAACATAGATTTTATTCGCCAGTTCCTGACTATCAGCACTAGGATAGATTAATCCACATTCGTTTTCGGCTATGATTTTTTCTAGCGACCGACAATTTGTGCTCACAATTGGCTTTTTCGCCAGCATAAACACGAAAAGTTTATTCGGACTGGAATTATCCGTTTGTTCAGACTTTAAATGAGGAATCACAGCAACCCTGATGTTTTTCATATAACTCCTCAGATTAGCCGGATTTTGCCAGCCTTCAAACGCCACCAAATCACCTATTCCTAAACGTTGCGCTAAACGCTGCAATCCAGTCAAAATCGATCCCGTGCCGATTAGAATTAACATCAGGTTGGCGATTTTATCTTTCAAAATCTTGCCTGCTTCAAGTAATGTTTCAATTCCGCGCATACTATCAATGCTGCCATAATATAATACCCCAAATTTTCCCTTAAACTTTTCTTCAATCTCACTATTTGTTTGCTGCTGTCTCAGGAAGGATTCCGGATCGATATAATTTGGCAGAATTGTGTATGCCTTTTGACTCGAAAGTATTTTTTCCAATCGATTTCGCATTTCATCCGCTACGCAAATGACGTGATCGACCTGCGCCAGCCATTTCTTCTCCATCTGATACCAGCGTTTCTTACTGATAAGGATTTTCCCCCAAAAGTTATTCGCCCATTTTTCCTGCTCGATCAGCACCGGGTAGTTTTCGTGCATGTCGGCAATTACCGGAACTTTATATCTTTGCTTAATTCTTAACGCAACACCACACAGTGGCAAATCATGAATATGCAAACAATCTATCTTTTCCTGCTTGACAAATCGTTTCATTTTCAGATACCAGAACCAGCGATAAAATGGCAGCGTCAGAACCAACGCCGATAATTTTTTA
>CAZPQN010000006.1:35428-88137 GCA_964588795.1 uncultured bacterium | reverse complement strand
AGGCTCCGGCCGCTACATCCCAGAGGTTCTTCGGTTTCAGGCTGATGTACAGGTCTGCTTGTCCAGCCGCCACGCAGGCGATTTTGTAAGCTGTGCTACCGCGTGCTTCCAATTCCCTAAAAAAGGCCTGGTATGGTTGCCAGCGTCCAGCCTCGGCTTCGCTCCGACTAACGAGCAGGCGTGCCTGCCCGGGCACCGACGTGTCGGGACAGTGACATTGCACCCCGTTGAAAAAACAGCCTTTGCGCCAAGCGGCATGGAACATTTCTTCAGATAGCGGATTGTACACAATTCCCACGACCGGTGTTTGGCGGTACACCAGAGCAATCGAAATCGTGAATTCCGCCCGGTGCGCGATAAATTCCTTGGTGCCGTCCAGCGGATCAACAACCCAGACCCGTTCTTTCGTCAGGCGCTCCGGCGTATCAGCCGTTTCCTCAGATAGCCAGCCATCAAGAGGGAAATTGCGCAACAAGGTCGTGCGCAACAGCCTGTCCGCAGCCAGATCCACGTTGGTCACCGGATCATCGGGGTGTTTGTAACGGACTTCCGGCTCAAGCTTAAATTGTTCTCGGATGTAATGACCGACTGCTAGGGCGGCCGCCCGGGCAATGGCTAACTCCCTCTCAAAATCCCGTCGGATCACTGTTTTAGTTACGGGTTAGATCTTGGTTTTCAGAATCACCACGTCGCGTAACTTTTCCGGTGGGAAAAGCTTACCATTCTGATCGAAACTGTTCAGCTGGCTGTTCGCTATAAACAGATAGGCATTGTCAGCCACCGTTCCGGAAGTCGGTATACTAAACTCCGGATTATGCGATTCCAAAACTTTCATTTTCACGATGGCGTCACCGCTCGGATTGAGTTTGAACAGCACCACGCGGTTGAGAAAATTCTGCACCCCGATCAAATTGCCTTTGTGGAATTTCAGTCCTTCACAGTTGGCGGTCAAAACATTCTCGGGATAGGGCAAAGCGCTAATTTGGCGCGTGGCGAGCGGGATGTACAGAATGCCGTTGGCGTGCGCAACGTACAGGACTTTGTCGTCATCAGACAGGGCAATCCCGTTGGGATGAATGAAACCGCGCAGATCGATAAATTTTTCGAGCGTATCGCGCTGGACATCCAATCGATAAACCGCCGGAAAAAAACCGTCGCAGATGTACACGTTGCCGAGGTTGTCCAGCGTCAGGTCATTTAACAGGTGACCGCGTGGTCGATTGAGTGCATATTTCCTCAGCAATTTCCCATCGCCAAGGTCGAACTTATAGACATAGGACATCCCTAACTGCTGGCGGGGTGTCCGGTCGTTGACCATGGCACAGGAACTGATCGCCCATAACCAGTGGTGCGCGGCATCCACTTTCAGACCCAGCACCGGACCCAAGCCATCCTGCTGTTCTCCAATGAAATCACTGACCCTCCCTTGAGGATCAATTCGGACTATTTTGTCCTTGTAAAAACTGCCCAAATAAAAATTCCCAGTAGCGGGGTCGCCGGTCAAACCCTTGGGTAGTAAATCTTTCTCTCGGATGATGGCGAAGGTTTTACTACGGCGTACCGGTTTCTTGGCGCGCTGGATTTTTTTAACCAGGGCTCGAAACCCTGCGCTGTTCCGCAGGCTATCAAAATCAGGGTCGTTTTCCGCAACCAACCCGAGTCCCTTGTCTACCAGTTTATTGAGCTCCTGCAGAGCCAGGGCGGATTGCCCGTTCAGGGCGTAAGCCGTAGCTAAATTGTAGCCCAGCGTATAATTATCCGGTGCGAAAGTCAGGGCTTTTCTGGTCAGTGCCAAATAGGTGGAAAAATCCTGCTCGCTGTAAGCACGGATACTGAGCAAATAGTAATAGCGCGAACTGTCCGGCGGTGTTTGCGCCATCAGGGTCACCGCGCACAGCAGGAGCCCTAAGCCGGTTCGGGATAAAGTCATAATTCTACTTTCTGGTTAAAATGCTTACGGGACAGTGGGCTGCTTTTTTAAAGGCTTCCGCGTCCTGACGGGCACCAACGATCGAACCCCAATGGATGGGCACCGCAACCTTCGGCTGAATATCCCGGGTGGCACGGGCGGCCTCGGTCGCAGTCATGGTGTAGGTGCCGCCTACCGGCAGAAATGCCACATCTGTCCGGATGGTCTTCATTTCCGGGATATGATCAGTGTCGCCGGCATGGTAATAGGTAATCCCCTCCGCCGTGAGCACATATCCGACATAGCCTTTCTCTCGGGGATGGAATGTCTTACCGATGTTGTAGGCTGGCACCGCCTGAATTTCGACTCCGCCTGCCGTAATCTTTTCTCCGGGACGCACCGACTTGACGTGTCCTTTGACTTTCCCCTGATAGCCCTCGGGAATCACAATGATGGTTTGTGCGCCCTGAATTTTGGCAATATCAACTGCAGACAGATGGTCAAAGTGGTCATGCGTGACAAGAATAATGTCGGCCACCGGGCCGTCTTTTAATTCAAAAGGATCAATGTAAATGACCTGTTGGCCGCCAATTCTGACCGCGGCATGTCCCAACCAGGTGACATTGGCTAAAATGTCCATTTGCGCCTCCCCGCTTAGCGGTTTCACTACGTTTTGCGCTGGTAGTCGTGAGCTGAGGGCCAGCGCTAAAAAAATTCCCCTGGTAAGCATTCGTGTACCGTGCATATAATCAGGCTATCTATTTCCGGAAATCAGCATGGCGGGCTTGTTCGATTAAATTGCTACCAGTTAGGAATCTTCCCGAAGGACCAGACGAAACTCAGACAAATCACTTCGCCGGGAATCTTGGCTTTTTCGAAAAGACGCAGGGTGTCCCGCAGTACGGCAGTATGCAAAACCACATGATCCGCCCGACCGAAAACCCGTCCGAATGGGAAATTAATGAAGGTACTGCGCGGAGGCCCGCTCATCAGCGCCTGCTCATAAAAAGGCATCTGAGTCACGGTCGGAATACCGTGTTGCTCAAGCTGGAGGGCGATCTGACAGGCGGTGTCACCGGTTCGGTAGGAACAGGGAAGAATCAGCGCCCCGTCCACTTCAGCGCTTTTTAGTGCCTCGTATAGCCGGTCAATGCTCTTGGTCAGCATTTTCTGATAACGATTGAATCCGGCGAAACTGTAGATGGTTTCGTGGATTTTGCCAATCAAGCCCTCTTTCTGCAAAAGGATGAGGCGGTCTACCGGCAGAACGACATTGTGGTCTTTCCGGGCTTCAGTGGGTTCCCAGTCGATGGCGAAAAAATCCAGGTCTTCATGTTTGAAAGCCAGCGGTATTTCCCGAAAACGATAGTCCTGCTCCGATTCCTTGCTGGTGAATCCCTTCTGATCCTTAAGATAGGCACCGGTCACCGAAACGACTGCAATCTTACTCTCCAGCAGGCGTTTTTCGAAAGGCACAAACGGTGGATTTTTACGGCGCTCCTGGAGGCGATAACTGCGGGCAATTTGTTCATACAGCAGTCGTTTACGATCGGGTAAAAAACTGAAATCTGTCCTTCTCATGTCCTAAATATACGCATTTTTATAATTTTCACAAGCCCGATTTTGGCTGTTTCAGGACGGAAAGGACGGCGGCGCCTCATTTTTCAGACGGCTCACCAATTCAAAACAGCGGTCCCGCAAATCATCAGTTGTGTCATTACGATAAGTCTCATAGAGGAGCGGGTATCCAAAGTTCAGCGACACATTCGCCGAACGAAAACGCCAGTCGCCTCTAGTTTTGGCCCGGTAGAGACCGTTGATCGCTATCGGCAAAATGTCCGCCCGCGCTTCCTGCGCCAAATGAAACGCCCCCTTTTTAAAAACCTGCAGGTTGCCGGTCACTGTCCTTCCGCCTTCGGGAAAAATGAGGATGCTACGACCGGTGTTCAGCAGAGTGGCGGCTTGCTGGAGGCTTTTCAGGGATTCCGACAGATTCCCTTTTTGAAGAGGAATATGCCCCCATCTCCGGATCACCCAGCCCCATAACGGCCAGTTAAAGTGTTCCGCAAGCTCCAGCGTCGTAAAGTACATTGGAATGTAGGCGGGGCAAATAAATGCATCCAACAGGCTCTCGTGGTTGCTGATAATCAGAAATGTTCGCCGATGATCGAAACGCTCCAGCCCGTGGACTTTCACGCGCACCCCGACGGCCCGCAGAGCCAAGCGGCAAAGCGGCTGTACCAACACGTATAGCTGCGCCGGGCGATAAAACAGCACCCCGATAATCACCAGTGCGGCGAGAGCGAAGAAGAAGGCGAACCCAATTGCCCAGCGCACCAAATAAGTCATCGTCTCAGTCAACTTGCGTAAATGCATATCCTGATTCGGGCGATAAATTAACACTTTCAGGGAGCTTTGCAATCATTTTCTCCGCGACAGCGCGCCCGGTAGCCGTAGACATTTATCTGAAATCCGTATCTGTAACAGGCCTTCCTCCCATTCTCGACCCTTCTGTTAAAAATCTAAGTCCCGATCCAAATTTGCATCGAATCTGCAAAAAGATTAAAATAGCAGGAGTTATGGTCAATCAAGTCCATTTTTGCCAGGAGTGTCGGAAGTAAAGTATGCGTCTGCGGAATATCGTGGCCATCCTGGGGAAGCTGTATCTGGTTTTGGGACTATTCCAGATGATTCCCCTGGCGATCAGCCTGCAAAAGGCGGACGGCGCTAGTTCATCCTTTCTAATGACCATTTTAATAGCAGTCGGACTGGGCTTGCTGATGCAGATTCACCGTCCCGGGATCGTCAACATTCAGCGCTGGGAGGCGATTGTCACGGTGGTTTTCGGATGGCTTGGCGCTTCTGTCATTGGGGCTTTGCCTTTTTACTTTTCGGGGCAGATGGGTGGCTGGACCGAGTGTCTCTTTGAATCCGTTTCGGGTTTCACCACCACAGGGGCCTCGATCATTGATAACGTGGAAGCCTTGCCGGCCAGTCTCCTGGTCTGGCGGACGTTGACGCACTGGATCGGTGGGATGGGCATTATCATCTTGGCGCTTGTGGTATTGCCCGCGATCAATACCAGCGGGCGCAGTCTTTACATCTTCGAATCTTCCTCCATTGCCAATGAGCAAATTACTCCCAAAATCAAGGATACCGCCCGTTTATTGTGGACAGTCTACTTTATCCTGACAGCCTCGCTGACCTGTCTTTTGTTAATCTGCGGACTGGACTTTTTTAATGCCGCCCTGACCGCCATGGCGACGATTGCGACCGGCGGTTTTTCCCCTAAAAACGCCAGCATCGCCGCCTATAATAGCGTCTGGGTCGAGATGATTGTGGTGGTTTTCATGATTCTTTCCGGAGTAAACTTTACACTCTACCTGAAATTATTCAAACCATCGCTCAGTTTCCGGGCTTATGCTGAGGTTTTATTCACTTATCTGGGCATCTTTTTAGGCGCGGCGGCGATGGTCGTCATTGACCTGCGCCTGCATACTTATTCTTCCTGGTCAGCCGCTCTGCGCTACGGCGTATTCCAGGTCGCCGCTATCAACACCACCACCGGTTTCGTCACCGCTGACTGGGACACCTGGTATCCGCTCACCCATTTTATACTGCTTCTCTTGATGCTGGTCGGAGCCTGCCCGGGATCAACCTGTGGGGCAATCAAGAATTCGCGCATTATTTTGCTGGTTAAAGCTGTCCGCCGCGAGATGGTGCAGTTGATTCATCCCCGCGTGGTAACCTCGGTGCAGCTTAACAATCGAACAATTGATGAAAAGACCATCCTGAACGCCATCAGCTACATTGGTTTGTACATCGGTTTCTTTCTGCTGGCCAGCCTCGTCCTATCACTGGGACGCCTGCCAATGGAAACGGCTCTATTTTCCGTGGCGTCGACCCTGGGCGGCGTCGGTCCGGGCGTGGGTATTGTCGGTCCGATTGAAAGCTATGCGGCGTTCTCGGCTGGCCACAAGTACCTTCTGATGGCCTGCATGCTGTTCGGACGACTCGAATTCTATACCATCTTTATCGTCTTTGTCCCGCGCTTCTGGAGAAGGGGATAAAGTCTTGTTTTTTAGAAACCCCGACAAGTAAATTTGTTCGTTTTTTAACACTCTAACCAAGCAATTAATGAGGACCAATTTCGCTTAAAACTCATACGATGCCGAAAGTCGTCACCATAGCAAACCAGAAAGGCGGGGTGGGCAAGACAACCACTGCCGTCAATCTGGCCGCCGGTTTGGCGGTCTCCGAAGTGGAAACCCTGCTGATTGACATGGATCCACAATCCAACGCCACGATCGGAGTCGGGGTGGATTATCGCCATCTCGAAAACACGGTCTATGAAGTCCTGATCGGGGGACTGGACATCAACGCCGCCATCATACCTACTGAACTGCCCTTTTTGGACGTGCTGCCTGCCGCTACCCGTCTGGTGGGAGCGGAAATTGAAATGGTGGCGCTCATCGGGCGCGAATCGGTTTTAAAGAGAGGGTTGGAAGGTCTGACGAAAAATTATAAATATGTAATTATTGACTGCCCGCCGTCGCTGGGTTTGCTGACGATCAACAGCCTGACTGCCTCTACTTCCGTCCTAATTCCTATTCAATGTGAGTATTACGCCATGGAAGGGTTGGGACAATTACTGCATACCATTAGGCTGGTGCAACGCAGTCTGAACCGCGGTCTACGGATCGAGGGGGTCCTGATCACGATGTACGACGGCCGCCTGCGTCTCTCCCAGGAAGTCGGGGAGCAGGTCCGCAGTCATTTCAAGGGCAAAGTTTACAAGACCCAGGTTCGGCGTAACGTGCGCCTGGGTGAATCGCCAAGCTTCGGCAAACCGATCATTTTGTACGACGCCGCTTCCGCGGGAGCCCAGGATTATATGAACCTTGTAGGAGAAATACTCGCTGATGACGGGCAAACATTTGGGTAAAGGATTAAGCGCCATTATTCCGGAATTCCCGGATGGCATTGAACAGGTTTATAATACTGCGGACGTCGAGGTTGCCAAAATCCGGTTCAATCCGCAACAACCGCGCAAGGATTTCAACCCCCAGGCAATGCTCGAACTGATCATGTCCATCCAGGAAAAGGGCGTCATCCAGCCTATCACGATTCGACAGACGGACGACGGTTTTGAACTGATCGCGGGGGAACGGCGCCTGCGCGCCTGTCAGGAATTAGGCCTCAAAACCATTCCCGCCTATATCTTACCCGTCAAGAGTGATGCCGAGATGCTGGAGTTGGCGCTGATCGAAAATGTTCAGCGCGAGGATCTCAACCCCGTTGACGAAGCCCATGCCTACCAGATGCTGGCCGACACTTTCAATCTGTCCCATGAAGAAATCGCCCGGAAAGTCGGCAAGGACCGCTCGACCATTACCAACACCCTGCGCTTGCTCAACCTGCCTGATGTGATATTGCAGGATCTGCGGCAGGGCGCGCTGGGCGCCGGACATGCCCGCCCCTTGCTGGCCCTTTCATCGCCACAACAGCAAATCCACCTGTGGGAAAGGATCAAACGTGACGGTTTGAGCGTGCGGGTGGTCGAAAACCTGGCTAAAAATTCCCCCGCCAAAACTGTTACGGAATCCTCCCCGGCAGCGCCGAAAAAATCTGCTTTTCTGAAAGCCACCGAATCGCGGCTGATGCAGATTCTCGGCACCAAGGTCCGCATCAAGGGTCACGAGGGCAAGGGCACCTTAGAAGTGGAATTTTACTCCAAAGAAGATTTGGCGCGCCTGCTCGACTTATTTGAATCTATCGAGGACTGATGAAGAAAAATAACTACACCCTCCATTTACTTTCCGGCAATCGCGAAAAGCCGTTGGTCATGACCTTTACCCAGCGCACCGCGCAAGCTGTGATCGGCGGCGCCATCGGATTTGTCCTGCTCCTGATCCTGACACTCCTGTTCACTCTGCCGCGTACTGTAAAATATAGCCGTCTGCAACGGGAAAATCAGCAGTTGATTCAGGATCGGCTCAAAGTCTCGCAGATTCTCAGCGATTATAACCAGATTCGCCAAATGGATCAGTATATCCGTTCCGTTTTGGGGACCGATCTGGTGGTGCCCTCCGCGGATTCGGCACTGACTGGACCGCCAGCGTTAGGTCAGCAGCCGCCGCAGAAACGGTTCGTCGAAATCAGCTACTTAGAAAATATACCCATTTACCCACCGGTGAATGGCTACATCACCCGGGGCTTTGTGGACGACATGGTGTTGACCAGTGAAAACCATTACGGTGTTGACGTGGCCGCCGCAGAGGGAACGCCCATAAAGGCTTCGGCGGCCGGGGTGGTGGTCTTTGCCAACTGGACCAACGATTTGGGTTACACCGTCATTCTCTATCATTCCAATGGATACTTCACTATTTACGGCCACAATCAGCGCAACAGCGTCGTGGAACACCAGTACATAACCCGCGGTCAGGTTATCGGGTACTTAGGCAACACCGGTAAAAGTGAAGGTCCCCACCTACACTTCGAAATCTGGCAGGAAGGCAATCCGATTGACCCCCAGACCATGATTTACTCCTACCGACTGGCCGATGTTTCCTTAAAAACCGAAGGGAGGGATTGAAATGCAGACCGTAATCCGTAAAAAAGAACCCGCCATCAATACGATTATCGGCGAAAAGACCACGATCGCCGGTAATCTGCATTTGGAAGGCGACATCATCATTTACGGCAAGATCACCGGAGATATCGAAACTGACGGTACGATTACCATCTTTTCCGGCGCCGAGCTGAAAAGCAATCTCAATGGCCTGCACCTGAACATTGGCGGGCATGTCGAGGGCAATATCAATGCTACCGGCAAGGTTACGCTGGGTGATCGTGCCTATTTACGCGGCGACATCAAAGCCGCTCAAATCGTCATCGAAGATGGTGCCGTTTTCGAAGGGCGCTGTGAGATGCATTTTACGCCTCCGCATGAATTCATCAAGCCCCCTGAACCAATCAAACCTGCTACCACCGAATCCTCATCTTCCTGACCGCTGTGATGGTTAATTATTTATGTATAAAGTAATGAAAAAGGCGCTTCCTGCGATAATCGTGCTGGGCTGGTTTATTTACGCCGCTGGAAGCGAGGGCTCCCCGGCTACTTCCGACATGACCAACAGGATGATGCTTCTGGCGCTGGAGCTGGGTATAATCCTATTTGCCGCGCGTCTGGGTAACCTGTTGTTCGAAAAAATTCGATTGCCGGGCGTTTTGGGCGAGCTGATCGCGGGAATCTTCATTGGCCCCTATGTACTGGGTGGAGCGGCCTTGCCGGGTCTGCCGCAGGGCCTGTTTCCGGTCTATGCCGCGAATTTTCCCATTTCCCCGGAGCTGTATGGCATTTGCAGTATTGCTTCGATCGTCCTGCTGTTTGTGGTTGGTCTGGAAACCGATCTCAAGCTCTTTCTGCGCTTTTCTGTAGCGGGGCTGTTTGTCGGACTGGGCGGGGTCATTTTTTCCTTTGTCCTGGGAGCGGGAGTAGCGGTGCTATTTTCCGGACTGCTGACCGCGACGCGCCTGCACTTCCTTTCGCCCTTCAGCCTCTTGCTGGGGGTGGTCTCGACGGCGACCTCGGTGGGCATTACGGCCCGCATTCTCAGCGAAAAGAATAAAATGGACACCGCGGAAGGCGTCACCATTTTGGCCGGTGCCGTTATCGACGACATTCTGTGCATCCTCTGTTTAACCATCGGATTGGGGATCATCGCGGCTTCCTCCGGCTCGGGTGGCGTGGAGTGGGTTCAGATTGGTTTAATCGCTCTTAAATCTTTAGTGGTTCTTTTCATTACAGTTACAATCGGCGCCCTGACCTCTCAGCGCATCAGCCTTTTATTAAAATGGTTCCGGGATCGCACTTCGATTGCTATTATGGCCTTCGGCCTGGCTTTGTTAGTCGCCGGCTTGTTGGAAGAGGCCGGGCTGGCACTGATCATCGGTGCTTACCTGACCGGTCTATCGCTTTCCAAGACCGATGTTAGCCGTGCCATTGTCGAGCGCTTGGGTGCGGTCTACTCCTTGATCGTGCCGGTGTTTTTCACGGTCATGGGCATGTTAGTCAATCCACGCCTGCTGTTTTCCTGGCCGGTGTTAGCGTTCGGCGGGTTGTATACGCTATCGGCGATTCTGGCCAAAGTCATCGGATGCGGTCTGCCAACTTTATTCCTGAATTTCAATCTGTTAGGGGCCTTGCGGGTCGGCTTTGGAATGTTGCCCCGTGGTGAGGTCGCGCTCATCGTCACCAGCATTGGTCTGACGGCCGGATTCCTTACGCCCGAGGCGTTTGGCATAGCCGTCATGATGATCTTGATTACCACCCTGATTGCACCTCCGATCCTGGTCAACCTGTTCAGGATTCCCCATAGTGGTCTGACCAAAGCCCTGCCGGAATCGCATTACCAGCAGATTACTTTCGACTTCCCCTCTCTGCAAGTGACCGAAATGTTGGTCACCGAACTGATTGAGCTATTTGAAAGCGAGGGTTATTTCGTCTATCACCTCGATCAGGTTGAGCCCGTTTATCAGATCCGCAAAGAAAGCGAAACGATCAGTTTCAGCCAGCAGGGCACGACCATCGTCTTTGATTGCGATGAAAAAACGATTGCCCTGATCAATACTGCCATGTACGAGGTGCTGGCTGAATTTGAGCAGACTCTGGCAGGATTAAAAAAACCCATTGACACCAGCACCATCCTCTCCCGACAGATCCAGGTGACGTCTGAGACTCCCTCAACTCCGGGATTATTGGTAAATTATCTCTCTCCCGACGACTTGGTACCGCATTTGCGGGCCAACACGAAAATTGAGGCCATTGACGAACTGCTTAAAGTGCTGAACCGCCGGGGTGTTATCAAAAATCTGCACCGCGCCCGCAAAGCCATTCTGGAGCGCGAAGAAATCCTGTCCACCGGCATCCAATATGGTATCGCCATCCCGCATGGTAAGACCGACGCGGTCAGTCATTTGGTATGTGCCATCGGGTTAAAACCCGAGGGCCTCGATTTCCAGGCGATCGACGGTTTGCCCACCCGCATTATCGTTCTCAGCCTTTCGCCCAAAAGTGGCACTGCGCCCCACCTGCAGTTTTTATCCGCCATCAGCCAGACCCTCGACGAATCCGGAAGGCAACGCCTCCTGCAATGCCAGACCGCCGCGGAAATGTGGCAGAATTTGCAACCGGCTAAGGCCAGCTAAAATTCTGCGGGTCGCAAGGAGCGGCGGCTAGCCTGGTTCATCATGGTTCTCGCCGTCGTAGGCCCTGATAATGTCTTTCACCAAGCGATGCCGGACAACATCCACCGCTTCAAAATATATGAAATCAATCCCGTCAATACCCCTGAGGATTGCCACGGCATCAATCAGGCCGGATTTTTGCCGATCGGGTAAATCTATCTGCGTAATATCGCCCGTGATAATGGCTTTGGAATTGGCTCCCAACCTGGTCAGGAACATTTTCATCTGCATCGGCGTGGTGTTCTGCGCCTCGTCGAGAATGACGTAGGCGTTATTAAGGGTGCGACCGCGCATGTATGCCAACGGCAGGATTTCGATTACATGTTGCTCGATTTGTGCCCTGACTTTCTCCGCCGGCATCATATCGTACAGGGCATCATAAAGCGGTGCCAGATAGGGTTCGATTTTTTCCGTCAGGTCACCGGGCAGGAATCCCAAACTCTCACCGGCTTCCACCGCCGGGCGGGTCAGGATCAGGCGTTGCACATCATGATTGCGCAAAGCGGCCACCGCAATCGCCACCGCCAAGTAAGTTTTGCCGGTACCGGCCGGCCCAATGCCGAACACAATATCGTTCTTTAAAGTCGAGCGATAGTAGCGTTCCTGGTTGGCACTGCGGGGTTTGATGACACCACTTTTTTTAAACAGGATCACGCTGTCTGCGGTAATCTCGGCGGGCAATTGCTGACCGCCCAGCTCGACCATAATCAGGGCCTGCAAATCCCGCTCGTCAAGATAGCCTTTGCGATTGATAGTCACCAGCATTTCCCCGACCACACGCTCGATTTGCTCCAAGACATGTTTCTCGCCCGAAAGTACAATTTTATTGCCCCGCGCGACGAGTTTAACACCGAAGCTTGATTCGATAAGGTTGAGATGTGCATCGCGCACGCCAAACACCTGAGCCGGATCTACGCTCTTGAGTTCAATGGTTTTGGAGGTCATGTCACTTTGTTTCCCAATTTGGGACTAATTTCGCAAATTCTGTGTCAAATTGGAACGAATCTGTTGCAATGACCGGCGCTGGGTTTTTAGGTTCCTGTTACCTGCGAACGCTGTCAATCACCAAAATCTCTGATTTCCTGCCATACACCCGGATTGACATTCTCCAGAAAAATGACTAATATCGTATTGCATGTTCAACCAAAGCACTATTCGCGAATCAATTTAGGGAGGCTATATGTCACGGACTATTGCTTTTACAATAGGCATAATGTTGATTTTACTGACGACCTGCGAACAAACCGGAGTTGTTACCGGCTCGAAAGATGTTGTTGAAATCAATGGCGTCAGTTTCACTCTGACCAGCAAGTCTTTCACCAGCGAAAAGCTCACCGTCAAGGGCAACGTTCAAAATAACGGCACTGCCACCATTTATCCGACTTGGTACGTCGAGGGTGATTTCTACAGCGATTCGACTTTCACTTACAAGCTGGGGGGCGATAATTATGAATTTACCTATTCACTCGCGCCCGGTGAACGGGCAACCTGGCAATTAATCTTTTCCTCGAATCTGCACACGGAGTCCGATTACCCGCACTTCGGTGTCAAGAACCTGCGCGCCTTTCGTTACAAGGAAAACGATTAGGAATCGAACCTCAGTTTATCCAGTAGCTGACTTTCAGCATCAGGATATTGTCTGCGTCCGCCCGCGCAATATCGCCCAGGGAATCCTGCCAGCGAAATTGGCCGTTGGCTTCGTCTTCATATTTTCCTTGGGACCAGACCAAATAGAGGGTAGATCCGGGGCGAAATTCCCAACGGAGTACCGCATTCAGCCGCAGTGATTTCACCGTAAAGTCTGGATTGTCAATCGTAAATGGCTGACAGAGCCCGGCCGAACCGTCAGGGTCTACTGTCATGCTGGCCGGATCAATTGTACTTTGGTCTTGGCCATAAACGATGAAATCATAGCTCTTCGGGCGGGCTAGTTCTTTGTAGCGGTAATAGTCGCCCGAGGCAACCAATGGTTGAGCGTACATCTGCAGGGTCAATTGCGGCGTAAAGGTCCAGTTCAGCCGGACGCTGGCAGAAAGCGTTTTCTGGTCCATTTCCGCAAAGACATAATGTTTGCCATAGGTTGCCACGGCCTGAGCATCGTCGTAAGCTCCTACCCATTGGGCATCATTGTGCTCGATACCCAGAGAGGGCGAAAACGAGAATAGAATGGTATTGGAAGGCTTCCATTCCAGTTCCAGGCTGTATTCTGCCTGCCGATCGCCTTGGTGATTGCCATAATACCCTAAACCTATCTCACCGATAAGTTTTTTACGCTGATCGGACTCCAGGTAGATGTTGGCATTGTAGCCGCTCGGGCTGATCATTAAAGGGCCACCGCGCGTCTGGCGGGTGCTGAGCGTTTGCTGAACTGCGACCAGCTCCATATGAATATATTGATAGTTGACCAGGTTTAGGTTGCTTCCCGCCAGCCAGATATTCATGAAACTATTGCCGCCGAAATCGTAGTTCCGGGCGGGGCCACACCAGATATCCGCATAGCGCTTAAAGCGGGAAGGCTTGGTCCACTGGTAGCCCAGGATGATATGCCCATTAATGACATCACCATATTGCATGAAACCGAGATCGTTGAGGTCAAACCGTGGATCAATGGCGCCTAAGGCCGCATTGAAAAAGACATTGCCTTTCTGCTTGTTGAGATAGAGGCGGCCTGCCATACCTGTCAGGCTGGTGGCATTTGAATCGAGTTGCAGATGTTTTGCATCCGGACGTTGCAGATAATGACGTGAACTCTGCTGCAGATCGAGGATCCGGGCACGGTTGCCGGACACGCGGCTGAAGCCGCCCCAGCCGCCCAGAACCCAGGTTTTATCTTTGTCCAAAAAGAACCAGCCGTCCAGGCAACCCACCGACGCGTTCCGGTTGAACTCGTCCTCCAAGCGCGGAGCCCGGAAAAAACGCTGGGTGTGAGTCGTGATAAAACCCAATCCCTGGTCGCCGGCATTGAATTCCTTGAGAGCTCTGAATACGTTATAACTGGTTACTGGTTCCACTTCCCGCTCAAATCGCCGCCCGCCGGTTTGCAGGCGAGCATGTTCCCGGGCCGTCAGCGCCGACAGAGCCCCGATACTCCAGTTGGAACCTACCTTACCGGTTAGTTTTCCGGCACTCAGAATCCGGGTGCCGTCGGGAGTGCTGACATAATCGTAATCATCGGGCAGACTGCCCTGCGGGCTGGTGCCGATACGCCGGCTGTACAGAAACTGGGGATTCCAGAAGTTGACATTGATCTGATTGTTGGAACCGCCGCGACCGAACTCGAAAATCCGGGCGCCTTCAATGAAAAAGGGGCGTTTCTCGTCGTAGAAAGTCTCCACGTCCGAGAGGTTGATAACCGCCGGATCAACTTCCACCTGCCCAAAGTCTGGGTTGATGGTGCCATCAAAAGTCAGGTTGTTACCAATGCCGATTTTAACGTCCGCCCCCAAACCGCCTAAATAGCGCGAGCCGTCGTTGAAGGGATCGTCGGTATCAGTCTGCAGATATTCGGCTTTGGCGCGGGTGTAGGGAAGTAACTCAATGCGCCGTTTGGCTTCAATGTCGCTTATCCCCACCAGGTCCGCGAAGCGCGAAACGAACCCCGCCGCGTTTTTGGGTTGTATAACTAAATAGGACTCTTCTTTTCTACGCTCGATCAGCCGTACAAAATTCACCGCCCAGAGGTACTGCGTTTGTCGTTTGAAGCGCAACTGGGAAAAGGGAATTCTGATTTCCGCCGACCAACCCTGCTGATTAAGATGAGCTTTGCCTTCCCACACGCCGTCCCATGAAAAATCATTCCAGTTATCGTTGTACAAAATACCGTCGTAGAGCGTGCCCCCGGCGCTGACGCCAAAGATAAACCCGCTCCGGCGATCATAGTACGGATCAATGAAAATAGCAAAAGCATCCGCATCGGGATCAGTATCACGCCTATCTAAACGTGCGACAATCGAATCAGGATGGGTATCATACAGGTCGGCGCCCACGTACAGCGCTTCGGCATCATAGGCAACCCGGATCGCCGATTTTTCGCTCGCCGGTGCACCTTCTGAGGGATCGCGTTGGACGAGCTCCGTTACTACGGGAGCGGTGTGCCAGATGGCTTCGGTCAGCACCCCGTCAATATTAATTGGTTCGGTGGTGCGGACGGCGGTTACTATGGGTCGGACTTGGGCCAAAATCTGGGGCGCGATCAAGGCCGGGGTCAACAGAAGCCAGTATTTTATCTTTGCCATTTTTTTCATCTAGCTATGTTCCTTTCGTTTGCACCTTGTTCGGGCATTAGACCGGGGTCTGGCTAATTGGGTTGCCACCTAATGCGCCTGCCAGCGCAGTCCCGGAGCAAAAGTATAAAAAACCGGTGGCCCGGGAATAAAGGTCAGGGAAAAGTCGGGTCTTTTCGGGAAGCCATAATTATACTCGACTTCACCGGCATACCAGAAAAAGATATGCTAGTAGTTGCGGGTACGCCGAAATAATCCCTCATCATGATAATTGGGCAGTAAGCTCCAGTCGCGCCGATAAAAAAAGGTCGGTCCGTTGCCGATTGCGAAGGAATGCCGCCCGGCGGTGGCATACAGCCGCAGTCCAAGATGGGTGAAACCCGCCGGCTGAAATCCGCAATCCAACATAAACGCCTGTCCGAATTTCACCGACAGGCAATTTTCGAGCAGAAAATATTCAATCCCGAAAGCGAGTCCAATGTGACCTGCCAGGCGTCCTTTCTTATCCAATTTTAGACGGTATAAGTGCGGATTATCATTCCGGCGCAGATGACCCGAAAGCCCGATGAATTTGACTTCAAGCATGATTTGCCCGCATGCCGTTTCCGCAAAACCCATTAAAATGGCAAATAAGGCACCTAAATAATGCGAACGCATCTGGGTACGGACACTGTTTCGGGGAGCACTTTGGATCAATTGCTGTTCTCGCATATCAATGCAAAATCAGCTGGTCGGTCAGATCAGCTGCAAGCCCAATTCACGCAATTGACCTTCGTCCACTTCGCCCGGACAGCCGTCCATTAACGATGCCCCGCTGGTGGTCTTGGGAAAGGCAATCACCTCGCGCAGGTTTTCCGCGCCGGCTAAAATCATCACCAAACGGTCAAATCCAAGTGCAATGCCTCCGTGCGGCGGAGCCCCGAAAGACAGGGCGTCCAATAAAAAGCCAAATTTATTCCGGGCTTCTGCTCGTCCGATCTTCAAAATGTCAAACATTTCACTTTGCAGATCCACGGCATGGTTGCGGATACTGCCGCCTCCAATTTCATGACCATTGATAACAATATCATACGCCCGGGCATGCACCTGGCCGGGAGCACTGGTCAGTAGATGGCGTTCTTCCGGCACCGCCGCAGTAAAGGGGTGATGCATGGCCGTCCAGCGCTCTTCTTCCGCATTCCACTCCAGCAACGGGAACCTGGTCACCCAGAGAGGCTTGAAAATATGCTCGGGGATCAATTGCAGTCTCCGGGCTAATTCCAAACGCAGATACCCTAAGGCAGGATAGGCAAGCCGGGCGTCATCGGCAATTAAAAACAAGCTATCTCCGGGTTGTGCGGCAAATGTTGCCACGATTTCCCGGGCGACTGGCTCAAGGAAGCGGGCAATCCCGCTCTCCAGACCATTCGCCGTCACCTTGCAGAACGATAGCCCTTTGACACCGTATTTGATTACCTGTTCCGTCAACTGGTCAATAATTTTCCGGGTGCAATAGCCTTTGTCCGGGAAACACAGCCCTGCCACGACACCATTATCGGCAATGGTTTTCTGGAAAACCTGGAATGTGGTCTGGCTTGCCAAGGTGTTGATGGTTTTAATCTCCCTGCCAAAGCGCAGGTCCGGCTTGTCACTGCCGAAGCGTTTAATGGCCTCCTCGTAGGTCAACTGCGGAAAAGGTTCCTCAAGGGAGTAATCGCCGACCTCTTTAAAAACCTGACATAGCAGGCGTTCGGTGGTTTGCATCACGTCGCATTCCTCAACGAACGACATTTCCACATCTATCTGGGTAAATTCCGGCTGGCGATCCGCGCGCAGGTCTTCGTCGCGAAAACAGCGCACAATCTGGAAATAGCGGTCGAAACCCGCCACCATCAGAATTTGTTTGTATTGCTGGGGCGACTGCGGCAAAGCGTAGAAATGCCCCTTCTGCAGGCGGCTGGGCACCAGGAAATCGCGCGCCCCTTCCGGAGTGCTTTTCATCAGGAACGGTGTCTCGATCTCATAAAAACCCTGGGCGACGAAGAACCGGCGTACGCTTTGATAGGTCTGGTGGCGAATCGCCATATTGCGCTGGAGTTCGGTGGTCCGCAGGTCCAGGTAACGGTACTTAAGCCTCAAATCCTCCAGCCCGGTCGAGCGGTCGGTGACCAGAAACGGCAGGGTCTGGGATTCATTAAATATTTCTAGGCGATCTGCCAAAACCTCCACGGTGCCGGTCGGCAGTTCCCGATTGATTGCATTCGCCGGGCGCGGACGCACCGTACCCTGAACGGCAACGACGTCCTCTTGGTTAAGATGCCGCGCAGTCGTCAACAAGGATTCGCCCTGCGCCGGGTCGAAAACGACCTGCGTTATCCCGTAGCGGTCGCGCAGATCGATGAAGGCCAGCCCGCCATGATCGCGACGTTTATTGACCCATCCGTTCAGGACCACCTTGGCCCCGACCCGTTCGAGGTTTAATTCACCGCAGGTAACCGTTCTTTTCAACATTCATTTTCCTTTATCATTCAGTCACTAAAAACGCTAAAAGACTGGGAAAATTAACCAATCGGGACGTTTTTGAAAATAAGATTTCTGCCGGAGCAGTGACGGGTTGAGGCGGGATCACTGGCGCGGGGCGCGCGCCAATGCATAATAAGTCGCCGTAGCCGGGTCAAACCAGCGGGCAACCACAGTGACATTTTTCAATAACAGGTCATAGGACTGCTTGATCACCGTGCTTTCAATTGTCTTACGATTGTCGCGTTGACTGGTCGTGGTGGACTCAGCTTTGATGTTGAGGTTTTTGCCGATATCAAAACGGGCATGCTCGTCGGCATCGTGCCAGGCACGCACCCAACTGCGGTAACGGGCTACCTGTCCCAAACCATAGACAAAACCTTTTTCCTCGGGCAGTTGACCAGACACCCAGGACGGTCGTGGCCCCCAGTTTTTATCACGGTTATCCGGCAGATTCAGGCGTTCGAGGCGCGGATAGGCGATCAGAATAAAATATCCTTCGGCAGTAATTGATGAATCGATCACGCCATAGTCGGCCTTGACATTATTGAGAATCGTTTCCTCATAAAATTGCTTAAACGTAGGGTTGAGCAGGCGCAGGCGTCCATCGTTCAATTCTTCGAGCTCAAAAAGCAGGCGGATATTCAGTTGCTTCGCCATGATGGTGAAAGCGGTATTCAGCGCATAATTGCGTGCCCGCAGGTTACTGTTGAACTTGCCGGAATAACCTACCGCTAAAGTATAACCGGCCGGCGCGGACGGCAGATTCTCGAACCACGCCGGGATATATTGCTGGGCGAACGTCAGCAATTGCAGAGACAGGAGTGGGAGTAAGACGCGGAGCGCTGGCATCGGTCATCCATTACAGGGCTGTCCCGCAACGGCGGGACAGCCCTGCGATTAATTATTCTTTGCCGACTTCTTTAAGCTTCCCAATTTCCTTTTCGAGGTCTTCGAAGGACAAATTGGCCTTGGCTTCGTTGTACAGTGCTTTCTGTTTCCGGGCTTCGTTCAGGGTTTCCTGCACCAGGGTGTTCAGGTTATACTCTGCCAGGGAGTAACCGTGGAACTGACTGCCTTCGGTTTTCATCTCGCGCTTCACGATTTTGCAGCCTTTCAGGACAGTAGAAGCCACCTGTTTGCTGACCGATGAAGTGAACTCGAGCGCTTCGGCTTCCTGCCCCATACCGCTCTGTTGCATGAAATCTTTCATCATGTTCGATACCTTGACTTCGATCGTCCGGGCAATGGCATCGCGCGCCCGGGCGTCGGCGGCATCCTTGGCTAACGCCATGCTCATCTTGAGGGCATCACCCGCCTGATAAATGGCGTCCTCCGCCTGCGGCGGATTCAAATACCACTCCGGAATGTCCCCCATTTTTGCCTTGGGTTTTTCCGGTCCACAGTTGAAAACCAACAGCATCAGGGGAATCAACAGGGCCAAAATGATTAACTTTTTCATACACTTTCTCCTTTCATTACATGATTAATTTAGCATTTTATTTTCTATTTGCCAGCCGCCGCACTTTGCAGGAAGGCGGCTAGGCGATTGCGCGGTATTTTCGTATTGCGGAAAGCCTTGTTTAGAGCACCGTCCAGGGTCTGCAAATCAAGGCCTTTGCCGGTGGCTTCCACGGTCGCTAATGTTTTTTGACTGACCGTATCTTTTAAATTTAATTGCAGACGCGTCTCGACCAGAAATTGCTTCCCGGAGGGAGTGGGGATTTCCTTTTGGTTCAGCACTATCACCTGCCCTGCGACCAGGTACGGGGCCTGCGGATCAACGCTAAACCCGTTTTCGTTGATAGCCCGCACCAGGTCCTCTTCAATGGCGGACTGGCGTGCATTATTTTGATCAACGACCGTCACGGCAAAGGTCAGTTTTACCTTTAAAATGGAATAACTGAAAACAACTTCAGACCGGGATACAATGTCCCGCAGATGTTCCGGGACTTTCTGTAACTCCAGCCCTACCCGGATGGCGCCCGCCTGTCCGATATTGTCGGTTGGAGTTGCGACAGCGGTGAACTCGAGCATTCCCTGAGCATCGGTCTCGCGCCGCAGGAGTTGCTCCCCGCTCGCATAGCGCACTGTCAAAGGGAACCCGGCCACTCCGACCGGCGTGGTGCCGCCTTCGTAAACCACCTGGACGCGCAATGGCTGTGGTAGAACTTCACCGGCTCGGCACTGTTGATCGTTGCCCGCCAGACTCTGCAGGGTAATATTAGACAGCACGGCGCGGCTCTCTGCCAAAATACCAGCGCCGGTGAACTGTTCCACATTGGGATACTTGCGGCCGGAGAGAGCTGTGTACAGGGCACTTTTCGTATAAAACTCGGGAATGACACCCTGTGCATCAAGGTAATTGGTCAATGCGCCGAATACTTTACCAGCCTGCACCAATTCCCGGGCGCCACTGACCAACTGGCCGGTTCTCTGCAAAACTTCTTCCATTTGGACTTCCAACCCGGAAAGATACTTTTCCCGGTTCAGCACGGCTAAAACATAATACTGACCCTTATTTTCCTGCGTCTCGGCGATTTCGAGGCCGGCAATGGTCTCAGTCACGACAGTCTTGGTGCGGTTGACTATTTCCGCCTTCAGATAACTGCGATCGCCATCCCGGAATTCACTCTCAACATTTTCCAATTCCGATTCGATGCGCACCTGAATCTGTCGGGCCACATCGGCGCGGGCGGCTTCCACCGCGGCGCTCTTATCCTTTCCCAGGCCAACCCCGAGCAAAAAACGGCTTGACGGATACTTTTTATGCTGATTGGTTTTCGCCCACTCGGGAACCTGGGCCAGCGCAGAACAGGTGAACAGCATCAGGATAAGCAGACTGTGCAGAGTATTGCGAACCACATGGACCTCCTGGTTATTCACCGATATTCAATAAAATCAGTTTGCGACTGATGCTGACCCGCGAGAGCCGCCCCGTGCCTTTGTAATTCTCTTTGAGAAAGCGGTAGACATCGGATGAATTGCGATATTTTTGCGGTTCACACCAAACCAAGACATCATAAGTATAATCCGCAACCACCAGTTCTTTGGTACTCCGGGCAACCTTCCGAACCTGATCAGCGAATCCATAAATAATGTCCTCAGCGGCTGACTGATCATAACTATTGCTGACTGTCAGAAGAATTTTGTACTGCACGCCCTGCTGAAGATCGCTTTTCCAGTAAGCCGTGACGCGGCTCAGTACTTTATCGATGGCATCGTTCAGCGCCTCTTCTATCAGCACGGCATCCGCCACCGGTCGTTCCTGGCTGTAGCCGGTCTCGGTGCCTAACAGACGCCCGGTGGTGGTTTCATAAGCGCGACAGCCCACGACGCCTTTTTTCACCGTAGCCGAACCGACCTTGCGCGCCTCAATAGCTACATTATAGGTGATGTAAACATCACTGCCAATAGAGAGCGCCAGCAGGTAACTGTAGTCCTCTTCCTCGCCTTTCAGGCTTGTCTGGGCCGAGACTAATTCCTGCAGAACCTGCTGCTGTTCCGGAACAATGACATCAAACTTGCGGGCTGTCAGAAAAGCCTCGATGACTTCCGCTCCTTTCTTCAGATCGGGATCGGAGCGCAGCAGTTCGAGGGGCGAGCGGTCATTGCGGCTTTCCGGCAGAACCATGATCGTCGGATTGCCCAAGCTGCCACTCAGGTCCATGGTAGCGGTCAGGATCCCTTTTTTAATCAGGTCATCCTGAATAAGGGCTTTATTGATTTTAAAGGATTTCTCGATCTTGAGGCGCTTGCCGCCGTCAATTTTCAGGCGCGCTTCGTAATATTCAGCTTCCCAGCTGATGAACGGCTTGAGATTCTCGAGTTTGAAAAAATTATCCTGAATGGCTGTAAAGGCGCTTTTCTCCGCTGGCGTCTGGAGCAGCGGATCGGTGCCGCCGAAAAGCAGAAACCAGACGGCGGCTTTCAGGGCATCGCTATTGGCGCGTTTGTCCTGTTCGGCGTTGTCGCTCCCGGTTCCATAGCCGGTCGCCCGGATTAAAATTTCCGTCGGCGAGGAACTCTCTACGAGCACCGCCTCCCGCGAGATGGGCAGAGCGGATTTTGCCTTGGACTTATCAGATTTGGCGCTCAATCCCAGGGGAATTAACAAACATAAAAACGTGATGAAAGCGAATCTGCGCATGCGATCCTCATTTGATCTTGAACAGCTGGTCACGAACAGAACCCTGAATCATGCCTGCCGGATTAAAATTTAATTTCGGTGGTGAATAGTGCAGGTATAGCCCAAAGGTCGGTGAAATGCTGGAAATCCGGGGCGCGGCCCAACCCGCTAAATTATCCACGTCAATTTCCTTGTCTTTGTACTTCACCGTCCACAAATCCAGCGGCGGGAACAGATTGACCCCGGCGAATATCCCGATATTGACATCAATATTGACCGCGTACTCCAAACCGGCATTAATACGCGCCCCGAAACTGGTGTTGGCGATGGACACCGATTCATGATCCCACGAGTCGGAAACCACCAAACGCTGAACACCCAGCAGGGCTTCGCCGTGCAGGGCCAACGGCCCCAGGTAAAAGCGTCGCAGGTATCCCGCGTAACCGTTCAAGACCCCGGCGACCCAGTTTTCGGTCGGCATATCAAAAAAAACTTCAAAGGCACTATCGTAAACCTTGCTTTTGACCGGCGCCAGGGCCCCCGTCGCGCCCACTACCAGGAAAGATTGCCTCTTGCGGGTCAACTGCGCAATGTTCCACTGCAAATCGAGATCGGTGCCGACGGCAACGCCCTCGTAATCATTGAAGTAAACCAGAAAATCATCGGTCAAAACCAGGCCTTCTTTGACCCGCAAATTGTACCAGCGCGGTTTCAGCGCTACATCAACACCAAGTCTGGGATGTTCGATCATTGTCATTCCTTTGACCCAATCGCCCTTTTTGATGGCATAGGCTGAGGAAAGTTGTCGGGAATTCTGGCTGTTGTCGGCCACTGTGCTCACGCGCACAAACCCGGATCTGTTAAACCGGATTTTACCGCTGTTGGTCTGTAAGTACTCGCCAACGTAGAACGGTTCGTCCAGCTTGATGCCTTCCGCTTTACCCAAGGGGAAGCGCACTGTACGGCGCTCCACATCGGCCAGCGGTGTGCGCAGTTTAAATAAATTAATCTCGCGCGTTCGGACCTGCAGGTTCATGGCCATTGTCTGCGCGGCCAAGCAGATTGCGGCTTCCTCGCCCGCCATGTTGCCTCTGTCCAATGAGTACATTTTATCTTTTTCCGTGGCAGCGGTGCCTTCGGTGGTGATGCGCAGAATCTTTTCCACGCGCGGCTCGTCACCCACAATTACTTTGTACCAGATCACCCCGCCTTGCAGGTTGACACTGATGTCCTTTTTGTCCTTCTCCTGCTTGATCTGGTATTTATCCAGGAAAGGAATGTAGAGGAAGGCGGATTTTAAAATCTGTTCGATTTGCTCAGCGGTAATGCCCAGGTCTTTGGCTTTCTGGACAATGAAAGATTGGCGCTGGGTTTCAGAAACGAGCTGTTGCGCCCGGAGCTCCTTTTCGAGGTCCAGGACCTTCATAATTTCAGGTACGATGCTCTGCGCAATCAGGTTTTCCAGTTCACTCTCCCCAAGCAGACCGCGTCCGCGCAACCGGTCTTTAAAATTCGCCTGCACGGCTTCCGGCAATTGGTTATAGTCGAACCGGCTGAGCCTTAACTGCTCGTGGAAAGCATCGAGCAGGAGGCGCTCATACACCTGCGGTACCTGGATATTTTCATCGCTGACCAACAGGGCATCAACGTACGCCACGGACTTGCGGGTGTACCGACCCGGCTGGGCGGACAGCTCCGCCGGAAGGTACAGGCGGCACATAGCCAGCATTAAAATCCAGAACACATCGCGGGGCAAGATGCGTCGCCGATTATTCGCTATTTGCATAAATTTTTCCTCGTCCGTAACAATGCTCTGTTGGTAGTGGTAATTTGAGACTATCCCAGCCTGATTGTCAATGTTTTTCAAAGCGCGCATATTTAAAAATTTTATTGTTGACTTTATGTGAGGTAAAGCATAATATTAAACAGCAATCAGACCAACTGTCTCGATGAGCCAAAAAAATCTCATTTTTCAAGCCCTGATTCTGGCGATTTTTATCGGAAATACGCTTCTGGCGCAGTCTATTACCATGAGCGAAGTCATGTTTGACCCCCTGGGGTCAGAGTACTACGATGAGTTTATCGAACTCCATAACTGTGGGGACTCGGCGGTATCTCTGCAGGGCTGGCGACTGATTGTTAATGGTGTGGCTGATTTTTTGGAGCATTTGGAAGTCACGGATTCCCTGCTTCCCGGACATTTTGGGCTGATCTTAGACCGCGGTTACCTGATCGAGGCTAAGTCCACAGCCTACGAACACCTGATACCAGATACGGTCATCCGACTCACCATCAAAGACAATTCTTTCGGTGCCAATGGCTTGTCCAATTCAACAGCGAATCTCATTCTTCTGGTCTCTGCAACGGGCGACACTTTGTCACAGGTTCAGACCAAGCCCGGTCAACCCGCCGGATATACCTTAGAAAAAATCCAGCTTTGTCAACCAGATAACCCTAATAACTGGGCGATGGGCTCCGCAATCAACGGCACTCCCGGTTTCAGCAACAGCTGCGCCCCGCGCGACTATGACCTCGCCGTGAGTTCTTTCCAGGCCCGTCAGACGATCGTGCCGTCTGGTCAATCGGTATTGCTGGATCTTGTAGTGAAAAACGTCGGTTTGCAGGCTATCCCTGATTTCGAAATCCTGCTCGGCGAAGACCATAATGACGACCAGAATTTCCAAGTTGGTGAAATCATCTGGCAAACTGCCCAATCGCTGTTCAGCGGAGATTCGCTAAGTTTTCACATCCCGGCCTCAATCAGTAGTTCCGGAAACCATACTTTTATGGTTGAGTTGCTTTACCTGCCGGATGAAAATCCCGACAACAACCGGGGCAATCTGACAATTGCGTCACCTTATCCGGCCCGTTCATTGATCATCAACGAGTTTATGTACTGTCCGGCCGCTGGTCAAAATGAATGGGTGGAGTTGTACAACATCTCTGAAGATACCATCAATCTGAAAGGCTGGACGCTTAAAGATAATACAACCCCAGCACTACTGACCGCCGAAAATTACCTGGTTCCACCAGGTGCAATTGTCGTCGTCGCCAGCGATTCCAATTTTCTGAAATATTGGGAAAAACCGGACTGGTTCATCGCCTGCGCCTCACCTTTACCAACGCTTAATAATACTTCCGATTCCATTATCATCCGGGATTATTGCGAGACAACCATTGATGCGTTATGCTATTCCAGCGGTTGGGGCTACCGGACGGGTTATGCGTTAGAGCGACGCAACCCGTATGCCAATGGCAATATTGCAAATAATTGGGGGCTAAGCGTAACGGCGGCGGGCGGCACCCCCGGCCAGGCCAACTCGATCGCTTTGCCTCAGCATGACGGAGTGCTTGATTCTGTAGTTTTCATTGCTCCGTCCAGTCATTTGACCCAGGGACAGTCCCTGACAATCCGCTCCTTTGTCCGCAATGGCGGACTTCTACCCATTGAACAATTTACCCTGCACATAGCGGCTTATCGCCCCGGCAATCCCGCAGATTTCCTCGCCGACACATGTTTTACCGTTCAGGCTCTGCTGGCGACCGGCGATTCACAAAGCGTTGATTTCAGATTGGCGGAATGTCCAGGTGGCATCTGGCAGGTTATTGTCGTTTTGACCATGGCGGGAGATGGCTTGTCCATCAATAATCGTCAGGAAAAATTGCTCCGCGTCGGTTACCCGCCCGGTACGCTGATTGTCAATGAAATCATGTACGCGCCACAGTCTGGCGCTTCGGAGTGGTTCGAGGTCTTCAATCGAACCGCATCATGCGTTGACCTAAACGGCTGGCGTTTCCGTGATGCGACCGGTAGTTGGTTGATTCTATGCGATACCACCTGGCTGTGTCCGCCCGGGAGTTATTTCATTGTTGCCGGCAATTACTCCTTCCTTGATAATCATCCGGAGCTCGAGGGGGCTGTTGTGGTGCCTCCGGTTTTTCCTACCCTGAATAATACTGCCGATTCATTGAGCCTGCGCGATGCGGGTGGCAATCTGGACGAAGCCGTCTGTTATAAAGCAATATGGGGCGGTGCGACCGGGATTTCACTCGAACGACGGAATCCGTTTCAGCCCGCTTTAAACGCCGATCATTGGGCTACCTGCCGGCACACCAGCGGTTCGACGCCCGGAAGTCTTAATTCGGTTGCCATCCGACAGCAGGATTTGGCGCTGATTTCTGTCAGCTTAGACTCCTCCGATCTTCCATTGCAAAAAGGCTCCCAGACTATCCTCGTCTTCGCGGTAAGGAATATCGGACTCCAAACCGTGACGAACTTCGCGATTACAGTAAACGTTAAGCGCCACGCGCAACTCTATACCGTGACCTTAGGTGATACCACAATTAACGCCAGCCAACCCCTTTTGCCGGAGGAAGAATTCAGGAGAGAAATTCCGCTGTGCTTTACGCAAGGCGGAGTCTTTAACTTGTCGGTCACGGTGGATTGCGCGTCCGACGAACGGCACGACGATAATACATTTAGCGCTCAAATACCGGTTGGATTCCCTGCTCAGGCGATGATCGTTAACGAAATCATGTATGCTCCGCGTCCGGGCGAGCCGGAATGGTTCGAGCTCTTCAATACCACGCCGGATACTGTTGATCTAAACCTGTGGAGCCTGCGCGATGCACTTGGCGCCTGGAAACCATTAACTGATTCTACCGTGCTGGTGGCTCCGGGTGCTTTTGTCGTGATTACCGCCAGCCAGAATCTTAGCCTCGATTATCCTGACTTTCATGGCCTCCTGCTCGTACCGCCGGTTTTTCCTAACCTTAATAACAGTTCGGACTCCCTGATGGTGTGCGATGCGACCGGCGGGCTCATGGACGGGATTTACTACCGTTCTGACTGGGGTAGCGCGCCCGGCATCAGTCTGGAACGACGTAATCCTTTCCTGCCCGCGGTGAGTGCCAGTAATTGGGGTCCGTCTCGTGCAAGCTGGGGCGCATCGCCAGGCACGGCCAATTCCATCCTGAAATATCAGTTTGACCTGGCGATAGTGGATACATCTTTCCAATTCGCATCTGACGCCAGAAATGTTGAGGAGTGGATCGAATTCAACCTCCAGATTATCAATACCGGACGAGAACCCGCCTCCGGATTCCAGGTTTATCTTTTCCAGGACAGTGACCATGATTCTTGTGCCGACTGGAACGAGCTTGTCTGGCAAACCGACTGTTTAGCAGCGCTGGCACCCGATTCGCTGTTGCATTGTTCCGGCAAAATTCAGGGCCAAATAACCGGCTTGTCAACTTGGCTCGCCATAGTGCACTGGTCAGATGATCAGAATCCGGTCAACAATTCAGCCCGGACAAACCTGAAAGTCGCTTATCCGCCCCACTGCGTTGTCATCAATGAGTTTTTACCTTATCCTACCGGCGGGCAGAGCGAATTCATTGAAATCTTCAACCAGCATGATCAACCCGTCAATCTGGAGCAGTGGTCTTTGAGCAACAAACGCACCGCGGCCACATTGGGGGCGAAAGATTTGCCCCCCCAGACGTATTTGGTGCTCTGCCGTGACAGCACCATTTTCGACTTTGTGGATGCTTCCCGGGTACGGGTCGTGCTCATCTCCAACTGGCCCGGGATGAATAATACCGCTGACCAGGTAATCCTGCGCGATCTCACCGGCCTTACACTTGATTCGCTAACATATGACGTTCAGTGGGTGCCAAAGAGTGGACTGTCTTTTGAGAAAAAACATCCCAGTCTCCCCAGCTCGAGCAGATCGTCCTGGGACTACTGCCAGGCTAAATGGGGCATGACTCCCGGCGTCCATAACAGCGTACTGACGCCCGAATATGATTTGGCTTTAGATTCCCTGCACATCTTTCCGGCAAGCGGTGACACTACTACCTTTTTTCAAGTAACGCTCCGTCTTTCTAATTGTGGTCGCCAGGTCTGCCCGACGGCTGTATGTCGTTTGGCACTAAACAGCTTTCTGAGTACCCAAGAACTTGCGACACTCCATATTCCTCAGATTCTACCTGGTGAAAGTCATAACCTCCAATATGAACTGCCACCACTTCCTTCGGGCGCCTATTGGGTAACCGCGTGCTTGGAATGGAGCAACGATATAAACACCGGTAATGACACCCTCCGCGTTCCGCTTGCGGTGGCCTACCCGACCGGTACAATTTTAATCAGCGAATTCATGGCTCAGCCTTTGGAGCTGGATACGCCCACTAATTCCAACGCCGAATATGTCGAGCTTTATCTGGCCGGCAACACCGCCATCGATGTGGAAGGCTGGGCCCTGGCGGATGCCAATACCAGCCAGCGGATTAAGATCAGTGGACGCAAAATTATCTCTCCGGGACAGTATTGCGTGCTGGCAAGTGACTCCACGATTTTCCGCTTCCCCGATGTAAACCAAACCAATACTGTTGTCCTGCCCCATTTTCCCTCTCTTGGTAACACCGAAGACGCCCTCTATTTATTCGATCCGACGGGACACTGCTCCGATAGCCTGCAATATCTGAGTACCTGGACAATTACCCCCGGGCATGCCCTGGAGCGTATTAATTTGCACAATGCCAATACGGCCACTAACTGGCGCACATGCGTGGCGCCTGCGGGAGGCACACCGGGAACGGTCAACAGCGTAGCGTTCAGAACGCCCCTCGCCAAAACCGGCTTGCAAGCCGATCCGGCAATTTTCAGCCCCAACGGCGACGGTCGTGATGAGGAACTCGCTCTGCGCTATTGTCTTCCGTTTCCCTCAGCTTACCTGACTATGGAAATCTACGACCTGCTGGGTCGGCGCATTGCTCGCCCCGCCCGCCGCTTGATCACTGGTTCCGCTGGTCAGGTTTATTGGGACGGCAATGGCGATTTGGGGGGTAAAGCGCGGATTGGCACCTATATCGCCCGCTGTGTGGCATGTGACCTGAATTCCACTAAATCTGTGGAGTACATCACGACTTTTGTGCTGGTCAGGTAAATTTCCTCTTGATTTTATCTGAAAATGCCCCTAAGATTACGCTTGCAAATGCGCAACTAAAAATTATATCCAATAAAAAGGAGTACACTATGAAAAAAACATTGGTCTTATTGCTGGTCGTGACTTTTCTGTTCAGTCTCGCCGGCGCTCAGTCTCTGGAGGAAAGACTGCAACAACTGGCCGCTAAAAACGCCAAAAGTTACGTCAATCCACTGGTAACGGCTTTCGGAACGGCCATGAACAGCGGCTGGTTCTATACCGCCAAACCGCATAAACTTTTAGGATTCGATATTGGTCTGAGGGCAATGGCGGTCACTTTTCCGGAAGATCAGAAGAGCTTTACCTTCGATTTCTCATCGTTAGGCGACATTACCCAAACCATCAACATCGATGGTACCAATTATAATCTTACCCTCCATCCGGAGGATGTATATCCCGATACGAAGGTGCCGACCTTCTTCGGGAAGGATGAACCGGGTTCGATTCCTGCCGATCAGCCGGGTATCATCAACAAGATCAACCAGCAATTAACTGCGCGGGGTGTGCCGTCTCAGGCACTGAGTCAGGCGGCTGTTCAGAATAATATCGCCAGCATCGCCGCCAATATTCCTACAATCGTCACCCCGCCTGGCACCAATTTGCCGACCTTGCCGCTGGTTGTACCGCAGGCTTCTGTGGGCATTTCCCTGCCGGCTTTACCCATTAAGGCCGACATTGTTGCCCGCTATCTCCCGGAAATGGAAGTCAGCAAAGACATCGGCAAGTTTAAGTTCATGGGCTTCGGCGGCAAATTGGCTCTGGATCCATTCATTCCTTTGCCATTGTTCGGCGTAAAGATTTCGGCCGGTGCCTTTATGCAGAAGATGGAAATTGGCGATGTATTCGAATCAAATCATGCTCTTTACAGCCTCATGGCGAGCCGCGATTTCAGCCTGCTGATTCTCGGGGTCGGCTTATATGGCGGCGTCGGCAAGGAGAAATCCGACGTGAAAATCAACTATACCTACACCAATCCCAATGACTCAGCTGATCCGCTGAACGGCACCAAAGTCAAATTCGACCTGACTGGCGACAACAGTTTTCGTACGACGGTCGGAGCGCGTCTCAGGTTAGCTCTGATCAACATCAACGCGGATTATTCCATGGGTGCGGATAATGTCGCGACTGTGGGAGTTGGTTTGACTCTGCGGTAGAAATTCCCCTCCTCTTTTTCTCTGAAAATCCCTCCCCGGAGCGCTGGCGGAGGGATTTTTATTTTTTGGATTTTTGGGCGGGAATGGTTATTATCAGACGTTTTTAGTAAAACTGCAAGATGAGCAAACTGACGGGAACAATCATTGGTGGTGGAATCGGCTGGGCATTGCTTGGCCCGTTAGGTGCGCTGATTGGCGCCTACATCGGTAGTTTGGTCACCAGCGATATACCCCGAACGACGTACATTGAAAGTGATTCTGAGCGTGTACCGTACCAAACCTTCGGCGATACCCGGGCGGGCGATTTCGCTGTGGCGATGCTATCCCTGTTTGCCTATATTACCAAATCCGACCAAATGGTGCGTTCGTCGGAAATTCAGTATGTCAAAAATTATTTGGTCGAAAAATTTGGGCGGCGCAACGCTCAGGATTTGCTCTATCTGTACCGCGAAATCCTGCGAAAAACATTCAACATTCGCGATGTCACGGCACAGATCAAGGCTCACATGGATTATTATGCCCGCATGGAATTAGTCCATGTCCTGTTCGGCATCGCCGGGGCAGATGGTAACTACCATAAATTGGAGCTGGAGGCCATCCAGACAGTGGCGGACGGATTGGGCATCTATCCCAATGATTACAAAACGATCAAGGCTATTTTCATCGGCCAGGCTGACCAGTCTTACGCCATTCTTGGGGTCCGTCCTGAAGATGATACCGAAACTATCAAGAAAATCTATCGCGACCTGGCTACCAAGTATCACCCTGACAAGGTCGTCAGCCTCGGCCCGGAAATTCAGAAACTGGCCGAGGAAAAATTCAAGTCCATCAACGAAGCGTATCAAAATATCCGCCGCGAGCGGGGCTTTTAACCTTAAATAATTTTCTGGAGAATACTGTGCAAAAGAGTGTATTTGTATCTGGGTGGGCAATTCTTTTAATTGCCCTGGGGCTGAATGCTGAAGAGGGCATGTTTCCCATTAATCAGTTACCCCGTAACATCAAGGGTTTGCAAATCAAACCGGAGGAAATTTATCGCGCCGGGGGCGGGCTGGCCGGAGCCGTGCTCATGCTCGGTGGCGGGACCGCCTCCTTCGTCTCGGCGGAAGGTTTGGTGCTGACCAATCATCATGTCGCTTTCGATGCCATTAAAAAGAATTCCACTCCGCAAAAAAACCTGCTCGAAGAAGGTTTCTATGCTCAGAATCGCGCCGAGGAACTGCCGGCGCCGGGCTATGAAGCCTTTTTGCTACTTAGCGTTACGGATGTGACCGACCGGGTTTACGCCGGAGTGCAGAACGATCTGCCGCCCGAAGATCGGCTCCGGAAAATCGAAAATAATTGCGCCGTTCTGGAAAAGGCCGGTGAAGACCGTGCGCAGAGTATTGAGGCCCGGGTTGCCGGCCTGCTGGACGGGTCGGTCTATTATCTTTACAAATATCAGAAATTCAGCGACGTGCGCTTGGTCTATGCTCCGCCGCAGGCTATCGGTAATTTCGGCGGCGAAGAGGACAACTGGATGTGGCCGCGACATACCGGCGACTTCTCTTTCATGCGTATCTACGTCGCCCCCGACGGAACCCCGACCCGCTATAATTCCAACAATCGCCCTTACCGTCCGACGCGGTATCTGACCATCTCCACCGCCGGTTTTTCTGAAAATGACCTGACATTCATCATTGGTTACCCGGGCTCAACCAACCGCAACCGGCTGTCTTTTCCGATTGCCTTCCAGCAGACTTTCGGCTATCCTTTCCGGATTCAACTTTTAAAGGACCTGATTGCCATCTATGAGGAGTGTGGACGGGAAAATAAGGCCGTCGAACTCCAACTTGCCTCGCGGGTCAAGGGTCTTTACAATGGTTTGAAAAACAACCAGGGTGCCTTGCAGGGGTTCGAACAATTCAATCTGCTCGCCGAAAAACAAGCCCAGGAACAACGCTACGAGCAGACGCTGACAAAAAATGTTGTACTGCATAAAAAATACGGCACCCTTTTGCCCGCTCTCAGGGACGCCTATGCCGAGTATTACGCCGATTACGCCAACGAGCTTTATCTTGAATATATCAAGTACGTGACCCTGTTATCCGATGCGCTGACACTCTGTAAATATTCCGAGGAGAAAGTCAAACCCGATTCCCTGCGTCTCACCGGCTACCACGAATATCAGATCAATCGTTTCAAAGAGCGGGTGGCGTATCGCCGTATTGATTTTTATGCGCCTGCCGACGAACAGGTTCTGTTATTTTTCCTGCGCCGGTTGGCCGCCCAGCCTCCGGAAAAGAGGTTAGCGCTGATTAATAATCTTATCGGCGACCGGCAAGGTGTGACGATAGAGCAAGCCCTGCGCGATTTCGTCGGGAAATTATATGCCTCCACGCGCTTGTCAAATACCACGGAGTATGTGCGGCTGTTCGACTTGACCGCCGGCGAACTGTCCCAGCTCAACGACCCTTTGCTCGTCTTCGCCTGGCAGGTGCAGGCTGAGCTGGATCGCCTGAAACATAAAAGCGATCGATTGAATGGCACTTTGCACCGCCTGCTCCCGGAATATTACCGGGCGTTAGAGGCCGTGTCCGGCAAAGTCTGCCTGCCGGATGCCAACCGCACCCTGCGCTTCACTTACGGCAAGGTAAGCGGTTACTCACCGCGGGATGGCGTAATGTACGATTATCAGACCAGTCTGAAGGGCGTCATCGCCAAAAATCGCGGCGCTGAACCGTTCGATGTCCCGCAAAAGCTCATTGAACTGGCGCAAAAAAACGCGGCACAGGGCAGTGTCTACCGCGATCGCAGAACCGCTGATGTGCCGGTGGCTTTTCTGACCGACAATGACATCACGGGCGGGAATTCCGGCAGTCCGGTATTCAATGCGCACGGCGAGCTCATCGGCTGTGCGTTTGATGGTAATTGGGAGGCGTTGATCAATGATTGGCAATACCTGCCGAACCTGACGCGCACGATCAGTGTGGACATCCGCTACGTGCTCTTTATTCTCGACAAGTTCAGCGGTGCCGGAGCCCTGCTCCGCGAAATGCAAATCAAATAAAGCATGCGCATGGCCCAGGATTGTCGTCTCGTTCACCTCGACGTCTCTCTGCGTCACCTGCAGACAGAGGTTCTGCATTATCGGGAAATAGATTCGACCAACGCCGCCCTGCTGCAGCCCCACAAGTATCCCTCCGGAACAGTCCTGATGGCGGATTACCAAAGCGCCGGGCGGGGACGTCTGGGACGTACCTGGTCAGCGCCAGCCGGAGAGGCTTTATTGTTCTCAATCTTCCTGGAGACGGATTTGGCCGATCCGTTATATATCTATACCTTTCTGGCGGCGGTGGCGGTACGCGAAGCCCTGGCGCATTTTATCCCGGGTAATGGATTGACTCTCAAGTGGCCTAACGATATTTTACTCAATGACCGCAAAATCTGCGGCATTTTGGTGCAGAGCGTCACCACCGGTACGAGCCTCAGGATTGTGATCGGCATTGGACTGAATCTCAATCAATCCGCGGCATTCTTTGAGCCGGCCTTACCACACGCCAGCTCGTTATACGTTGAGACGGGTCAGCGGTTTGAGCGCCTGCCAGTTCTACGCGCCATACTTCTGGCCATAGACAATAACCTGAATATCCCCCTCGCCCGACGTCCCGACGAAATTCTGCGGAAATGGCAGGCGGCCTGTACTTCACTTGGCAAGCGGGTGAAAGTGAATGATGGTCAGGCGGTATACACCGGCCTCTTTACCGGATTAACTCCTCAGGGGGGATTGATCCTGCAGATCGAAGAGCGGCGAATTGTCTTTCATGCGGCCGACGTTACTATAGTAAAGGAAAAGCCATTATGATTTTCGTTATTGATATAGGCAACACCAATACAGTTTTTGGTATTTTCGACCAGAATCGCCTGGTTTCGCAATGGCGCCTGGTCAGTTCCCATACCCGGACTGTCGATGAGTACTGGATCGCGGTCAGGTTGCTTGCCTCCGATTCCAAGATTGACTTTCAGCAGATCGAAGGCGTCATCATCAGTTCCGTCGTGCCGGACCTGACCCAAAATGTCCGCCAGATGGCGGTGCGCTACCTGAACCGGGAGCCATTAGTCGTCAGTCATCGTTTAAACCTCGGCCTGCAATTGCTCGTCGACAATCCGGCGGAGTTGGGGGCCGACCGTATCTGTAATGCCGTGGCTGGTAAGGAACATTATCCCCGACCGCAAATTATCGTGGATTTAGGTACGGCCACGACGTTTGATATTTTGAATGAGGCGGGTGATTATGTAGGCGGCTCGATCGCTCCCGGGATGCTCACCGCCGCGGCGGAACTCATTCATAAAGCCGCCCAGCTCTATCGGGTCGAATGGACGTACCCCGCGCACCTCGTCGGCAGAAACACCCGGGAACATTTGCAGGGCGGGGTTTTTGTGGGTCATATTGCCATGATTGAAGGATTGATTCAGCGCCTCAAGGCTGAACTGCACTGGCCCCGGGTGCATGTGGTCGCTACCGGCGGACTCTGCGAAGAAATCGTGCGCTATGCCCCGTTCATCGACGATGCCGCTCCGCAACTGACCCTCGAGGGTTTGCATTTGCTCTACCAGCGCAACTCCTGAACAATGCATTATACGACTCTCGGCAAAACCGGTTTGAAGGTTTCCACCATTGGATTCGGCGCGTGGGCTATCGGCGGTATGAACTGGGGCAAAACCGACGATGCGGTTTCCCGCCAGGCATTGCACCAGGCCCTTGACTTGGGCGTAAATTTCATTGACACAGCCGATGTCTACGGTTTCGGGCATTCCGAAGAACTAATCGCCGGGGTTTTGCGGGAGCGTGCCAAGGGCGAGGTAATTGTCGCCACCAAAGCCGGTAACGATTTTTATCACGCACGTCAGAGCGACGATGCCGGCTACGGCCCCATCGTGCAGAACGCCGCTAAAAAGTACCTTATCCAGGCGGCGGAAAAGAGCCTGAAACGCTTAGGTGCGCCAGCGCTGGATATCTTGCAATTACACAGCCCTGATACCAAGCTTCTCGAGCGTGATGAGCCCTGGGAAGCCTTGCAGGAGTTGAAACGGGACGGCAAAATTCGCCATGCCGGGTGGAGCATCCAGTCGTTCCGGGAAAGTGAACAGGCTTTCCTGCTCGACCGGTACCATGCGGTCATTGACGTCATCCAGGTGCGTTACAATCTTTTAGAACGCGCCGCGGAAGAAGTGCTGCTCCCGAAAGCGCAGGCTTACAACTTAGGAGTGATTGTGCGGATCCCGCTGTTGTTCGGACTGCTAACCGGCAAATTCAACCGCGCCAGCCGCTTTACGGAAGCAGACCACCGGCGAATGAATCTTGCACCAGAGAAACTCGAACGCTATTTGGCACAACTGTCCGCGGTACAGCCAGTCTTCGCAGCTTTTCCGGACCAGAGCATGGCGCAGGTCAGTTTGCGATTCTGCCTAACCCATCCCGCCTGTCATGTGGCCATCCCCGGCGCCAAAACTCCCCAACAGGTCGCAGATAATTGCCGCGCCGGCGATTTTGGGCCGTTACCGTTGCATTTATTAGGAACGACTATCTAAAAAGGAACCGGAACCGTGGAAAACCCCACTCCTCAATCACACCGCCGATCCTGGTTGGCTTTCTGGCCAAAACTCGTGACATTTGCCCAGCGCAATCGCAAATTATTGCTGACGTGGGGTATTATTATTGTCGCTCTCATCGGCGGGTTTCTGTTGAATATAGACAAGAGTGTCGTGGTTTTCCTGGTCCTGATTTTTGGGATTTTGGCACAGGCTTTTTCCGGGCTGTTGGCGCTACTGGCGACCCTGCCCTTCATTGGCCCGATTCTAGTCAAAGTCCTGACCCTGCCGATATTCTGGCTCCTGAACGCCCTCGGTTACTTCGTCTCGGTCGTGGCGATCAAGAAGGGTTTCGCCAAAGAGGTCGTCAACTACCGCTTTGTCACGATGGTTTTTCTGATCGGGTTTGCTGTCGGCTTTATTATCGCCAAGCTAATCTGACGCAGGCAAAATGCGCAGAGCCAAAATCCGATCTCCGCGCTCCAGCTGGGCAACGATTTCCATTCCGCTAAGCACCTTTCCGAAGCGGGTATATTTAAAATCAAGATGCGGCTGGTCGGTCAGGGTAATGAAAAACTGCGAACCCTCAGAATCGTATCCCGCCCGGGCCATGCCTACCGAACCGGCCGAATAATTTAAAGGCGACCTTTCGGTAATTAATCTGATTTCTGCTCCGCCCCAACCGTCGCCACGCGGACAGCCGCCCTGGACCACAAAATTCGGTACCACGCGATGAAAGGTTAATCCGTTATAAAACCCCCGCTCTACCAGCCTTAAAAAAGCATCAACCGTAATCGGCGCATAAAAACCGTCCAGCTCGATCACGATGCGCCCCCTTTCGGTAATTAACTCCACCTGCGGTTGCAGGCCATAGCGACGCAGTTTGGCCAGGGTCAATTTCTCCGTACCGGTCTGATAACGGAGCGGAGCGCGGTCTTCATAAGCAGTGCGCAAAACCGACTGCGCCGCCTGGCGCAATTGCCGGTCTGCCGAAGTGGCGATGCTTCTGAGAAACGGTGCGGCGGCGGGCGGTCGCAGTACGGCAACCGTGGCCAGGATTTCCTGCACAGCCTCTTTATATTCGAACTGCCGGTAATAACGCAATCCGTTCAGCAGTCGTGTTTCCAAAATGCGCAAATCAAGCGTCGTGTCCCGCATTGCGTCCGCCGCCAGAGCCAGCCAGACCGGATCGTTGCTGTTCAACCCGGATGCGATCCATTGCCGATACTCATCCAGCGGAAGAGCGTGCTGGTCTAAAAGCTTGCGACTGAGTTCCAGCGCTCCGGCATAAGCAGTCGTGGCAGTCAATCTTTGCGGGCTGTTGAGCAGGGCTTCGAGTAGGGGTAACGCAGACGCCCGGCCCCATTGCACCAAACCTAAGGCGTAGTCGGGTTGGAGATTTTGATCCAACGGCACCCGATCAATTTGGCGCAATCCATCCGGTCCGTACCTGGTGACCCGGTAGCGAATTAATGCGCCGCGTACCTGCCAGGAAGCATGGCGAGCCAGCTTTTGCCACAGGTGTAAGTATTCACTCCCCAAGCTGAGACCGGGCGGCAGGTTCTCCAAGGCCGCCGTTACCACCTGCGGATTGCTGTCACTCAGGGCTTGCCAGACGACCGGACTGGTTGCTGATAAGGTTTGCAAGGCGCGGGCGGCTTCGACTCGCAAACGGGCATCGGGTTCTTGCAGTGCGTTTTCAATCAGGGCTGTTTTCTCCGGAAAAACCACCGCACTCAGTGCCGCCATGATCTTGACCCGCACGGCAGTCGAAGAACGCTGGTAAATTTCCAATAGCGCGGCAGAATTGGAGCGCAGAATAGCCCCATCGCGAAGGCGACTGATGGACGCCGCAATCCACTGACCGGTGGCACCGGTGTCGGCTTTTAACTCGTTCAGGCAGTAATTGACCGCGGCGGGCGAATAGATTTGCCGTGTAAAAAAGCCCGTCAATCCAGCAGTCAGGATCGCGCTGGAAAAGCGTTGAGATTCATCTAAAAGCATTGCCAGGGTGGTCTGGTCACCGATGACCCCTAAGGCGATGACAATTTGCTTTTGGACCGAACGGTCTTTTTCGGTCGCCAGGCGGGCCAACAGCCGCGTCCGTGCTTCCTGACAGTCCAACTGTCCGAGGGCAAAGGCGGCGCCCTCCCGAACAAGAGGCGAGGCGTCCTGTAATAGTACGCCCAGCGGCTCCGTCAGGAGCGTATCACGGGTATTGGCGAGGCATAAACATAATCGGAAACGGGTAGCTGGATCTGGCGCTGATAAAAAAGGCCGATACGCTTCCCGGAGCGTACCCTGATAAGTGTGGGCAATCAGCCGATACTCATCCCGCGGGAAAGGATTCCGCCCGCAGGTCTGTAGACCGCTCCAGAAAATCAACAGGAGCGGCAGATTCAGCGCCTTTAAGGTCGCCATAAATTCTGTAGATAAACGCCCGCGCCCAGACCGACTCTCGGCACAACTCCCAGATAATCGCCACTGCGCGCATCATAATACTGCGGAATCAGCCCGAAGTTATGAATGGTTTGGAGTGTGTACCACTGCAGTAAAGTATCCGCCTCCGCTATATTGGCGGCTTTGCGGATCGCCGCGATTGTGCGCAGATTACCATAGACCCATTCGTGGCGGGACGCGGCACTTTCGGTACGGGTACGATAATAACCGCGGGGCGGGCTGTTCAGCGACAGATACTGCTTCAGGGCTGACAAGGTGTAGCGATTGATTTCATCCTGAGGATTGAATATCCAGTTGAGGGCCTCGACCACGGTCAGGTCCATGTACAGGTTAGGATTTGTTTCCTCTAAACTGCCTTTCAGGGTTCTGACCTCAGAATCAAACATCTTGCGCTCTAAATTGATGCGCAGATTGACCGCCGCATCTTCGTAGCTCTGCGCCCGAGCTTCATCATCCATTAACCGCGCCAGCTGGGCGGCATCCAGTAAACCCCGGTAGATGCAGGCTGAAGTATACGTATAATGCCGGAAGGGTACTGACTTCTCCCATGGACCAGGCTCCGCCCGTACCAATCCGGTGTCATCTATCAGAGCCAGCAGAACATCCGCGATGTACCGGCTGATTTTCGGCCAGTAATATTTGATAAACTTCTGGTCACCAGTCATATCGACATAGCGGTTCAGATTCCAAAGCGTCAGCCCCATGCCATCCAAATGCATGGTCAGACCATTTTCGTCACTGAGCGATTCTTCCAGTCCATTGCCCAGATAGCGATATATCGAAACCGCATAATCAACACCGAGGCCACTGTTCTTGCCGCTCCACTGAAAAACCTTGTAACGGCCAGCGCGGCTGTTCATGATAAACTGGAGGGCGGCGCGGGCTTCGTCATAATGCCCGGCGGCGAGCAAGGCTTCAACGGCATGGGCCTGATCGCGGACCTGGCAATAATTTTGCGAGGCCGGCGGCAATGCGGCGACGATCTGTCCGCCCGCCGGAAATGGCTCCCGGCACTGCGCCATTTTCAGAACCGCTAACGACTGCAGGTAAGCCTGGCGTTCGGGAGGCGACAATCGCTCCGGCATTCGGGTGCCTTTCTGCCAGCTTTGCCACCAGGCAATTTCATCGGTTAGGGCCTGGAATCCGGGATGCTCGTTTTTGTATTTTCTCAGAAACAAATACTCGTCCGTCGCAGGTTCCCGGTTGTAATAGATAAACACCGTCAGCCACTTGCGTTGCGCTTGCTGATAAGCCCATTTGCCGACGTCCAGGTTGACTTCACTGGACGACAGGCTGAAATTCAGGGTCAGCTCCTCGATAGCGCCGTCCAGAACGGCAAATATGACCCAGAATGGTTTGTCAAGATTAAACGGGCAAAAGGCATATTGCGTCAGAGTAAAATCCCGTCCGGCGAGCACCTGCTTGATAATGCCCGTCCCCTCGATATATCCGGCATCTGTCATCTTGAGCGCGGTGAGCGCCACCTCGCCGACTCCTTCACGGAAAAGTACCAGTCGGGCTTGATTGATCAAATTGATGGTTTCGGTCTTGGCATCGAAACGCCGATAAAGATGGGGCAGAAAATGGGTAAAAGTGCGGGTCTTCAGGTTATAGTTGCCCGCGGCGATGCCGTTGCTGAAAGGCAATTGATAATAGGAATTCTCCAGAGTGGTGCCATCCGGAGCCGAAAAGCGCGGTTCATGAGCGGTAATCAGGCGGATGGGCCCGCTAAAAATGCCCCCTTTCTGGCCAGCATCATAAACCCGAACGGCCAGCACGTTTTCACTCCGTAGTAATTTACCCGGTACAGAGTAGCGTCGCAGGCTATTCTTTTCTGAAAAAAAATGAGGCGGGAAGACTCCCGAGCCGCCAATCCGGGTGCCATTGAGAAATACCTCGTCCGCATCGTCAATTTTACCAAGCAAAAGGACCAGCGATTCCTGGTCGAGCAGACTCGTCTTGACTGCAAAATGATACCGATACCAGGCAAAGCCGTCGTAATCTTCATAGTGTTGATTTTCCCAATAGCCGGGCACCTTAAGCGGAAACCAGCCGGAATCATTAAACGCCAACTGCGACCAGGTCGAATCGTCGCCGAGCTTAAACAACCACTGCCCTTCTAGTCCAAGTTCTTCCGCCGACAAACCGGCGTTTAAAAAAATCCACGTTGTCGTCAGCCAGCGGACGCCAATCACAATTATTTTACCGGGCAGAGACCTCATTTTCGCGCGCTTCATCCAATGCTAACAATGTGTTTCATCCAAGGCAATAATTTGCAGATTCCTGCTCTCAAGTTCAAGTAACTTGCGCTTCATGGGCAAACCACCACCGAAGCCGATCAACGCGCCACCCGCGCCGATCACCCGGTGACAAGGGATAATAAATGGCAGGGGATTGCGATGCAATGCGCCTCCGACTGCCCGGGCGGCGCCGGGCCTATCCATCCAGTTAGCGACCTCGCCATAGCTGGCAGTTTGTCCATAAGGTATCAAGCTGGTCCAGAATAAAACCTCCCGCCCGAAAAGCGTTTCCATCAATAAAAGGTTAATCCGGTTGGGTTTCAGGGGTGTCCCTGCCCTAAGGAAGTCGTGCAGGGCTTGGACTATTGTTCCCCGCGGCTTCTCCGTATCACCAAGATCCCTGACTGTCAATCCGAGTTTTCGCAGACGGCGGATATAATTGCGATATTCAGCGGCTGTCAGCGCAATTGCCAGCAATTCGTGATCAGTAGTAAATAACATCCTGCGCGGCGGGTGCTCCATCCAGCGCAGACTAAAAACCGTGGAGTTTTGCGGATTATTTATTCGAGTGAAGGCGCTCGTCGCCAGGCCGCCGCGCAACTTGCGCTGGCAGGTCGGACAGCGGCGCCAGTGTAGATACAAGTTCGTCAGTGCGTCTAAAGGTAGCTGCTGGTTGATTATTTTCTGCACCGTTCCATTGCCGAGATGTTGCATTTTATGCACTCATGTTAACTGGCGAAATTTATACACACCGGTGAAAAAGGCAAGCAAAAGGATTTTTTACCTTGATAAAAAAAATACGTGGCCTAAATGTTGTGAAATATTAAATTCGGGCAGTATGCAATCTTTTGGCTTACTAAGCGGCAACGAAGAGGTTCCCCTATGAATCGCCTGATCGAGTATGACCAGAAGATCGTCCGTTTAATCGATTTGACGCGCTATGACGAAGCGCTCTGGGTTGCCGAAGAAGAGCTGTACTTTGCCGAATCCGCTTATGGACGTGAGCATCTGGAAACGGCTAAGGTGCTGAATAACCTCGGCTGGATCAACGACATGCTGGGCAATTACACCGATGCCGAGAGTCAGTATTTACAGGCACTCGAAGTCAAAATCAGCGTTTGTGGCAGTGACTCCGCCGAGTTGATCCCCACCCTTGAAAACCTGGTCGGTCTGTATCAGACCGTGAAAAATCGCACCAACCAACGCCTTTTCCTGAAAAAGCTGATTGAATTAGTGGATGCCCAGAACAAGCTTTATCGCCTACGCAAAAGTGTCTATCTCTGCCAGCTGGCTGACGTGGAAGACGAACTCGGTTTTACCGAAAAGGCCGAACTTCTGCTGTGGGAGGCATTGTCCTTCCTGCAAACTCATTACGGATTCGAGCACCCTAATACCGCCCGGGTCTTCGCCAAATTAGCGGCCTACTACGAGAAACACGCCAATCTCGCCCGCGCCGAATATTGTTATAACCGTGCGCTCCGACTCCTGCGCAAGCATTTGCCCGACCGCCACCCTGATGTAAAATTTGTGCGCGACGGACTGTCCAATATTTATTCCGAGCTGGGTATCGGTGTCAAATTTCCCTGACATTCTGCGGCCTTTAAATATCAAATTGTTATCTGACGTCGCCTGATGCGGATTGGACTGCTACAATTTGCACCCCGCTGGGGCGCCCCCAAATTTAACCGCCAGAAAATAGGCGACCGGCTTGCTCAGCATACGGCGGACCTGTGGGTTATGCCAGAGCTGGCGGTTACCGGCTATGTTTTCTGTTCCGTGGAAGAAGTGTCTGAATTGGCAGAACCGGTGCCGGACGGTGCGACCTGCCAATTCTTAGCGCACTTAAGTCACCAAAGTCAATCGACTCTGATTTGCGGCCTGATCGAAAAAGATGGTGGCCGATTTTTTAACAGCGCCGTGGCGTATTCTTCAGGTCGTTTTATCGGACGCTACCGTAAAATCCATCTCTTCAGTGATGAAAAATTTTGGTTCGCTCCCGGTGACGAGCCGCCACCCGTGCTGAACATCGGCTCCGCCCGCATCGGAATTTTGATCTGCTTCGATTGGTTGTTTCCGGAAATGGCGCGGTCACTCGCCCTGCGGGGAGCTCAGATTATTGCCCATCCCGCTAATTTGATTTTGCCTTATTGCCAAGACGCCATGCTGGTGAGAAGCCTCGAAAACCGGCTGTATACCGCGACCGCCAATCGCATCGGGAGTGAAGTTCGGCCCGGTAAGGCGCCGCTGACCTTTACCGGCAAAAGTCAGGTCACCGCTCCTAATGGTCAGCGCATTGGACAGCTGTCAACGGACCGGGAAGAAGTACTGGTCCTGGACATTGACCCGGCCAGCGCCGATGATAAACAATTTACCCCCCGCAACGACATCTTCCAGGATCGCCGCCCGGAATTGTATCCACTGGAGAAGATTTCTTGACAACCTCAACGAAAAACTCCGCCGTCCGAGTTGAGCAAAAGAACCTGACCTGGCTTAGGCATTACGCCGACAGGATCGCGAGAAGGTTAAGGACGGAGGATTTCAACGAAATCCAGGCCGTCGTACTGTTGGAAGAATGCCGGCGGCAGATACTGACGCGTTTTCCTGAACGAGAACGTGCTTACCGGCTGATTTACGAACGCCGCTTCGTACGCCTGCTCGGCAAACGCGGCATTTTCCTGCCCCTTCCCGGAGATTTTTATCCACTTGCCAATTAAGAAAGGATACTATGGATCGCAACCACGCCTGGCAATTGCTTTGCCAGTATACCAAGACTGAAAGCCTGCTCAAACACGCCCTGGCAGTCGAAGCCGCCCTGCGCCACTATGCGCGACACTATCATCAGGACGAAGAATACTGGGGCATTACCGGTTTACTGCACGACTTCGACTATGAAATGTATCCTGATGAGCACAACCATCCCTACCGCGGTAACGAAATCCTGTCCCGCGCCGGCTATCCTGAAGAAATGCGCACCGCCATTATGGGTCATGCCGGTTATACCAATACTCCGCGCAATTCCCTTCTGGCTAAAACCCTTTTTGCGGTTGACGAACTGTCCGGTTTCGTCATTGCGGTCGCGCTGGTACGCCCTTCGAAAAGCATCCTGGACGTCGAGCCGCGCTCGGTGCAGAAAAAATTCAAGGACAAGGCTTTTGCCGCCAAGGTCAATCGTGCTGAAATCAAACAGGGAATTACCGAACTCGGTGTAGACGAAACCGAGCACATCCAGCGCGTGATCGACGCCTTGAAAGGCATAGCCGACCAGCTGGGACTGGCCGGCAATCAGTGAAACGCCGAGCGATTGCTCGTCCTCTAACTTATTACTTTCGGTCATTTCCCGCTAAATTAGCGGGTGTAATTGATTCCATAACAATTTAGGCCATTGAACTCCGATTTAACCACTCCGCCAGACAGCACGGCACTGCTGAACCGATTTGCCAAACCTGGCCGCTATGCCGGCAATGAATTCAACACTGTCCGTAAAGACCACCGCCTGGTCAAAACCACGCTGGCGTTAGCCTACCCCGATCTTTATGACGTGGGCATGTCTTACTACGGGTTTCAGATTCTGTATCACATTTTAAACCGCGAAAAAGATATCGCGGCGGAACGCGTCTACACCCCCGCCACTGATTATGCCGACTACCTGCGTCAGAATCAGATGCCGCTCCGGAGTCTGGAAAGCCACCTGCCGCTGAAAGATTTTGACATGATCGGCGTCACTTTGCCGTACGAGCTCACGCTGACCAATATCATCGAAATGCTGACTCTGGCGCACCTGCCTTTACTGGCAACCGACCGTAACGACCTTGAACCCTTCATCATTGGTGGGGGAAATGGTGCTTTTAATCCCGAACCGCTTGCGCCCTTCTTTGACCTTTTTGTCATCGGTGATGCTGAAGAGATTATAGTACCCCTGGCACGGGTATTAGGAGAAGGGCGCCGGAAGCGACGTTCGCGCCGGGTAATTCTGTCAGAAGTGGCGCAGGTTTTCAAAGGAATATATGTTCCGCAATTTTATCAGCCCGATGCGGACGGTTTTCCACTTCCGCTCCATCGTTCCGTTCCGTCGCTGATCACGGCCTTGAAAATTCCGCTGCTCAAACCGGATAATTATCCTCCCTGTCCAATCGTACCGTTGGTGGAAATTGCGCAGGACCGTCTGGCGACGGAAGTGATGCGCGGCTGTACCAAGGGCTGTCGGTTCTGCCAGGCGGGTATGCTGTATCGACCAGTCCGTGAACGGCCGCCCGCAGACATTCTCCGCTACGTTAACGGCAGCCTTGCGGTTACCGGTCAGGATGAAGTAGCCCTTTTATCACTTTCGACCTCCGATTACAGCGCGCTCAGGCCACTCCTAATGAGCTTAGATCCTCAATTGCGCCAAAGAAATATTGCTCTGTCTTATCCCTCCTTGCGTCTGGACAGTTTCAGTGAACTCCTGACTCAGACCGGACAGGAAGTACGCAAAACCGGATTGACATTCGCCCCGGAAGCCGGTTCCGAGCGCCTTCGCCGAGTGATCAACAAGCAGATTACGAACACCGATCTTCTGCAAACAGTGAGTACGGCGGTGGCCAATGGTTGGCGGCTCGTCAAACTCTATTTCATGCTCGGCCTGCCTACCGAAACGGACTCCGATCTTGTCGCCATTTACGACCTGTGCCGCGAGGTACTGTCCGCCGGTGGCAAGCGGCTCAATTTGAATATCACGCTGTCCACCTTTATTCCGAAACCGTTTACCCCTTTCCAGTGGGAGTCAATGGTTGACGATCGGGAAATCCAGCGGCGGCTCGACCTGCTTAAACCGCTTCTCCGCGCGTTAAAGGGTACCAAGGTCATGGCGCGGGCGCCCCGGGCCTCGCGCCTGGAAGCCATCCTGGCACGCGGCGATCGCCGGTTGGCCAATGTGATCCACAGCGCTCATCAGAAAGGGGCTCGTTTCGAGGCCTGGTCCGAGCATTTTCGACCGGAACTGTGGGATGCCGCGCTGAACGAACACCATCTGGATCCTGGCCAGTATCTGTCAGAACGGTCAGAAACACAAAAATTACCCTGGGAAATAATCGATTGCGGAGTCACGCGGGCCTATTTACTCGGTGAACGCGCCCGGGCGCGGGATGAAGTTTTCACCCCGGATTGTCGCGCGGGGTGCCTGAACTGCGGCGTCTGTAGTCTTGACGGAGCACAGATGCAAATCGTCGGAGATGCGCCTCCTTTGGCGCCGGCGCTTTCGACCAGCGTCTCGGACGATACGCCCAGCGTACGTTACCTGATCCGATGGAGCAAACGAAACTCAGCGGTTTTCACTTCTCATTTAGATGTTCTGCGCGTTTTCCGGCACAGTCTGCGCCGGGCTGGGTTGGAACCAACCATGACTGGAGGCTTTCACCCTCAACCTAAAATTTCTGCCGGCCTGCCCCTGCCTACCGGCTATGCCAGCAGTGAGGAGTGGCTGGAAATCACCCTGAAACGGGCTTATGCTGATATTCCTGACAGACTTAATCGGGTATTGCCGGACGGTTTTGCGGTGCAAGCCGCGCAAATTTTACCGGCCAGCGCGCCTTCCGTTTATAGCCGAACAACGGAAACGCAGTATCAGATCCAGCTCGCCAATCCTCCCACTGACCTGCCGGAAAAAATCGCTCCTCTGCTCGCCAATACCGTGATCCTGGTGGCGCGCCAATCCGCATCGTTTACAAAAGACATAAATATTCGCCCGTTTATCACTAACTTATCTCTGTTAAACGCCACCCTCAGCCTAACGCTGAAAGTCATCAACGGTCGTTCTGTGAAAGTCAATGAAGTCATCCGGGCGCTGGGAATTCCTGACCATAGTTATACTGTCCTTCGTCAGCGAGTCGCCCTAACGCCTTTGGAATAAAAGTATCAGGAAATTTATATGGAAAAACACATTTTAATCAGCGCCACCACCAAGGAAACGCGCATTGCCATCCTTGAAAATGGGGAGCTGGTCGAATTTTTCGTCGAAAAGCCCGGCAAAACCCGGCTGGTCGGCAGCATTTTCAAGGGAACGGTCGAGAATGTCGTGGACGGCATTCAGGCCGCTTTCGTTAAAATCGGGCATGAGTACAATGCCTTTCTGCCTTTTTCCGAGATCGAAGACCCCGCCGACCTCGCCTGGGTGGAAAATATCAGCCGGGACGAAGAGGAAGACGCCGAAGACGTCGAACAAGCCCTCGCGCCGGAGCGCAAGAAACCCCGGCGGCGGCATGAATTTAATCTGCAAACCGGGCAGGAAATCCTCGTGCAGGTCATCAAGGAACCGTTCGCCAAAAAAGGGGCGCGGGTCACCACCAATATTTCCATCCCCGGGCGCTTCATCGTGCTCGTGCCGAACGCCGACTACATCGGCATCTCGAAAAAGATTCGCCAGTACAGCGAAAAACGCCGTCTGCGCAATCTCGCCCGCGCTCTTAAACCGGCCAAATTCGGTCTCATCATCCGGACCGTAGCCGAAGGCCAATCCGAAAAAGCCCTGCGCGCCGATCTCGAGAATCTGCTGCAAAAATGGGCGGAGCTGGAAGAGAATGTCCGTACTCAGCCGGCACCGACCTGCGTCTACGCCGATATGGACCTGAGCGCCTCGGTGATGCGGGACCTGCTGACTCCCGACGTTGATAAGATTATCGTTGATACCAAAGACCTGTATCGCGACATTCTGTCCTATATTAAAAGTTCCTCCCCAGAATACGTAAAAAAGCTGGAGTATTATCATTCGCGCAATCTTCTTTTCGAGCAATACAATGTCGAAAAGGAACTCGAAAAAACTCTCAATAAACGCATCTGGCTGAAGAGCGGCGGATTTTTAGTCATTGAACACACTGAGGCCATGGCGACGATTGACGTCAACAGCGGCAAGTTCATTGGTAAAAAGGAGCATGAGGAGAATTCCCTCAAGATCAATCTGCAGGCCGCCAAGGAAATTGCCCGGCAGTTACGTTTGCGTGATATTGGCGGACTGATCGTCATTGATTTCATTGACATGGAAGAAGACGACAACAAACGCCGCGTCGTGCAGGAACTCAAACGCGAACTGCAACGCGACCGCGCCAAAGTTTCGGTGCTGGGTATTTCGGATTTCGGGCTTCTGGAGATGACCCGTCAGCGCATCCGCCTTACCCTCCTGCACACGGTCAGCGAGGAATGCCCCGTCTGTCACGGTTCGGGACGTATCACTTCCAAGGAATCACTGGTCACCAAGCTGGAAAGCTGGTTCCGCCGTTTTCGTCTCAAATCCCGCGAGCGCCGGCTGGAATTGCACCTCAACCCCGATTTTGCCCGCTACCTGCGTGAATCCACCAGTCGTCTGCTCTGGAAAATCCAGTGGCGCCATCTCCTGCGTCTCCGGATTGTCGAGGATCCGACTGTCAACCCGGATGATTTTCGTCTCATTTCGGTTAAAACCGGTAAAGATCTTACCGAGGAATTTTAAAATTTCCTTCTGCCGCAATGCAACTTAAACCAGCCGCACGACTTGATCAAAATTGCCGCACTTTTAATTTCCAATGACTGCGGTGCCGGTACAAAGTTCCAATACGAAAGCAGATCACGAGTTTTCCAATATCCGGCATAGCCCCCACATTTGGATGACGCCCTGGTGATGTGAACAACATATCGGGGATTTGCGATTTTCCACGCTCTGTGTCTTGTATAATTGAACGTAACTGCCTAAATTTCCCCGCTTTTTTATTCACAACCCGAGAGTACAATGAATACCCAGAATTATGCTATCGCAGAAATCGCCGGCGACCAGGTCATTCTCGAACCGGGCCGGGACGTCGCTGTCCCCAAACTCGACCTGGAAATAGGGGCCAAATATGTTGCCGCCAAAATTCTTTTCCTGCGGACCGGTGAGACGGTCGCGATCGGCACTCCCTATCTCGCCGATACAAGTATCGAAACCACGGTCAAAGCACATCAACGCAGTGATAAGGTCATCGTCTTTAAGAAAAAACGCCGTAAAGGCTACAAGGTCAAAAAAGGGCATCGGCAGGAATACACCGTCCTCAGCGTGGCGCAATTCGGAACGGCTCCCGAGCCCCCCGCCCCGCAGACCCATGAGGCAGAGCCACAGCCGGTAGCAGAAGCGACCCCGGCGACTCCTCCAAAGAGCCGCCCCCGGACAAAAACCGCAACGGCAAAAACCAAAGCCCTCACAAAAGAATCCAAGGAGTAATTACTATGGCACATAAAAAAGGTGTTGGCAGTTCACGCAACGGCCGAGACAGTCAGGGACAACGCCTGGGCGTCAAGGCTTTTGGTGGTCAGTTCATCACGGCCGGCGCGATCATCGTCCGCCAGCATGGGACAAAATTTCATCCCGGACAGAATGTGGGGATCGGCAGTGATAACACAATCTTCGCCAAGATCGATGGCAAAGTCGTTTTCGCGCAAAAAGGACGCACCCGCAAAATCATCAGCGTCATTGCCTGATCCTAAGCAGATTACATTATTCTTTGACTTAAAAATCCCGGACCTCTCGGGATTTTTTCTTATTGAAAGCAACCGACACAATAATCTTTTCGTGCGCCCCAGCCGGTCATTGATTATATTTTACAATCATGAACCTCACCAGATGTAAATATTGGCTGATCGCGATAGGCATAGGCTTGGTTACCATGAAGTTGAGTGCGCAGACTGCGCCACGCTTTAGCCTCCGCAATCTGCAGATTACCGACGAAAAGGACCTGCGGCAGGTCAGTGACTTTGCGCCGCAGTTCGTCTGGCAGTATTCCCATCTGGCCGATGAATATCTGCTCAAAATGGAACTGTACCAGCAGACTCCGACCGGCGATTCGCTGCTCTGGGATTCGGGTTTGGTCACGATGGGCGAAAACGCTTTCAGGTTTCTGGGATTAAGCGCGTTCACGAAAGGAGAACGTTATCGCTTCACGATCAGCGCCAAGCACCCCGAAATGGGCTGGTCAGAACCCCAAGCGCTCGTGTTTACCATCAATTCCCCGCCCACCATCCCGCAAATCATCCTGCCGCCCAACCAGATTATTGCAGGCAGTCCCATGAGCCTCAGTTTACAGTCTGCTCATGACCGGGAAGTCGAAGCCAATCAGCTTCAATACCAGGTCAAAATTGCCTCCGACCCTGCACTGCGCAACGTCCTGCTGGATACCAGCTGTACCGGCCATGCGGGCTTTTTCCCAATAACTATCAGGCGCAATTTCCCTGACAATAGAATCTATTTCGTCAGCGCCCGAGCAGGCGACGGAGTCGAATTCTCGCCCTGGTCCGGAATAAAGTCTTTCCACTTGAATCTGTATAATGAACCTCCAGGCGTTTTCGATCTGCTATCCCCGCCTGACCAGCAAGTGCTCAATGCCCCGCCACTGCTCAAGTGGCAGGCGACCACCGACCCCGATGCCGGTCTGGATACCGATCTCGCCAGTTATATTGTCGAAATCGCTACGGATGCGCGTTTTAAAAACCTGCAGGTTCAGGATTCATTGCCCGCTGCAAAAACTGAATACCTATTCGCCAATCCCGCCAATCATTTACCGTACTACTGGCGGATTCGGGCGTGCGACGCCGGCGGACTGATTACTCCCTCCCGGCAAACCTTTCGGTTCACCGCCAATTTGAGCAATCAGCCTCCGCCTTCTCCGGTGATCATTGCCCCAAAAGATACCGTCATCCTTAACCCGGAGAGCTATCTTGAATGGATCATGGCGCCCGACCCCGATTTGAATGACCGTCTGGCATGCGAGGTGAAAATACGTCAGACCGATGACCCCTCCAGCCAGATCGTCCTGGCGCTGACGGACTCTGCCTTGGAACGGGCAAGAGCCCACCGGACAGCTGGATTGACCGTTTCCTATGACAATCACGTTCGACTGCAACTGAATCGTCTGCCCGACCTCGCAACCCTCAGAGACGGACAATGCTACCATCTCTCCATTACGGTCAAGGACGACTGGGGTGGAATAACACTTACCGATCAGCCAAACGCTGTATTCAAATTTGACGACGGTATCAATCTGGCACCCGGTCCGCCGCAGGTACCTTTCACTCCCGACAATCAGGTCGTTAATTCGCACAATCCGATTCTTCGCTGGGGACCGGCCAGCGACCCGGATATCGCAGACAAATTACGCTATCAGGTGGTTTTAAGCCGTGACCCTACTTTCGGGGGGCGTACTTTCATTCAGCAGGAAAGTGCCTTTGAGCGTTGCGAACTCAAAGTACGCACGCCACTCCTTGAAAACCGGCAATACTTCTGGAAAGTACGCACAGTTGACCTGGCTGACGCCAAATCCGAGTGGTCGAAGGTCAGTTCTTTCTGGGTCAATAACATCAACGAGCCCCCGTCAGGAGTGACTAAATTGTTGGCGCCCAAGCACCTGAGCGAATTTGACGCCAACACCTGCTTCTGGTGGCAAGCGGCGGGCGATCCCGATCCGGGCGACAGCGTGGATTATCTGCTGGAGTTCGATCTCCGACCTGAATTTAACCCACCCTTACTGCAGATTCGCACCAATGGACACAGCGAACCGACTTTACGGAAGGAAAAAACTCCTCAGCCGGGAGTGGCACGGGGCTACTGCCTGGCTCAGGCCGTAGCCTGGTTAAAAAAACTGAGCGACAACGAACTTTACTATTGGCGCGTGGTCAGTATAGACAATCATGGTCTAACCAGCTCTACTCCGCCCACGGTCTGGCGCGCGGCTTACAATCCGCAAAACGACCCACCCCGACCGGTCAGGAAAATCCTGGCTCCCAAGCCGGGCGAAATGCTGGCGACTAATCGTCCTGAAATCCGCTGGGAAGCAACCAGTGATCCTGATTTTGCCGATTTCCATTCAAATATCACCTATGAGATCGAAGTTTGCCCTAATTCGCAATTTCATGACGCCGCCCAAACATTTCGCACCGAAGCCGGTCAGAATTACCTGCAGATCCCTCTTGATCTTACCGAAAATGTTCGCTGGTTTTTCCGCCTGCGGGCCTGTGATCAACACGGGGCCGCATCACCCTGGTCGGAACTAAGTTCCTTCATCACCAATGCCCGCAAGGAAGCGCCTTATACTATCACCAGTGGTTTCATCCCCCGAGATTCCTCAATTGTCGACACCCAGCGTCCTCAAATCAGCTGGCTGGCCGCCGGTGATCCGGACCCCAATCAGTATGAGCGAGATCTGCACTATTTAGTCCGGTATTATGAGGCCGGAGAACCAAGAAAGTTCAGCCAGCTCACCACACGAGCGGGCATAACCAGCGTCGTATTGCCCACTCTCAAAGAAGATAAGTATTACTGTTACCAGGTTACGGCGGTTGATCCGGACGGCAAGGTGGGAGAATGGAGTGCCCCGGTTTGCTTTGGAGTAAACGCCGTGGAATCGCCGCCCGAACCGTTTCTCTTGCTTGCTCCGGCTTTCAAACAGGACTCCGTCGCGCTCGACGCCGGTTTCATCTGGCGTCCGACCCGCGATCGCGATCCCGGATCCTCGGTAACCTATACCCTGTATTACAGTCGGGACAGTTCTTTCCAGCAGAATGTCACCGAAGTGCTCCTGACGCCGCCCGCCAAAGATACTCTCCTCGCTTACTACCCACCTGATAAATTGGATTTCGCCGCACGCTATTTCTGGAAAGTTGTGGCGACCGATAATAAAAATCTCCGCCGCTGGGGATCGGGGACAGAAACCCGACCATTTGTCTTTACCACCATCGGGGCGCGCGGGTTTGCCGGAAGCTCCGCCGATGCGGATAGATACATTCTGCACCAGAATTACCCTAATCCCTTTAACACGGAAACCCGCATTCAATTTGAGAATCCGGAGTACGGACCGATCGAAGTGGCGATCTACGACCTCCTGGGTCAGCGTCTGAAGCTGCTAGCAAGCGGTAATTACACGCAGGGCGTTTTCACTACCTACTGGGACGGAACTGACCAGGACGGCTCACCTGTGCCCGGGGGTATCTACATCTGCCGCATGACCGCGCGCGGGTACGTCAGCCACATCAAAGTAGTCCTGATGCGCTGACCCCCACAACTAATTATTTCCTATTAGGATTACCCGAACCGACCAGTCTTGTGGATTACGAATCCGAGACCAAGCCGCACGGTCAGATAGCGGCCTTCACGAATCGGGCGCAGTTCCGGCAACAGGCTGACTTTCCAGTCCGGCATTTGCCCATAAGAGCATTCCACGCGACAAAAGATGTACTCGCCCCGTCTTTCATGACCGGCCACATCCAACCCCCACCGCAGAAAAGGACAGAGGCCCAAACCGTGCTGAGTCGTAACCCCTTC